>JANXTS010000054.1 GCA_025352265.1 Variovorax sp. | reverse complement strand
CGCCTTGACACTCCACCAGCCATAGAAGAAGAGCGATGCCAGCGCGAGAAATCCGGCCGCTGCTTGCGAGTTCCAATGACCGATCAGAAAGAACCCGATCAACACCGCCGGAAAGAAGAAAAAGATGAACGCGTACGAATTGAAAAGCATCGAGATATCGGACTGACGTCCTAAGACACTTTGCGGGTCTTGAAAGTTCGTGGTGACTCGGCGCCGAGCGTGGCCGCGAATTATCGCGTACGTCGCCCGACCCAGTGATTCATCAGTACTCGCACTTCGTCGGCAAGTTGATCAAATGACTTTGCGACGTTGAAGATGACCGCGTCGGCGGCTTTCAACCGCGTGCTTCGGGTTGCTTGAAGGGCAACCACGGACAACGCCATGGCTTCAGTCCAATTTGAACGGGCGATGACGCGTGCCACTTGGAGTTCAGCGGTGGCATCGACCACCAGCACGCGATCTACCTTCTGACGCCAGCGGCCTGATTCGACCAGGAGAGGTACGTCAAACACGACCAGCTGACTCACTGCTTTTGCCGCCTGTCGATCGCATTCGGCGCCAATCATCGGGTGAAGGATGGCTTCAAGCCTTGCTTTCTGAGTTGGATTCTCGAAGGCGATCAATCGCATTTGCGCGCGGTCGAGTGAGCCGTCCGTTGCAATGACGGCGTCGCTGAAAGCCTTTCTGATGGGCTCAATTGCTGCACCGAAAGGCCGGGTCAAGGCTCGCGAAATGGCGTCGGTGTCCACCAACGTGGCGCCGCATTCGACGAGCATGGCCGCCACTGTGCTCTTGCCGCTGCCGATTCCGCCGGTGAGACCTATGCGCTGCATTAACCGGTTCCGGAGCGTCTCAGGTCGATCCAAACGGAAACGCGAAGGGGATGTACTGGCGAACTTCGAGCGGACCCATCGCGAGGCAGAGCAAGCCCGCTCCGGCGAGGAACGGGCCAAACGAGATTGGAATGTCCTTGTGCGCGATGCGGCCGGCCCAAAGCAGGATCACTCCCAGAATAGCGCCAACGATCGACGACATCAGGATGATCCCAATCAGGTAGTCCGAGCCGAGCCAGGCGCCCAGCGCGGCCAGTAACTTGAAGTCTCCATAACCCATGCCTTCCTTGCCCGTGGCGAGTCGATACGCGTGGTAGACCAGCCAAAGGCTCAGGTAGCCAAGTGCAGCCCCCCAAACGGCAGCAGGCAACGAAGTTCCGGTCAGGCCGAGAGCGGCACCCAGCAGTCCAAGCCACAGCAGCACGTAGTTCAGCGAGTCCGGCAGCAACTGCGTATCGAGGTCGATGAGAAATTGACAGATCAGCAAGGCGGCAAACGCAGCCCATAAAGCACCTGTGAGCGTGATACCGAAGCGGTAGGCACACAGCGCAAAAAGCATACCGGTCACGACTTCTACGATCGGATAGCGAATGCTGATGGACGTCTTGCAGTGCGAGCATCGCCCACGGAGCGCTAGATAGCTGATCACCGGGATGTTTTCATACCAGCGAATCGCGTGACCACAAGCCCCGCAGCGCGATGCGGGTTTTGCCAGGTCGAGCATGGGGAGTGCGTCGAGCGCTGCTCGCGCTTCGGCCGCACCGGATTCGAGGTTGGCTGGCGCTGGCACCTTGGCACCGAAGACTTGAGTCCAAAGGGGAAGCCCGACTGGTGGGCGCAGCAGGCCACCGACGGACTCGTCGAGCCATCCACGCAACATCATCACCGGAAGTCGATAAATCACGACATTGAGGAAGCTGCCAATGACAAGTCCGAGCACGCCAGCGAACCCGACATCGATCCCCTGCGACACCAACATCAGACGACTTGGCCGAGCTTGAAGATGGGCAGGTACATGGACACCACGATGCCGCCGATAAGCACGCCCAAAAACACGATGATGATGGGCTCCATCAGGCTTGACAGGCCAGCGACCATGTCGTCGACTTCAGATTCGTAGAAGTCAGCGGCCTTGCCAAGCATGTGATCGATCGAGCCGGATTCTTCACCGATCGCCGTCATCTGCAGAACCATCGACGGAAAAAGATTCGCGTTGGTCATGGCGCTCGTCAAGCTGGTGCCGGTAGAAACTTCCTGCTGAATCTTGACGGTGGCGTCGGCGTACACCGAGTTGCCCGAAGCTCCTCCGACCGAGTCGAGCGCTTCGACCAAAGGCACACCTGCTGCGAACATTGTCGACAGCGTACGGGTCCATCGCGCAACGCAGGATTTGTCGATGAGCGTGCCGAAGATTGGCAGCTTGAGCAGCACGCGGTCCATGACCTTTTGAACGCGCTCGTTGCGCTTCCACGCTTGCATGAAAAAGTACAACCCACCACCGACTACGCCGAAGATCAACCACCAGTAAGCCACGAAAAATTCGCTGATAGCCATCACGATCAGCGTTGGCGCGGGCAGGTCGGCACCAAATGAGCTGAAAACCTGCTTGAAAGCAGGAATCACGAAAATCATGATGATCGCGACCACCACGAAGGCCACCACCACAACCGACGCGGGATACATCAAGGCGGATTTGATCTTCGACTTGATCGCTTCGGTCTTCTCCATGTATGTCGCTAGGCGGTCAAGCAACGCTTCCAGAATACCGGCCGCTTCACCCGCCTCGACCAGATTGCAATAAAGGTTGTCGAAATACTTCGGAAACTTGCGGAACGCCGATGAGAGCGAAGTGCCGGTTTCGACATCGCTGCGAACATCGTTGAGCAATTTGGAAACGCTAGGGTTGGCGTTGCCCCGGCCCACGATATCGAACGACTGTAAAAGCGGCACACCCGCCTTCATCATGGTTGCGAGTTGTCGCGTGAAGATGGCGATGTCTTTTGGTTTTATCGATTTGCCAGAGCGCATTCGACGCTTCTTGATTTTCGATGCGAGTACGCCCTGCCGGCGCAAGGCGGCCTGGACCTGATTCTCGCCCGCCGCGCGCACTTCGCCGCGGACAGCCTTGCCATTGCGATCCTTGCCTTCCCATTCGAAGACGAATTCTTTAAGAGCGCGTGTCGATGCGGCAGTGGCCATGTGATCTCCGGTTCGCAGATTTTATTGGTTGGTGCACGCGACCACTTCTTCGAGTGACGTCAGCCCCTGCATGACTTTCCGAAGGCCGGATTGACGCAACGAACGAACGCCTTCCGCTTCGGATTGCCGAGCGATGTCCAGCGCGCTGCCGTCGCGCAGGATGATCTTTTGGATTTCTTCGGTGATCGGCATCACCTGGTAGATGCCGACGCGGCCTTTGTAGCCGCCGTTGCATGCCGAGCACCCCACCGGGCGATATGGAGTCCAGCCACTGTCGGCGTCGGTCGCTGTAAACCCGGCGTCCAGCAGCGCTTCGCGAGGAATATCCGCCGGTGTCCGGCAAACGATGCAAAGACGGCGGGCCAACCGCTGCGCAGTGATCAGGATGACGCTCGACGCGATGTTGAAAGGTGCTATGCCCATGTTGCGCATGCGGGTCAACGTGGTCGGAGCATCGTTGGTGTGAAGCGTCGACAAGACCAAGTGCCCGGTTTGAGCCGCTTTGATCGAAATGTCCGCAGTCTCCAGATCTCGAATTTCGCCGACCATGATGATGTCGGGATCCTGCCGCAAGAAGGCACGGAGTGCGGTCGCGAAAGTCAGCCCGGCCTTTTCGTTGACGTTGACCTGATTGACGCCCGGCAAGTTGATTTCGGACGGGTCTTCCGCTGTTGCTATGTTCACGCCAGGCTTGTTGAGCAAGTTCAGGCAGGTGTAAAGCGAAACGGTCTTGCCGGAGCCTGTAGGACCCGTGACGAGGACCATGCCGTACGGACGACCGATGGCTTGAAGCAAGCGCGCTTTTTCGTCGGCGTCGTAACCTAGCGCGTCGATGCCCAGGCGGGCGCTGCTCGGATCGAGAATCCGGATTACGATCTTTTCACCGAACAACGTCGGCAGCGTGCTTACCCGGAAATCGATGACACGGTCGGCACCGATCTTCAGCTTCATGCGACCGTCTTGCGGCACGCGCTTTTCAGAGATGTCGAGCCGCGAGATCACCTTGATGCGCGATGCCAGCTTGTCTTTGATGACTGTTGGGGGGCTCGCAATCTCGCGCAATTCGCCGTCGACGCGAAATCGAACGCGGTAATTGTGTTCGTAGGGCTCAAAATGAATATCCGAGGCGCGCATGCTGAAGGCGTCCAGCAGCATCTTGTGCAGGAAGCGCACCACGGGCGCGTCTTCGACTTCAGCGACGGCCTGCTCGTTTGCATCGCCAGAGGTGTCCGCGGTGACTTCGTCGAACTCGAACTCGGCACCGACGATGTTGTCGATGGTTTCCGCTGCACTGACTGCATTGGCCTCGACCATGCGCGAGAGCTTGTCGTACTCGGCGATGACCCAGTCGACACCCATCTGTGATGCAAACTTGATCTTCTCGGCGGCTTGCTGGTCTGACGGATCGGCCGTAGCGACAATGAGCCGGTTGTTGCGCTTGCTGAGAACGACAATGCGATAGGCCTGACACAGCTTGGTATCGAGCAAGTCTTTTGGCAGGCGCTGTGGGTCGATAGCATCGAGGTCCAGCAGCGGTGCTCCAAAAGCGCTGGACAGCGTGTGGGCAAGGTCGGCCGCAGAAACTGCTCCTGTGCCCGTCAGTTCTGCAATAAAACTGGTGCGACTCGTCTGCGATTTCTGATAGATATCTTCAGCCGTCTTCGCTGGCAACTTGCCGGCGGAAATGAGCGCGCGCGCCAAGCCGGGAAGTGCGACGGGCAAGTTTTCTTTAACGAGAGGTTCGGCAGCGGCCATGCAGCGGTGTAAAAAACGTGAAAAAGTGCTTCACGATCATCGCTGATCGGTTTAACACTGTAAACCGCAAACCCCGTGTCATCTCGCACAGGTTTTGGCATTGAAGCCACAAATGTACTGGTCGGGGTGAGAGGATTCGAACCTCCGGCCTCTACGTCCCGAACGTAGCGCTCTACCAGGCTAAGCTACACCCCGTTTTGCCCGACGGTGGCGCCGTTCCCGCTCCCGCAAAAGTATGAATTCTTAGGCGCGCCGCTGAAGCAACTGAGACGCTAAGTGTAGCAAACCGCGTCTGTGCGAATTGTCGGGGAAGTCTCGAAGAGCGTCGATGGCGCGTTGCGCTTCGGTCGCCGCAGCGGCTCGCGTGGCGTCGAGCGCTCCGGTTTGGCGCACTATCTCCACGATAAGCGGAAGTTGGGTGGTGTCGCCGGCTTCGATTGCGGCTCTTACCAGAGCACTTTCGTCCGGCTGCGCTCGCTGCATGGCAAGAATCAAGGGCAATGTGGTTTTGCCTTCGCGCAAATCGTCACCGAGATTTTTGCCGGTTTCGGTGGCGTCTCCGGCATAGTCAAGGACGTCGTCGATTACCTGGAATGCAGTCCCCAGTGCCTGACCGTATGTTGCACATGACTCTTCAACTACGGCACTTGCTCCAGCCAAAACCGCTGCAAGTCGTGTGCTCGCTTCAAAAAGCTTTGCTGTTTTGGAGCGGATTACTCGCAGATAGGCCGCCTCATTGAGCGACGCGTCGTGCATGTTCATGAGTTGCAACACTTCGCCTTCGGCGATCACGTTAGTCGCCTCCGCCAAAATTTGCATAACGCGCATGTTGTCTGCATCCAGCATCATCTGAAATGCGCGGGAATACAAAAAGTCGCCCACCAGAACACTGGCAGGGTTGCCGAAAGATTCGTTGGCGGTAGGTCGGCCTCGGCGCAGCGTGGACTCGTCGACGACGTCGTCGTGCAGCAAAGTCGCGGTATGAATGAACTCGACCACCGCAGCCAAGTTGTATCTCTGGTCGCCGGTGTAACCGAGCGTGCCGGCCATCAGCAGCAAAAGCGCGGGCCGGAGGCGCTTTCCGCCGGCAGCGATGATGTACTTTGAAACGTGACTGACGAGCGGAACGCCGGTATCGAGTCGCGCAGCAATCACGCGGTCGACGGCTACCATGTCGGCGGCAATCAGTCCGAGGACGGCGGCGGTGGAAGTGGCTGATGTTTCAGCGGCAGGAACTAGCAAAACAAAGGCGCCGGAGCGCTATAAATTGGCGTCGAAACCGGTCGAGGCCGGGCCCAACGATTATATGGAGCAGCCAGGCGACAGTCTTTGCAGCAAGAGCAAGGGATGTTAGCGTCCACAAACCGTGCTATAATTTCGGGCTCTGCGGAATTTGTTCGTGGAGCTTCCTATTCAAGAGGTCATTTATGTACGCGGTCATAAAAACCGGGGGCAAACAGTATCGTGTTGCGTCCGGCGAAAAAATTAAAGTAGAACAGATTGCTGCGGACGTAGGCCAGGAAATCGTGATCGACCAAGTTTTGGCCGTCGGAGACGGCAGCGAAATCAAGGTTGGTACGCCCCTGGTGTCCGGCGCAACGGTGACAGTCACAGTACTGTCGCACGGCAAGCACGGCAAAGTGCATATCTTCAAGATGCGCCGTCGTAAGCATTATCAAAAACGTCAAGGCCATCGCCAGCAGTTCACCGAACTGCAAATTGGCGCGATCGCCGGCTAAGGAACTAACACCATGGCACAGAAAAAAGGCGGCGGCTCAACGCGAAATGGGCGGGATTCAAAACCCAAAATGCTCGGCGTCAAGGCGTTCGGTGGCGAAATGATCAGCGCGGGCGCGATCATCGTGCGTCAACGTGGGACCCGCTTCCACCCCGGCGTGAATGTCGGCATCGGCAAGGACCACACTCTCTTTGCCCTGGTGAACGGCCATGTATCGTTTGCTATCAAGGGTTCGCTGAACAAGCACACCGTCAACGTAATGCCGGCGGCTACTCAAGCCTGATCGATCGCTCGATCTGCTCCAAGGGGCCCCGCTTGTCGGGGCTTCTTCATTTGTAAACTGGACATTCCATGAAGTTCGTCGACGAAGCTTTTATCGACATCGCTGCTGGCGATGGCGGCGACGGCTGCGTGTCGTTCCGACATGAAAAGTACAAAGAGTTCGGTGGCCCGAATGGCGGCGACGGTGGGCGCGGTGGCCACGTCTTCGCAGTGGCCGACTCCAACCTCAACACGTTGGTCGATTTCCGTTTTTCGCGTCGGCATGACGCCAAGCGCGGCCAGCACGGCATGGGCTCCGATATGTTCGGTGCCGCAGGCGACGACGTTACGTTGAAGATGCCGGTCGGCACGATCATCACCGATGCTGAAACTGGCGAAGTCCTGTTCGAACTTCTCGCACCGGGCGAAGTCATCACAATCGCCAAGGGCGGCGATGGCGGTTTTGGCAACATGCGCTTCAAGAGCGCAATCAATCGCGCTCCTCGTCAAAAGACGCCGGGATGGCCGGGCGATAAACGCAGCCTCAAGCTGGAACTCAAGGTGTTGGCTGACGTCGGCTTACTTGGCATGCCGAACGCGGGCAAGTCGACATTGATTACTGCCATTTCAAATGCGCGGCCGCGTATTGCAGACTATCCGTTCACTACGCTCCACCCCAACCTCGGCGTGGTGCGTGTTGGCCCCGAGCAAAGTTTTGTGGTCGCTGATCTCCCTGGTCTGATCGAAGGGGCGGCAGAAGGCGCCGGACTGGGCCATCTGTTTTTGCGCCATCTGCAGAGAACACGGTTGCTGCTGCACGTCATCGATATTGCGCCTTTCGACGAAGGTGTCGACCCGGTTGTGCAGGCGAGAGCGATCGTCGGCGAGCTAAAGAAATACGACGCGGCGCTGTACGAAAAGCCGCGTTGGCTGGTGCTCAATAAGCTCGACATGGTGCCGGACGAAGAGCGTGTTGCCCGCGTGAAAGATCTCGTCAAACGTCTGCGCTTCAAAGGCCCGGTGTTCGAAATTTCCGCGTTGACGCGGGAAGGTTGTGAGCTGCTGGTGCAGGCCGTCTACCGTCACGTGAAGGCGCAGCAGATCGCCGAACAACCCCCGGCCGAAATCGATCCGCGGTTCGCCGAACCGGCGCCTTGATCATGCCGGCATCGACCGTCTTGCGCGACGCTCGGCGCATCGTCGTCAAAGTGGGTTCGAGCCTGGTGACCAACGAAGGCCGCGGCCTCGACGAACATGCCATCGGCGAATGGTGCCGGCAACTTGCGACGCTGGTGCGCGAGGGCCGCGAAGTGTTGATGGTGTCCAGCGGCGCAATCGCCGAGGGCATGAAACGGCTTGGCTGGCGCGTGCGGCCGCATGAAATCAACGAGCTGCAGGCGGCCGCAGCCGTTGGCCAAATGGGTTTGGCGCAGATCTACGAAACCAAGCTGCGCGAGAACGGAATCGGCAGCGCTCAAGTGTTGCTGACGCACGCTGATCTGGCCGACCGCGAGCGCTATTTGAATGCGCGTTCGACACTCGTCACCCTATTACGGCTCGGCGTGGTTCCGGTCATCAACGAAAACGACACGGTCGTCAACGACGAGATCAAGTTCGGCGACAACGATACGCTCGGCGCGCTGGTCGCCAATCTGGTCGAAGCCGACGCACTGGTCATCCTTACGGACCAGCGCGGGCTCTTCACAGCCGATCCGCGCAAGGATCCGGAAGCGCGATTTGTGCACGAAGCCGCTGCGGGCGATGCATCACTTGAATCCATGGCGGGTGGCGCCGGTTCCAGCTTGGGCCGCGGCGGCATGATCACGAAAATCCTGGCAGCCAAGCGCGCCGCCGGCTCGGGTGCCTCTACCGTCATTGCATGGGGACGTGAACCCGACGCCCTGCTGCGCCTCACCCGCGGTGAATCGATCGGCACTTTGCTGATTGCGCAAACCGCCAAGCATCAGGCTCGCAAGCGCTGGATGGCCGACCATCTGCAGATGCGCGGCGCCGTGCTGGTCGATGCCGGAGCGGCGGCCAAGGTGCGAGGCGAGGGCAAGAGCTTGCTGCCGATCGGCATGACTTCGGTAGAGGGTGAGTTCTCGCGTGGCGACGTCATTGCTGTGCGCGACGACACAGGCATCGAGTTGGCACGCGGCTTGGCTAACTATTCGAGCAGCGAGGCCCGGTTGCTTTGTCGCAAACCTTCATCCGAGTTCGAGCGCTTACTTGGTTACGTCGCAGAGCCGGAAATGGTCCACCGGGACAACATGGTGCTTACCCCGACCGTTGTGCCGATCGGACCCACCAAGCCGTTTGGTCCATCCTCCGAGGCGATCGGCGGAAGCTGATCACTGCATGCCGGGGATGTCCGGTTCGCGCATCGGCTGGCTGATATAGCGAACGATCTCGGCTGCTGATGCACGCGGCGCGTGACCTCGGCACAGTCCCTGGTTCGCGAGCTCCTTCGCATAACTGGAGCGCAGATCGCGAAAACTCTTCCACTCGGTGTTGGTCGTAGCGCGCCAGCCATCATTCCCGTAGCGGGCATAACTCTTCGACTCTTCGCTCGCGCAGCGCACGCCCTCATAGAACGCGTTCACACCGCCGCCTGCCGCATTCGATGCGACGACGACATAGCGAACGACACCGTCGCCGGTGATGGCGATCGTGGTCGGGTCGACGCCAAATTTCGATGTCATGTACGACGGCATCTCGATCGACAAAAGCTTTTTTGAATCGAACTTTGGCGGAGGCGGGACTTCGGTTTCTTTCCACTCTGCATCCATGCCGGTACGGGTGGGGGGTGGAGGCGAGCCGGCCTGCGCCCAGTCGGGGTTATCGGTACTTCGTCCCGAGCCTGCGCAGCCGACAATCGCCGCAGAGGTGAGCGTCAGCAAACAGACTAGCGCAAGAGCTCGTTTAGCGTGGCGCGTGAAGCGGATCGGGAAGATAGGGGACATCGTTCGCAGGGTTGGCATTGGCAGGAGCACTCGGGTCAGGATCGAAGCTGGCCCCCGGAGGAAGCTCAAAGTTGGGTTCATGGCCTGCAGCAGAGGGATGGCGCTCGAATTCTCGGGCGCGCACATTGCTGCGCAGGAAGCGATTTCGAAAATCCTGCCGCGGCAGGTAGCGTGAAAGTTCGGTGAGCGCCATCTCATAGACGCCGCGTTTGAATTCGACCACCATTTCGAGCGGCACCCAATAGTCGTGCCAACGCCAGGCATCGAATTCTGGATGATCGGTCGCCCGCAGGTTCAGGTCCCAGTCGTGACCGGTGAGCTGCAGTAAATACCAAATCTGTTTCTGGCCCTTGTAGTGACCTCGTGCGTCCCGGCGAATGAACCGATCCGGCACCTCGTAGCGCAACCAGTCGCGGGTACGGGCAACGATTCGCACATGCTCCGGCTGGAGCCCCACTTCCTCATGCAGTTCCCGGAACATCGCTTGCTCCGGACTCTCACCCCGATCGATGCCACCCTGCGGAAACTGCCAGGAATGAGTGCGTATGCGCTTGCCCCAAAAAACCTGGCTTCTCTGGTTGAGCAGGATGATGCCGACGTTGGGCCTGAAGCCGTCCCGGTCGAGCATAATCAAACCCCAAATTTCTATGAACTGAGTCGATTATGCACGCCGTGTTACGCACGGCAAGCGACCGGTTTCGAGGGCTTTACCGGCCCTCTTCTTCCCTTTAGATCGTCCTGGCACGCGCAAGATGAAAGCTTCACGTTTTTTTATCTCCACCCTGAAAGAAGCACCCGCAGACGCGGAGGTTGCGAGTCATCGTTTGATGATGCGCGCCGGCATGATCAAAAAGCTCGGCATCGGCATTTACACGTACATGCCGATGGGCCTGCGAGTGATTCGCAAGATCGAAGCGATCGTGCGCGAAGAAATGAACCGTGCCGGGGCTGTCGAGCTCGCGATGCCGGTGGTTCAGCCGGCGGAGTTCTGGCAAGAGAGCGGCCGCTTCGAGAAGATGGGACCCGAACTGCTCCGCATCAAAGATCGGCATGACCGCGACTACGTCGTGCAGCCGACGAGCGAAGAAGTCGTGACCGACATCGCACGGCAAGAGATTCGCAGTTACAAGCAGCTGCCGAAAAACTTTTATCAGATTCAAACCAAGTTCCGGGATGAGCGCCGTCCGCGCTTCGGGTTGATGCGCGGACGCGAGTTCACGATGAAAGACGCGTACAGCTTCGATCGCGACCTCGATGCAGCCAAGCTCAGCTACAAGGCGATGTCGGATGCGTACCGCCGCACTTTCGATCGCTTCGGACTGCGCTATCGCGCCGTCGCGGCGGACAGCGGCGCCATCGGCGGTGACCTCAGCGAAGAGTTTCAGGTGATTGCCGCCACCGGTGAAGACGCCATCGTCTACTGCGCGAACAGCGACTACGCCGCGAACATGGAAAAAGCCGAGGCGCTGGCGCCGGTCGGCCCGCGACCGGCAGCGCTCAAGACGCTCGCAAAGACAGCGACCCCCGGCAAGAGCACGTGCGCCGACGTTGCGGAACTGCTGGGCGTGCCGCTTGCCAGCACTGTCAAGTCGCTGGTGCTGGCCACCGACATCGTCAACGCGACCGGCAACATCGAAGGCGCGAAAGTCTGGCTGCTGCTGCTGCGTGGCGATCACGACATGAACGAGATCAAAGTCGGCAAGATTGCGGGGCTCGACCAGGGCTTCCGCTTTGCCACGATCTCCGAAATCGACCATCACTTCGGCTGCAAGCCCGGCTACCTCGGCCCGCTGAATCTGAAGAAGCCGCTTTCAATCGTGGCCGATCGCGAAGTGGCAGTCATGGCCGACTGGATTACCGGTGCCAACGAAGCCGACTTCCATATGACGGGCGTGAACTGGTGCCGCGACCTACCTGAGCCCGATCTGGTGGCGGACATCCGCAACGTCGTCGCTGGCGATCCGTCGCCAGACGGCAAGGGTGTGCTGGCGATCGAGCGCGGCATCGAAGTCGGCCACGTCTTCGTGCTCGGCACCAAGTACAGCAAGGCTATGAACGCCACCTTTCTCGACGCAGGCGGCAAGCCGCAGTTTCTTGAAATGGGCTGCTACGGCATCGGCATCACGCGCCTGCCGGCCGCCGCCATCGAGCAGAACCATGACGAGCGCGGCATCATTTGGCCGGACGCGATAGCACCTTTCACGGTTGTGGTCTGCCCGATCGGCATGGACCGCAGCGCCGACGTCAAGGCGACGGCCGAATCGCTTTACGAAACCCTGCTGGCCGACGGCGTCGATGTGCTTATCGACGATCGCGGTGAGCGCCCCGGCGCCATGTTCGCCGACTGGGAACTGATCGGCGTGCCGCACCGCATCGTCATCTCCGACCGCGGCATCAAGGAAGGTCATTTTGAATATCAGCATCGCCGGGACACAGCGCCGACGAAGGTGCCGGCCGGTGAAGCCGCAGCTTTTCTGAAAGCGCAATTGGCAGGATGAGCGGTCTCCCGCTGCCAGCGCCTTTGGCGGCGCCCATGGTTTCACATGCACCGGTCATCTCGCGGCGGAGATTGGTGGTTGGCGCTTCGTTGGCGCCCCTTGCGATGGCAGTCCATCAGTCGGCCCATGCCGGCGCGCAAATTGAAGAGCCGCTGATCGATTCGGTGCGTACCGCGCTGTCGTCGGCGATACATAACAAGGCGCCGCCGATCCCCGAGTTCAACGACACCGAATCGCGACTGCGCTACTTGCGCTGGCTCGGTGCCATGAGCGAGCGCCTGCTGAAGAAAGTGCCGGACTGGCCCACCCGCAAAGAGCTGCTGCAGACGGTCTGGTACGAATCCAAACGCTCCGGGCTCGACGTCAGCTTGGTGCTCGGATTGGTCCAGGTCGAGAGCAACTTTCGCAAGTTCGCGGTGTCGAGCGCAGGGGCACGCGGCTACATGCAGGTCATGCCGTTCTGGACCCGCGTGATCGGCGACAGCGACCCCGGAAAGCTGTTCCATATGCAGACCAACCTGCGCTTTGGCTGCGTCATCCTGCGGCACTACCTCAACCGTGAAAACGGTGATCTGTTCATGACGTTGGGTCGCTACAACGGCAGCCGCGGTCGCTCGCCGTATCCGGATGCGGTCTTCGCAAATCAGCGGCCGTGGCTCTTTGTCGACCGTACAACCGACAAAATCCCGCCCATCGAGCCTGCTCGCGGATAGGCGTCCAGCTCGGCCAGGTCGTCCTGCGTCAGGCCTTCCTGCTGACCAGCACCTGGTCGACCCGGTGGTTGTCGACATCGACCACCTCGAACGTGTAGTCACCCCAGTTCACGCAGTCGGTGCGCTTGGGCACGCGGCGCAGCATCACCATTAAAAAGCCGGCCAGCGTTTCGTACTCGTCGGCGTGGGGGAGGGTGTCGATGTCGAGCGCGCGCATCACATCCTGCACGGGCGTAACGCCGTCGATTAGCCACGAGTTGTCGTCGCGCTTGACGATCTGCTGCTCTTCGTCCTGCGCGCCGACGAGGTCGCCCATTACCGTGCTCATCACGTCGTTGAGCGTAATAACGCCGACCACCAAGCTGTACTCGTTGACGATGATGGCGAAGTCTTCGTGCGCCTGCTGAAACTGTTCGAGTACTTCCGTGAGCGACAGGCGATCGGGGATTACTAGCGCCTTATGCAGCGGCACGCCCTGGTCGAGCGCCAACGGCTGGCCGCTCAGTACGCGCCTAAACATGTCTTTGGCATCGACATAGCCGAGCACGTGATCGATATCGCCGTCGCACACCGGGTACGCGGAAAAGGGTTCGGCCACGATGCGCGCACGCAACACCGATTCAGGATCGTCCTTTTGAAACCAGGCGATGCGGTCGCGCGAAGTCATCACGCTGTGAACCAGTCGTGTGTCGAGCTCGAAGACATTGGCGATCACCTGCTGCTCCCGCACCGCCAGCACGCCGGCCCGCGCACCAGCTTCGGTCATCGCAAGGATGTCGGCCGACGTGATCTTGTCGATACGCTGCAGCGGAATGCCTAGCAGTTTGAAGAGCAGGTCCGTGCTGCGCGTGAAGAACCAGACCAAGGGCTTGAAGGTCGTGATCAGAACGCTCATCGGCCCGATCATGCGCACCGCGAGGTGTTCCGGATCGCTCATGCCGAGCCGCTTGGGAAAGAGGTCGGCGAACACCAGAAAGACCGCGATGATCGTCACGAACGATGCCAGAAAGGCGCCGTTCTTCGATGCATCGAGCCCGAACCAGATGCTCAGAAGACGTTCGAAGTACGGACTCAGCGCACCTTCGCCCACCACGCCGCCCAGGATGGCGACCGCGTTGAGACCGATCTGGACCACGGTGAAATAGTGACCCGGCTGTTCCTGCACCTTCAGCACTCGCTCGGCCCTGATATCGCCTTCGTCGGCCATCTGGCGCAGCCGCAATCGGCGCGATGCGGCAAGCGTGATTTCGGCGAGAGAAAAGAACGCGCTCGTCGCAATCAAGACAACGATGGCGAGCAGGCTTTGAGTCAGGGTCATGGCAAGTCTATGGAGACTGCCATGGTGCCATCGAAACGGCGGTGCTCGGTTTGCCTCGATTTACTGAACGAATCCGATGCGGCTCTTGCCCAAAGTTGCTCGAAGAAGATCGTCGACACGTACTTCGTCGCGATGAGCAAGGCGCGCATTGCCGAAGCCGGTCATCAGCGCACGGCGCATCGCGCGAGGCCTGAGCATGGCGAGATGGTCGAGCACGGCGTTCGACGACTCTTCTGCGGGCAAACGGCGCCAGTCGTGGTCGGCGCGAATACTGCGGTGCAGATTGCACGCGTTCTGTCGTGCCGCGTCGGGGGAGGGCACCTGGATCTCGAACACGTTCATGCGGTTTAGGATGGGCTAGGGAATGCCGCGCGCCTTCCAACCTCTCACAAAGAAAAAATGACTGAACCCGACCTGTTCGAAGCCTTGGCGAAAAAATATAACGAGTACGACCCTGACAAGCTCGCCATTCTTCTGGGTGTCTCCGGCGTGCAGCTGCGCCGATACAGAGACAACGCCACAGGCGCTCAGGTCAAAGGTTTTCAGGTCGCCAACCTGATCGCAAAGGCGCACGATCACGGTATCAACGACTTCGTAGAGAACCTGATTCTGCCAATCGTCGAATTCTATCCTCTCGACAACGAAAAGCTAGCGCTGTCGACACCCACGATGTTCGATCACACCCGCAATGAATACTGTCGTGCACTTCACGCCGAGCTGAAGGGGTCGCAAGGCGTCTATATTTTTTACGATTCGCGCGGCAATGCCATCTACGTCGGGAAAACGGAAAAGCTCGATCTCTGGACGGAAGCAAACAATGCGCTCGCTCGGGACCGGAAGGAACTGCAGCGCGTTCGGCTCGTTGACCATCCCCGCACCAATGTCGCTTTCAAGCCGGCGTACCTGAAGGAACGCTCCGTTACGCTACGTACGGTGTTTCTGTCAGAGATCGCGCATTACGTGTCGGTCTACCGCGTCGACCCGCTTTTCATCGGAAGCATTGAAGCCCTTTTGGTTCGTGCTTTTGCCAACGATCTGCTGAACAAGCGCATGGAGTCTTTTCCACACCTCAAATGAGCCAAACCTCGGGGCTCTGCCGAGTTGCTTACACCGCGCCTTGCGGGTGCGTCGGATCGATCCAGAGAACAGACTCGGGCTTTTCCACCGGTGCGATGTCGAGGTTGACGGCCACGGCCTCGCCGTCGCTTCGGCACAGCACGCATTCGAGAGCTTCTGTCGCGCTCGCATTGATTTCCTGGTGCGGCACGTAAGGTGGCACATAGATGAAATCGCCTGGGCCGGCTTCGGCCGTGAACTCGAGGTGATCGCCCCAGCGCATGCGGGCCTTGCCTCGAATCACGTAGATCACCGACTCGAGGTGTCCGTGGTGATGTGCACCGGTCTTGGCATCGGCATGAATCGTCACCGTGCCGGCCCACAGCTTTTGCGCGCCAACGCGGGCAAAGTTGATAGCAGCTGCGCGGTTCATGCCCGGCGTTTGCGCCGTGTTTACGTCGAGCTGATCCGCCTTGACGACCCGCACGCCATCGTGCTTCCAGGCCGGGTCGCCGTGCGAACGCACGGTGCTGTCGCCTTCGTGTTCGTGACTCAAGCCGCGCTGCCGTTCAACGCCTGTTGCAGCTCACCCGACTCGTACATCTCCATCAAGATGTCGGAACCGCCGACGAATTCGCCCTTGATGTAGAGCTGCGGAATGGTCGGCCAGTTGCTGTATTCCTTGATGCCCTGACGAACCTCTGGGTCGTCGAGCACGTTAACGGTCTTGAGCGACTTGGTGTCGACGCCCACGGCCTTAAGAATTTGGATGGCTCGGCCGGAAAAGCCGCACATCGGAAAGCTGGCGTTGCCCTTCATGAAGAGCACGATTTCGTTGGTCTTGACGAGGTCGTCGATGCGTTGCTGGGCGTCGGACATGGGAGCTCCTTTATGGAATACGAGTTGGGCTGATTATTTCACTGTGCGCCAAATCCCGCCGGAGCAACGCGCGATGCCGGCGAGGTCATTCCGGCTTTGCACTTCGGCAAAGCCGCGCTCATCCAGCAAGGCCCGCACGGCGGCGGCTTGATCGTGGCCGTGTTCGAGCAGCAGCCATCCACCTTCGGACAGGTGCGGCGGCGCGTCGCACACGATGCGCCGCAGATCGTCGAGGCCGTCCGCGCCCGCGGCCAGGGCGGCAATGGGCTCGTGCTGCAGAGCGTCAAGATGGCGGTCATCGACCGCGATGTAGGGCGGGTTCGAGACGATGACGTCGTAACTGACCGCGGCGCCGTCCAGCCAGTCGGCCAGAGTGAATTGCACCGCCAAGCGCAGCCGCGTGGCATTCGCTGCGGCCACTGCCAATGCATCGGCGCTGGCATCGATCGCACGCACCAATGCATCGGGCCGCGCGTGAGCCAGCGCCAGGGCGATAGCACCGCTGCCGGTGCCGAGGTCGAGTACCTTGGGTGACGCCAACAGGTTGAGCCGCTCCAGCGCCCAATCGACCAGCGTTTCAGTGTCAGGCCGCGGAACCAATACGCGGGCATCTATCTTCAAGGTAAGCCCGTGGAATTCCTTCTCGCCGACGAGGTAGGCCAGAGGCTCGCCGGTCGCACGTCGCTCTACCTGCCGTGCGAAGGCCGGCCACGTCGATTCGGAAAGTTCGTCGGTGTCGTGCGCCCGTAACCAGGCCCGGTCGTGTAGCGGGCGCCCGATTGCGTGGAGCAAGAGCAGCTGCGCATCGAGCCGGTCGATGCCGAGTGCCAGCGCCGCAGCCAATGCCTGCGCGATCGTCATGCCGGCAGGCTCGATTCGAGTTCGGCCAACTGCTCGGCTTCGCGCGCGGTTTGCAACGCAGCCAGCACGTCGCCCAGGTCGCCTTCCATGATCGTCAGCAGCTTGTAGAGCGTCAAGTTGATACGGTGGTCGGTGAGGCGCCCCTGCGGAAAGTTGTATGTGCGAATGCGGTCGCTGCGGTCACCCGTACCGATCAGCCCCTTGCGCTCCGCCGCGTCCTTTGCAGCGCGTTCGCTGCGGTCTTTTTCATGAATGCGGGCAGTCAGCACCTTCATGGCCTGCGCCTTGTTGCCGTGCTGGCTGCGGCCATCCTGGCACTCGGCCACGATGCCGGTCGGAAGGTGCGTGATGCGCACCGCCGAATCGGTCTTGTTGATGTGCTGGCCGCCCGCGCCGCTGGCACGGTAGGTGTCGATGCGCAGGTCGGCTGGGTTGATCTTGATGGCCTCCTGTTCGTCCGGCTCGGCCAACACCGCGACCGTGCAGGCGCTGGTGTGGATGCGGCCTTGCGTCTCGGTCGTCGGCACCCGCTGCACCCGGTGGCCACCCGATTCAAAGCGCAGTTGCCCGAACACATCGATGCCGACCACGCGCACGACCACTTCCTTGTAGCCGCCCAGTTCGCTCTGGCTTTCGCTGACGATCTCGCAGCGCCAGCCCGCGCGTTCGGCGTAGCGGGTGTACATGCGAAGCAGGTCGGCGGCGAACAGCGCGGATTCATCACCGCCGGCGCCAGCACGAATCTCGAGAAAGGCATTGCGCGAATCGTCTGGATCTTTGGGTAGGAGCAGGCGTTGGAGTTCTTCTTCAAGCTGGGTCAGATCGGCCATGGCGCCAGCGATTTCGTCGCGTGCCATGTCGGCCATTTCAGGGTCCACGAGCATTTCGCGCGCACCGGCGATGTCGGCCTCCCGGCGCACATAGCGCGCATAGCGGCCGGCGATTTGCGTGACTTCAGCGTGCTCGCGCGAGATCGTGCGGTATTGCGCCATGTCGCTCATGATGTCTTCGCGCGACAGCAGGAAGTCGAGCTCTTCCAAACGTTGTGCGTAACGCTCGAGTTGGTGGCGCAAGAATGATTTCACGGTAGACGAACCAAAGGCAAGAGGGAAAGGGTGTGTCGCAATCGGCGATTGATGCGGCTGCACTCGACAAGTGTGCATACCGCTGAACGGGCCATCGGCCCACCGACCAGCGTCGCTAACGCTCTTTGCGCAGGAACAGGCGCGAGATGGTCTGCGCCGTTTGTTCGCGCGCTGCGATGTCGCCGGCGTGCAGCTCGGTCATCGCTCCGTGCAACATCTTCTGCGTGAGTCCGCGCGCCATGGCTTCGAGCACCGCTTCAACCGGCTCGCCTCTTGCCAGCATCTTGCGGGCACGTGCCATCTCCGCTGCACGCCATTCATCACTCTGTGCATTGAGCTGTTGAATCAGCGGTACCGTGCCGCGCTGGTCCAGCCACTGCATGAAGCTCTGTACACCGGCGTCGATGATCACTTCGGCCTGCGCCACCGCGGCCTGGCGATTGGCATGGCCTTGCTGAACCACCTGCGCGAGATCGTCCACCGTGTAGAGGTAGACGTCTTCGAGCGCCTTCACTTCAGGCTCGATGTCGCGCGGCACGGCCAGGTCGACCATGAACATCGGGCGGCGCTTGCGTGTCTTGAGCGCGCGCTCGACCGCGCCGAGGCCGATCAGCGGCAACGTGCTGGCAGTGCAACTCACCACGATGTCGAACTCAGCGAGCCGGGTCGGCAAGTCGGCCAGGCGCATGGATTCGGCGCCGAAGCGCGCGGCGAGCACTTCGCCGCGCTCCTGCGTGCGGTTGGCAATAGTGATCGACTTGGGCTCTTTCGCCGCGAAATGCGTCACCGCCAGATCGATCATTTCGCCCGCGCCGACGAACAGCATCCGCGTTTGCTTCAGGTCTTCGAACAACTGGCCGGCGAGGCGCACCGCGGCGGCCGCCATGCTGATCGAATGCGCGCCGATCTCGGTGGCAGTGCGCACTTCTTTCGCGACCGCGAAAGAGCGCTGGAAGAGCTGATTGAGCGTGCTGCCAAGCGCACCAGCCGTCTCGGCGGCGCGCACCGCGTCTTTCATCTGCCCGAGGATTTGCGCCTCACCGAGCACCATCGAATCGAGCCCGCTGGCGACGCGGAACGCGTGGCGCGCAACATCGTCATTGCGCAGGGTGTAGGCGTGAGAGCGGAGAAGGGCTGGCGCCACGCCACCGCTCTGGGCCAGCCAGCCCATGGTGTGATCGAGTGCTATGTCGTCAGCGGCCGCGCAATAGATTTCGGTGCGGTTGCAGGTCGAAAGGATCGCGGCTTCTATTTGCGGATGACGACCTACAGGGAAAGAGCTGCGCAGGCTCTGCAACGTCGGGGCCAACTGATCGAGCGCGAACGCGAAACGACCGCGCAAATCTAGCGGCGCGGTCGTGTGGTTCAAGCCAAGAGCCCAGACTGACATACCTACTGATTATAAAATCTATGGCGCCCAGGGTGGGCGGTCTCGATATGGCCGAAACTATCGGCGTTTTAGCCTACGACGCCCCGCTCTGTTTTGATTTCTTCAGTGTCTCTATTTCAGCTTCTTGATTCCCTCATCAACTTCGTGGCGCCGGCCTTTTTCATGGCGCTGGTGCTGGGGTTGACGACCCGTCTCCTGACGAAGCGACGAACGGGAGCGCGGCGGTTCTGGACGCAGACAGGCATCAACTTCGTGGCGGGCGTGGTGGTGCTGGTGGCAGGTCTGGTCATCTACGGCCGCGACGGAGTGATGTGGACCTACGCCGTGTTGGTGCTCGTTTGCGGCACCGGGCAATGGCTGCTGGCCGGCGCTACGCGGCGGTAAACAGGACCGGCGGGTCACGCGGGACGCGGGCCCGGATCGGGTCCGGGCACTTCCGCAGATTGCGGCGCCGATGCGGGCGCAGCCATAGGCATCGGCGCCGCGGCATAGGCCGCCAGCGGCAACTGCGCCTTGTTCAGTTCATCCAGAATCGTGAAGAGCAGATCGCTGCGCACGCCACCCACTAGTCGCGGATTCTGCACATACGCGATCAGCTGAAAAATCAGGAATCCGCTTTCGATGCCATCCAGCATGAGCGATGGTTCCGGGGTCGGAAGTACGCCCGGATGCGCACTGCAGGCCGACAGCATCACGTCGCGCGCCCGGTGCGCGTCGGTCGTCAGCGGCATCGGCAGGCGAATCAGCACGCGGCCTTCGGCGTTCGCCAGCGTCATGTTGCGGACCGTCTTGGTGATGAACTCCGAGTTGGGCACGATCAAGGTCGATCGATCACCCAACTGGATCTCCGTAGCACGCACATTGATGCGCCTCACGTCGCCTTCGGCGGTGCCCAGCACCACCCAATCACCCACCTTGACTGGCCGTTCCGCCAGCAGAATCAAGCCGGAAATGAAGTTCTGCACGATCGCCTGCAGCCCAAAGCCGATGCCGACCGACAGCGCGCTCGCGACCCAGGCGATGCGATTCACCCCGATGCCCAGCGCCGACAACGCGAGAGCGACCACCACGATCGTGCCGACGTAGCCGAGCAGTGTCGTGATCGAGCTGCGCATGCCGACCTCGAGGCTGGTCTCCGGCAGGTAGCTGTTTTCGAGCCAGCGCTTGAACACGCGCAACAGTACGAAGCCGATCAACAGCGCAGTGATGGCGCTGACGATCGCGCCGGGCACCAACTGGAACTCGCCTACCTTCAGTCCGTTGCCGTAAGTGCCGGTGCGCTGGAACACCTCTGCCGGGCTGGTGCCCAGCGGCGTGATCAACGAAACCAGCATGTAGAAAAAGAGGGCGACGCGGCCCAGTCCGGACAGCGCCACTGCAGCCTGGTCGAGCGTTTGCGGTTGCAGGTCGAAGGCCTTTTGCAGTCGTTGACCGAAGTCGCTCTTCGATGCGACGACGGCCATGAACAGGTCGTCGACGAACTTGAAGAGCACATAGAAGGCCATCGCGACGATGCCGGCCCAAGCCAGCTGCGTGGCGAGGAAGCTCGCCAGCGCGACATACCCGAGTGCGACAAGCACCCAGATTGCGACGGTCAATACGGCGATGACAGCGAGCAACAAGCCGACCCACATCGGACGTTCGGCGGGTTTGCCGGTGTCCGGGTCGGCTTCGGCTGTCAAGGGCCTGACGCGATGCAGCACGATGCCGGTCAGCGCGGTGAGCCCGAGCGCGGTGAATACATGTGTGGCGACGACCGCTGCAAAGCTCGCGTCGACCACCGCGTTGATGCGCGCCGGTGTCCAGACCAGCGCAGCCACCACCGCGACGAACCACGGAAGCGGTGCGAGACGCGTGGCCGCCGCTTCCGACATCGGCGGTAGGCGCCACGACGGTCGACCGGCCGACAACAGCGCTCGCCCCAAGCCGATTACAAATGCGATGAATACCAGCGACTGCACGACGCCCCGCACCGCCGTGCGGGACTGTTGTGGCCACATGCCACGCTGATCGAGCATGTAGAACGCCCAGTGCCCGGCGACGGCGACGAGCAACACGTTGGTGGTCACGATGGCGATCACCAGAAGCGAGCGCCGCAGTCGGCCTGCCGGCAGAATGCGCGCCGCCAGTTGTGCCAGAGCTTTCTCGGCGGCCCAGTTGCCGAGCGTGGCGATCAGCAGCGCCGCAAGCAGAACCGAAACCACCGCATTGCGGTGCGGTGGCTGGCTGGCCACGGTAAAGCCGCCCTTGACCGCTTCGACCAGTTTGCCGATGCGCGCGGTGTCGTCGGGCCACGCGTCGTGCAGGTCGCTCCAGAAATCGCTGCCGAGCGGCGAAGCGGCACGCTCCGTTAGCTGTGCCTCGAACAACGAGCGGCGCTGCGCCAGCAAGTCGCTGCCGCGCTGCTGCGCGTCGATGATGAGCAGCTTAGCCAGCCGGATATCGGCATCGAGCCCGTTGCGCTCCTTGGTCAGCGTGGCGCGCTGGCGTGTGATGTCAGGGTCTTCGGTCGCGCCTGCGGCCGGCGTGTTGCCGAGCTCGCCAAGTCGGGCGTTGATGTCGGCGAGTTGCCCCGCATGCGATGCCACGAAAGCCTCGCCCTGCTGACCGATGTCGTTGATCTGCTCCAAGCGCACCCGGACATCTTTGGCGTTGTCCAGCTTGGCGGGTAGCTCGTCGAGCTGTGCTCGCAGTTGGGCTACGCTCGGTTCGAGGACGGCGGGCGCAGCGGAAGTGCCGTTGTCCTGGGCGTGGACACCGGCGCACAGCACGACCACGAGCAAGAGTGTCGTGAGGCGAGAGATCCAGGTCTTGGTGCTGATCATTGACCCTATTACACAGCGACGCCCGTCGGGCGGCCTGCCGGGTTCACTCCGGTCGCGATGCTGGACTGAACAAATCGATGCGATCGGTAATGATGCCGTCGGTGCCCAGCGCCAACAGGCGTTGCGCAGCCCAATCGTCGTTGACGGTGTAGCTCAGGGTGCGCATACCTGCCGCCCTGGCTTTTGCAACAGTCGCGGCGCTCCACAACGCGTGGTTGCAGACGATGGCGACGCAGCCGAGGCGACGTGCCGTTTCGAGCCAGCCCTCGCTCATGGTGTCGAGCAGCAAGCCACGTGGCAGATCTGGCTGAGTGGCCGCTGCGCTTTCGAGCGCTTCGACCTGAAAAGAGGTGAGCAGCGGCGGTATCGCGGCGTCTTGCCACAGCCGCGCGGCATGCCATGCCACGACTTGGCCCGTCTCGCGTTCGCTGCCGGGCGTCGGCTTGATCTCGATGTTGAGGCGGTAGTCGTTGGCCAGGCAGAACCGGGCGGCGCCTTCCAAAGTGGCGAGCGGCTCGCCGGCAAAGGTGCGCGAATGCCAGCTGCCAGCGTCGAGCAGCGCCAGATCGCTCCACGGCAAATGGCCGCCGATGCCCTGACCGCTGGTGGTGCGCTCCAGCGTGGCGTCGTGCATCAAGAAGGGCACGCCGTCGGCGCTCAGCTTGGCATCGCACTCGAACATGCGATAGCCGTGCGCAGCACCGAGCCGGAATGCGGCAAGCGTGTTTTCAGGCGCGAGCTTGCCGGCACCGCGGTGCGCGACCCAATGCGGATACGGCCACTGCTTCAATCTGCGCGCTTCCCGGAACCGGCATCGAACCAGTGCAGCTTGTCCTGCCGCGCCGCGATCTTTACCGTGTCGCCCGCGACCGGCGGATGATCGCCTTCGTCGGTGCGCATGATGATCTGCTCTTCGCCGATGCGGCCGTACACCAGGCGCTCGGCGCCCAGCAATTCGACCTGTTCTACCTGCACCGACCATCCGTTTTCGTCGAGCTTCATGTGCTCAGGCCGGATGCCGAGGATGTGGCCCGTCCTGACGCCCGGCGCATGTCGCAGCAGGTTCATCGGAGGCGAGCCGATGAAGCTTGCGACAAAGGTGGTGGCAGGGCGGTTGTAGACCTCTTCTGGCGTTGCGAACTGGTCCATCACGCCACCGTTCATCACGATGATCCGTTGCGCCAGCGTCATCGCCTCGACCTGATCGTGTGTGACGAAGAGTGATGTGATGCCGAGCTCGCGGTGCAGCTTCTGGATTTCGAGACGCGTTTGAGCACGCAGCTTTGCATCGAGGTTGGAGAGCGGTTCGTCGAACAAAAACACCTGCGGCTGCCGCACGATGGCGCGCCCCATCGCCACGCGCTGCCGCTGGCCTCCGGAGAGCTCGCGCGGCTTGCGTTGCAGCAGTCCGTCAAGTTCGAGAATTTTCGCGGCCTTGTCCACGCGCGTCTTGATCTCGGGCGCCGGCACCTTGGCGATCTTCAGGCCGTAGGCCATGTTGTCGAACACGCTCATGTGCGGATAGAGCGCATAGTTTTGGAACACCATTGCGATGTCGCGCTCCGACGGTTCGAGGTCGTTGACCACGCGCCCGCCGATGCGGACTTCCCCCGCCGAAACCTCTTCGAGACCCGCGACCATGCGTAGCAGCGTCGATTTGCCGCAACCCGAAGGCCCGACGATGACGACGAATTCATGGTCGGCAATCTCGGCGCTCACGCCGTGGATAACCTGATTCGCCTTCGGCCCGATGCCGTAGCGCTTGATGACGTTGCGAAGGGAAAGAGCAGCCATTTTGTTATTTCTCGGTATCTACAAGGCCCTTGACGAACCATTTCTGCATGAGGACGACGACCAGCGCGGGCGGCAGCATGGCGAGGATGGCGGTGGCCATGATGACGTTCCATTCCTGCTGCCCGTCGCCGCCGGCCATCATGCGTTTGATGCCGATCACCACCGGGTACATGTCCTCGTTGGTGGTCGCCAGCAGCGGCCAGAGGTACTGGTTCCAGCCGTAAATGAACTGGATCACGAAGAGCGCCGCAATCGACGTCTTGGACAGCGGCAACAGCACGTCGAAAAAGAATCGCATGGGGCTCGCGCCGTCCATGCGCGACGCCTCGGTGAGTTCATCCGGCACCGTCATGAAAAATTGCCGGAAGAGGAAGGTTGCCGTGGCCGATGCGATCAGCGGCACCGTGAGGCCCGCGTAGGTGTTTAAGAGGTTCAGGTCCGACAGCACCTTGTACGTCGGCAGGATGCGCACCTCGACCGGCAGCATCAGCGTCACGAAGATCATCCAGAACACGGTCTTGCGAAACGGGAACTTGAAGTAGACGATCGCAAAGGCCGACAGCAAAGAGATCGAAATTTTGCCAATGGCAATCACCATGGCTGTCACGAAGCTCACCCACATCATGTGGGCGACCGGTGCGTTCGAACCGACAGCGGTATCACTGCCGAACAGCGCAGCTTTGTAGCTTGCCCAGAAATTGCTGCCGGGCAGCAAGGGCATGGGCGCCTGGACGATTTCCTGTGCCGTGTGGGTGGACGCGACGAAGGCGAGGTAGAGAGGGAAGGCGACGATGAAGACGCCCAGCACCATCACCACATGGGCGAGTACGCCATGGGTTCCGCGTTTTTCGACCATGTTAGTAGTTCACTTTCTTTTCGACGTAGCGGAACTGCACCACGGTCAGCAACACCACGATGAACATCAGCACCACGGACTGTGCGGCCGAGCCGCCGAGGTCCATGGCCTTGAAGCCATCGTGATAGACCTTGTAGACCAGGATGGTGGTGTCTTTCCCCGGGCCGCCTTGCGTGGCCGCATCCACGATCGCGAAGGTGTCGAAGAACGCGTAGACCACGTTGATGACCAACAGGAAGAAGGTGGTGGGGGTCAGCAGCGGGAACTGCACTGTCCAGAAACGGCGCCATGGGCGCGCGCCATCGATGGCGGCGGCTTCGATGAGCGACTTCGGGATCGACTGCAGGCCCGCCAGGAAGAACAGGAAGTTGTAGGAGATCTGCTTCCACACGGCAGCCATCACGATCAATGTCATGGCGTGCGTCGAGTTGAGCAAGTGGTTCCAGTCGATGCCAACCTTGCCGAGCGCGTACGACACCACGCCAAGAGAGGGCGAAAACATGAAGACCCAGAGCACGGCGGCCACGGCCGGTGCGACGGCATAGGGCAGGATCAACATGGTCTTGTAGAACATGCCACCGGACAGGATGCGGTCTGCGAACACCGCGAGCATCAACGACAGGCTGATGCCGATGCCAGCGACCAGCACTGAGAACAACGCGGTGGTCTTGAACGATTCGAGGTAGGACGGGTCGTCGATCAACTGCTTGAAGTTGTCGAGGCCGACAAAGTCGACCGAGGTGCCGAACGCGTCTTGCTGTTGCAGCGACTGCAGGATGGCCTGTGCTGCTGGCCAGAAGAAAAACACGAGGATCACCGCCATCTGCGGGGTGATCAGGAGCCAGGGCAGCCAGCTCGATTTGAATACGACGCGTTTTTCCATGTGTCCCTTATAAGAAAATCCCGCCTGGTCGCCCTCGTGGAGAGGCCAAGCGGGCGGGGCGCATGTTAGCCGGACGCGGAGGTCCGGTGGCCGGTCGATCGGTCAGCCCTTGTTGGCCTTCTGGAAGCGCTCGAGCTGGTCGTTGCCGCGCTTGACGATCTCGTCAAGCGCTTCCTTGGCGGTCTTCTTGCCACTCCAGACGCCTTCGAGTTCCTCGTCTTCGATCGCACGAACCTGGACGTAGTTACCAAGGCGAATGCCACGGCTCTTGTCGGTCACTTTGCGGATCATCTGGGTCACGGCCACGTCGGTGCCCGGCTTCTCTTTATAGAAGCCCGACTTCTCGGTCAGCTGGTAGGCCGCCGTGGTCACCGGCAGGTAGCCGGTGCGCTTGTGGCTGGCCGATTGCACTTCCGGCGTCGAGATGAAGCTGAAGAACTTCGCCACGCCCTTGTATTCCGGTGCTTTCTTGCCCGACATCACCCAGAGGCTCGCGCCGCCGATGACCGTGTTCTGCGGTGCGCCGGGCACGTCCTGGTAGTAGGGCAGCGGTGCCAGGCCGTAGTCGAATTTGGCATTCTTGGCGACGTTGCCGTAGAAGCCCGACGACGTATTGATCATGGCGCACTCGCCCGACACGAAGCTCGCTTCCGGGACGTTGCCGCGGCCCTTGTAGACAAACAAGCCCTGCTTGGCCATGTTGGCGAGGTTCTCGATGTGGCGCACGTGCAGCGGCGAATTGATCTTCATGCGCGCATCGAGACCGGCGAGGCCATTGCTTTTGGTCGCGAACTCGACGTTGTGCCAGGCCGAGAAGCTTTCGAGCTGGGTCCAGCCCTGCCAGGCGGTCGTGAACGGGCACTTGTGGCCGGCGGCCTTGAGCTTGGCGGCTGCCGCCACCACTTCAGGCCAGGTCGTCGGCGCCTTGTCGGTCGGCAGGCCAGCTGCCTTGAAGGCGTCCTTGTTCCAGTAGAAGATCGTCGTCGAGCTGTTGAACGGGAAGCTCAGCATCTGGCCATTGGGCGCCGTGTAGTAACCGGCGACGGCGGAGATGTAGGCGCTCGGATCGAACTTTTCGCCCGCATCCTTCATGACCTGTGCGACGGGAATGATGGCGTTCTTGCTGGCCATCATGGTCGCAGTGCCCACTTCGAAGACCTGCAGAATGTGCGGCGCGTTGCCGGCGCGGAATGCAGCGATCGATGCGGTCATCGATTCGTCGTACGTGCCCTTGAAAGTCGGTACGACCTTGTATTCCTTCTGGCTCTCATTGAATTGCTTGGCGAGGTCATTGACCCATTCGCCGTTGACGGCGGTCATCGAATGCCACCACTGGATTTCGGTTTGGGCCTGCGCCGCGGTGCACAGCGTGGCTGCCAGCGCCGAGGCCATGGCGAGCGTTTTGAATCGCATGAAGACTCCTGAAGGGGAAAACAAAAGCGCGGATGCTAGGCTATTTGCGTGACGGTTCCGCGTCTTGCTTTGTCGCATGGAGTCGCCGCAGCGACCAATCGGGGAAACCCTTTTTGGTGCCCGACCTTGGTGCACGGCACGCGCTTGCTGCGGTGCAGCATGCTAGCCTTCGTTGCATGACGAAGACCTCTCTCGACAAAAGCAAAATCAAGTTCCTGTTGTTGGAAAACATCCACCCTTCAGCGGTGGAAACCATCCGGGGCGCGGGCTACACGCAGATCGAAACGCTGACCAAAGCGCTGCAGGGCGACGAGCTCAAGGCCAGGCTGGCCGACGTGCATTTCCTTGGCATCCGGTCGCAGAGCAAGCTCACCGCCGACGTGCTGTCGGCGGCGCCCAAGCTGGTGGCGGTGGGGTGCTTTTGCATCGGTACCAATCAGGTCGACCTGAACGCAGCACGGGAGCGCGGCGTGGCAGTGTTCAACGCGCCGTATTCGAACACCCGCTCGGTGGCAGAACTGGTGCTGGCCGAAGCCATCCTGTTGTTACGCGGCATCCCTGCCAAGAACGCGCTGGTGCACCGTGGCGGCTGGATGAAGTCGGCTGCCAATTCGCACGAAATTCGTGGCAAGACGCTGGGTATCGTCGGCTACGGCTCCATCGGCACGCAGTTGTCGGTGCTGGCGGAAGGGCTGGGGATGCACGTCACGTTTTATGACGTGGTGAGCAAGCTGCCACTTGGCAATGCGCGACAGATTCCACAACTGCACGACCTGCTGGCACAGAGCGACATCGTTAGCCTGCACGTGCCGGAGTTGCCGTCGACCCAATGGATGATCGGTCCGGCCGAGATTGCCGCGATGAAACCGGGCGGCATCTTGATCAACGCTGCGCGCGGCACGGTGGTCGATATCGATGCGCTGGCCGACGCAGTGAAGGCCGGCAAGCTTTGGGGCGCGGCGATTGACGTATTCCCGGTCGAGCCCGGCAGCAACAACGAAGAATTTCAGTCGCCGCTGCGCGGTCTGGACAATGTGATCCTCACGCCACACGTGGGCGGCTCGACGATGGAGGCGCAGGCCAACATCGGCGGCGAGGTCGCGGAAAAGCTGGTGAAGTACAGCGACAACGGCACGTCGACCTCGTCCGTCAATTTCCCCGAAGTCGCACTGCCGGCGCATCCGGGCAAGCACCGGTTGCTGCACGTCCACCACAACGTGCCGGGCGTACTGTCGCAGATCAATCAGATTTTCTCGGACAACCGCATCAACATTTCCTCGCAGTTCCTCCAGACCAACGAAAAGGTCGGCTACGTGGTGATGGACATCGACGCGGCGTCGTCCGATTTGGCGCTGGAAAAGCTGGCGCTGGTGCCGGGGACGATCCGAAGCCGGGTGCTGTTTTAAGTTGCATGGGGTGGTTCGAAGAGGGGCGGGCTGCGGCGCCGCGAACCCGAAAGACGCAGCCCCAAGCCCTGACCTAAAATCGCGACCCCGGCAAGAGGGTGCGCAGCGCCCGACCGAGGCCCACTTTCCGATGAATGCACCGACCGCGTTGACCGCGTTGTTTTCGCAGGCCGTAGAGCCCGCGCGACTTCGTGAGATTCCCTACAACTACACCAGCTTTTCCGATCGCGAGATCGTGCTTCGACTGCTCGGCGAGCGCGGATGGGCGCTGCTGCAAGTGCTGCGCGGCGAGCGTCGCACCGGCCGCTCTGCGCGCATGCTCTATGAAGTGCTTGGCGATATCTGGGTCGTGCAGCGCAATCCTTACCTCGTCGACGATCTGCTCGACAACCCGCGCCGCCGCGGGCAGCTGGTCGATGCGCTGAATCATCGGCTCACCGAAGTGGGAAAGCGCCGCACGCCGGATGTCGACGCCGAGCGCGACGTGCTGGTGGGCGAGCTCGCCGCGCTGGTGTCCAGGGCCATCGCCTCGTTCGACACGATGTTTCGCGACGTCGCAGCGCTGCGCCGCAAGGCCACCCGTGTCCTCGGCCGGCTGACAGCCAAAGACAACATCAAGTTCGACGGCCTCTCGCGGGTGTCGCATGTGACCGACGCGACCGACTGGCGGGTTGAATACCCCTTCGTCGTGTTGTGCCCCGACACCGAGGCCGAGATGGCCGGCCTCGTCAAAGGCTGCATCGAACTCGGTCTGACGATCATTCCGCGCGGCGGCGGCACCGGCTACACCGGCGGGGCGATTCCGCTGACCTGGAACAGCGCGGTGATCAACACCGAAAAGCTCGAAGCCATGACCGAGGTGCAAGTGATCGGGCTGCCCGGTCTCGATGCACCGGTGGCCACGGTGTGGACCGAAGCGGGGGTGGTCACGCAGCGCGTCGCCGATGCGGCCGAGCGGGCCGGCTACGTCTTCGCGGTTGATCCGACTTCGGCAGAAGCCTCTTGCGTGGGCGGCAACGTAGCGATGAACGCGGGCGGCAAGAAGGCCGTGCTGTGGGGCACCGCGCTGGACAACCTGGCCTCGTGGCGCATGGTCACGCCACAAGCCGAGTGGCTCGAAGTCACGCGCGTCGGGCACAACCTCGGCAAGATTCATGACGCTGAAAACGCGGTGTTCGACCTGCAGTATTTCGCGGCCGATGGCAGGACGAAACTGCGCAGCGAGCGGCTGACGATTCCGGGCAAGACCTTCCGCAAGGAAGGCCTCGGCAAGGACGTGACCGACAAGTTTTTATCGGGCCTGCCAGGCATCCAGAAAGAGGGCTGCGACGGCCTGATCACCAGCTGCCGCTGGATCGTCCACAAAATGCCGGCGCACACGCGCACCGTGTGCCTGGAGTTCTTCGGCAACGCCAAGGATGCCGTGCCGAGCATTGTCGAGATCAAGGACTTCATGTTCGCCGAGCAGAAGCGCTCGGGCGTGCTGCTGGCCGGGCTGGAGCATCTGGACGACCGCTATTTGAAGGCCGTCGGCTACGCGACCAAATCGAAGAAGCACGGCGGCTTACCCAAGATGGTGCTGTTCGGCGACATCGCGGGTGACGACGCCGATGCGGTGGCGCGCGCCACGTCCGAAGTCGTGCGCATCGCCAACTCGCGCAGTGGCGAGGGCTTCATCGCCATCAGCCCGGAAGCGCGCAAGAAGTTCTGGCTCGACCGCAAGCGCACGGCCGCCATCAGCAAGCACACCAACGCCTTCAAGATCAACGAAGACGTGGTAATCCCGTTGCCGCGCATGGCCGAGTACACCGATGGCATCGAGCGCATCAACATCGAGTTATCGCTGCAGAACAAGATCGCGTTTGCTGATGCGCTGGAAGCGTTCTTCGCGCGCGGTAACCTGCCACTTGGAAAGACAGACGACGCCAGCGAGATACCTTCGATCGAGCTGCTCGAAGACCGTGTCGGCCAGGCAATTGCGCTAGTGCAGGACGTGCGCGCTCTGTGGGCCGGCTGGCTCCAAAACGTCGATGCGCTCTTTGCGCAATTGCAGGACCATTCGCTGCGCGCCAGCTGGAAGACGCAAATTCGACAGCCTTTGCAGGCGATCTTCACCGGTGCGGAATTCGTGCCCATTCTGGAGGAGTGCACTGCAATTCACCAACGCGTGCTCAAGGGCCGCGTATGGATCGCGCTGCACATGCACGCGGGCGACGGCAACGTGCACACCAACATCCCCGTCAACAGCGACAACTACGACATGCTGCAGACCGCACATGCCGCCGTGGTACGCATCATGAAGCTGGCACGCGATCTCGATGGCGTGATCTCGGGCGAGCATGGCATCGGCATTACCAAGCTGGAGTTCCTGACCGACGCCGAGTTGCAGCCGTTCACCGACTACAAGAGGCGGGTCGATCCGGAAGGGCGGTTCAACAAGGGGAAGTTGTTGCGCGTGACAGCGCAGGGCGCCCTGCATGCCGACCTCACCAACGCCTACACGCCGAGCTTCGGCCTCATGGGCCACGAGTCCTTGATCATGCAGCAGAGCGATATCGGCGCCATCGCCGATTCTGTCAAGGACTGCCTGCGCTGCGGCAAGTGCAAGCCGGTGTGTGCGACGCATGTGCCGCGCGCCAATCTGCTCTGTAGCCCGCGCAACAAGATCCTGGCTACGTCGCTGCTGGTCGAGGCTTTTCTTTACGAAGAGCAGACGCGGCGCGGCGTCAGCATCAAGCACTGGGAAGAGTTCGAGGACGTGGCTGACCACTGCACCGTGTGCCACAAGTGCCTGTCGCCATGCCCCGTCAAGATCGACTTCGGTGATGTCTCGATGAACATGCGCAACCTGTTGCGCAAGATGGGCAAGAAGAGCTTCCGGCCCGGCAATGCTGCGGCGATGCTCTTTCTGAACGCGACCAATCCGCAGACCATCAAGGCGATGCGCGTCGGCATGGTCGATATCGGCTTCAAGGCGCAGCGCCTGGCAAACGACTTGCTGCGTCGGGTCGCAAAGAAGCAGACCACCGCGCCGCCGTCGACGCTGGGTCCGGCGCCGATCAAGGAACAGATCATTCACTTCATCAACAAGAAGATGCCGGGCGGCCTGCCGAAGAAGACGGCGCGCGCGTTGCTGGACATCGAAGATGCGGACTACGTGCCGATCATTCGCGACCCGAAGACCACGACATCCGAGACCGAGGCTGTCTTCTACTTTCCGGGCTGCGGATCGGAGCGGTTGTTCTCGCAAGTCGGCCTCGCGACGCAGGCGATGCTGTGGCACGCCGGCGTGCAGACGGTGCTGCCGCCTGGCTATCTGTGCTGCGGTTATCCGCAGCGCGGCAGCGGCCAGTTCGACAAGGCCGAGAAGATGATCACCGACAACCGCGTGCTCTTCCACCGCGTTGCCAACACCCTTAACTACCTCGACATCAAGACGGTCGTCGTTAGCTGCGGCACTTGCTACGACCAACTTCAGGGCTACCAGTTCGACAAGATCTTTCCGGGTTGCCGGATCATCGACATCCACGAGTACCTGCTAGAAAAGGGCATCACGCTGGCGGGTGCGGTCAATGCGGCGACCGGCGGTGGCGTGAACGGTGAAGCAGGCGGTTACCTGTACCACGACCCGTGCCACAGTCCGATGAAGTTGCAGGATCCCATGAAGACCGTGAAGGCACTGGTCGGCAATGCGGCGGGCGACAACGTCTTGAAGAACGACCGTTGCTGCGGCGAGTCGGGCACGTTGGGCGTGACACGGCCCGACATCTCGACGCAGATCCGCTTTCGAAAGGAAGAAGAGCTGAAAAAAGGCGAGACCGATCTGCGTGCGACCGGCATCGTCGCGGCGCAAGGCAACATCAAGATATTGACCAGCTGCCCGAGTTGCCTTCAAGGCCTGAGCCGCTATGGCGACGACCTGAACAATGGCCTGCTCGAGGCAGACTACATCGTGGTCGAAATGGCCAATCTGATACTGGGCGCCGACTGGTTGCCGAACTACGTGGCCGCCGCTAACCGCGGCGGCATCGAGCGCGTGCTCGTATGAACTGGAGTTTCTGATGGCAGGTTTGAAGGTCGGCGCACCGACGCCGCAATCGATCACCGTGCACGGCCAGTCGCGCGTGCTGGAGGTCGGCTTTTCCGACGGCGCGAGCTTTCGAATTCCGTTCGAGCTGATGCGCGTTTACTCGCCATCGGCCGAAGTGCAGGGCCACGGTCCGGGCCAGGAGGTCCTGCAAACGGGCAAGCGCGAGGTGACGCTGGTCGAGCTCGAATCGGTCGGCAACTACGCGGTCAAGCCGGTGTTCAGCGATGGGCACGAGTCGGGCATCTACTCGTGGGACTTGCTGTACGAACTGGGCGCGAAGCAGGACATCTTGTGGGCTGAATATGAGCGTCGTCTGGCGTCTGCCGGCGTCGACCGCGATGCACCGATGCCAGGCAAGGGCGGCCACGCTTGCGCCAGTCATTGATTGCTCATTAATGGCAGTAGCCATTGGCTTTGCGGGGTCGTCGTCTTGACGTAGGGGCTTCCGCCCTAACATCGGACGAATGAGTACCACCCATTTCGGCTACGAGAACGTCGACGAAAAAGAAAAAGCCAGCCGTGTGCGCGGCGTTTTCGACTCGGTCGCGACGCGCTACGACCTCATGAACGACCTCATGTCGGGTGGCCTGCACCGCGCCTGGAAGGCCTATACCGTGATGGCCGCCAACGTCGGCGAAGGCTCGAAGGTGCTCGACATCGCCGGAGGCACCGGCGACCTCGCACTCGCGTTCGCGAAAAAGGTCGGTGCAACCGGCGAAGTGGTTCATACCGACATCAACGAAGCCATGCTGCGCACAGGCCGCGATCGCCTGCTAGATGCTGGCGTCGCGTTACCGACGATGGTCTGCGACGCCGAGAAGCTGCCTTTCCCCGACAACCACTTTGATGTCGTGACGGTGGCGTTTGGCCTCCGCAACATGACGCACAAGGACGTGGCGCTGAAGGAGATGAACCGCGTGCTCAGGCCGCGCGGCAAGTTGTTGGTGCTGGAATTCTCGAAGGTCGCCAAGCCCCTGACCAAGGCCTACGACTGGTATTCGTTCAAGGTGTTGCCGGCGCTCGGCAAGCTGGTGGCGGGCGACGACGCGAGCTATCGCTACCTGGCCGAATCGATCCGCATGCACCCTGATCAGGACGATCTCAAGACCCTCATGAAAGAGGGCGGTTTCGGGCACGTGGACTATCACAACATGACGGGTGGCGTGGTTGCCTTGCATGTTGGAATCAAATGTTGATAAGGCGATGTTTCGCCGCAGAGGAGACGATATGAATAAGTTTTGGACAGTATTGGTCGCAAGCGCCTTGGTGCTGGGCAGTGTGCAGGCCGACGCAGCCCGACTGGGTGGTGGCGGCAAGTCTTTCGGTCGCCAATCGGGCAATGTGACGCAGCGTCAGGCGACCGTGCCTCCGACGCCTACGTCGCCGGCGCAAAGCGCCAGCCCGACGGCACCGCGTCCCGCCACACCAACGCCCGCCGCCGCGGCACCGAAGCGCCCTTGGGGCGCCATGCTCGGTGGCCTCGCCGCGGGTCTCGGCTTGGCCTGGCTGGCGCACTCGCTCGGCCTGGGTGCTGGCTTCGGCAACATCCTGATGATCGGTCTGCTGGTGCTGGCCGCCGTGGTTGCATGGCGCATGTTCTCGGCCCGATCGCGCAATGGCGGTTCGGCTGGCGGCAGCCGCCAGGGTGGCCTGGCTTTCGAAGGAGCGGGTAACCCTGCCAACGTGAGCGCACCGGCTCAATATAGTCCGAGTAATGTCGGTAACGACGCGTCGGCGCGGCCTTGGGAGCGTGCCACGCCCACGGCTTTCGATGCATTGCCAGCAGCGAACAGCGGCGTTGAAGCAGAGCGCCTTGGCGGCAGCAGCTTGTCGGCGGCCGGTGCGGCAGCCGGTGCCGTTGGCGGCAGCATGATCGGTTCGGCACTGGCCGGCTCGCAGTCGTGGGGCATCCCCACCGGCTTCGATGTCGACGGCTTCCTCAGCGCAGCCAAGCGCAACTTCGTCACCCTGCAAGACGCATGGGATCGCGCCGACGTGTCGATGCTGCGCACGATGATGACCGACGGCATGGTTGAAGAAATTCGTACCCAGTTGGCCGATCGCGCCGGCCACACCGGCGGCGCATCTAATAAGACCGATGTGGTCGCGCTCGACGCCAAGCTGCTTGGCATTGAAGAGCTGCCCGACGTCTACCTCGCCAGTGTCGAGTTCTCTGGAATGATCCGCGAAGACGCCTCTGCTGGCCCGAGCCCGTTCCGCGAAGTCTGGAACATGACAAAGTCGGCCAGCGGCACCAGCGGCTGGTTGGTGGCTGGCGTTCAAGCCCTGCAATAGCCGACGGCCTACGCGTTGGCGGCTCACTCGAGTCGCCTGCTCACGCAATAATGGGGACATGGCCAAACCATCGTCCCCATTTGCTTTCCTGGATGAGCTCTTTCATCGCGTCGGCAGCATATTGCAGCCGCCGCCATGGGCTGTGCACGAGGTGCAGCATCGAGCCGTACTGCTCCTTAATCATGTCCTGCAACAAGAGCCTGAGGCGCAGCAGCGTGTGTTCCGGCAGCAGGGCAAAGTGGTGCAATTTCAGTGGCGCTTCGTCACGATGGCCTTGGTCGCGACGCCAGCCGGCTTGCTCGACTTGGCGTCGGAAGGCGCCGTGCCCGACCTCACGCTCACGCTGACCGAAGGATCCCCTTTCGACCTCGCCCGTACCACCTTGCGCGGCGACAAGCCGCAGGTGCAGATCGTCGGCGACGTGCAACTGGCGGCAGAAGTCAACTGGTTGGTCGACCACGTGCGCTGGGACGTCGAAGACGACTTGGCACGCGTGATTGGCGACGTGCCGGCACACACGGTCGGCAACGTGGCGCGCCGCGCGGTCCAGGCCCTGCGTAAGTTCGTGGGCGACCGCCGCGCCGCGACCGGTGCTGCCCTGGGCGCCGACGCGAGCAGTGTCGGGCCCGCAGGCACCGCATGAGTCGTTTCTATCGGGGCATCTTCATCGTCTGGGTCGCGCTGCGCTACGGCCTCGACGAGATGGTGCTGACAAGCTTCAAGAAGCCGTGGCTTGGTGTGCTTGCGCGTATCGTTTCGGTCGGCCGTAACCTCGATGCACCACGCGGGCAGCGGCTGCGTGAGGCGCTCGAACGTCTCGGGCCGATCTTCGTGAAGTTCGGGCAGGTGTTGTCGACCCGACGCGACCTGCTGCCGCCTGACATCGCCGACGAACTGGCTTTCTTGCAGGACCGGGTGCCGCCTTTTGCTTCGTCGATCGCGATTGCGACCATCGAGCGCGCGTTCCGGCGGCCGGTGGGCGACATCTTCGTGCAGTTCGACGAGACGCCGGTTGCCAGCGCGTCGATCGCGCAGGTGCACTTCGGCAAGGTGCGACTGCGCGACGGCACGTTGCGCGATGTCGCGGTCAAGGTGCTGCGGCCCAACATGCGCGGCATCATCGAGAAAGACCTGGCACTGATGGCCATGATGGCCGGCTGGCTGGAGAGCCTGTCTGCCGACGGCAAGCGGTTGAAGCCGCGCGAAGTGATCGGCGAGTTTGACAAGTATCTGCACGACGAGCTCGACTTGGTGCGCGAGGCGGCCAACGCTGCGCAGCTGCGCCGCAACATGGTCAAGCTGGAGCTGGTGATGATTCCGGAAATGTTCTGGGACTTCTGCCACCCGGAAGTCATGGTGATGGAGCGCATGACCGGTGTGCCGATCTCGCAACTCGACCGCATCCGGGCGGCAGGCGTCGACATCCCCAAGCTGGCGCGCGATGGTGTGACCATCTTTTTCACACAGGTGTTTCGCGACGGCTTTTTTCACGCGGACATGCATCCCGGCAATATTCAGGTCAGCGTGGAGCCTGCGACCTTCGGACGCTACATATCGCTGGACTTCGGGATCATCGGCACGCTAACCGAGTCGGATAAGGAGTATTTGGCGCAGAACTTTGTCGCGTTTTTCCGGCGCGATTACAAGCGGGTGGCCGAGTTGCATCTGGAAAGCGGATGGGTACCGGAGAGCACGCGCATCGACGAGCTCGAAGGTGCGATCCGCTCGGTCTGCGAGCCATACTTCGACCGGCCGCTGCGTGAGATATCGCTCGGCATGGTGCTGATGCGGTTGTTTCAGGCCTCACGCCGCTTCCATGTTGAAATCCAGCCCCAGCTGGTGCTCCTGCAGAAGACACTGCTCAACATCGAGGGGCTTGGGCGTCAGCTCGACCCCGAGCTCGATCTGTGGGCGACGGCCAAACCGTTTCTTGAAAAATGGATGGTCGATCAGATTGGTCCGCGCAAGTTCTTCGAGCAGCTCAAGGCCGAGGCACCGCGCTACGCCAAGCTCCTGCCACAACTGCCGCGACTGCTGCACGGTTATCTTGAGAATCGGCCGGCGGATCATCGTCGTGAATTGATGGAATTGCTGGCGGCGCAGAAGCGCACCAACAAGCTTTTGCAGGCGATCGTCTACGGTGGCATAGGTTTTGTATTGGGTTTACTCGCCATGCAGTTTTTGCTGCGGGTGCGTCTCTTCTAGGGCGCGAGGCGTTGACGCCGAGGTTGGATAGTTCGCGCCTTTCGTTCCGAGTGCCCGACGGGTTTCGGTCGATGTTTTGTCTTTCGAAGGTGTGCCCATGAAGTTGATGCTGCTGCGTTTGGTTCTGTGCGTCGAGCTTCTGATGGGAGGCGCCGGCGTACTGGTAGTGGCACCAGTGCATGCGCAGGCACAAGAAGAGCCGGTGCTCAACGTGTACAACTGGGGCGACTACATCGCCGATGACACGATCAAGAATTTCGAGAAGGAAACCGGCATCAAGGTCCGGTACGACCTGTTCGACAGCAACGAGGCGCTGCATGCCAAGCTGGTTGCCGGCATGAGCGGGTACGACGTCGTGGTGCCGGGCTCGCACTTCGCCAAGATGCAGATCAACGCCGGTCTGCTGCGCAAACTTGATAAATCGAAAATTCCGAATCTCGCGAACCTCGATCTCGCGGTGCAGGCACAACTTGCCAAGATGGACCCGGGCAACGGTTACCTGGTCGACTGGCTCTGGGGTTACACCACCGTCGGCATCAACGTCGATCAGGTCAAGAAAGCCCTCGGTTCGACGCCCATGCCGCAAAACGCATGGGACCTGGTTTTCAAACCTGAGTACGCATCCAAGCTGAAGGGCTGCGGTGTGTCGTTCCTGGACACTGCATCCGAAATTTTGCCGATTGCGCTGAAGTACATCGGCAAGGAACCGCGCAGCCAGGACCCGGAAGACTACAAGGCTGTCGGCGTCATGCTCAAGGCCGTAAGGCCCTCTGTTACGCGCTTTTCGGGGTCGGGTTCCGACTACATTGACCAGATGGCCAAAGGCCAGTTGTGTGCGGTTATCGGCTGGTCCGGCGACATCATGATCGCCAAGGACAAGTCGACCAAAGCAAACACGCCGCAGAACCTGGAAGTGCTGTTGCCCAGGATGGGTGGCCTGTTGTTCTTCGACACCATGGCAATCCCGAAAGATGCCAAGCACCCCGAAAACGCCCACAAATGGATCAACTACATCCTGCGCCCGGAAGTGGATGCGTCGCTCACCAACAAGGTGTTCTATGCGAATCCGAATAAGGCGGCGATGAAGTTCGTCAACCCCGCGCTCGCCAAAGACAAGGCCGTTTTCCTGGACGAGGCCGCGTTGTCCACGATGATCGCGCCGGACACGCCGGATCAGGCCACGTTGCGGCTCATCACCCGGACCTTCACCAACTTCAAGGCCAACCGCTGACGGGCTCCGCATGAACGCCGGCATTGACGACAGCGCTTTCTTGCGTATTGCAGCCGTTACGAAAGATTTTGGCGATTTTCGGGCGGTGGACGAGGTCAGTCTCGACGTGGCGCGGGGCGAGATTTTTGCGCTGCTCGGATCGTCGGGCTGTGGCAAAAGCACCTTGCTTCGCATTCTGGCCGGCTTCGAGACGCCGTCGTCGGGCAGCGTGACGTTAGGCAGAATCGATCTGGCCAGGATGCCGCCGTACGAGCGACCGGTCAATATGATGTTTCAGTCATATGCGCTATTTCCGCACCTGACGGTCTGGGACAACATCGCTTTCGGGCTGCGGCGCGACGGGCTGCCCAAAGCGGAAATTGCATCACGCGTCGAAGACATGCTCCGGCTGGTTCAAATGCCGCAGTTCGCCAAACGCAAGCCGCACCAGCTTTCAGGCGGGCAGCAGCAGCGTGTTGCGCTGGCCCGCAGCCTGGCAAAGCGCCCGCAACTTTTGCTGCTCGACGAACCGCTCGGCGCGCTCGACCGCAAACTGCGCGAGGCCACGCAGATCGAACTGGTCAACATCATTCGCGACGTCGGGGTCACTTGCGTCATGGTGACGCACGACCAGCAAGAGGCGATGACGATGGCGTCGCGCATCGCGGTCATGAGCGAGGGTCGGTTCCTGCAGGTCGGTAGTCCGGTCGACGTCTACGAGTCGCCGACAACGCGCTTCGTGGCCGACTTCATTGGCGATGTCAATCTTATGGACGGCGTGGTGAATGATCATGGTGATCATGGTGGCCACGTGGATGTGCGTTGTGCCGATGTCGTGCACCGCATCGCGCCCGGCGGAGGCATGCGACCCGGCCAGTTGGTTACTGTCGCGGTCCGGCCCGAAAAGATCGAGTTGCGAGCCGATCGAGGGAACGATGCCACGTGGGGCGAGCGCGACCCGATCAACCAAGTCGACCAGGTCAATCAGGTACGGGGCATCGTCCGGGCGCTGGCTTACTTCGGCGGGTACACGATGTACCACCTCGAACTGCCGAGCGGGGCGCCGCTCAAGGTCAACGTCGGGAACGAAAGGCGCAGCCGCGACGGCGCGCCGATGCACGGCGATGCTGTGTGGGCCCGCTGGCTGCCGGGTTCGCAGGTTGTCCTGACCCAGTAGAACAATTGCAGTGGTTTCCTCAACGTTCGTCGCTTCAGCAGCCCGCGGCAAGGCACTTGTGATCGGCGTCCCCGCGCTGTGGTTGGCCATCTTCTTCCTCTTGCCTTTTTTCATCGTGCTGCGCATCAGCATCGCGCAGGTGGAAGGCGGCAGCATCGGCGATGTCGTCTCTTACGGCAGCCAAGGCCTGTCGTTTCACTTCGACCTGCAGAACTACGCGAACATCCTGCAGGATGACTTGTATCTGGCGACCTACGGTCATTCGCTGCTGTACGCCGGCATAACGACGCTGATTTGCCTGGGCATCGGCTATCCGTTCGCCTACTTCATGGCGCGGGCGTCGTCGCGGTGGCAGCCCTTGCTGCTCATGGGGCTCATGCTTCCGTTTTGGACCAGCTTCCTGCTGCGTGTGTATGCGTGGAAGGGCTTGCTCGACGCGCAGACCGGCTGGGTCGGCAGGATGCTGATGCATGTTCATGCGGACCAGTTGCTCTTCTGGCTCGGCCTGGTACCGGCGCCGGGCCAGTTCATGTACAGCCCGTTTTCGCTGGTGTTGGGCATGGTCTACACCTACCTGCCATTCATGGTGTTGCCGCTGTACGGCACGCTGTCCAAGCTCGACTTGCGCTGGCTCGAAGCCGCGCAAGACCTCGGCGCCACACCGTGGCAGGCCTTTTGGCGCGTGACCGTTCCGCTGTCACGCAGCGGCATCGTCGCCGGCGCCATGCTGGTCTTCATTCCGTGCATCGGGGAATATGTGATCCCCGAGCTCTTGGGCGGACCGGAGACGCTGATGATCGGTCGCGTGCTGTGGGACGAGTTCTTCGCCAACAACGACTGGCCCATGGCCTCCACGGTGGCGGTGGTGATGGTGTTGCTCATCATCGTGCCGCTCGCGCTGTTCAGCAACAACCAGACAAAGGCGGCGCGCCGATGATCGCGACGCGTGCCGGCCGGTGGACCAGCCGCATCTGGCTGCTGCTCGGCTTTGCGTTTTTGTATTTGCCCATCGTCGCGCTGGTTGTGTTCAGCTTCACCGATTCGCCGGTGCCCAACATCTGGGCCGGCTTCAGCCTGCGCTGGTACGACAAGCTGGCTCAGGACGATGACATCCGTCAGGGCCTGTTCCTTTCGCTGAAGATCGCGGGCGCCACCGCTACGGGCTCGATTCTTCTCGGCACGCTGGCGGCGTTCACGCTGGAGCGCTTTCCGCGGTTCCGCGGCCGCGCGGTATTTGCCGGCATGGTGAGCGCGCCGCTGGTCATGCCCGAGGTCATCGTCGGCCTGTCTTTGCTGCTGATGCTGGTGTCACTCCAGCGATTGACCGGGTTCCCCGAGAGGGGCTTGCTTACGATCTGGCTCGGCCATCTGTTGGTAGGAATGGCCTACGCCACGGTCGTCATCGGTGCGCGTCTGCGCGACCTCAACCCGCAATTCGAAGAGGCAGCGCAAGATCTTGGTGCCAGACCGACGCAGGTTTTCTTCCTGGTGACGTTGCCGATGATCGCGCCTTCGCTCGTGGCGGCGTGGCTGTTGACCTTTACGTTGTCGCTCGATGACGTGGTGATGTCGGCCTTCTTGTCCGGACCGGGCTCGACCACCTTGCCGCTGGTGATTTTCTCGAGAGCCCGTCTGGGCCTCGACCCGACGGTCAATGCGTTGGCGACCGTAGTGATCGCCGTGGTCGCGGTTTTCGTGATCGCTTCAAGCTACTTCATCGCGGCGCACGAGCGCCGGCGCTATCGCGAGCAGCAGGCGGCTCTTCGGGGGTGACAAGATGGGCGTCGGGGTACGGCATCTATAATTGAAGGCTTTGCGAGCGGCCGGTCAGGCGCTCGTTTCTACCAGGTTCCCATGCCCATTTACGCCTACAAATGTAGCGCCTGCGGCTTCGCCAAAGACTCGCTGCAGAAAATGTCCGACGCGCCGCTCACGGTGTGTCCAAACTGCGGAAAAAGCGCGTTCGAGAAGCAAGTCACCGCGGCAGGCTTTCAGCTCAAGGGTTCGGGCTGGTACGTTACCGATTTCCGCGAGGGCGGAGGCAAAAAGCCGGCAGACAAGCCCGGCGACACACCAGATCAGAAGTCTGATGGCAAGCCGGCTGAGCCCACCGGCGGCGGCAACGCCGACGCAGCGGCTGCAAGCCCTGCGGCGCCGGCCGCTTCACCCGCGCCCGCCGCGGCCAGCACGCCAGCCGCCTCGCCGTCGCCGTCGCCTGCGCCAAAGCCCGCAGCCAAAGGCGACTGAGACCGTTCATGCTCGCGATTCGCAAATGGCTGCTGTCGGGCTTGTTGGTCATCGTGCCGCTGGTGATCACGCTCGGCGTGCTTAACTGGATTATTGGCACGCTCGACCAGACGTTGTGGCTGTTGCCCGACGATTGGCAGAAGTGGCTCTTCGACCACAAGGTTCGCGGCTTGGGCGTGCTGCTCACGCTGGCCATCCTTCTGGTCGTCGGAGCGGTCGCCAGTAATTTCGTCGGTAAGCGACTGCTGGGCTGGGGCGACGCGGTGGTGCGGCGCATTCCGGTCGTGCGGTCGATCTATTCAAGCGTCAAGCAGGTTTCCGACACGCTCTTCTCCGAGAACGGCAATGCTTTTCGCACGGCCGTTCTGGTGCAATGGCCGCGCGACGGCCTCTGGACTATCGCTTTTGTCACGGGCACGCCGGGTGCCGACGTGCTCGAGCACATGGGCGGCGGCGACTACCTCGGCGTCTATGTACCAACCACGCCGAACCCGACAGGTGGCTACTTCGTGATGCTAAAGCGAAGCGACTGCATCGAATTGAAGATGAGCGTGGACGATGCGCTCAAGTACATCGTGTCGATGGGGGTGGTCGTTCCAGGCGGCCCTTCCACGGTGGCGATCAAGCAGTAAACAAGAAAAGACGCGCCCTCCGGGCGCCGGAAATCACCATGCTCATGCGTTCTGAATATTGCGGTCTCGTGACCGAGGCCCAATTGGGTCAAACCGTCAGCCTTTGCGGTTGGGTCAATCGCCGGCGCGACCACGGCGGCGTCATCTTCATCGACTTGCGTGATCGAGAAGGCTACGTGCAGGTCGTGTGCGACCCCGACCGTGCCGCGCAGTTCGCTATCGCCGAAGACTTGCGCAACGAGTTCTGCATCCAGGTCAAAGGCCTGGTGCGCGCGCGCCCCGAAGGCACCGTCAACGAAACGCTCAAGAGCGGCAAGATCGAAGTGTTGTGCCATGAGCTCAAGGTGCTCAACCCGTCGGTGACGCCGCCGTTCACGCTGGACGACGACAACCTGAGCGAGACCACGCGCCTCACGCATCGCGTGCTCGACCTGCGCCGTCCCGCCATGCAGCGCAACATGATGCTGCGCTACAAGGTCACGATGGAGGCACGCAAGTTCCTCGATGCCAATGGGTTTATCGACATAGAGACGCCGATGCTCGGTAAGTCGACGCCTGAAGGCGCTCGTGACTACCTGGTGCCGAGCCGCGTGCACGACGGCAGTTTCTTCGCGCTGCCGCAATCGCCCCAGCTCTTCAAGCAGTTGCTGATGGTGGCCGGCTACGACCGCTACTACCAAATCGTCAAATGCTTTCGCGACGAAGACTTGCGCGCCGACCGTCAGCCCGAGTTCACGCAAATCGACATTGAAACCTCGTTCATGGCGGAAGAAGAAATCCGCGAGATGTTCGAAAAGATGATTCGCCAGGTGTTCCGTTCGGCGGCTGCTATCGATTTGCCCGTGTTCCCGACGATGACGTACTCGGAGGCTATGTTCAAGTACGGCTCCGACAAGCCCGACCTGCGCGTCAAGCTTGAGTTCACCGAGCTGACCGAGATCATGAAGCGCGTCGACTTCAAGGTGTTCTCGAATGCCGCGACGATGGAAGGCGGCCGTGTCGTCGCCTTGCGCGTCAAGGGTGGCGGCGGTGAAGGCGGCATGCCGCGCAGCGAGATCGATGCGTACACCGAGTTCGTCAAGATCTACGGCGCCAAGGGCTTGGCGTACATCAAGGTGAACGATGCGGCGTCCGGCCGCGAAGGCCTGCAGAGCCCGATCGTGAAGAACCTCGACGACGCCACGCTGGCCGAAATCATCGCGCGCACGGGAGCTCGCAACGGCGACATCCTGTTCTTCGGCGCCGACAAGGAAAAGGTCGTCAACGACGCCATCGGCGCGTTGCGCGTGAAGATCGGTCACAGCGCTTTTGGCAAGAAGGCCGGCCTGCTCGACGATCGTTGGGCGCCGCTCTGGGTGATCGACTTCCCGATGTTCGAATTCGATCAGGAAGGCCAGCGCTGGTCTGCCGTGCATCACCCGTTCACAGCGCCGAAGGACGGTCATGAAGACTTGATGGACACGGCGCCCGAGAAGTGCATCGCCAAGGCCTACGACATGGTGCTCAACGGCATCGAGATGGGCGGTGGCTCGGTTCGTATCCACCGCGAAGAAGTTCAGAGCAAGGTGTTCCGCGCGCTCAAGATCAACGCCGAAGACGCGCAGCAGAAGTTCGGCTTTCTGCTCGACGCGCTGCAATACGGCGCACCTCCGCATGGCGGTATTGCCATCGGTCTCGACCGCCTGGTAATGCTCATGACGGGCGCCGAATCGATCCGCGATGTCATCGCCTTTCCCAAGACCCAGCGCGCGCAAGATTTGCTCACCCAGGCGCCGAGCCCGGTCGACGAAAAGCAACTGCGCGAACTGCATATCAAGCTGCGTAACGTGCAGGAAGCCTGACGGCATCGGGCGGCACGATGACCGAGCGTGCCTGGAAAATCCCCGAGTCGGTGTTGGTAGTGATCTACACGTCTGCACTCGACGTATTACTGATCAAGCGAGCCGATGCCAATGAGTTTTGGCAGTCGGTTACCGGCAGCAAAGATGCACTGGAAGAACCGGTGGAAGTTACTGCCGCACGCGAGGTCGGAGAGGAAACCGGCATCGATTGCGGCGTGGGCACTGCTCTGGCGTCGCAATTGGTCAACTGGCAGATACAAAACGTGTACGAGATTTATTCGCAGTGGCTTGGTCGCTACGCGCCGGGCGTGAGGCACAACACCGAACATCTGTTCGGCTTACGCGTTCGCGAGCGCTTGACGCCCACACTTGCACCGCGAGAGCACACCGCCTGGAAATGGCTACCGTACCGGGACGCGGCCGATGCCTGCTTTTCACCGTCCAACGCCGGAGCCATTCTGTTACTGCCACAATTTGCGCAATGACCGGTTCCAGTTCGACATTGCGTGTGGCCACCTACAACATCCACAAAGGTGTGCAGGGCATCGGTCCCGCACGTCGGCTGGAAATCCACAACCTGGGGCACGCTATCGAGCAACTCGATGCCGACATAGTCTGCCTGCAGGAAGTGCGAAAGATGAACCGGCAGGCAGCGGCACGCTTCAACCATTGGCCCGAGTTGCCGCAAGCCGATTTTTTGGCGCCCGAGGGCTACACGGCGGTTTATGAAACCAACGCCGTCACACGGCACGGCGAACACGGCAATGCGTTGTTGACGCGCTGGCCGGTACTGCGGCAGGGTCACCAGGACATCTCGGACCACCGGTTCGAGCAGCGAGGCTTGTTGCACGTGGTGATCGAAATCAACGACCGACCGCTCCATGCCATCGTGGTGCACCTGGGTCTAATCAAGGGTAGCCGGGTGCGGCAGATCGTGCGGCTGCGAGAGTTTATCGAGCGTGAGATTCCGCCCGAAGAAGCTGTCGTTGTGGCTGGCGACTTCAACGACTGGGGCGCGCGCATGCGGGTCGCGATGAACGCGATGGGCCTGCGTGACGTGCACGGCACGCGCACCTTGACCTACCCCTCGCGGCTGCCGGTCGCCCAGCTCGACTTCATTTACGGACGTCATATCGAGCCCGTCGAATGCTCTGCGCCGCGCGGTCCCATTTGGTCGCGCATGTCGGATCACCTGCCGCTCGTGACCGACTTTTTGCTTTGATTGATAGGATGCCAGCATGTTGAAGAAAGCCGACACCGCACAGGGTGCAGACCGCTCCGATGACGACGAAGGCACGCCCGTGTCGATCAAGATTCGCGAGCGGATTACTGCTGCGCGCAAGCGCTTCAATGCCAACGACAACATTGCGGACTTCATCGAGCCCGGCGAAATGGCGTCGCTGCTCGACGAGGTCGAGATCAAGATGAAGGGCGTTCTCGACAGCCTCGTCATCGATGTCGAGCACGACCACAACACCGACAACACCGCCAGGCGTGTCGCCAAGATGTACTTAAACGAGGTGTTTGGTGGCCGTTATGTTCCGCCGCCCAAGCTGACCGAGTTTCCCAACGCCGAACATTTGAACGAGTTGATGATCGTCGGGCCGATCACCGTGCGCAGTGCCTGCTCGCACCATTTCTGCCCGATCATCGGCAAGCTCTGGATTGGCATCATGCCGAACGAGCACACGAATGTAATTGGGCTGTCTAAATACGCACGACTTGCTGAATGGGTGATGGCCCGCCCTCAGATCCAGGAAGAGGCCGTGGTGCAACTTGCCAACCTGATCCAGGAAAAGACCCAGCCCGATGGACTAGCCCTCGTTATGGAAGCAGAGCACTTCTGCATGGCATGGCGCGGCGTGAAGGAAATGGATAGCAAGATGATCAATTCCGTAATGCGCGGTGTGTTCCTCAAAGACCCGAACTTGCGTCGCGAATTCCTTTCTCTTCTTCCGCGAAAAGGCTAACCATGTTGGTCCGACTTCTCTACGCTAGCCGGGCCGTCGACATCAGTCCGGCCGCCATCGAATCGATCCTTGGCCCTTCGCGAGCGCACAACACCGTGTGCGGCATTACCGGTATCCTTTGCTACGGACAAGGGATTTTTCTGCAGGCAATCGAAGGCGGACGCACTGCCATCAGCGAGCTCTACGGGCACATCCAGAGAGATCCTCGGCACAAAGACGTGGTGCTCCTGCACTTTGAAGAAATCACCGAGCGACGCTTCGGTGGCTGGACGATGGGCCAGGTCAACCTTTCTCGGCTCAACTCGTCCACGCTCCTGAAGTACTCGGAGAAACCTGAGCTCAATCCATATGCGGTTTCGGGCAAAGTCTCGATGGCGCTGCTTGAAGAATTGATGGCGGGTGCTGCGATCGTCGGTCGGCACTGAGCGATAGTGCATTCAGCGTTGGGCCCAGCGCGCCGGCGCCAATGAGATTGCTGGATTGATCCTTCTAGGCTGCGACTTCTCGAGCGCACCAACGCCGAGAAAGCCCATCGTCGTCGCGGTCGGCAGCCTCGTCGGTGACGGTGTCGCGCTTGCCAGGCTCGAGCACTTTACCTCGCTCGATGGCTGGTCCGACTGGCTGCAAACAATGCCAGAGTGGTTGGGTGGCTTTGATCTGCCTTTCGGATTGCCGCGAGAGCTGGTTGTGCAACTCGGCTGGCCCTTGGAGTGGGAAGCCCTGATAGCGCACTACGCAAGATTGAGTCGCGCAGAGATTCGGCTCGCGTTCTCGGCGTTTTGCGCAGCGCGGCCTGTCGGCGGCAAGTTTGCGCATCGGGCGACCGATGGCCCAGCTGGTTCCAGTCCGTCGATGAAATGGGTCAACCCGCCAGTTGCCTTCATGCTGCATGCCGGCGTGCCGCGGTTGCTGGCCGTCAATGCTTTATTTCCCGGGCTTCAAGAGATTGGCGGCGCTGCCAAGCGCATTGCGCTGGAGGCGTATCCCGGCATGCTGGCGCGCGAACTGATCGGGCGCCGCAGTTACAAAAGCGACGATCCTAAAAAGCAGACACGCGACCGTGCGCTGGCACGCGCCGAATTGCTGTCGGCGATGGAACGCGGCGCAACGCGGCTCGGCCTCACGCTGATATTGAATGAGTCGCTACGAGCAATGCTTCTGGCCGATGCGCGCGGCGACCGGATCGATGCTGTGCTTTGCTTGGTGCAGGCGGCCTGGGGTTCTCTTCGAAAGGATGCACCCGAGGGTGCATTCGGCTTGCCTTCTGGCATCGATCCCCTCGAAGGATGGATCCTCAGTGCTTGACGTTCGTTGTCCTACATTGGGGCGCGGCCTGCGACCCCATTGCAACCCTGAATCGGTGGCTAGATTAACAACGGTGGCCTTGCTTTTAGGGCCACGTGTTCATCCACTCATCGGAAGCAAAACATCATGAACAAGGATCAAGTCGAAGGTCGTATGGAAGAAGTCAAGGGCAAAGTTAAAGAAGTCGTTGGCAGGGTTGTTGGCAACGAGAAGCTGAAGGGGGAAGGTGCCGGTGATCAGGCCGCCGGCAAGGTGCAAAGCACGTACGGCGACATCAAGGAAAAAACCAAGGACGCCATCAAGTCGGGCGCCGACAAGCTTTGACGACTTCCGGTGGGCGCGTGTTCTCCGGCACGCGAGCCGCTTTCGTCGTTATGGCAATGGCAATGGCAAGCGCAGCGTTGCTTGCCGGCTGCAACAGGAATGACAGCCGCACGGTTGGCGAGAAAGTCGACGCCGGAATAGCGAGGACCGAGCGGGCTGCGGATACGGCGGCTGCCAAAACCAAAGAAGTGATGGCGGACGCCAAGCTAAAGGCGGAAGTTAAAAGTGCCGCTGGCGCCATATCCACCAAGGTGGATGACGCTGCTATTACTGCGGCTGTCTCTGCCGGATTGGCCATGGACTCCGACCTCAGCGCAATCAAGATCAACGTCACTACAGCGGCCGGCGTCGTAAACCTCAGGGGACCGGCCCCGACGGCGGAGGCAAAAGCTCGTGCTGGAGAGATTGCGAAGGCAGTGAAGGGTGTTGCTTCCGTCGAAAATCGCCTTGACGTGCGGGATTGAAACAGTTCGTTTGCGTAGTTGTTGCGCGCCTCACAGCCCGAAGCGGCCGGGCTTTCTGCGGTCATGTCCAGTGAAACGTGCCAGTCAAGATGGCGCTACCCTCGAGTCATCTCCGCATGACATCGCCGCATCACATTTCCGCGGGATTCGACGGCTTGGTTTGAGCGCGGGTTTGCATCAACGTGTTGACAACATCGGCGAGATCCGAGGTCTTCATGACGGCGGCCAATACGGCTGTGACAGATAGCAGCCGCCATGGCTTGACCAGCACAAGCACAGCACCGGCCACCGATGCAATCGCAACGAGCTTGAAAGGCTGTGCACGTGCGTAATGTTCTAGCAAAGGCTGCGCGAGCTGGCCTATCGTGTTCGCTGGATGGCGACGCCACCAACGCTGGCCAACACGCTTGGCCATCGAAGTCCATGCGAAGCGATCTAGAAATCCCGAGCGCTCGGCTTGGCCAACGTACGCCTCATTGTCAGAGTCGCTGGCGCTTTCGCCGTGGGTGCGTCCGTTATGCACAGAAGGCTCCGGTCCCCCACCGCGTAGCTGGTTGACAAGCGCCCTGCGCGAGAGAACTAAGCGCTCCTGAGCGGTCAATGCAGATATATCAGCGGCCACGGCGTTCTCCTGCAGCGTGAAGGGCGCTCATGTCAGCATCGACTTGCTCGCGGAGATCGGTAAACGGGTGGAACACGGCGGGCCGCGCCGCAATGTAGGCCGAAACGCCCGCCACAACTACAGCGACCCCGGGAACAATTACCAGCACCCAATTAAACGAGCCGTGCAACACGCCGAGCATGACGGCGATCCCGATCAGCCCAAGCGCCAGTAAACAGCTAACGATGGCTAGCACGCTGGCAATGAGTCGGTGAAATACGCTGCGGCCCGCCGACGTTGCTTCTTCCTTGAGAAGAGCAGCGTAATTGGCGAGGTGATCGACTACAAGTTCCGGGTGCCCGAGAACCGTCGAAAAAATGGGATGAAGCATGTGCGTTGGGCGAGAGCGAAACTGCCTCGATGGGTCAGTACTCGTCTCTTCGGCGGCTCGCGAGCACTATCAATGCAGTGATGGCGGCACCGGCGGCCGCTGCGACGAGAACTGACCGAACAGGCTGATCAGAGATGTAGCGACCGGTGACGTCGGCAGCCTTTTCAATATTGCGTTGCGCACGTGCGCTGGTGCTCGATGCAGCATCGAGCCCACGCTGAACGGCTTGTTGCACGCGTGCAGCGAGTTGCTCGACGCTAGGCTCGAAGTCGCGCTTCATATCGCGCACTTTCTCGCCGGCTGCGTTCACCGCGTTTTGCGCGTACGCCCGTGTGCTGTCAATTGCCTCATTGGCGGTTTGACGGGCATCGTCGGCCAGTTGTGACGCCGTCTTGGCGGTGTTGGTGTTCATTGTCGAATTTCCTTTCAGTGAGAGAGACAGCGTAGCGGAAGAAGGTAATTTTTGGCCAGGGGCTATTTTTGTGGAGCCTTGCCGTGGCCGGGGATTACCCTTTTCGTGAGCGACCTATGAAGAAGCTGATCAGGGTGAGCACGGCAAAGATGAAGAAAAGTATCTTGGCGATGCCGACAGCGCCAGCAGCAATGCCGCCGAAGCCAAACACCGCAGCAATCAGCGCGATGACCAGAAAAACGACTGTGTAGTGCAGCATGAATGGCTCCTTGAAGTACCGCCGTTCACCGGTTGAACGGATATTCGTGAATTTATTCGTCGATGCCAGAAAGCCCTGTCAGCAGCGAAGGGCGCGGGGCGTAGGAGAGCGACGAATGGCAGAGAGGCCTGCTTGAAGTTCGTCAGGTCAAGCCTGCTCAAGCCCGGACGGCGTCGAAGCCTTGGCCGCAGGGAGCATGGCGCTTACCAGCGTCCCTTGTCCAAGTTTCGATGTGATGCCGAGCTTGCCGTGCGCCGCCTCAACCCGATGCCGCATACCCGCCAGACCGTGCGTCGCCGGGCGCACCTTCTCGGGCTCGAAGCCCTTGCCGTTGTCGCGAACTTCAGCAATCACATGGTTCTCGTAATTCTTCAGAACGATCGTGGCCTCGGTGGCCTCCGCGTACTTGCCGATGTTGGTCAGACTCTCCTGGACCATGCGGTAGATGGTGAGCTGAAGCCCTTCATCCAGCACCACTGGCTCTAGCGCCATTTCGATCTGGATGCCCGAGCGGTCGGCAAACTCGCGCCCAAGGATTTCCAGCGATGCGATAAGTCCCAGGTTCGACAGCGCCGACGGACGCAAGTCTTCGATGATGCGGCGCTTGAGCGCGATGCCACTGTTGAGCAGGTCGGTCAAATGCTGCAACCGTTGCATCGCGTCGGCCGAATCCGCCAGCTTCGACTTCAGTCGGGCCACGTCCAGCTTTGCCGCCGTGAGCAGCGAGCCGAGTTCGTCGTGGAGTTCGCGGGCCAGATAGCCGCGCTCTGTTTCGCGCACGTCTTGCAGGTGGGTTGCCAGCTCGGCCAGCATTGCCGTGCGGTCGCGCACTTCGTCTTCCAGAACGTTGCGTTCGCGCTGCAAGGCTTGTTGCTGGTGTTCGCCGGCCGAATGGAGCGCGTGGCTCTGCCTCAGGTACAAGTAAAACGCGATCAGAGCGGCGAGTGCGACCACCGCGATGCCTATGCGTGCCAGTTTCAGCGCTTCGGCAATTTGCGCCCGGCCCTTGACAAGCGCGTCGTTGCTGGTGCCCACAAGCTGGTCGGCCTGCGTACGAATGGCGTCCATCTCTTCGCGGCCGACATCCGTCGTCATGACGAACTTCCAGGCGTCTTCTGCGCCGGACTTTCGCAGGCGCACGCTCATGTCCATTTCAGCTTGCTTGCGTGAAAGGTGGTTCGCCAGCAAGGTCAGGTGCGCGAGTTCGGCGGGATGGTTCGCATAGAGCGTACGGAGCACCGTGAGCTGCCCGTCGAGTTGCTTGATCGCCAGGTCGTACGGCTGGCGATAGCGTTCTTCCCCCGTCAACAAATAGCCGCGCTGGCCAGTTTCGGCGTCGAGGATGGTCTGCATCAGCCCGTTGAGAACGAGGCGTACCTGTTGTGCTTGGCCGATTCCCGCCAGCGCGCGGTTCGATTGACGAAAACCGACTTCGTTGATACCGACCAGCGCGCAAGCTGCCAGGGCGGCCAGGGTAAGGCCCAGGGCCATCTTCGGGAACGCTAACCAACGCATGAACTCTCAGGACGCTCCATGTTCAATTTCGGGAATAATCCGTGGCATCAGGGACCGGACAATCAGCAGCACGTCGAAGTGCGATGCAACGTAGAAAGTAACAGATGATCAAGATCGGGATTGTGGACGACCACGCCATCGTGCGCTCGGGCCTGCGGCAGTTTTTCTCCGAACATGTCGACTTGCGAGTAGCGGGCGAAGCGGCCAGCGGTCGGGAGGCCATCGAACTGGTGCGCACCACGGAACTCGATGTTCTCGTGATGGACGTGTCCATGCCGGGTCAAAGCGGAATCGACGCTCTTGCGATGATTCGAGCTAAGGCGCCCGATGTCGGAATCCTGATTCTGAGTGGCTACCCTGAAGAGCACTACGCGATGAACCTGATCCGGCAGGGCGCCAGCGGCTATCTCAACAAGGAATGCGATCCGATCGAAATCGTGAACGCGATTCGCACCGTATCGATGGGGCGCCGTTACATCACGCCTGCGGTGGCAGAACTGCTTGCCCGGCAACTCGACCGCAAAGACGACGCCGCGCCGCATGAGCAATTGTCGGAGCGCGAGTTCCAGGTTTTCCTGAAGTTGGCCAAGGGTGAAACCGCAGGCGATATCGCCAAGACGCTTTCGCTTTCTGTCAAGACGGTGAGCACCTACCGCACGCGCCTCATGGAAAAGATGAGCCTGTCTTCCAACAGCGATCTGACGTACTACGCGTTGAAGAACAAGCTGATCGATTAATTCGAAAACCCGAAGGTCCGCCACGCTACCGGCGTAGGCGATGCCGCACGCCTTGTGCGGCCCGGCACCGACCTTCATCCGGCCGATGCGCCGGTAGGCTTCGAGCATGAACGCCAGCACAACGAGCCCGCCTCCTAGCCCGACACCACGCCCGCTCGCGTTAAAAGTGCTGGCTGCGATGTTCGCGCTGTTCCTTGTGCTCGTTCTTGTCATATCGTTCTTTCCGTGGGACGTGCTTCGCGGACCGATCAATCGCTATGTCAGCGAAAAAACGGGGCGCAAGTTCGAGATCACTCGGCATCTCGACATCGGTTTCGGACTGCGCGCCGCAACGGTCAAATTCGACGGGATCGAGTTCTCCAATCCCTCATGGGCTCGCGATCCGTACCTCGTCAAGGCCGATCGCGCTGAGTTCGACATTCGGCTTTGGCCTTTGTTGGCCAAAAAAGTCGTCATTCCCCGGCTATCTCTTACCTCCCCGGTCTTTGGCCTGCAAATGGAGCAGGACGGGCGCCGCACCTGGGCGCTTGGGAAAGACACTTCGGATACCAGCACAGCGCCCATCATCGGACTGTTGCAGGTCGATGGCGGCGCGGGCGACTTTCTGGCCAAGCACCTGGGTGTCGATTTGCACGTCGACTTCAATTTCGATACGAGCCGCGGTCAGATGCCGCTGGACTACAAGATCAAGGGAACGTACCAGAAGCAACCGCTGACAGCCGTCGGGCGCACCGGCAACGTGCTGCAGTTGAACGCGACCGGTGCCCCACCGTTTCCGCTCGTGGTCAAGGCGACCGCAGGTCACACGACGCTGGGCGTGAACGGAACGGTTGCCGAGTTGTCGACACTCGAAGGCATCGATGCCAAGTTCGACATCAAGGGCCAGAACCTCGGTGATCTGTTTCCGTTGCTGGGCATTGCATTGCCGCAAACCTCACCTTATGCACTCAAAGGTGAGTTGCGCAAGAACGGCAAGGTGTGGAGCGTTACGGCCATGAACGGCAAGTTGGGTTTGTCCGACATTGGTGGCGACATGAAGTTCGATCAAGGGAAACAGTTGCCCTATTTGTCGGGGGCTTTGCGCTCACGTGTAATGGACATGGACGATCTCGGACCCTTGATCGGCCTACCACCGACGGAGCGGTCTGCCAACGCCGTCGAAGGTGTGGTGCCACCCCCCAACATAACGCAGGTCAAAAAGGCTCGGCGTGATCCGGGCACTCGCGTGCTGCCGACCGCGCCGCTCGACTTCGAGCGGCTGCGTGCGATGAATGCCGACGTCTCTTATGTCGCGGATCGCATTACCAATGTGCGACAGGTGCCGCTGGACAGGGGCAGCGTCAAAGTGAAGTTGGCCGACGGCGTGTTGACGCTCGACCCGCTCGATCTCGGCGTGGCCAGCGGCAGGATCGGCGGTGCCATCCGCATCGATGCTGCGAAGAGCCCGGCCGACATTCGTGCTTCGCTCGATGTGCGGGGTATGCAACTCAACCGGCTGATCCCGAAAATCCAGACCCTCAAGGCGAGCTTCGGCAAACTCGATGGGCGCGTCAATCTTTCGGGCCAGGGCAATTCAGTGGCGTCGTGGCTTGCTACGGCGTCTGGAGACATTGCTGCCATCACTGGCAAGGGCGAGTTCAGCAATCTGCTGCTCGAATTTTTGGGACTGGATGGTGGCGAGATCATCAAGTTCCTGCTGAAGGGCGACCACACCGTAACGCTGCGATGCGGCGCAGTCGCGCTCAATGTCGACAAGGGTCTGATGAGTACCCGCACGATCGTTTTGGATACCGACGACACGGTGTTCAACGCGACCGGCAACGCAAGCTTTGTCACTGAATCACTCGACTTCGTCATCAAGGCACAACCGAAGGACATGAGCATCTTGTCGCTGCGCACCCCTTTAACGATCAAGGGGACCTTCGGATCGCCCAAGCCGTTCGTCGAACTGACTTCGCTTGCGGGTCGTGGCTTGGCAGCGCTGGCCCTCGGCGCAATCAATCCGTTGCTCGCGTTGGCCGCCACGATCGAAACTGGACCGGGTCAGGATGCCGACTGCCAAGGCGTGCTGGCGGATGCGCAAAGACCCGGTGTGGGCGCTGCAGCCACTGGCGCAGTGAAGGCCAAGACGGCCAAAACCGCCACCGTGGTTCAGTAGAGGTTCTTGGGCGCCGCTCCCGGCGCCAGCGCGAGCGACAACGCAGGATTCTTCCGGTCGGCGCAAACGGCGCAATGAGGGTCCCGCGCCACTTTCACATGGTCGAAGGTGGTGGCCAGGCCATCGAACATCAGCAGCCGGCCCGCAAGCGAAGTGCCGATGCCCGCCAACAACTTCAAGGCCTCGTGCGCCTGCAACGTGCCGATGGTGCCGACGACGGGCGCAAAGACGCCAAGTACGCTGCATTGCGTTTCTTCGACCTCGGCGTCGAGGGGGAACACGCAGGCGTAGCACGGCGACTGATCGTTGCGCAGGTCATACACACTGAGCTGACCGTCGAATCGAATGGCAGCGCCAGCCACCAGCGGCTTGCGATGGATGACGCAGGCTCGGTTGATGGCATGGCGAGTGGAAAAGTTGTCGCAGCAGTCGACGACCAGGTCAGCTGCCGCGATAAGCCGGTCGAGCCTGTCGGCATCCGCGCGCTCGGCAACGGTTTCGACGGTGATATCAGGGTTGATTGCCTGCATCGCAGCTGCTGCGGAGTCGACCTTGCGTTGCCCGACCCTTGCCGTGGTGTGCGCGATCTGGCGCTGCAAGTTGGTGAGGTCAACGGTATCGTCGTCGATCAGGGTGATGTGGCCTACGCCAGCAGCCGCTAGATACAGCGCTACGGGTGAGCCCAACCCGCCGACGCCGACGACCAGAACGCATGCTGCACCCAGCCGAGCCTGTCCGTCGATATCGAGTTCTTCCAGCAACAAGTGCCGCGAATACCGCAGCAGGTGCTGGTTTTCTCCGCTGTTCGCCTCCTGGTCGTCCATGGGGGTGGCCGGCCGACTCAGTTCTCTTTCTTCTCTTCCTTGCGCTCGACCTGCGTGTTGCTCACGACCACGGGGTTGCCCTTGAGCTTGGCAAGTGCCTGCACCAGCGGAAAGTCCTTGTCGGTGCCGAACTCGGGCACCTTGCGGTCTTGCGGTGGTTTCTTGGCTTCTTCTTCGAGGCGTTTGCGAGCGTCGTCGCGTGCTTTTTCGCGTTCCGGATCTTTGGCCTCGGCGCCCTGCCCACTGCTCAGATGCTTTTCAAGGTCGGCTTCGCGCATCCTCAGCGCGGCGTACGGGCTGCCTTCGGCGCTTTCGTCGATCAGCACGTTGGGCACGATGCCCTTGGCCTGGATCGAGGTGCCGCTCGGCGTGTAGTAGCGCGCCGTGGTGATCTTCAAGCCGGTATCCGGCCCGAGCGGCCGCACGGTTTGCACCGAGCCCTTGCCGAAGGTCTGGCTGCCCATGACGGTGCCGCGTTTGTGGTCTTGCAGGGCACCCGCCACGATTTCGCTGGCCGATGCAGAGCCTTCATTGACCAGCACCACCAGAGGCACGGTCTTGAGGCCCGCAGGCAGGCCCTTCAGCGGGTCGCTGCCGGCACGGCGTTGATAAAACTCCGGCGCCGCCTTGTAGACCGACTTGCTTTCGGACAGCTGTCCGTCAGTCGTCACCACGGTGACGTTCTCCGGAAGAAAGGCGGCAGAGATCGCAACGGCCGCGTCGAGCAAGCCACCCGGGTCGTTGCGCAGGTCGAGCACCATGCCCTTCAGGTTGGGCTCCTGCTTGTAGATTTCTTCGACCTTCTTGACGAAGTCGTCGACCGTGCGCTCCTGGAATTGCGACAAGCGAATCCATGCGTAGCCGGGCTCCATGACCTTGCCGCGCACCGACTGCGTGCGGATTTCTTCGCGCGTAATGGTCACAGGGAAAGTGCGGTTCTCGTCCTTGCGGAAGATGGTCAGCAAGACCTTGGTGCCGGCTTCTCCGCGCATGCGTTTGACGGAGTCGTTGAGGCTCAGGCCGCGGACTGCGGTGTCATCGATCTTGGTGATCAGGTCGTTGGGTTTCAGGCCCGCACGGAAGGCCGGTGAGCCTTCGATTGGCGACACCACCTTGATGAGACCGTCTTCCTGCGAAATCTCGATGCCGACTCCCACGAAGCGGCCTGTCGTACCTTCGCGGAATTCCTTGAAGGACTTTTTATCAAAGTACTGCGAGTGCGGATCGAGCCCGGCGACCATGCCGGAAATCGCGTCGGAGATAAGCTTTTTTTCGTCGATCGGCTCGACGTAATCGCTCTTCACCATGCCGAAAACGGCGGCGAGCTGTTGCAATTCTTCGAGTGGCAACGGGGCGAGAGAGCCCCGTGCAACCGTCTGCAATGAGACGGTGGTCAACACGCCAGCAACGGCGCCGGCGGCGATCCAGCCGGTGATCTTCAGTTTCTGGCCCATTTGAGAGTGTCCTTGTGACTCAAACCAATATACACAGCTTGGAAGCAATTTGCCTGCCGGGGTTCCCCGGTCTTGGCACAAACAGTCAACGCATCGACGAGCGGCATGCGGTTCAGCGTCGACGGTGGCTTCAGCCCTTGCCTTGCGCTGCAACAGCGGCTGCAGCTTTGGCTGCCGCGTCTGCATCGCCGAGGTAGTAATGACGAAGCGGTTTTAGATCGTCGTCGAGTTCATAGACGAGCGGAATACCGTTCGGAATGTTGAGTCCGACGATATCGGAATCGGAAATGCCGTCGAGGTATTTGACCAGCGCGCGAATCGAGTTGCCATGCGCAGCGACGACGAGGCGACGACCGGAGCGGATGGCCGGTGCCATCGACTCATTCCAGAACGGCGAAACGCGCGCCACCGTGTCTTTCAGGCATTCGGTCAGCGGAATCTGCTCGGGTGCCAGCTTTGCATAGCGCACGTCGCCACGCTCGCTGCGCGGGTCGGTCGCGTCGAGCGGAGGCGGCGGCGTGTCGTAGCTGCGGCGCCAGACCAGCACCCGCTCGTCGCCATATTTCTTTGCCGTCTCGGCTTTGTTGAGACCTTGCAGACCACCGTAGTGGCGCTCGTTGAGGCGCCACGAATGCACCACTGGCAACCAGGTGCGATCGAGTTCGTCCAGCGTGTGCCAGAGCGTGCGCGTGGCGCGCTTCAGCACGCTGGTGTAGGCCACGTCGAACTCGTAGCCTTCTGCCTTGAGCAGACGCCCGGCCTGCTTGGCCTGCTCGACACCGGTCGGTGTCAGGTCGACGTCGGTCCAGCCGGTGAAGCGGTTCTCGAGATTCCAGGTCGATTCGCCGTGGCGAATCAGTACCAGCTTGTGCATTTGGGGCCTTTGGCGACGCTTGCGAAAGCTGACATTCTAAAATCGGCGGTTTGCCATTCAAGGACTACCGTGAAATTCATCATCGACAACTGGGTGCTCATCCTGATTGCGCTCAGTTCAGGCGCCATGCTCGCCTGGCCGCTGATTCGCGGCGGCGCGGGCGGCGCGCTCACGGCGCAGGGCGCGGTGCAGCTCATCAACCGCGAGCGTGCGGTCGTCGTCGACGTACGCGAGCCCGATGAATACGCAGCAGGCCACGTGACCAACTCGCGCAATGTGCCTTTCGACCAGTTGGAGGCCAAGCTGCCGAACACGGTCAAAAATAAGTCGCTGCCGGTCCTTCTGATGTGCGCGACGGGTTCCCGTGCCGGCCGCGCGCTTGCGATTGCCAAGAAACTAGGCTACGAGCAGGCCCAAGTGGTGGGTGGCGGGCTCAAGGGCTGGAAAGACGCTAACCTCCCCATCGAAAGGGCGTGAGCCGCCTTGCTGACGACAGGCCTCCGCGGCCTACCAACTGGAAGACCATGCAACCCGTAAAGATGTACACCACCGCCGTATGCCCTTATTGCATTCGCGCCAAGCAAATTTTGAAGGCTAAGGGTGTCGAGCAGATTGAAGAGATCCGCATCGACAGCGACCCGACCGCCCGCGCCACGATGATGGAAGTGACGCAGCGCCGCACCGTGCCGCAAATTTTCATCGGCGATACGCACGTCGGTGGCTGCGACGAGTTGATGGCGCTCGACAGCCGCGGCGGTCTGGTGCCGCTTCTCCAAAGCGCGCTAGGCGCGCACAACGAATCCATCTGATTTCATGAGTTCGGCGCTGCGATAATCGCCAGCTACCCTCCATCAGCCCGCTGCGGGAAGCTCTCCCCGGCGGGCGTTGTTTTGATCCTCGAAAGTTAGCTATGGCAGACACCCTCGATCCCGTGTTCCAGATTCAACGCGTCTACCTCAAGGACCTGTCGCTCGAGCAACCCAACTCGCCTGGCATCCTGCTGGAGCAAGAGCAGCCGACCGTCGACATCCAGCTTGGCGTCGATGCCCAGCCGGTAACCGAAGGCATCTACGAGATCACCGTGTCCGCGACCGTGCAGACCAAGATCCAGGACAAGACCGTGTTTCTGGTCGAAGCCAAGCAGGCCGGCATCTTCGAGATCCGTAATCTGCCGGAAGACCAGATGGGCCCGATTCTCGGCATCGCCTGCCCGCAAATCGTGTACCCATATCTGCGTGGCAACGTCGCCGATGTAATACAGCGCGGTGGCTTCCCGCCGGTGCATTTGGCCGAGATTAACTTCCAGGCGATGTACGAGCAGCAGCAGGCCCAGGCAGCCGGCCAGCCGTCGGCCATCACGACGCAATAAGCATCTGCGGCTGCGGCAGCCGACTTGCCTGCGGTCGTTCAAAGCGCGGATGAAATGCCGATGACAAGCCGATGAAGATCAGTGTGATCGGCGCCGGCGCATGGGGCACAGCGTTGGCGGTCAACGCCGCCGCGCGGCATGACGTCGTCTTGTGGGCGCGCGACGCGACGCAGGCCGAGCGAATGACAAGCGCGCGCGAAAATGTCCGGTACCTGCGGGGTATTCACTTTCCGACGGGTTTGTCGGTCCAAGCCGTCGGACAAGGCGATTTTGTTGACGATGCCCAGCTTGTCATCGTCGCGACGCCAATGGCCGCATTGCGCGGCCAGCTCGAAGGCCTCCGAGGTACCACGGTGCCGGTCGTGTGGCTTTGCAAGGGCGTTGAATCGGCGTTGGTGGCCTCGGACGGCAAACTCGGTCAGCAGCCTTTCTTTGGCTTACTGGCGCATGAAATCCAGGCGCAGGTCGCGCCTGAACTGACGGCCGGCGTGCTCAGCGGGCCCAGTTTCGCGCAGGAAGTGGCGCAGTCGAATCCCACGGCGTTGGTCGCTGCAAGCCCTCATGCTGTCGTACGCGACGCGCTGATCGAAGCCTTTCATGGGCCCAGCCTTCGCGTGTATGCCAACGACGATATCGTCGGCGTCGAAGTGGGCGGTGCCGTCAAGAACGTGCTGGCGATCGCGACCGGTTTGTGCGACGGCCTGGCGCTTGGATTCAACGCGCGTGCAGCTCTGATTACCCGTGGCCTGGCCGAGATGACACGGTTTGGCGTGGCGCTCGGCGCACGCACCGAAACCTTCATGGGCTTGTCGGGCCTGGGTGATCTGGTGCTTACCGCGACTGGCGACCTTTCGCGCAATCGCAAGATCGGGCTTTTGTTGGCAGAAGGACGGTCGCTCGAACAGGCGGTTGCGTCGCTCGGCCACGTGGCTGAAGGCGTGTATTGCGCCCGTACCGTGGTGCAGCGCGCGCGTCACCTCGGCATCGACATGCCGATCGCCGAGGGCGTCGTGGCGCTGCTCGATGGGTCGCAAAACACTGCAGCAGTGGTGGCAGCCTTGATGGGCCGTGAACCATCGGCTGAAGGCGGCTGAGCATGCCGGCGGGCTCGGGTCGTTCCCCTTGAAAGTATGGCTGCAGCTTGTGACCTGAGCGCTGTCAGTGCTGCGCTGCCAGGTGCGCGTCGTTCAGGATGCGGAGGTGGGCGTGTACGCCAGCCGCACGTAGATCGGGGCAAAGGCTTCGGCCTGCGTGATGTCAATCAGCGTTTCTTTTGCGAGCTCGAGCATCGCGATGAATGTGACGATCAACACCGGAGTGCCGCGCGTCACGTCGAAGAGCTTTTCGAACTCGACGAACTGCCGCCCTTGCAAGTGCCGCAGCACGATGCTCATGTGCTCGCGCACGCTCAGCTCTTCGCGTGAGATGTGGTGGTGCTGCACGAGCTTGGCGCGCTTGAGGATGTCGGCCCAGGCGTCGCGCAGGTCGACGACGTCCACATCGGGAAAGCGCGGCTTGAGCGATTGCTCGATATAGACCTGCCCTTTCCAAAAATCGCGGCCGTGTTGTGGCGCGGCGCTGAGTGCAGCCGCATGCAGCTTGGTCTGCTCGTACTCCCGCAGTCGGCGAACCAGCTCGGCCCGCGGGTCTTCGGCTTCTTCGCCATCGGCCGTCTTTTTGGGCGGCAGCAGCATGCGCGACTTGATCTCTATGAGCATCGCTGCCATCAGCAAATACTCGGCAGCCAGCTCGAGATTGGTGTGGCGAATTTCGTCGACGTAAGTGAGGTATTGCCGCGTCAGCCCTGCCATCGGGATGTCGAGGATGTTGAAATTCTGTTTGCGGATCAGGTAGAGCAGCAGGTCGAGCGGCCCTTCGAAAGCCTCGAGAAAAACCTGCAGCGCCTCGGGCGGGATGTACAGGTCTTTGGGCATCGCGAACAATGGCTCGCCATACAGACGGGCCAACGCGACCTGATCGACCACCTCGGGCATAAGCGCGACGACCTCGTCGCCGTCGCTGCTCCGCGCGTCTCTGCGCATCGGCGCTTACTTGACGATCGTTTGGTAAACGTAGGGCTGCATGGGCACCCGCGCTTCACCATATTCGTTGAGCAGGCCGCGGTCGAGGTGCTTGTCCCACAGTAGAGCTCGGCCAGCGCGCTGCTCCGCTTCGAGCGTCGGCTTCTTTGCCTTCATTTCCTCGATGAAATTCGTGATCTCGGACGTGTAGTGGGGGCGGCGAAAGAAGGACATAGACTGAAAACCTCGGTTAGGTCAATTTTAAGGGGGAAGCGATGCGCAGACGAAACTGGATGCACGGTTGGGCGACCATCACTCTTGTGGTGTTGCTCTCCATGCTGGCGGGGTGCGACAACCAGGCCATCCGCGAGCTGGAAGAGGGCGTTGCGACCGAAGCCGACGTGCGCGCCCGGTTCGGACAACCCGAGAACGTCTGGGACGTGCCCGGCGTGGCTGGCAGTCGGGTCTTTGAATTCAACCGCCAGCCGCAGGGCCAGAAGAATTACATGATCACCATCGGCCCCGACGGCAAGATGAGCGCGCTGCGACAGGTGCTGACGCCCGAGAACTTCGCGAAGGTACAGGCCGGCATGCCGATGGAGGCGATGCGCAAGCTGCTCGGCAAGCCTGCCAAGGTCACGCCGTATGCGCTCAGGCGCGAGACCGAGTGGGAGTGGCGCTGGGTGCAGCCGCCGAATTCGCCGATGGTGTTCACTGCAGTCTTGAACGACGACCAGCGTGTGGTGCGTAGCGGCTCGTCGCCCGATCGGGGCACCGAAGCGCCCTGATCAGCCGCGCTCAATCCTTGCCGGGAATCACTGCGTCGGCTGCCGCACCTACTGCCTTGCCGGTGATGCGTGCAGTGCCGATGACGGCATCCGCGCCCAACCCGACCACGCCGGCGCCGACACTGACAACGGTGCTGGCGACCGACACCACCGCGCAGCCGCCGACGAGGGTACTGACCACGAGCGCCGCCACGACCGAAGACGCGAACGTGCGCGTCAGTCTCAGTCGCAGTCGCTTCATCTCATCGAACCCGCATGCCCGGCACCGCACCCGGCCAAGGCTCCAGCACATGAATGCCCGGATTGGCTTTCTCGTCCGCATGGCTGGCGGCCAGCACCATGCCTTCGCTGACACCGAACTTCATCTTTCGTGGCGCCAGGTTGGCGACCAGCACGGTCAGTTTGCCGACCAGTTGTTCGGGTTGGTAGGCCGATGCGATGCCGCTGAAAACGTTGCGCATCTTGCCTTCGCCAGCGTCCAGCGTAAGCCTCAGCAGCTTGGTCGACCCATCGACTTTTTCGCACGCAACGATCTTTGCGATGCGCAGATCGATCTTGGCGAAATCGTCGATCGTGATTTCGGGGGCGAGAGGTTCGCCCCCTGGTGCACCACCTCTCTCGCTGTCGGGTGAGGGTCGGGATGGGGGCGGTCCTGCATCCGCCATGGCAACCGGCTCGAACAATAAATCCAGCACCTTTGCATCGACGCGCTGCATCAAATGCTTGTAGTCGCCGATCACGTGTCCCGCAGCCAGCGGCTGGGCCGCATCTGCCCACGTCAGTGGCGCGATGGCCAAAAACGCCTCGACATTCAGCGCCAGCACCGGCAGCACCGGCTTCAGGTAGAGCGTGAGCAGGCGGAAGGCCTCGATGCAGACGGTGCACACGTCGTGCAGCCGCGCTTCCATCCCTTCCTTCTTGGCCAGTTCCCAAGGCTTGTTGGCGTCGACGTAACCGTTGACACGGTCGGCCAATGCCATCACGTCGCGCAGTGCCCGCGCAAAGTCGCGATCGTCATACAGCTTGGCAATGTCCGTCGCGGCCGCCCGCAGGACGGCGAGTAGTTCAGCGCCATCACCTGAAGCCTCGCCCAGCTTGCCGCCGAATCGCTTGCCGATGAAGCCCGCCGCGCGGCTCGCGATATTGATGTACTTGCCGACCAGGTCGCTGTTGACGCGCGCGACGAAGTCGTCGGGATTGAAGTCCAGGTCTTCGTTGCGGCCGTTGAGCTTGGCCGCGAGGTAGTAACGCAGCCATTCGGGGTTGAGCCCGACGGACAAGTACTTGAGCGGGTCGATCCCGGTGCCGCGGCTCTTGCTCATCTTCTCGCCGCTTACGGTCAGATGGCCGTGCACGTAGATCGCGTCGGGCACCTTGCGGCCGCTGAAGTGCAGCATCGCTGGCCAGAACAGCGTGTGGAACGTAATGATGTCCTTGCCGATGAAGTGCACCTGCTCCAGGTCGGGGTCGGCCATGTATTCGGTGTACGAGATGCCCGCAGCGACGCCGTTGATTTCCCCCGCCTCGATGCAGCGCCTGTCGAGCAGATTTTTCAGCGACGCCAGGTAACCGACCGGCGCATCCATCCAAACGTAGAAATACTTGCCCGGCGCATCGGGGATCTCGATGCCGAAGTACGGCGCGTCGCGGCTGATGTCCCAATCGCCGAGGCCTCCATTGCCGTCTTCATCTTTGTAGAGCCACTCCCGAATCTTGTTTTGCACCTCCGATTGCACGTGGCCGGGCGCGGTGGTCCAGTTCTTCAGAT
>JANXTS010000047.1 GCA_025352265.1 Variovorax sp. | reverse complement strand
TTGTCGACACGGCACCTGGAAATCCAGTACGCACCGCTCGGCACGCAAGGCGGTTTGATCGGCGCCGGCGTGCTCGCCATGCAAGAGACGTTGAGAGTACGCGGGGTCGCGCCATGAACAGTCCGGCCGAGCGTTCCACGAGGGGCCAATTTGGTACCGCTACCAATGCTCGTGGCGCCGCGGCAATGCCCGGCGTGTCCGTCGAGTTCGACAACGTCGTCAAAGCGTTCGGTCCGGTGCAGGTCCTGCACGGCGTGAGCTTCGCGATGGCGCCCGGCCGGGTCTACGGCCTGCTCGGTGAAAACGGCGCAGGCAAGTCGACGTTGATGAAGATCCTCGCGGGCTACGAGCCGTTGACCGGCGGCGTGCTGCGTGTCAACGGCGCAGCGCAGGTCTTCAGGAGTTCCAAAGATGCGGAAGCGCTCGGCATCGTGTTGATCCATCAGGAGTTCAACCTCGCAGAAGACCTGAGCGTCGCGCAAAACATCTTCCTCGGGCACGAGAAAAAAAGAGGCTGGTTGCTAGACGACGCCACGATGGAGCGCGAAGCCGCTGCGGCGCTCGCGCAGGTCGGACTGCAAGTGGATCCGACGACCAAGTTGCGCCGCCTCATCGTCGCTGAAAAGCAGCTGGTCGAGATTGCGAAGGCCGTCGCGCGACGCGCCCGGCTGCTCATCATGGACGAGCCGACGGCCACGCTCACGCCCGGTGAAACCGAGCGGCTCTTCAAGCTCATCGCGCAGCTCCGCGCGGACGGCGTGACTATCGTCTACATCTCGCACAAGCTCGATGAAGTCGAGCGCGTGACCGACGAAGTGATCGTGATGCGCGACGGCCGCTTTGTCGCGCGCTCCCTGACGGCTGACATCACACGGTATCAGATGGCGAACCTCATGGTCGGACGCGAACTGTCCGACCTGTACCCGCCGCGCGACGTGGTGGTGACGGCCGCCGTGCCTGCGATGACGGTGCGCAACTTCAGTGTGCCCGGCTGGGCGCAAGACGCGAGCTTCGAAGTGCGGCCCGGTGAAATCCTCGGCTTCGCCGGCCTCGTCGGCGCCGGCCGCACCGAACTCTTCGAAGGACTGCTTGGCTTGCGGCCTGCGAGCGGCAGCGTGGAGATGCTCGGCAAACCCGTGCCCGGTGCCGCCGGTTGGCGCAACCCGCGAGATGCTGCGAAGCATGGCCTCACCTACCTCAGCGAAGACCGAAAAGGTAAGGGCCTGCACGTCGACTTCGGATTGCGACAAAACCTCACGCTGATGGCGCTCGAGCGCTACGCGCAGCCGTGGCTCAAGCCCGACGCCGAGCGCAGCGCGCTGGCTCAGGCGGTGAAGGACTACGGCATTCGCACTGGCTCGCTTGATGTCAAGGCATCGTCGTTGTCGGGCGGCAATCAGCAGAAGCTCGCGCTCGCCAAAGTGCTGCAGCCGCACCCTAAGGTCGTGGTCCTCGACGAGCCGACGCGCGGCGTCGACGTGGGCGCCAAGCGCGACATCTATTTCCTGATTCAGCGACTTGCCCGCGAAGGGCTCGCGGTGATCGTCGTCTCATCCGAACTGATGGAGCTGATCGGCCTGTGCCACCGCGTGGCGGTGATGCGCGCCGGCCGCATTGTCACCACGCTGGACGCGGACCACCTGACAGAAGAGGAGCTGATCGCTCATGCCACCGGAACCGCAAATGCCACCGCCAAAACTGACTGAATCGACCGAGTCGACGCACCGCGTCGAGGCCCGGCCACGCTGGACGGAGCGACTGCGCGCTGTCGGTCCGGTGCTCGGCCTCGTGCTCCTTTGCATTGTCGGCACCGCCCTCAACAGCGATTTCGCGACCGTCGACAACGCGATGAACGTGCTCACGCGCACTGCCTTCATCGGCATCATCGCGGTCGGCATGTGCTTCGTTATCATTTCCGGAGGCATCGATTTGTCGGTCGGCTCGATGGCGGCGCTGATCGCGGGCAGCGTCATCATGTTCATCAACTGGGCCGCGCCGGCCACGGGCTCTCCGGTACTCGCCGTCGTCATGGGCGCGGTGTTGGCGGTGGTGCTGGGCGCAGTATTTGGGCTGGCGCACGGCCTGCTCATCACCAAAGGGCGCATCGAGCCCTTCATAGTGACGCTCGGCACACTTGGAATCTTCAGGGCTTACCTCACCTATTTCGCCGATGGCGGTGCGCTCACGCTCGACAACAATCTGTCGGACCTCTACGCGCCCGTGTACTACGCAAGCCTCGCGGGCATTCCGATTCCCGTGTGGGTCTTCGTGATCGTCGCGATCATCGGCGGTGTCATCCTCAACCGCACGGCATATGGCCGCTATGTCCAGGCGATCGGATCGAACGAACAGGTGGCGCGCTACGCCGCCGTCGATGTCGACCAAGTGAAGATCCTGACTTATGTGCTGCTCGGCGTATGCGTCGGGATCGCGACCCTGCTCTACGTGCCGCGCCTCGGCTCCGCATCGCCGACCACTGGCATCTTGTGGGAGCTCGAGGCCATCGCCGCGGTGATCGTCGGCGGTACGGCCTTGAAAGGTGGCGCGGGCAGCATCACCGGCACAGTCATCGGCGCCATCCTGCTCTCGGTCATCAGCAACATCCTGAACCTCACCAGCGTCATCAGCGTGTATCTCAACGCGGCGGTGCAGGGCTTCGTGATCATCAGCGTCGCGTTCCTGCAGCGCGGCCGTCGCTAGCGCGCTTTTCAATTTGGATTCCGTTTTCCGTTCCCGTTTCATCAACCAAAAGGAGACATTCAGCATGACAAATATCAATCGACAGTTCAGCCGAAATATCAGCCGACGCCTCGCCCTCACCGCTGTGGCCGCAGCGGCCATCGGGATGACCGCTGCACCGGCATTTGCCGACGAGAAGGTGAATCTCGGCGTGTCCATTCCGGCAGCGACGCACAGCTTCATGGGTGGCATCAACTTCTGGGCCAACCAGGCAAAGAAGGATCTGGAAAAGGCACACAAGGGCTTGAAGATCACGATCAAGACAGCGGCCAACGCGCCGGAGCAGGCCAATCAGCTGCAGGACTTGTCGACGGTCACCAAGATCAACGCGCTGGTCGTGTTCCCGTTCGAATCGGCGGCGCTCACCAAACCGGTCGCGCAGGTTAAAGCCAAGGGTGCCTACGTGACCGTGGTCGACCGTGGCCTGACCGACACCAGTGCGCAAGACGCCTACGTGGCTGGCGATAACACCGCCTTCGGCAAAATCCCGGCCGAATACATCGTGAAGACGCTGGGCGGCAAGGGCAACGTGGTCGCACTGCGCGGCATCGCGACCACGCTCGACAACGAGCGCATGGACGCCTTCAATGCGGTGCTCAAGGGCAGTCCCGACATCAAGCTGCTCGATGCCAAGTACGCCAACTGGAACCGCGACGATGCCTTCAAGGTCATGCAGGACTACCTCACGCGTTTCAAGGAAATCGACGCCGTCTGGGCGGCCGACGACGACATGGCCGTGGGTGTATTGAAGGCGATCGAGCAAGCCAAGCGCACCGACATCAAGGTGATCTTCGGCGGTGCCGGTGCCAAGGGAATGGTCAAGACCATCATGGACGGTAAGGACAAGCGCATCGGTGCCGACGTGAGCTACTCGCCCAAGTTCATCTATGACGCGATCAAGCTCACGGCCGAAGCGCGGCTCAAGGGCGAGAAGCTGCCGGCGACCACGATCATTCCTTCGGTGCTCATCACCAAGGACAACGCCAAGGATTTCTACCATCCTGATTCACCGTTCTGATCTTGATCCGATGCAGACTTTGCGCACTTCGCGAATATGAGCTCTGAAAACTTTCGCAAGTTGCGCTACGCCATGGTCGGCGGTGGCCGCGATGCCTTCATCGGCGCGGTGCACCGCAAGGCGATCGCGCTCGACGGACAGGTCGAGCTCGTGGCCGGTGCGCTGTCGTCGAGTCCGGACAAGGCGCGCGCATCGGGTCGCGACCTGTTCCTCGCAGACGATCGCAACCATGGCGACTGGCAAAGCCTGCTCGCCGATGAGCTAAAGCGACCGACCGACGAACGGATCGACTTCGTGTCGATCGTCACACCCAACCACGTGCATTTTCCGGTGGCGCAGGCGTTCGTCGATGCCGGCTTTCACGTGGTGTGCGACAAGCCGCTGGTGCACACACGGGCGCAGGCCGACGCGTTGATTGCGGCGGTGCAGCGGCAGGGCACCGTGTTCGGCGTGACCTACAACTACACCGGCTATCCGATGGTCCGCCAGGCACGCGAGATGGTGCGCGCGGGTCAGCTCGGCACGCTGCGCAAGGTGGTCGTCGAATACAACCAGGGGTGGCTTGCGACGCAACTCGAAGCCGGCGGAACCAACAAACAGGCCGACTGGCGCACTGACCCGGCGCGCAGCGGCGCAGCGGGCGCCATCGGCGACATCGGCTCGCATGCGGAGAACCTGATCGCAACCGTCACCGGTCTCGAAATCGAGGCCCTTTGTGCCGATCTCTCGGCATTGGTGCCGGGCCGTGCACTCGACGACGACGGCAGCCTGCTGCTTCGTTTTGCCGGTGGCGCGCGCGGCGTGCTGATCGCGTCGCAGGTCAATACGGGTGTCGAAAACGACCTGCGGCTGCGCGTGTCGGGGACGCTCGGCACGATCGAGTGGCGACAAGAGCAGCCAAGCCAGCTCGTGCATCTGCCGCACGACGGACCCAAGCAGATTCTGACCCGTGGCTCGCCGTGGTTGTGCGAATCGGCACGGCGCGCAAGCCGACTGCCGAGTGGACATCCGGAGGGGTTCATCGAAGCCTTCGCCAATGTTTATGCCGGCATCGCAGCGGACATCCGCGCCAGACTCACCGGTACGGCCGCCGACGCGATGGCGGCGGACTATCCGCGTGTGGAAGACGGCGCACGCGGCGTGCGTTTCATCGAGCGCACCGTTGCATCCGCGGCCAGCGACGTGAAGTGGACGGCGTGGTGACGATGACTGTCGAGTCGATCTAGACCGATCGCGCTATTTCGCCGCCTCGGCATGCGCGGTACAAGCTGGGGTTCGACCAACGTTCGGAGTTCCCAATGAAGATTCGCTTGCACGTCGCAGCGCTGTGCTTGTTGTCGTGCATCGCCGCGACGCCCGCGTTTGCCATCGACTACCCCGCGCGCAAGCCGGGTCTGTGGGAAATGAAGATCGGTGACGGCACCGCTCCCGCAGCGGACCAGACCATCCAGCAGTGCATCGACGCAAGCAGCGACAAGGCTATGCGCGAGATGGCGCAAGGCATGGGTGCGGGCAAGGACGCGTGCTCCAAACAGGACATGCGCCAGGCGGGGAGCACGACGGTCATCGATTCGGTGTGCAAGGTCGGAACGAGCATTGCGACCACGCATGCCGTTGTCACTGGCGACCTGAGCACCGGCTACAGGATGGACAGCACCTCGACATATTTGCCGCCGTTCATGGGAAAGAGCGACGGCAAGGCGGTGATCGACGCCAAGTGGGTGGGCCCGTGCAAGGCCGACCAGAAACCTGGCGACATGGTCATGCCGGGCGGGGTCAAGATGAACGTCATGGACATGATGGGCGGCACAAAGAAGAAGTAGCAGTTTCCCGGTAGCTGCAGCGACCACACGTCGCTAAAGTGGACACTTCGCCCTGAAGCGGGCCTGCAGGAGACGAGCTGTGGCAACGGCGCCTCGCGTCAAATTCGACGCCTTTTTCACACTCGACGAATGGAGCGCGCTCACGCAGCGCTCGGCGTGGCGCGGCCTCTGGCTGGTGTTGCATTGCTGGGCCGTCATCGGCGCGGCAATGGTCGTCGGAGTCCTCTGGCCCGTCGCCATTCCACTCGCGGTACTCGTCATCGGCACCCGGCAACTGGGCCTGTTCGTGCTCATGCACGACGCGGCACATGCGGGGCTGCACCGCAACCGCAAGATCAACGATTGGGTGGCGCACTGGCTCTGCACGCCCACACTGCGCGCCTACCGGCCCTACCGGCCCTACCACCTGCAGCACCACCGCTTTGTGCAGCAGACCGAAGACCCGGACCTCGTGCTTTCGGCCCCGTTCCCCATCACGCGTTCGTCGCTGCTACGCAAGGTCTGGCGCGACCTGAGCGGGCAGACGTTCTACAAGCAGCGCTTTGCCCACATTGCCCAACGCATCCGGGTGCGCGCAGGAGGCGAGTCGGCCTGGCGGGTCTGCTGGCAGGAAGTCGTTAAAGACCGCCGTTTTCTCATTGGCAACGCCGTCGGCATCGCACTCTTCGGCGCGGCGGGCTTCTGGTGGGTCTGGCTGGCAATGTGGCTGCTGCCCATGATGACCTGGCTGCCGTTGGTCAGCCGCATACGCAACATTGCGGAGCACGCGCTGATTGCGCAAAACGAGGCTGACCCGCTGCGCCAAGCGCGCACCACCCATGCGAGCTGGCTGGCGCGCGCGCTCATCGCGCCCTACTGGGTCAACTACCACGCAGAGCATCACATGTTCACCAGCATTCCATGCTGGAACCTGCCTCGCGCACACCGCATCCTGAAGCGTGAGGGCGTCACGCCACGCATGGAGATGGAGCGCGGCTACGCGGCGCTTCTGAGCAGGGCGGCGCCGGCCGCCTGATCAGGACTTTTGCTGCGTTGCGCGCCACGCGTCGGTGCGGACGTAGGTGGCTGCCCACAGCGCTTCGCGGCACCACAACGGCAACGGTTACGCACCCTGCCATAGGATGGCTTGCCATGCATGTGCCGTCGACTCCCGTTAGTTTTGCCTCCCGCGCCGACGATCTCGTGGTCGCTCGCCCCGAGGGCCTGTATTGCCCGCCGGGCAACTTTTACATCGACCCGTGGCGACCTGTCGACCGGGCCGTCATCACACATGCGCACTCCGATCACGCGCGAGTTGGACACGGTCACTACCTGGCGCAGACCGACAGCGAGGGCACGCTGCGTGCACGACTCGGCGCCGAAATCAATTTGCAGACGCTTCCATACGGTGAAGCGATCGTGCAGAACGGCGTGCGCATCTCGCTGCACCCGGCCGGCCACGTGCTCGGTTCCGCACAAGTTCGGCTCGAGCACGGCGGCCGGGTGTGGGTTGCGTCGGGCGACTACAAGACAGAGCCCGATGGCACCTGCGCACCCTTCGAGCCGGTGCCGTGCGACACCTTCATCACCGAGTCGACCTTCGGGCTGCCGATCTATCGCTGGCCAACTCAGGCTCAGCTGAGCGCAGACATCAACGATTGGTGGCGCCGCAATGCCGACGACGGGCGCGCGTCGGTGCTGCTCTGCTACGCCTTCGGCAAGGCGCAGCGCATCCTGCATGGGGCGGACCCATCGATCGGGCCGATCGTGGTGCATGGCGCGGTCGAACCGCTCAACGCGGTCTACCGCGCGGCCGGCGTTGCGCTGCCGCCGACCCTGCGCGTGAGCGACCCGGAGGTGAACCCGCAGATGCTCAAACGCGCGCTGGTGCTGGCCCCGCCCTCGGCGCAGGGCACGCCGTGGATGCGACGCTTTGGAAACTACGCCGATGCTTTCGCGAGCGGCTGGATGCAGTTGCGCGGCCCGCGGCGACGCCGTGGCGTCGACCGCGGCTTCGTCATGAGCGATCACGCCGACTGGCCGGGATTGCAGAAGGCCATTACCGGCACCGGTGCCGAGCGCGTCTTCGTGACGCACGGCAGCGTCGCGGTGCTGGTGCGTTGGCTCACCGAGAACGGGCTGGAGGCGCAGGGCTTCAAGACGGAGTACGGCGATGAAGACGTGGCGGACCGAGCCGAGTCGCTGCCCGCGTCGGCGACATCGGCAGGCGCGCCAGCGTGAAGGCCTTCGCTGCGCTCTACCGCGAGCTCGACGCGACCACATCGAGCCTGGCCAAGCAGGCCGCGCTGCAGCGTTATTTGCAAGCCGCCGCACCGGAAGACGCCGCCTGGGCCGTCTACTTTCTCGCCGGCGGCAAGCCTCGGCAATTGGTGCCGACCAAGCTGCTGCGCTTGCTCGCGCAAGAGTCCGCGGGACTGCCTGAATGGCTCTTCGACGAAAGCTACGAGGCGGTCGGCGATCTGGCCGAGACCATTTCGTTGTTGCTGCCACCGCCGACCGAGCAGCACGAACTCGGTCTTGCCGCATGGATCGAACAGCATCTGCTGCCGCTGCGCAAAACGCAGCCCGCCGAGCTCGCCAACACGTTGCGCACGCAGTGGCGGCAGCTCGCCGTCGACGAGCGACTCGTGTACTTCAAGCTCATGACCGGCAGCTTCCGCGTCGGCGTCTCGAAGCTGCAGGTGACGCAGGCGCTGGCCGCTGTCGGTGCCATCGACGCCAAGCGTGTAGCGCAGCGGCTGATGGGCTACACGCACATCACCGGCCAGCCGACCGCGGCCGACTACGCGACGCTGATCGCGCCCGAGAGCGATGGCGAGCAAAACCAAGTCACGAGTGGCCAGCCCTATCCGTTTTTTCTGGCGCATCCGTTCAACGTAACGGTCGATCAGTTCGACGCGCTGCTCGGTCCACCCACCGACTGGCTGGTCGAATGGAAGTGGGATGGCATTCGCGCACAACTCGTCAAGCGAGCCGGCACCGTGTGGCTGTGGTCGCGCGGCGAGGAGCTGGTGACCGATCGCTTTCCTGAATTGGCGACGATGGGCGAAGCGCTGCCTGACGGCACGGTGCTCGATGGCGAGATCGTGGTGTGGCGCGAAGAAAAGGCGCAGCCCTTCGCCGAGCTGCAGCGCCGCATCGGCCGCAAGCTTTTGGGCGCGAAGTTGCTGCACGACATCCCGGTCGTGTTGCTTGCCTACGACCTGCTCGAATGGCAGGGCCGCGACCAGCGCCAACTGCCGCAGGAAGAACGCCGCGTGCTGATGGACGACCTCGTCACCACGCTGCAGCATCCGCAACTCATCGCCAGCCCGATGCTCTGCGGCAACGACTGGAACGACTTGTCCAGGCAACGCGAAGCCGCACGCGCGATGGGCGTCGAGGGAATGATGCTGAAGCAGCGCCGCGCGCACTACGGCGTCGGGCGCACCAAGGATGTCGGCACCTGGTGGAAGTGGAAGATCGACCCGTTCAGCATCGACGCCGTGCTGATCTACGCGCAGCGCGGGCATGGCCGGCGCGCGAGTCTTTACAGCGACTACACCTTCGCCGTGTGGGACGGCCCGCCAGGTCAGGAAGACCGCAAGCTCGTGCCCTTTGCCAAGGCGTACTCGGGGTTGACCGACGTGGAGATGGGCCGCGTCGATGCGGTTATTCGCAAGACCACGGTGGAGAGCTTCGGTCCGGTGCGCAGCGTGAAGCCGACCCTTGTTTTCGAGCTCGGCTTCGAGGGCATCGCCAAAAGCACGCGTCACAAGAGCGGCATCGCGGTGCGCTTTCCGCGGATGTTGCGGTGGCGGGAGGACAAGCCGGTGGAGGAGGCGGATACGTTGGGGACGCTGGGGGCGTTGTTACCCGGATGAAGCTCGGCGATCTCAACGCGTGGTTCGCAGGTCGCGACTGGAAGCCTTTCAAGTTCCAGCAAGAAGTCTGGAAGGCTGTTGGCGAAGGCAAGTCCGGCCTGCTGCATGCCACCACCGGCGCGGGAAAAACCTACGCGGTGTGGCTCGGTGCGCTGAAGGCATTCCCGTTGAAGGCGACCGCTTCGAGCACGCGAGCAACGGCCAAGAAGATCCCACCCCCGCTCACCGTGTTGTGGATCACGCCGATGCGCGCGCTGGCCGCCGACACGCTGCGTGCGCTGCAACTGCCGCTCGAAGCGCTGGCGCCGGATTGGTCGGCTGGCGCACGCAGCGGCGATACGGCATCGGCGGAACGTGCGGCACAAAACGCGCGCCTCCCGACCGTGCTCGTGACCACGCCCGAAAGCCTATCGGTCCTGCTCTCGCGCGACGACGCGAGCGAGGTGCTCGGCACGGTGAAGATGGTCGTGGTCGACGAGTGGCACGAACTCCTCGGCAACAAGCGCGGCGTGCAGGTTCAGCTTGCGTTGGCGCGCCTCAAGCGCTGGAACCCGGCGCTTATCGTATGGGGCATGTCGGCCACATTGGGCAATCTCGATGATGCGATGCGAACGCTGCTCGGGCATGACAACAGCACTGACAGCAACACCAGCGAAGGCGTGCTGGTGCAAGGCGAAGTCCCCAAGAAGCTCGTCATCGACTCCCTGCTGCCCGGTCGCGCCGAGCGCTTTCCCTGGGGCGGCCACCTCGGCCTGACGATGCTGCCGCAGGTCGTCGAAGAGATCGCGTCGAGCAAGACGACGCTGGTCTTCACCAACACGCGTTCGCAGTCGGAGATCTGGTATCACGCGCTACTCGAAGCGAAGCCCGAATGGGCCGGGCTCATTGCGCTGCATCACGGCTCGCTCGACCGCGCGGTGCGCGAGTGGGTCGAGGCGGGCTTGAAGAGCGGCGAGTTGCGCGCGGTGGTGTGCACTTCGAGCCTCGACCTCGGCGTCGACTTCTTGCCGGTCGAGCGTGTGCTGCAGATCGGCTCGCCCAAGGGCGTGGCGCGACTGCTGCAACGGGCCGGTCGATCGGGCCATGCGCCGGGCCGGCCATCGCGCATCACGCTGGTGCCCACGCACAGCATCGAGATGGTCGAAGGCGCAGCAGCGCGCGCGGCCATTGCAGAGGGACACATCGAGGCGCGCAGCACGCCGGAGCAACCGCTCGACGTGCTCGTTCAGCACCTGGTCACCGTCGCGTTGGGTGGTGGCTTCACGCCCGACGATTTGTACGACGAGGTACGCAGCACCGCCGCGTATGCCAACCTCTCGCGCGAGAACTGGGAGTGGTGCCTGTCGTTCGTGCTGCAGGGTGGGCCATCGCTCGCTGCATACCCGGACTACCGGCGCGCTGTGCCTGACGTTGCCGGCGTCTGGCGCGTGCCGGACGCGCGGCTGGCACGACGTCACCGCATGAACATCGGCACCATCGTGAGCGACGCGAGCATGACGGTGCAGTTCGTCGGTGGCGCCAAGCTGGGCAGTGTCGAAGAGAGTTTTGCGGCGCGCATGAAGCCGGGCGACTGCTTTCTGTTCGGCGGCCGCATGCTTGAACTCGTGCGCATCCACGACATGACCGCGTGGGTGCGGCGCGCCTCGAGCAAGCGACCGGCGGTGCCGCGTTGGAACGGTGGCCGCATGCCGCTGTCGACCACGTTGGCCGATGCGGTGGTGCAGCAACTCGCGCTGGCCGGTGAAGGCCACTACGACACTCCGGAGCTGCAATGCGTGCGGCCGCTGCTTGAAATCCAGCAGCAGTGGTCTGCGTTGCCGACACCGCAAACGCTGTTGGCCGAAGTGTTGAAAACACGTGAAGGCTCGCATCTTTTTCTGTACCCGTTCGCCGGCCGGCATGTGCACCTCGGCCTGGCCAACCTGATTGCCTGGCGCGTCGCTCAACACGCACCGCGGACCTTCTCGATCGCGGTTAACGACTATGGCTTCGAGCTACTGAGCGCGATCGAGATCGATTGGCCGACGGTACTGCCGCAAGTGCTGGCACCGGTCGATGAGGCGGCGCTGCTGCACGAGGTGCTCGAGAGTCTGAATGCGAGCGAACTCGCGCAGCGGCGCTTTCGTGAGATCGCGCGTGTCTCGGGTCTGATCTTCCAGGGATATCCTGGCGAGAAGCGCAGCAACAAGCAACTGCAGGCGTCGTCGTCGCTGTTCTGGGAAGTCTTTCGCAAGTACGACCCGAAGAACCGGCTGCTGCTGCAGGCCGAGCAGGAATTGTTGGCGCAAGAGCTGGAAATTGGCCGCCTGCGCGCCAGCCTTGCGCGCATCGCGGGGCAGCAACTCGTCGTACAGATGCTGGCGCGGCCGACGCCGTTCGCGTTCCCGTTGATGGTCGAGCGCTACCGCGAAAAGCTGACGAACGAGAGCGTCGCCGACCGTATTGCGCGCATGGTCGAGCAACTGGAGAAGGCTGCCGGCGGTGCAGTGTCGATGGGTGGTGTGGGAGGCGGAGTGGAGGGCGTAAGGAGCACACTCGCGTTCGGCAGCGAGCGCCGTCCGGCCAGAGCCAAACGCGACGACGCCGAAGGCAGTGACGGCGGCACGACTGCCAACGGCGACAGCACAAGGAAGAGAACGCGGCGCGAGCGCAAGCCGTCGCGTCCTCTGCCTCCGCTCTAGTCGTGCTGATCCGGGTCGGCCAAGGTACAAAATCCCGCACGCATGACCACCTCCATCCAGTTCCGCCGCCAGCTCATCGTCGCCATCCTGCTCGGCGCCGCGGTGGTCGGCGCGTTCATCCGGCATTACGCCGAGCCTGGCGCGTTGCGCAACGTCGGCACGCTGATGATGCTGATATGGGTGCCGATCGTCGGCAATATCGTGGGCTGGCTCGCCGGCAAGATCAAGCGCAGGCCGCAGACCACCGTAGCCGGCACGTTGCCGCCGACCTTCATCGCCGGTAGTGCGTTCAAGCCGCAGGCACTGGTCGACATCACCTTGCGTTCCGCCAGCGTGCCGGCTGAAGACAAGGCCATCGCGGAGGGCGAGCATCACTGCGCGTTCGTGGTGGATAACCAGGCGTTCTCGGCGCGCTGGTTGTTGGCGCAAGGCGAAGCGGTGATGCGCCGCGGCCAGTCGCGCGCGGTGCAGGTCGAGTTCCTGGCCCCCGCCGTCGCGCTGCCGCAGTTCGCCGCCGACACCCGCTTCCGGATGTTGGTCGGTCAGTCGTTTATCGGCGACGGTCGCGTGGTGGCGCTGATCGTGCCTTCACCGATCACACCGTCGCCGATCAAGCCTTCGTAAAGGCGAAGTCCACTTCAGGCGCCATGCCGCTGACAATGCGGGCGATCGATTTGCCGGAGCCGCAGGCATGGGTCCAGCCCAGCGTGCCGTGTCCGGTGTTCAGGAAAAAGTTCGGCAGCTTGGTCTTGCCGATCAGCGGCACGTTGCTCGGCGTCGCCGGACGCAGGCCCGTCCAGAACTGCGCTTGCGTGGCATCGCCGGCACCGGGAAACAGGTCTTCGACGCGCTTCACTATGGCTTCGCATCGCACGCGGTTCAGGTCGCGGTCGTAGCCGTTGAGTTCGGCCGTTCCGGCGATGCGCAGGCGGTCGCCGCGGCCGTCTTCTGCGGTGTAGCGCGAGAACACAAGCTTGAATTCGTCGTCCGTCAGCGATACCTGATGCGCCTTCGATGCGTCCTTCACCGGCATCGTCACCGAGTAGCCCTTCGCAGGATAGATCGGCAATCGGATGCCGAGCGGCTTGGCGTAGATCGGGCTGAGCGAGCCCATCGCCAGCACATAGGAATCGGCCTGCAGCTTCTGGAAGCGGCCTTCGATATCGGTCGCTTCGACGTGCTCGATCTTGCCGCCGGCTTCGCGGATCGCGGTCACCGTGTGGCTCATCAGAAAATTGACGCCGGCTGCTTCGCAGAGCTTGACCAGCTCGCGTGCGAAGCGGTTGGCATCGCCCGATTCGTCTTCAGCGGTGTATGTGGCGCCGGCCAGGCGCGACCGCACATGCGCCAGAGCGGGCTCGATCTTGATAGCCTCGTCAGCCGAGATCACCAGCCGCTCGCAACCGAGCGCACGCATCTGCTCGCTCGGCTTCAGCGCGCCTTCGAACTCTTTCTCGTCGGTGTAGAAATGCAGGATGCCCTGCGTGCGCTCGTCGTAAGCGATGCCGGCCTCGCGCCGCAGCGCCTGCAGCATGTTGCGGCTGTAGGTGCCGAGCCGCACGATCTGTTCGATGTTGTGTCTGGTGCGCGCTGGCGTGCATTCGCGCAGGAACTCCAGACCCCACAGCCATTGGCGCATGTCGGCGCGAATGCGAAAAAGCAATGGCGCATCTTCCTTGCCTAGCCACTGCAGCACCTTGAGCGGTGCGCTCGGATTGGCCCAAGGTTCGGCATGGCTGACGGAGATTTGTCCGCCGTTGGCGAAGCTGGTTTCTGCTGCCGGCGTGGCTTGCCGATCGATCACGGTCACTTCGTGGCCGAGCTGTTGGAGGTAGTAAGCCGAGGTGACGCCGAGCAAGCCGGCGCCGAGAACGATCACGCGCATGGGAAGACCTTTTGAAAGTATTTCAATGGCCGCTCCCCCTGTCCTTGATACCTGAGAGATTCGTGCTGCAAGAGAGGCCTGCGGCAGTTGCTCCTTCGGTGCGTCACATGGCGTGGCGGCTCTCCAGACGGCTTTTCAAAAGGGTGCAGTACACAACCGGCGTGCGGTTTACCTGAGCGTTCATGGGAGTTTGCGCCTTCGGTGGGACGCCCTGACGAACGCCCGCTCTCCTGCATTGCGATGAGTCTAACCATGCGTGGTCACAAATTGCTGACAATTTGAGACACTGCACTCCAATCTGGTCCTCTTCCAACCTCTGTCTGTCCTCCAAGGTTGCCATCACCAACACCGCCGCCATCGCCCCGCCGCTCGTTTCTCCCTCTCCTCCTTGCCAAGTCCAGTGGGCCGGCGAAACCCTGCAGTTGCTTCCTGAGCGCGCCATCTGGTGGCCAGCCGGGCGAGTTCTCTTTGTCGCGGACCTGCATCTGGGCAAGGCGGCCACGTACCGTGCGCTCGGCCAGCCGGTGCCGGGCGGCACTACGCTCGAAAACCTCGCGCGACTCGACGCGCTGATCGAACGTCACGCGCCGCAGCGCATCGTTTTTCTAGGCGACTTCCTGCACGCCGCGCAGGCGCGCAGCGTGCTCACCACGCTGCAGGTCTGGCGCGACGGTCATGCAGATATCGACATGACGCTGGTGCGCGGCAACCACGACCGCCGCGCGGGCGATCCGCCGGCGTCGCTGCGCATCGACGTGGTCGACGAGCCCTGGCTCATCGGCCCGTTCGCCTGCTGCCACCATCCGCAAACGCACTTGACGCACTTCGTTCTGGCGGGCCATCTGCATCCGGCGTGCAAGCTGTACGGGCGAGGCAGGGACAGCTTGCGCATGCCGTGCTTCGTCAGCGAGGCGCGCCAGGCCATCCTGCCGGCCTTCGGCGAATTCACTGGCGGCTGGCTGGTCGAGCCAGCGCCAGGGCGACGCTTTCACGGTGTCGGCGGTGCAGCGGTGTGGGCCTTGCCCATGTCCACCAGGGCAGGGCAGGTTGTCGACGCTTCAATGAATTCACCAGGTTTCGCTAAATGAACAATTCCGTTGTAAAGCCCGATCTGCGAGAGCGCGCCGCACGTCTGCTGATGCTCGCAGCGCCATTGGCCCAACTCGAACTCGACGACGCGCTCATCGTCATCGACGCAATGGAGCCCGCTTTCGTGCGCGCCGGCCTGATCCTGATGGAGCAGGACGAGGCCAACGACACCGACTACATGGCGCTGGTGCTCGAAGGCGAGGTGCGTGCAGAAAGCGGCACCGGCGTAACTGGAGAAGAGATCGTAGTGTCGGTGATCGGCCCCGGAAGCCTGATCGGCGAGATGGGACTGCTCGACGGCGCACCGCGTTCAGCGACGTGCACCGCGTTGACCGATCTGAAGCTGGCAACGTTGTCGCGTGAGGCACTGATGTCGTTGATCGACAGCTATCCGACGGTGGCCGCACGCCTGTTGCTGGCGATTTCGAAAGGGCTCTCGGACCGGCTGCGTGACAGCAACCGGCGTTTGCGTTTGCTGATGCAGGTGACAAGAGCGGTTCAACTGGAGCTCAACGCGGCGCACTCGATCAACATGAAACTGCTGGTGCCGGCAGTGGCTGCGGCGGTGGCCATGCCGATCGAAAGCGCTTGATTCGCTGTTGGTAACCGGCGCGTGGCTTGCCCGGATCACTTACCCAGATAGTGCCGCACCTTCTCGGTCGAGACTCCGGCTGCGGCCACGGCCGATCGGAGCTTGGCTTCGGTCACGCTGAAGGTCTGCGTCCAATAGCGAAGCTCGTGCACTTCGTTCACGTTGATGCGGCCGCGGTCTTGCGGGCCGCGCTTGCTGAGATCGTCTGCCATTGCTTTCTCCCGGAAAGCTCCCACGCTGAGGCTGCCGCGCTATATGACTTGGCAGACATAGCGGCATCTTTGTGCAGGACGAGTCCGAGGGCCTCTCATTGACCCTCGAAACGAGGGGCGCGCTTTTCAATGAACGCCACCACAGCCTCGTGTTGATCGCGCGTGTGTTGAACGAGCGCCTGGGCCGACGACGCCATCTCCAGCGCGATCGGCAGAGCGACCTGTTGCGAGTCGCGCAGCAATCGCTTGGCGAGGCGCAGCGAGTGCGGCGGTTGCGCAGCGATGCGCTTCGCAAGCGCGTTGGCCTCGTCCAGGAGCAGGGCATCGTCGACCACCTTCGACACCAGCCCGATGCGGGCCGCTTCGTCGGCATCGAGGAAGTCGCCGGTGAAGGTCATCTCGTAGGCCTTGGAGAGCCCGACGATGCGCGGCAGGAACCACGCGCCACCGTCTCCCGACACCAGCCCGACGCGCATGAAGCTCTCGGCGAACACGGCGCTGCGACCCGCGATGCGGATGTCGCACATCAGGCTCAGGTCGCAGCCCGCACCGATGGCCGCGCCGTTGACGGCGGCGATCGACGGCACTTCGAGCTCGTACATGCTGAGCGGGATCTGCTGGATGCCGTGCCAGTAGCCGCGACGGATCTCCGCAGGGCTGCCACCGAAGAGGCCTTGCCGCTCCTTCATCTCCTTGACGTTGCCGCCCGACGAAAAGCCCTGGCCCGCGCCGGTGACGATCACGCAGCACACGCTCATGTCGCGGTTGATGCGCTGCGTGTGCGCCACCATCGCCTCGACGATGGCGGGCGAGATGGCGTTGCGCGTCGCGGGCTCGTTGAGGGTCAGCGTGACCACGCCGCCCTCCTGGCTGAAAAGCACGGGTTCTGTCATGTCGGTCTCCTTGGGGTGATGTTCATTCGATCGTTCATTCCACGAGAAAGCGTTTCATGCCTTCGCGCATGGCATCGGCATAGGCTTGTTCGTTTGCGACGAGGCGTTCGGTGAAGCCGGAGATGCCCAGCACCAGCGGCTTCACGCCCGCCACCATCGGCACGGCCATCGCCAGCAGCGAGCCGCCCGGCGTCACCTGGTTGACCGACAGCGCGTAGCTCGCAGCACGGTCGCGCGCAACCTGCGCGAGCACCGTGGCGATGTCGATGCGCGTATCGCCCTCGACCGTGGCGTTAGACTTTCGCGCCAGCTTGGTGATGGTCGCGTCGTCCATCTGCGCCAGCAGCATGCGGCCGGTGCCCGAGCCGAACAGCGGTCGCAGCATGCCGATGTACAGGTGAAGCCGCAGCGGATGCGTGCCCTCGACCACGCGCAGGTACTGCGAGTGCAAACCGTTCTGCGCAGCCAACACGATGACCTCGCCGGTGACGTCGGTCATGTGCTGCATCAGCCGCATCAACTGGCCGTCCTTGAACGAGTCGTCCTGCACCCAGTCGCCGAGCAGCGCCACACGCATCGTCGGCAGGTAGGTGCGGTGGCTCGCGTCGTAGTGCAGATAGCCCAGCGTCACCAGGCTCGCCATCAGGGCCGAGGTGCTGGAGTGCGGCCAGTCGTGCTCGGCCGCGATGTCGGCGACCGACAACGCGCGCTTCTTCTCGTCGAAGAACTCCAGTACCTGGATCACGCGGGCTGCGGATTTGATGACTTTGCGTTGCGAATCCGGATCAGCGGCCATATTTGATAGTCAATCTACATATGTGTGAAACCATCACACAAGTAAATTTTACATTGGCGATTTGACAGCGCTGACTTAATATTTTTGCGATATGCACCAATTCAAATTCGATCCGGTCCAGCTGCCGGCCACCTCGGAAGGACTGCGCCAGCAGGTCCGCCGGTTCCTCGCCGACGAGCAGGCGAGAGGCAGCTTCCACCCCGCGGAGAGCTCGTGGATTTCGTTCGACCCGCCGTTCAGTCGCCGCTGCGGCGAGGCCGGCCTGATCGGCCTCAGCTGGCCGAAGAGGTATGGCGGTCACAAGATGTCGACGCTCGAAAAGTACGTCGTCACCGAAGAATTGTTGGCCGGCGGTGCACCCGTCGGTGCGCACTGGATCGCCGACCGCCAGAGCGGCAACCAGATCCTGCGTTTCGGCAGCGAGCGGGCACGCGACCTCATCCTGCCGAAGATCGTGCGCGGCGAGTGCTTCTTCGGCATCGGCATGAGCGAGCCGAATTCCGGGTCCGACCTGGCGGCAGTGAGCACGCGCGCCCGAAAGGTCGACAACGGCTGGCGCGTGACCGGCACCAAGGTCTGGACCAGCAACGCGCACCGCGCGCACTACCTCATCGCGCTGATCCGCACCGAGTCCAAAAGCGAGGCGCGCCATGCGGGGCTCACGCAGTTCGTGATCGACCTGTCGCACCCGGGCGTGACCGTGCGGCCGATCCACAACCTCTACGGTGGCCACGAGTTCAACGAGGTCGTGTTCGACGACTATTTTGTGGCCGACGACATGGTGGTCGGCGAGGTCGGCAACGGCTGGGCGATGGTGACCGGCGAGCTCGCCTACGAGCGCTCCGGCCCCGACCGTTTCCTGAGCAGCTACCAGTTGCTGCTCGAATCCATGCGCGCCATCGGCCCCGCGCCCGACGACCGCAGCGCCAACGAAATCGGCCGCTTCGTAGCGCACCTCGCGGCGCTGCGCCGCATGTCGACGTCGATCGCCGGGATGCTCGACCGCGGCGAGGAACCGGTGGTCGAGGCGGCACTGGTCAAGGACATCGGCACCACCTTCGAGCGCGAGATCCCGGAGGTCTTCCGGCACCTGATCGACGTCGAACCGACCCAGCGCGAGGGCAGCAGCTATGCCGAGCTGCAGGGCATGACGGTGCTGCGCGCACCGGGCTTCACCATTCGCGGCGGCACCCGCGAAATCCTGCGCGGAATGATCGCGCGGGGGTTGGGACTGCGATGAGCGATATGAGCAACGACCTGATCAAGACCATCGACCGCATCTGCGCGGCGCAGTGCGATCGCCCGGTGCGCGTGGCGGCCGAGGCGGGTCAATGGCCGACGGCCTTGTGGAATGCGCTGGACGACGTCGGCCTGGTGCGCGGTGCGCTGCCCGAGGCAGCTGGCGGCTCCGGGCTCGAATTCGACGACACGATGCTGGCCTTGCGCCGCACCGCGTACCACGCGATTCCGGTGCCGCTGGCCGAAACCATGCTCGCCGGCCGCCTGCTTGTCGCAGCGGGGCTCGACGTGCCCGAAGGCCCGCTCACGATCGCGCCGGTGCGCACCGAACAGAAGCTCGTCGCGTCGGGCGTCGGCCCTGGCGCGACGGTGTCCGGCACGGCGCGCCGGGTGCCGTGGGGCGATGCCTGTGCGTTCGCCGTCGTGGTGGCGGACTTCAACGCTTCGCCGGTCGTCGGGCTCGTCGCGACGAAGGGCCTCGCGGTCGGCGTCGACAAGAACCTGGCGGGCGAGCCGCGCGCGCAACTGCAGTTCGACAACGTACCTCTCATCGCTGTCGCGCCGCTGGCTGACGCCTGGCAGCGACTCCAGATCGAAGGCGCCCTTTGCCGGAGCGTGCAGATGATCGGGGCGCTCGAACGCACGCTCGAATACGGGCTGCTCTATGCGAACGACCGGGTGCAGTTCGGCAAGCCCATCGGCAAGTTCCAGGCGGTGCAGCACATGCTCGCGATCCTGGCCGGCCATGTGGCCGCGTCGAGCGCGGTGGTCGATGCGGCAGTGGAAGCATCGAGCGCGCAGGCGGATGAATTCGCAGTGGCGGTCGCGAAGTCGCGCGTCGGCGAGGCGGCCGGCAAGTGCGCGGAGATCGCGCACCAGGTGCATGGCGCCATGGGCTACACGCACGAGCACAACCTGCACTACAGCACGCGCCGCCTCTGGGCCTGGCGCGACGAATTCGGCGGCGAGAGCCATTGGCAGGTGCGCCTCGGCCGCATGGTGTCCGCGGACGGCCCCGACGCGCTGTGGCAGACACTGGTTGGAGCGCGCGCATGACCATCGAAGCCACCGGCCCGCTCAAAGGCATCCGCATCCTCGACCTGACAGCCGTGGTACTCGGTCCGCTCGCCACGCAGATCCTTGGCGACCTGGGCGCCGACATCGTGAAGGTGGAGCCGCTCGAAGGCGACGTGTTGCGTTCCAACGGCGTGTCGCGCAACCTCAACATGGGCTCGGTCTTCATCGCGATGAATCGCAACAAGCGGTCGATCTCGGTGGACCTGAAGTCGGCGGAAGGCAAGGACATCGTTCGCAGGTTGATCGCGACATCCGACGTGCTGGTGCACAACATGCGCCTCACCGCGGCGGAGAAACTCGGCTTCGGCTACGAGGCTGTGAAGGCGATCCGCGCCGACATCGTCTATTGCGCTGCCACCGGCTTCGGCCAGGACGGCCCCGACCGCAACAAGCCGGCGTTCGACGACATCATCCAGGCGGCGTGCGGCCTTGCAAGCGTCAACAGCATCGGCCGGGAGCAACCCGACTACATGGCGACGCTCATCGCCGACAAGACCGCGGGCATGGCCTTGTCGAATGCGGTGCTCGCTGCCTTGTTCCACCGCGAGCGCACGGGCCAGGGGCAGTACGTCGAAGTGCCGATGTTCGAGACCATGGTGTCGTTCGTGATGGCCGAGCACCTGAACGGCCTCACCTTCGACCCGCCCAAAGGCAAGGCGGGCTACACGCGACTGCTGACCGGTGGCCGCCGCCCGGCGCCCACGCGCGATGGCTTCATCGCCGTGCTGCCCTACACCACCAACCACTGGGTCGCGCTGCTGGAGTTCGATGGCCGCAAGGGCTTGGTCGAGAAGTACAACGTGCGCGACCGGGATGCGCGCAATACGAATCTGATCGAGCTGTACCGCGAGATGGCGGAGATCACGCGAACGCGCACCACCGCCGAGTGGATGGATATCTTCGAGCGCCTCGACATCCCGGCGACACCGCTGTATGACCTCAACGACCTGCCCGAGCACCCGCACCTGAAGGCGGTCGGCCTCTTCAAGACCGCCGAGCATCCGAGCGAAGGGACGATCCGCTACGTGGCCCCGGCAACGCGATTCGCGGCCAGCCCGGCCTCGGTGCGATCGCATGCGCCGCAGCTCGGCCAGCACACCGCGGAATTGATGCGCGAGATCGGCTTCACCGAAGGCGACATCGACCAGCTGCAAGGCAAGGGTGTGGTGAGGCGCTCCGACGGACCGCCCTGAGCACACGCCGGCGATCGGCATCGGTTCTGGCAGGTAAATCCAAAAAAAGAGAGACAAACATGAACATACGACTGACGGTGGCCGGCGCGCTGCTCGCGCTGGCCAGCGCGTCCGCGCTCGCGGCAGGCACCTTTCCCGAGAGACCCATCACGATGGTCGTGCCCTTCGTGGCCGGCGGCTCGACCGATGTGCTGGCGCGTGCACTCGTGCCGGTGATGGAAAAGTACCTCGGCAACAACGCACGCATCATCGTGCTGAACCGGCCCGGTGCGAGCGGCGACCTCGGGATGTCGTACATCGCGAAGGCGCCGGCCGACGGCTACACCTTCGGCTTCATCACCTCGCCGGTGGTGCTCACGGTGCCGATCGCGAGCAAGACCAGCTACACGTACAAGAGCTTCGATCTGATCGGCAATGTGGTCGACGATCCATGCGGCTTCTCGGTGCACTCCGACAGCCAGATCAAGACCATGGCCGACCTGGTTGCGTATGCCAGGGCGCATCCGGGCGAAGTGACGGTCGGCACCACGGGCGCCGGTTCCGACGACCATCTCGCGATGCTGCTGCTCGAGAAAGCGGCGGGCATCAAGTTGAGTCACATCCCGTTCAAGGGCTCGGCCGAAGTGCGCACCGCGCTGCTCGGCAAGGTCATCGACGTCGCGGCCATCAATGTCAGCGAAGGCGTGAGTTTCCAACTGGCGGGCACGCCGCTGCGCAATCTCGGGCAGGCCTCCGCAGAACGCAGCAAGCTGGCACCCGGCGTGCCGACCTTCAAGGAACAGGGCTACGACATCGACATCAGTGCGATCCGTGCACTCGGTGCACCGAAAGACCTGCCGCCCGACGTGCGACAGAAGCTGGTGAAGGCGCTTGAGCAGACGCTGGCCGATCCCGCGTTGCAGCATCAGGTCAGTGCGGTTCTGTTCCAGCCGGTGCGCTACATGTCGCCCTCACAGCTCGCTACCGCCTTCGACGCACTCAACCCGAAGTTCCGTCAGCTGTGGACCGAAGTGCCGTGGGTCGACAAGTAGCCGTTCGCAAGGCAACACGATGAACAACGCACACCGCTTACCTGGCGACGGCCGGTTCTGGTTCGGACCGCCCATGCCTGTTCCCTCGGAAGTCTTCGCGTCGCTGCCCGCCGAGTGGCGCAAGCCGCGCGTCACCGCCTGGTCGAAGACCAACGCCGGCGGCCGCGCACTCGAAAGTTTTCTGGAGGGGCCGAGCTTCGATCGGGACGGAAATCTCTGGGTGGTCGACATTCCGAATGGCCGTGTCTTCAGCATCGACCCGTCCGGCCACTGGCGACTGGTGATCGAATACGACGGCTGGCCCAACGGGTTGAAGCTGGATGCCAACGGCACCGTCTACATCGCCGACTATCGGCGCGGCATCCTGTTGCTCGATACGGTGCGCGGCACCGTGGCACCGCTCGTCGAGGAATATCGCTCCGAAGGTTTCAAGGGCGTGAACGATCTGTTCTTTGCAAGGAACGGCGACCTCTACTTCACCGACCAGGGGCAGACCGGCTGGCAAGACCCGACCGGTCGCGTCTTCCGCCTTGAGCCCGGCGGCCCACTGCGCTGCCTGATGGATCGCATTCCGAGCCCGAACGGCCTGTGCATGAACCTCGAAGAGACGCAACTCTACGTGGGCGTGACACGGGCCAATGCGGTCTGGCGCTTGCCGCTGATGGGCGACGGCGGGGTGTCGAAGGTCGGCACCTGGGTGCAGATGAGCGGCGGCGTCGCGGGGCCCGACGGACTGGCGCTCGATGCCGAGGGCGGCCTCGTCGTCGCGCACCCGGGCACGACCGTCTGGCGCTTCGATCGCCATGGCATGCCGACCCATCTGGTCGACGCGCCGGTCGATGCCATGTTCACCAACGTCGCCTATGGCCACGGGCCGCTGGCCACGTCGCTCTACATGACGCAGTCACGCACCGGCGAAGTCTGGCGCGCCACGATGCCGGTTGCTGGCAACCCCCTATTTTCCCATCCCGAAAGAAGCGCAACATGAACCGTCACCCATTCCGTAAGGCCCTCGCTGCGTTGGTCGTGTCGGCCACGCTCGGCCTTGCATCCGCAAGCGCTTTTGCGCAGGCCACCTGGTCGGCTTACAGCTACAACCCGGCGGCCACCGTGGCGCCGGTCAAGGGCGTGTTGCGGCTTGCGTCGTCCGTCGAGAAAGACACGGGCGGCAGTTTCAAGATGCGCACGCACATGGGCGGCAGCCTGCCGATCAACGCGCAGAACATCACGCAGGCCGTGGCCGACAACGTCGTGCAGTTCGGAGACGATGGCTTCTTCCAGGGCAACATCCCGATCGGCGGAATCATGCGTCTGCCGATGCTCATCACCACCAACGAAGAGATGGACCGGGCGTCGAAAGTCATCTACCCGTATCTCGAAGCCGCGTACGCGAAGAAGGGCGTCGTGCTGCTCGGCTATTACCACTTTCCGATCCAGACCGCCTGGTCGCGCAAGCCGCTGAATTCGCTCGACGACCTGCGCAACCTGAAGATGCGCGTGACATCGCCGGAGCAGGGCGAGTTCGTGCGCCGCTTCGGCGGCCTGCCGGTGACGGTGTCGTCGTCGGAGGTGCCCTCGGCACTCGACCGCGGCGTCGTCGACGGCGTTTTCACCGCAGCCTCCGGCGGCGGCAAGCTCTGGAAGGACCTGCTGAAGACGCAGTACGGCATCGGTGCCAACTACTTCGATGCGGTGCTGATCGCCAACAAGGAAGCGTTCGACAAGCTGCCACCCGACACGCAGAAAAAATTGCGCGACGGGGCTGCGGAAACTGCCGCCTGGATCAATGCCGAGGCGCAGCGTGACGAAGGCGAAGTGTCGACCAAGCTCGTGGCCGACGGCATCGTCATGACGCCCGCGAAGCCGGGCGACGTCGAAGAAGGGCGCAAGCGCCTCGCGCCCTATTGGGACGAGTGGGCCAAGGCCAAGGGCTCCGAAGCGGTGGCGGTGCTCGCAAAAATCCGGGCGGCGATCAAGCCATGAATGCCGGGGCAGCGGCCGATCGGCCTGGATGGCTCGTGCAGATGTGTCTGGTGCTGTCGAGCCTCAGCCTCGTGGCGATGGTGGCGCTCATCGCGGCCGAGATCGTCGCACGCTCGTTCTTCCACTACTCCTTCGAAGTGGTCGATGAAGTCGGTGCCTATCTGCTGGTCGCCGTGTCGTTCCTCGGGTTGGCCCCGGCCCATGCAGCGGGTTCTTTCCACAGCGTCGAACTGGTACAGGAACGCCTGTCGGTCAGGGCGCAGCGGATCTCGCAAAAGTTCTTCCTGACGCTCTCGCTCGTCTTCGCGCTGACGATGCTGGGCACCATCACGCGCTACGTCTGGCGCACTTGGCAACAGTCCGACGTTGCGTCGACGGTGCTGCAGACGCCGTTGTGGATTCCGCAGTCCGTGATGATTCTGGGCATGGCCTGCCTGTGCGTCGTGTTGGCCCGCAGCCTTCGCCAGGTGCACATCGCGGGAGACGCGCCATGACCCCCGAATTGCAGATCATCGTCGTCTTCTCGGTCTTTCTCGCATTGCTGGCAGCCGGCATGGCCGTGCCTTTCGCCATCAGCGTGCCGGCGCTGCTCTACCTGTTGCTGCTTGGCGGAACCGACGCGCTCAAAGGGTTGGGCTTGGTGTCGTGGGGCAGCATGAACAGCTTCTCGCTCACCGCGATTCCGCTGTTCATCCTGATGGCGGAGCTGATGGAAAGAAGTGGCCTGAGCATCCGGACCTACCGGGGCCTGGCGCGTCTCGTGTGCGTGATTCCGGGTGGGCTGCTGCAGACCAACATCGCCGGTTGCGCGCTGTTCTCGGCGATCAGCGGATCGAGCGTGGCAACCGCCGCGGCGATCGGCGGCGTGGCCTTGCCGCAGCTCGAAAAACGAAAATACTCGCCGGCTTTGTCGGCAGGCTCCCTGGCCGCCGGAGGCACTCTGGGCATCCTGATTCCACCTTCGATCGCGATGATCGTGTACGGCACCTTCACCGAAACGTCTGTCGCCAAGCTCTTCATGGCGGGCGTGATTCCGGGCTTGGTCCTGACCGGCCTTTTCATGGCTTTCATCGCGATCTGCGCGCTGGTCAAGCCCGAGGTCGCACCGAAGGAGCAGGGGCCGCAATCGCTGCGCGAGTTCGCGAGCGCGTTGTCGGACCTGCTGCCGCTGACCGCGCTCGTCATCGCCATCATGGGCAGCCTCTACCTCGGGTTCGCGACGCCGACCGAAGCCGCTGCACTCGGTTGTGTCTTCGTGCTCGTGGTCGCGCGCGTCTGGGGAAAGCTCAGTTGGCACGTGATCCGTGCGTCGCTGCGCACCACCACGCTGGTGAGCGGCAACATCATGTTTATCGTGTTCGCGGCCTTCATCTTTTCGTACGCGATCAGCATGGGCGGCGTGGGTGAGAAGCTGACAACCTGGCTGGTCGACATGAAGCTCACGCGCACCGAGTTCATGTTCGCGATGCTGATCCTGTTCAGCCTGCTCGGCGCCTTCGTCGAGAGCCTGGGTATCATCGTTATCACGGTGCCTTTGCTCTATCCGGTGCTGCTGCAGTTCGGCTTCGACCCGGTGTGGTTCGGCATCGTGCTGGTGCTCTTTATCGAAATGGGGCAGATCACGCCGCCGATCGGCATCAATCTGTTCGTGATCCAGGGGTTGTGGAACGGCAAGCTGTCGGACGTGGTGCGCGGCAGCATCCCGTTTCATCTGCTGATGTTCGTGATGCTCGGCCTGCTCGTCATCTGGCCGGAGATCGCCCTTTGGCTGCCGCAAAACATGACGGCCAAGTAGCGCTGGCCGCAGCGCTGGCTGGCTACAGGATCACCGGCGCGTCGGGCAGCTCGTTGCGGTTGACCACGCCGTCGTCCAGCGGAAAGTGCTCGACCAGCAGGGCCGACACTTCTTCGAGCGCTTGCGTGAGACCGTCTTCGAAGCGGCCTTCGCGAAAAGCGGTGCCCATGCGTTGGGCCATGGCGGCCCAGTCTTCGTCGCTGACGCGGGCATCGATGCCCCGGTCGGCGACGATCTCGATGGCGTGCTCCGCGAGCAATAGATAGATCAGCACGCCGTTGTTGTGCTCGGTGTCCCAGGTGCGCAATTTCCCGAACAGCATGACGGCGCGCTGCCGAGCCGGAGCGCTGCGCCACAGGTAAGACAGCGGCAGCCCGGCCTCGACGCAGATGCGGATCTCGCCGCTGTGCCGGCGCTCGCTGGCGGCCACGCGCTGCGTCAACCGATCGAGCAAATCAGCCGGAAGCACGCGATGCACAGTGGCTTCGTCGAACCAGCGATGGCGGCAGATGCGGCCGAGCCGAGCCAAAAAGCCGGTTGAATGTTGTTGGGTTACTTGGACCATGGTTACCAACCGCCCGATGCGCCGCCGCCGCCAAAGCTGCCGCCACCGCCCGAGCTGAATCCGCCGCCTCCGCCGGACGAACCGCCGCCGAAGCCACCGCCAAATCCTCCACCCAGCGCACCACCAGCAGCGCCGCCCCAGCCGCTACCGCGGCGTCCGCCGCTGCTCATCGACGGCAGCGACATCGCGCCGGAGAACAACGTGAACAGCAACGCGATGAAGCCGGCCGCGACCGCAAGCAGGATGCTCGACGTCACGACCATGGCGATCGCACCGGCGCCGAGGCCCGTCACCACCGGACCGAGCTTGCTGCCGAAGATCGAGCGCGCCACGCGGCCGACCGCGAAGACGCCGAAGAACAGGAAGATGCCGAGTTCCGGCCAGTCGAAGCCACTGCCGGAGCCGCCGCGCTGGCCGCTCGGCCGCTGGACTTCAGGCAGGGCTTCACCATTGATGATCGCGATCAGCTGATCGACCGCGGCACCGATGCCGCCGGCAAAGTCGTTGTCGCGAAAGCGCGGTTTCATCTGCTCATCGATGATTCTCGACGCTGTGAGGTCGGGCACCGCGCCTTCGAGCGTGCGGGCGACCTCGATGCGCATCTTGCGATCGTCTTTGGCCACGATCACCAGCACGCCATCACCGACCTCCTTGCGCCCGATCTTCCAGGCGGCGGCTACGCGATTCGCGTAACTTGCAATGTCTTCGGGCTGCGTGGTGGGCACCATCAACACCACGATCTGCGAGCCCTTCTTTTGCTCGAAGCCGGCGAGCTTGGCGTCTAGCGACTGGCGCGTCGCGGCATCGAGCGTACCGGTCTGGTCGATCACGCGGCCTTCGAGCGCGGGCACCGGCAGCACGCCTTGGGCCATGGTGGCGCCTGCCGTCACGACGAGGAAGATCGCCGTCAGCAAGTGCAGGGTACAGCGTTCGATACAGCGCTGAACCAGATCGGCAACCATGTGCAGCTTCAAAAGTCGTTACTTCTTCGGAGCGCCGAAGTCGACTGTGGGCGGCGTCGAAATCTGCGATTCGTTCTGCACGCTGAAGTTGGCCTTGGGCGGATAGCTGAACACCTTGGCCGTGATGTTGGTCGGAAAGCTCCGTGCGAGCACGTTGTACTCCTGAACCGTCTTGATATAGCTGTTGCGCGCCACGGTGATGCGGTTCTCCGTGCCTTCTAGCGTTACGCGCAAATCACGAAACGCCTGGTTGGCCTGCAACTGCGGATACTGCTCCGACACCACCATGAGCCGCGACAGCGCGCCCGACAGTTCTCCCTGCGCCTTCTGGAACTTGTCGAAAGCTTCAGGGTTGTTCAGCGTTTCCGGTGTGACCTGGATCGACGTCGCCTTGGCGCGCGCCTCGATCACCTTGGTCAGCGTGTCTTGCTCGAAATTGGCCTGGCCCTTAACCGACGCCACGATGTTCGGCACCAGGTCCGCGCGCCGCTGGTACTGGTTGAGCACTTCGCTCCAGGCAGACTTGCTCGATTCGTCGAGTTTCTGGAAATCGTTGTAGCCGCAGCCGGTGAGTGTCGACAGCGACAGTGTCGCGACCAGAATCAAAAGCCAGCGTTGCATCGTTTGGGTCATTGGGTTCGCCCTTAGAGATAAATGCGGAAAGGTAGCATAGATGCATGTCCATCGACGCCATACAAGTGATCCACGCAGCGCAGCGCGCGATGCCGCCGGCACCGCGCGCTGGGGCAATGGGGACGCTGCTGATCGCAGGTGCGACGGGCGCGCTCGGCAATGAGCTGGTGCGCCGGCTCGTGGGCAGTCACCGGTTCGCTCACACGCGTGTGTTGGCGCGCGAACCGATGCGCGACGGGCTGCGCGGCGTCGAGACGGTGCTGGTGCCGGCAATGTCGCGGGCGCTCGATTCGTCCTCGAAAGCCGTGCCGATCGCCGAGTGGCCGCGCGTGTCGGCCGACACCGCCATCGTGGCGTTCGATCCCCCGCGGCTGTATCACGACCGCGAGCGGGCGCTGTGGTTGCCCGATCCAGCGCAGTTGCCCGATCTCGCGCGCTGGCTGCGTGCCTGCGGCGTGACGACGCTCGCCATCGTGCAGCCGCACGCGCAAGGCGGCATGCCCGAGGCGCTCAAGCGCGGCCTGGCGAGCATGGACGAGCAGGCGATCGTTGCGCTCGGTTTCAGTCGCGTGATCCTCGTGCGCTCGGCGCAAAAGCCGGCCGCTTCGAAGCATGCGAACCTGGGCGAGAAACTGGCGGCGTGGATGCTTTCGATCACGCGCCTCATGGTGCCGAGCAGCGAGCAACCGGTGCGTGCGTCGAAGGTGGCCGAACTGGTCGACATGGCCTTGGTACTGGCGCCACCCGGCGTGCACATTGCTGCGCCCGAGCTGGTGTGGCGTGCATCGCAGGGCGATCTGCGTGGCGTTGCGCAAAGCTGGCTCGTGCCCAACGGATCGGGCGGCTGACCGCAGCGGTCGCAGGCAACGGCAGACCGCCTGCAGCGTCTGTCTCATCGAGGCAAAATCAACCGAACATGCCCAAGACTCCAACCCTTGCCGCGACCTCCGCCGCTTCGGCCGACGACCTCGAGGCCGCGTTCTACGAGGCGCTTCAGCTCGGCGACATTGAGTCGTTGATGGGCTGCTGGTCGGACGACGACGAGGTTTTCTGCGTGCATCCGGGTGGTCCGCGCCTGCTCGGCCAGGTCGCCATCCGCGCTGCGTTCGAGCAGATGTTCGCCAACGGTGCCATCCACGCGACGCCAGCGCGGGTGCGCAAGGTAGAGTCGATTGCCAGCGCCGTGCACAGCGTGTTGGAGCGCATAGAGGTGCTCACCACCGAAGGGCCACGTCACGCTTTCGTGCTGGCCACCAACGTCTATCACAAGACTCCGCACGGCTGGCGCATGGTCGCGCACCACGCGAGCCCCGGCAGCGCGCACGCCCCCGACGAACCCGGCGAATATCCGCAAACGTTGCATTGAACGCATCGATGCCCTCCGAATACATTGCGCCGCGCTGGCTGCCGGGCGGCAACCTGCAGACGATCTGGCCCGCACTGTTCGGCCGGCGCAGTGACGGGCCGTTGCCGGCCTATCGGCGCGAGCGCTGGGACGCACCCGATGGCGACTTCGTCGATGTCGATTTCATCGACTCTCCGCTTGTGGGAGCGCGACCGTTGCTCGTGTTGTTCCATGGCCTCGAAGGTTCTTCGCACAGCCACTACGCCGAATCCTTCGCCGCTTTTGCCGCCGAGCAAGGCATGGCGTATGCCGTACCGCACTTTCGCGGATGCAGCGGCGAGATCAACCTTGCACCGCGGGCCTACCACTCGGGCGATTACGAAGAGATCGGCTGGGTCTTGTCCCGGCTGCGCGCGCAGCACGACGCTACGGGCGGTGGCCCGATGTTGGCTGCGGGTGTGTCGCTCGGGGGCAATGCGCTGTTGCGCTGGGCCGAGGAGGCTGGCGAGGAGGCCGGGAAGGTGGCCTCGGCCATCGCATCGATTTCGGCACCGCTCGATCTGGCGGCGGGTGGCCATGCGATCGGGCGTGGCTTCAACCGCGTGGTCTATACGCGCATGTTCTTGTCGACGATGAAGCCCAAGGCACTGGCCAAACTCGCACAACACCCTGGGCTGTTCAACCGCGGCAGGCTGATCGCGGCGCGCGACCTGTACGAGTTCGACAACGTTTTCACCGCGCCACTGCACGGCTTTCGCGATGCCGACGATTACTGGGAGCGCGGCTCGGCCAAGCCGCACCTGAGCGCGATCCGCATTCCGGCGCTGGTGGTCAATGCGATCAACGACCCTTTCGTGCCTGCAGTCAGTCTGCCCCGGCAAAAAGACGTCGGTCGCCACGTCACGCTATGGCAACCGCCGCAGGGTGGCCATGTCGGCTTTCCGCTCGGGTCGCCACCGGGCCACATACGCGGCATGCCCGAGCGTGTGGGCGGCTGGCTTTCGCGGCATTCGGGGCTTTAGCCGACGATCTGGCGCAGCGGACTCGCGCAGAATCTAAGGATGGATGACATCGTCAAGCAGGCTCTGGCCAAGTGGCCCAACGTACCGCATTGCTACGGCTGGCTCGGACTCGATGCGCGCGGCAACTGGTACATGCGCGACGACCACACGCAGGCTGCGGGCGCTTTTCCTGTTGCCAAAGGTTCGATGCTGAGGCACGACAAGCTGATCGACTTCATCCAGCGCAACTACGACCACGACGACAGCGGTCAATGGTTTTTTCAAAACGGGCCGCAGCGTGTCTACGTCGAACTCGAAGCCGCACCTTTCGTCTGGCGCGTGATGGACGACTTTTCGGTGACGGCACACACCGGTATCCCGGTCGAGCCCAGCGCCTGCCTGGTCGATGAGAGCGGCAAGCTCTACCTCGTCGCGCCGATCGGGTTGGGGCTGGTGCATACGCAAGACGTCGGATTGGCGGCCGACGCCATCGAAGCCGGGCGCTGGCAGCCTGAGACGGTGGTCGCGGCTGAGTTACCGGCGCGCTATGGGTATGTCATGAGCCCGGCCGCAAAAAAGCCGGCTTGACGCCGGCTGGTTGGTAGCCGCGATGGCG
>JANXTS010000045.1 GCA_025352265.1 Variovorax sp. | reverse complement strand
CGATCGCCGCGGGCTCGAAGGATTTGGAGAGGCTGTCGAGGCCGGGCTGGACGGGGGGGAGGAGTTCGCTCATGAGTCGTCGATATTACCGGCGCCCCGCTGGGTCATCTCTGCCGCAGATAATTGAACGATGCTGTTTTTACTCTCCCCTGCCAAGTCGCTCGACTACGACACCCCGGTGCCGGCCGATGTACCCGCGACCTTGCCGCATTTCGAGGGGCCGCGCGGTCCGTCGGTCGAGCTCATCAAGCTATTGCGTACCCAGTCGCCGCAGCAAATCGCTGAACTCATGCACATCTCCGACAACCTGTCGGCGCTCAATGTGGCGCGTTACGGCGCGTGGTCGAGCAAGAGCACGCCGACCAACGCCAAACAGGCGGCGCTGGCCTTCGACGGCGATGTGTACGGCGGTCTGGGCGCCAAGACCCTGAGTACGGCGCAACTGGCCTGGGCGCAAGACCATGTGTGCATCCTGAGTGGGCTGTACGGCGTGCTGCGGCCGCTCGATTTGTTGCAGCCTTACCGGCTTGAAATGGGCACGCAACTCGCCAACAAGCAGGGCAAGGATCTCTATGCCTTCTGGGGCCCGCGCATTGCCGCGCATTTGAACGAGCGGCTTGCGGCGGACCGCACGCCGGTCGTTGTCAACCTGGCGTCACAGGAGTATTTCAAGTCGGTCGATCTGCGTTTGCTGAAAGCGCGCGTGGTCGAGTGTGTCTTCGAAGAATGGAAGGTCGACAAGTACAAGATCGTCAGCTTCTTTGCCAAGCGTGCGCGTGGGCTGATGGCGCGCTGGGCCGTGCTGCACGAAGCGACCACGCCAAGGGCGCTTGAGAAGTTCGATCTTGAAGGCTATGCCTTCACTGCGGCCGTGTCGTCTCCAGAGCGGCTCGTGTTTAGGAGAAAGACAACGTGACCCAGCCGATCAGCCCCGAACTGCGGGCGTGGGTCGTGGCCCAACTCGCGATCGGCCATTCGCCGCCCGCGTTGCGCATTTCGATGCGCGATGCCGGTTGGCAGGACGACGCTGCCGAGGCGGCGCTGGTCGAGATTCAAGCGCTGGCGGGTGGCGTGCTCGGCGAAGTCGGCTCGGCGGACGACATGCCCAAGGCCTTGCCCGGCCCGAACCTCGAAGGGTCGCCGCTCCACGTCGATGCCGGCGACCGGCAAGTACAGGTCATGCAGACCATGCGCCACCCGCGCGTGGTCGTCTTCGGCAACCTGCTGTCACAGGAAGAGTGCAATGAGCTGATCGCCATCGCGCGAGCGCGGCTGGTGCGCTCGCTCACCGTCGAGACGCAAACGGGAGGCGAGGTGATGAACGTCGACCGCACCAGCGACGGCATGTTCTTCGAGCGTGGCGAAAACGAGATCGTGGCGCGGCTTGAAAGGCGCATCGCCAAGCTGCTGCAGTGGCCGCTCGAATTCGGCGAAGGGCTGCAGGTGCTGCGCTATTCGCCGGGTGCGCAGTACCGGCCGCACTACGACTACTTCGACCCGTCCGAGCCCGGCACGCCAACCATTCTTCGGCGCGGCGGCCAGCGCGTCGGCACTTTGCTGATGTACTTGCAAGCGCCGGAGCAGGGCGGCGCCACCACCTTTCCCGATGTCGGCCTCGAAGTAGCTCCTCTGCCCGGCACCGGCGTCTTCTTCAGCTACGACCGGCCCGACCCTGCCACCCGCACGCTGCACGGCGGCGCGCCGGTGCTGGCTGGCGAGAAGTGGGTCGCAACCAAATGGTTGCGCGAACGTGAATTCACCTGAAACCATCCAATGAAACTGACAGCCAACGGACTGAATATCGAAGTCGACGACAGCGGCAATCAGGGCCACGCAGAGCGCCCCGTGGTGCTACTCATCATGGGCCTCGGCATGCAGCTGATCGCCTGGCCGGAGCCTTTCGTCAAAGGCTTGGTCGACGCGGGCTACCGCGTGGTACGGCACGACAACCGCGACATCGGCCTGAGCCAGGGTTTCGAGTCGGCCGGCAACGGCAATTTGATCTGGCAAACCATCCGGCAGCGCCTAGGCCTGCCGGTTCAATCCGCATACAAACTGAAGGACATGGCCGCCGATTCGATCGGCGTACTCGACGCACTCGGCATCGGCAAGGCGCACATCGTCGGCGCGTCGATGGGCGGGATGATCGCGCAGCATGTGGCGGCTACAGCACCTGACCGCACGCTCAGCCTGGTCAGCATCATGAGCTCCAGCGGGGCGCGCGGGCTGCCCGGTCCGCGGCGCGAGGTCAGCGCTGCCCTTTTGCGCCGCCCGCTCGGCAAGACCGAGGCCGATCTCGTCGGTTACAGCCTGCGCCTCGTCAAGCTCATTGCAAGCCCCGCCTATCCGCAACCCGACGCGGTACTGGCCGATCGCATCGCCACCGGCATCCGGCGCGCCTACCGCCCGCAAGGTGTAGTGCGTCAAATGCTGGCGATCGGCGCCGATGCTGGCCGCGAGAAGGTGTTGCCGAGCATCAAGTCGCCGACCCTCGTGCTGCACGGTGACGCCGACGCGCTGGTACCAATGCCCTGCGGCGTCGACACCGCGCGTCGCATTCCTGGCGCGAAGTTCGTTGCCATCCCGGGCATGGGCCACGACCTGCCGCCGGAGGTGCAGCAGATCTTGTTGACCCATATGGTGCCGTTCATGAAGGCGACCGCGACGACCAAGGCTGCAGCATGACGATCGACAACAATGCCGCTCAATCGCAACTCGGAAAATCGTCGGCCTACGTCGACCAATACGACCCGACGCAGCTGTTTCCGATCTCGCGCACGACGCAGCGCGAAGCCATGGGCATCAAGCCCGGCGCGTTGCCGTTCTTCGGCGCCGACCTGTGGACGGCCTTTGAGCTGAGCTGGCTGAACCCGCGCGGCAAGCCGCAGCTCGCCATCGTGCATTTCACGGTGCCGTGCGAAACGCCCAACATCATCGAGAGCAAGTCGTTCAAGCTGTATCTCAATAGCTTCAATGGCAGCAAGTTCGCAACAGCCGACGCAGTCCGCGAGCGCCTGCGCGCAGACGTTGCCCAAGCGTTGTGGCGCGGCAGCGATCGCATCGAGGGCATTGGCGTGAAGTTGATCGCGCCGGATCAGTTCGACACCGAGCCCGTGCACGAACTCGATGGGCTCAACCTCGACCGGCTCGACATCGAGTGCACGCACTACCAGCCCGCACCGGAGCTGCTCACCAGCGACACCACGCAGTTGGCGGTGACCGAGACGCTCGCCAGCCGCCTGCTCAAGAGCAACTGCCTGGTCACCGGCCAGCCCGACTGGGGCAGCGTGCAAATCCGCTACAGCGGCCCGCCGATCGAGCAGGCGGGCTTGCTCGCGTACATCGTTAGCTTTCGCAATCACAACGAATTCCACGAGCCGTGCGTCGAGCGGATGTTCACCGACATCTGGCGGCAGTGCCAACCGACCAAGTTGGCCGTGTATGCGCGCTATGCGCGGCGCGGTGGCTTGGATATCAACCCGTTTCGCACCAGCTGGCCGCAGACGTTACCGGCCAATGCGCGCACCGCACGGCAGTAGGCACGCTCCTACATCCCCGGTCGGCCGGCGCGCCGATACTCTTTAGCTTTGTGACTAGGAATTGCCCCAGTGAACGTGCTGATCGTGGACGACAACGAACCCGCTGCAGATCTATTGCAGGAGTTGCTATCGCTGCAGGACCACACGGCCCGTTGCGCCTATACCGCGCAGCAGGCGTTGGATGCCGCATCTAACGAGACTTTCGATGCCGCATTGGTCGATCTGACGCTGCCCGATTTGCCCGGCACCGAGGTCGCACGGCGCCTTCGTGCCGAAGCTGGCAAGCGTCCGTTCGTGCTCGTTGCGATCTCGGGCTTTGCGGCCACGGACGTGACCGGCGCGGCGGGCCTGTTCGACCACTACTTGCAAAAACCGATCGACTTCGACGCGCTCGACCGCATCCTGGCCGCGGCGGTCGCGCGCCTTGCGGCCGCTCGATGAAAGCTTCGCCGGGTGCTCGCAGCTGGATCGCCGCCGGAGTTCGGCACGAACTCTTGACCCGTGCGCTACCGGCCCTCCGACACGACATGGCGGCGCCGGTATCGGTCATTCGCATGGCGCTGCTGATGCTCAAGCGCCAAGTCGCCGCGCAGCAGATCGATACCGAGGCGGTGGAGCAGCGGGTATCGCTGATCGACAACCAGATCGGCGAATTGGTAACCGGCGTGCGCTCGTTGCGCGACTGGGAACTCGCCATCGACGATGACGGCATCACGCGCAGCGTGCTGGTCGCCAAGTGCACAGGGCTGATGCGCGCCGCATTTGATTTGAACGGCGTAAGCATCGAGATCGATTCTTCGCTCGCGGTTGCGACGACACCGGATGACGAGTTACTTTGGCCGAATGGTGCAGCGTTGCGTTATCTTTTTTTGGGCGCGATGGCGCATCTGCACGATAGCGTGGACGAGGTCGGCAGCATTGCCGTGAGTGCTGACGGCGCGAACGCCTTGCAGCTCACAGCCTCCGTGCGCTCGCCCGAGATCGCCGATCGGGTGGCCGATGCGCACCGCGCACCGCGTGCGCTGGCCATCGATGCCATCGCAATGCAATCGCTTGCCGATGACCTCGGCTACGCAGTTACCGTCGCACCGGATTCGGTGCGCCTGGTGCTCGCGCCGGGCTGAGCCTGCGCCGCCACTGCCGCCGCCAGCCGCGCGGGTTTGGTGTGCCGTTCCGAGCTGAACCCGGTTAGCCTTACGAGGTATCACGGTGAGTCAAAACAGTGACGGCGTTCGGGTGGCGAGGTCGTCGTCGGTCGGCAGCCGGTTCGCCGCCGTCGAGGCGGCCAAAGCCAGAGTTCCCACGCGCACGCCGAGAAGTCGGAGCGGCCGCTCCAACGGCACCCGCTTCAAGCATTGGCCGGCAATCTGACGAATCGTCTTTCCGTCAGCGGTGAAAGCCACCATTGTCTGGTCGCGCGTTGCGATCCTGAAGTCGTCGTAGCGCAGCTTGATGCCGATCGTCTTGCCGACATAGCCTTTGCGCTGCAGATCGTCCGCCAGCTTCTCGCAGAGCTGCGTGAAGATGGCGCCAAGCTGTGCCCGATCGCGTACCGCGTGCAGATCGCGCTCGAATGTGGTCTCGCGGCTCATCGACACCGGCTCGCTTTCGGTCACGACCGACCGGTCGTCGCGGCCCCATGAAACCTCGTGCATCCAGGCACCGGTCGCCTTGCCGAAATTGGCAACCAACCAGTCGCGGTCTTTTTCTGCGATCTCGCCGACCGTGCGAATTCCCAGGCGCTCGAGCTTGGCGTCGGCCTTGGGTCCGATGCCGTTGACCTTGCGCGCAGCCAGCGGCCAGATCTTCGTCCGCACATCCTCTTCATAGACGATCGAGATGCCGTTCGGCTTGTCGAACTCGCTCGCCATCTTTGCGATGAGCTTGTTGGGCGCGACGCCGATCGAGCAGGTCAGGCCGGTCGCCTGAAAGATGGACTTCTGGATGAGCCGCGCCAGCACCCGGCCGCCTTCGCGCTGACCGCCGGGTACGTTGGTGAAATCGACATACACCTCGTCGACTCCTCGGTCTTCGACCAGCGGCGCGATCTCGCGAATCGTGTTCTTGAAGAGCCGCGACAGGCGCCGCACCTCGTCGAAATCGACTGGCAGCACGATGGCTTGCGGGCAAAGCTTGGCAGCCTTCATCATGCCCATCGCAGAGCCGATGCCGAACTGCCGCGCGGCATAGGTGGCCGTAGTGATCACGCCGCGGCCGATGTAGTCTTTCAGTAGGGGGAAATTCGCGACGGGGATCTCGTCCAGCGCCAGTTCGCGCCTGTATTCGCCTTCGCCCTGCGTTTGGCGCAACGCTTCGTCGACGCGGCGCCGGCCACCGCCGATCACCATCGGCAAGCCCTTCAACTGCGGGTAGCGCAACAGTTCGACGGACGCGAAGAAGGCGTCCATGTCGAGATGGGCGATGCGGCGCATGAGCTGGGTCGGCGAGGTCAGCGGTGTCGTTGCAATGGATGAAGTCGCGGAGGTCAAGGTACGTTGATTTTCGCCGGAGCGCTACCGCACCGGGGCCAGCCACGACGAGCGGAGTTGTAGACGCGCGCTTGGCCGCGCCGCGCTGCAGCGCCATCATGCCGCCGATGCAAAGCCGCGTTGGCGTCCGAGCTGGCTGCGCCGCCATGAAGCCGGCGGCGCGCCATATTCGCGGCGGAACGCGCGGCTGAAGGCGGTGTCGGTTTGGTAGCCCACGTCTTGCGCGATGCTCGCCAGCGGCGCATTGCTGCGTGCCAGCAAGTTGGCCGCGAGCAGCATGCGCCATTGCGTCAGGTACTGCATCGGCGAGGTGCCCACCAGCTGTTGAAAGCGCTCTGCCAACACCGAACGCGAGGTGCTGGCGGTGCGCGCCAGGTCTTCGAGCGTCCACGCCTGCGCCGGGTTGGCGTGCAGCGCATTCAGCGCGGCGCCGACGATGCGGTCGCCCACGCCGGCCAGCCATCCGGTACGGCCTTCGGCCTGCTCATTCATGTAGAGCCGCAACACTTCGATGAACAGCACTTCGGCCAGCTTGGCCAGAACGCCTGCGCCGCCGGGTCGCGGCGACCGCGCCTCCGCCAGCGCATAGCGCACCGAGGCTTCGAGCCAGGTGCCGGCACTGGAGCCGCGCACGTTGACCTTGACCAGCGAGGGCAGGCCTTGCAACAGCATCGTGGCGAGCCGAGCATCGCAGGCCAGATAACCGCACACGAGCCGCGTGCGCGCACCGCCGCCGCCATAGGCGAGCTGCCCCGGGCGCCGCGACAGTACTTCGGCCAGCCGGCTGCCGCCGGTTGCCGGTGGCAGCCCGGGTTGCGATGTCATGCGGTGCGCGTCGCCCTGCGGAAACAGCACCGCATCGCCCGCGACCAGTCGCACCGGCGGCTCGCCGTTCATTTCGACAAAGCACTCGCCCTCGATGATGAGGTGAAAAATGACCACGCGCTCGGCACCCGGTTCGAGCAGCGACGCCACTGTGTCGGCCTTCGGTGACTGGTAGCACCAAGGCGCGGTAAAGCGCGCGTTGATGAAGATTGCGCCCACCAGGCGCACCACGCGCAGGGTTTTCGAAAGCGCGTCCATCAGTCGTCGCCGACCAGGATGTGCAGCGACATCGGCGATGCGGTCTGCACGGCGCAGGGGATCGGAGACTGCCCACAGCCGGTCTCGACCAGCGTGCGCAGGCGTTCGACTGGGACGCCGCGCGCTGCGATGCGAACGTGCAGGCGCAAGGCGCACGGTGCCGCGCTCACTGGCGTGCCATCGAGCTCGACCATGCCGAACATGCCGCGCGCATCGGAGCGGCTGTCGACCCGCGCTTCCAGCTGGTCGAGCTCGACGCCTTCGCGCGCTGCCAGTAGCGCAATGGAGGTGACCGCGCACGACGCGATGGCCGCCCGGAACAACCATCCCGGGCTCGCCTGGTCTCCGGTGCCGCCCAGCTCTTTCGGCATGTCGGTCGCCATCTCCTGGCCGTTGGCATGGCGCACGACAACGCGCGTGCGGTCTTGCCACTCGGCCGTGGCGGGCGCGTCGTCGGACAGGCCTTTGTCGGGCCGGCGGCGCAGCACGGTTTCAACTCGGTGGAGGGCGTCTGCTATCGAGTCGGCAATGTTGTCGGTCATGTTGTCGGAAACTGTGTCGGCGCCTGCGGTGATTCCTCGCACTTCTAGCGGGGAATTCTTATTTTATCGATGGTGGCCGGCTCCGACCATCGGCCCCTCGGCCTATGCCGCCCGGCGGACGATCGGGCAGTGCCGGGCGACGCCGGGATAGGACACCACCAGGCTTGCGGGGCGACAGTGGCTTTCCATCCATTGCCGCGAGGACGCCACACCATGAACACCCCCATCGACTTCGATGCTTTGAAGAGCCGCCAGAAAGCCGCTTGGGCCAGCGGCGACTACGCCGTCATCGGCACTACCTTGCAGATCGTCGGCGAGCAACTGGCCGAAGCCTGCGATCTGTGCTGGGACGAGCGCGTGCTCGACGTCGCGGCCGGCAATGGCAACGCCACACTGGCCGCCGCGCGCCGCGGCTGCAAGGTCACGTCCACTGACTATGTGGCTTCGCTACTCGAACGGGGTGCCGAGCGTGCACAGGCCGAGCGGCTCGACGTCACGTTTCAAGCGGCCGACGCCGAGGCTCTGCCCTTCGAAGATGCGAGCTTCGACGCGGTCGTCTCGACCTTCGGCGTGATGTTCGCGCCCAACCAGGCGCAGAGTGCTTCCGAGATGGTGCGCGTGTGTCGTCCGGGCGGTCGCATCGGGCTGGCCAACTGGACGCCTGACGGCTTCATCGGCCAGCTTTTCAAGGTGCTGGGCCGCCATGTGCCGCCGCCGGCCGGCGTACAGCCGCCTTCGCTGTGGGGCGTTGAGTCGCATCTGAACTCGTTGTTCGGCGAGCGTGCCGCCGCCATCGCGGTGACGAAGCGGATGTTCAATTTTCGCTACCGTTCGGCTGCGCATTTCATCGAGGTGTTTCGCACCTGGTATGGGCCGGTGCACAAGGCGTTCGGTGCGCTGCCCGCGGAGGGTGCGGCGGCGTTGGAGAAAGACCTGACGGAGTTGTTGATGCGGCTCAATGTCGCCGGCTCCCGCTCGCTGGTCGTGCCGAGCGAGTACCTCGAGGCGGTGGTGACGCGACGCTGATTCGGCATTGAACGGCCAGGCGCGGTCGGCGCTACAGTAGCTTGCGGCTGCAACCGCAAGCTACCGGAGTGAGTCATTGAGTTTTTTGCATCGCCTTCGTTCGCATCGCTTTTTCGCGCACGCAGGCATCGCCGTTCGCCCACTCTGTCTGCTGGCCTCGGCTGCAGTTTTCGGCACGATCGCCGGTACAGCGCATGCGGCCGAGCCCTCGCCTCCCCGATCCGCCGACTGTCCCGCCAGTGTTCCGGCCGATGCGCAGTGCTACAACGGCCGTGATACCGAGGGCGCGCTCTACTGGATCGCCATCCCCACGCAATGGAATCGCGTGCTGGTCATGCATTCGCACGGCGGCCCGGAGACTGGCGCCCCGACGCTGGAACGCGGCGCCGAAGACCTGAAGCGCTGGTCGGTCATGGTCAAGGCCGGCTATGCCTGGGCCGGCTCCACCTACCGCCGCGGCGGCTACGGCGTGACGATGGCCGCGGAAGACACGGAGCGGCTGCGCAAGATCTTTATCGCGCGCTTCGGCCAACCGCGACGCACCATCCTGCATGGTCAGAGCTACGGCGGCGGCGTGGCATCGAAAGGTGCCGAACTCTATGGACCGACAGCCGGGGCAACAACCGGCGCGCTATCCGAAGTGCAGCCGGCCTACGACGGCGTGCTGCTCACCAGCGGCGTCCTGGGAGGCGGCGGCAACGCCTATGAATTTCGGCTCGATTTGCGGGTTGTCTACCAGTACGTCTGCCGCAACCACCCCCGGCCCGACGAGGCGCAGTACCCGCTCTGGATGGGCCTGCCGCTCGATTCGAAGACGCATCGCGCCGACCTCGCAGCCCGGGTGAGGGAATGCACCGGCGTCGGTCTTCCGGTGGCGCAGCGCAGCCCCGAGCAGGCCGCACATCTGAAGACCATCTTGTCGGTGGTGAAGGTGCCGGAGCGCACGCTTCTGTCGCACCTGCAATGGGCGACCTGGCTCTTTCAAGACCTGACGCAAAAGCGCCTCGGCAGTCGCAATCCTTTCGGCAATGCGAAGGTGGTCTACAGCGGCTCCGACGACGATGCGGCGCTCAACGCTGGCGTGCTGCGCTACGAGGCCGACCCGCAGGCTGTCGGTGCGCTGGCCGACGACAGCCGCCCGACCGGCCGCCTCCGCTTGCCGGTTCTGACGCTCCACGCCATCCACGATCCGACCGCCTTCGTAGAGCTTGAAAGCACGTACCACGACATCGTGGAAAGCGCCGGTGCATCGCAGTGGCTGGTGCAAACTTTCGCCGACGAGGCCGAGCACAGCTACCTGAGCGATGCGGAATACCCGGCGCTGATGACCGCGCTGCTCGACTGGATCGACAAAGACGACAAGCCGTCGCCGCAAAAGGTGGCGGCGCTGTGCACGCAGTACGAGGCGGACTTCGGCAAAGGCTGCCACCTGCAGCCGGACTATCGACCCCCACCGCTTTCGAGTCGCGTGCCGGCCCTGGGTCGCTGAGTTTTCATCAACGAAATCGCAAGAAACAAGAGGAATGGCAATGGGCAATCGAAAAGTCTGCGTAGTCACCGGTTCGTCGTCTGGCATCGGTGCTGCCACGGTACGGCTGTACGCTGGCCACGGCTGGGACGTGGTCGTCAACTATTCGCGTGACATCGCGCCCGCCGAGGCCATCGCAGACGAATGTCGGGCACTCGGCGTCGATGCGCTGGTCGTCAAGGCCGATGTGTCGTCCGATGCCGATTGCCGGCGACTGGCCAGTGAGGTGGAGTCCCGCTTTGGTCGCGCCGACGTGCTGGTCAACAACGCCGGCACCACCAAGTTCGTGGCGTTGAAAGACCTCGACGGCTTGGAGGCCGACGACTTCCAGCGCATCTATTCGGTCAACGTGATCGGCCCGTACCAGATGAGCCGCGCATTGGTGCCGCTGTTGAAGCGAAATCCGGTGACCGGCATCGTCAACGTCTCGTCGATCGCCGGGCTCATGGGCACGGGATCATCGATCGCCTACATGGCGAGCAAGGGTGCGCTGAACGCGATGACCGTCGGACTTGCGCGCGCGCTCGGCCCGGACATTCGCGTCAACGCGATCGCGCCGGGGCTGGTCGAAACGCCTTGGCTCAAGAACGGCCTCGGCGCCGAGCGTTACGCGCAGACCGTCCAGAGCTACAAGGCGCGCGCCGCACTGGATGCGGTGATGTCGCCTGAGGATGTAGCCGACGCCGCCTGGTGGCTGGGCGCCGGTGCGGCCAAGACGACAGGCGAAGTGCTTTTGCTCGACGCCGGATTGCGGCTCACGCGCGGCTGAACCTTAGTGCAACGTATTCGGCCGAGTCGCCGAAAATCGCGTTGGCCACCGCGTAGGCCAGGCCGACACCCAGCGCACGCACTTCGGGCGGGAACATCTCTGCCTTCACGATGCCACTGATCGACGTGTAGAAACTGACGATCGCCAGCGCCAGGACGATGAGCCCGAAAGCCATCAACGGGCTCGTCACATGCTGCACGCCGGTAAGGATGGGCACGGTGGCGAGCGCACCGAGCGCACCGAACAGCAGCATGTTGTTGCGCCGCCCGATGCGGTCGCTCAGCATGCCGAACAGTGGCTGCATGCACATGTAGACGAACAACGCGCAGGTCATGATGTAGCTGGTCGTCTTGATCGGCAGGTGCACCGTGTTCACCGGGTACTTCGGCCATCGCCCCGGCACACTTCTTTTTGTCGGCTCTGGCGGGTCTTGTATTCGGATGCCGCGACCCCAGTTTTGGAGCATGAAAACCACCCAGACCCTCACCACCAATGCCGTGCTCGTTGCCCAGCTGCTGGAGCGACTGGAGCACGGTGGACATCCCGATGCCGGGCAATACCGTCTCGTTGCCGAACGGCTCGGGCAGGAGCTCGCGCGCATTGCCGATATCGATGCGCTGAACATGGTGCTCGAAGCCCATCCGTCGGCCGCGGAGGTTTACGAGAACATGAACTACCAGCACGCCGGCTTGTCGCGCTCGCGGCTGGATGCCTCGGTGGCTGCGGAATTAAAGGCGCGTGATGCGATTGCCCGTGCCATGCAGCCGACGACCGCGAGCTCGATGCACGGTCCGGTCGAAGGCGGGACTGCAAGCGGGAGCTAATTTTCATGAGTGAGTCGCTGCACATCGTTTGCCCGCATTGCCACACCACCAACCGGGTGCGCAACGAGCAGCTCGCGAGCGGGCCGGATTGCGGCAACTGCCACAAGGCGCTCTTCACGGCGCATTCGACGGCGTTGAACGAAGCCGCCTTCGACCGGCATGTTGCGCGAAACGACCTGCCGGTACTCGTGGATTTTTGGGCGCCGTGGTGCGGGCCGTGCCGTCAGATGGCACCCGCTTATGAGCAGGCCGCGGCGCAGCTAGAACCGCGTGTGCGGCTGGCCAAGGTCGATACGGAAGCAGTGCCTGCGCTCGGTTCGCGCTTCAACATTCGCAGCATCCCGACGTTGGCACTGTTCGTCGGTGGACGCGAAGTGGCGCGGCAGGCCGGCGCGATGGGCGCGGCCGATATCGTGCGATGGGTGCAGGCCAATACACCTGCAGCGCCTGCGTCGGCTACTTAAGCTGCAGCGTGACGGCGTGCGGCCCAGTAGGTCGCGCCTTCGACGCCGTAGCGCTCCGAATGCGGCGTGCCGTATTCCAGCGCGAAGGTGTCGCCGGCTAACAGATGGCGCGTGTCGTCGCCGACCTTGAGCCACATCTCGCCTTGCACCACCAGCGCTTCGACGCTGAACGGATGTGTGTGCAGGTCGACCGTCTGGGCGGCGCCCCAGACCCTCGGCGCGACCTCGTCGAAGCCCTTGGCGAGGGCATCGACTTCGAATTGCTGGAACGTAGGAAGGCTCATGGTTTTTCTCCGTCAGAAAGTTCCGGGTAGCAGGATGCTCGAATCGACCTGGTCGATCTGCGTGCGGCCGCAAAACGCCATGGTGATGTCCAGCTCGCGATGCAGGATCTCGAGCGCGCGTGTCACGCCAGCTTCCCCATAGGCACCCAATGCATATAGAAAACTGCGGCCGATCATGGTGCCGCGAGCGCCCAACGCGCGCGCCTTGAGCACGTCTTGCCCGCTGCGGATGCCGCCATCCATCCACACTTCGATCTCGGTGCCGACTGCTTCGGCGATGGCCGGCAGCGCCTCGATGGACGATTGCGCGCCGTCGAGCTGGCGCCCGCCGTGGTTGCTGACGATCAGCGCATCGGCGCCGCTCGACGCGGCCAGCCGTGCATCTTCGACATCCATGATCCCTTTCAGGATCAACTTGCCGCCCCACAGCTTTTTGATCCATTCGACATCGGCCCAGCTGAGCGTCGGGTCGAACTGCTCAGCCGTCCAGGACGACAGCGACGACAGATCGCCGACGTTCTTCGCGTGGCCGACGATGTTGCCGAAGCTGCGGCGCTTGGTGCCCAGCATGCCCATGCACCAGCCCGGCTTGGTTGCGAGGTTGATGAGGTTCGCAAGGGTCGGCTTGGGCGGCGCGGTCAGTCCGTTCTTGATGTCCTTGTGGCGCTGGCCGAGCACCTGAAGGTCGAGCGTGAGCTGCAGCGCGGAGCAGTTGGCAGCCTTGGCGCGCTCGATCAGCCGCTCGATGAAGTCGCGGTCTTTCATGACGTAGAGCTGGAACCAGAACGGATGCCGATCGGTACTTTCGGCGATGTCTTCGAGCGAGCAGATGCTCATAGTCGACAGCGTGAACGGGACGCCGAAAGCCTTGGCCGCCTTGGCGCCGAGGATCTCGCCGTCAGCGTGCTGCATGCCGGTCATGCCGGTCGGTGCAATGGCGACAGGCATCGACACCGGCTGGCCGATCATGGTGGTGGCGGTCGAGCGGCCTTGCATGTTCACGGCTACGCGCTGGCGCAGCTTGATTTTCTGGAAGTCGCTTTCGTTGGCGCGGTAGGTGCCTTCGGTCCATGAGCCCGAGTCGGCGTAGTCGTAGAACATGCGCGGCACGCGCCGCTTGGCGATCACTCGCAGGTCTTCGATGGTGGTGATCTTGGAAAGGTCTGGCACGTGTGGGTTTCCTTCGGCGTTCGTCTCTTTTTCGCAGTCGTTCATTATCATTGTTCGTCTGCTGCCCCGTTTTGCAACACACCGACTGAAAGCCGCCCATGGAAGCCACCTCCCGCCCGCCGCTGCCGCCTTTCACCTTCGAATCGGCCCGCGAGAAAGTGCAGGCCGCCGAAGACGGATGGAACACGCGCGACCCAGTCCGCGTGAGCCTCGCTTACACGCTCGACACCGAATGGCGAAACCGTGCCGACTTCCTTACCGGGCGCGAGAAGGTCGTCGATTTCCTGACGCGCAAGTGGGCACGCGAACTCGACTACCGCCTGAAGAAAGAGCTTTGGGCCTTCACCGACAACCGGATCGCGGTCCGCTTCGAATACGAGTGGCACGACGACAGCGGTGCCTGGTTCCGCAGCCACGGCAACGAAAACTGGGAGTTTGCCGAGAACGGATTGATGCACCGGCGTTTTGCCAGCATCAACGACCAGCCCATTGAGGAAGAAGACCGGAAGTTTCGCTGGACACGCTAGCAAGCGTCGAGCGGCACGGCAGTTGCTTGTTTAAACCTCTATCTCAACCCATCGCAAAAGTAACCTGTATGAACCGCAACGACATCACCGAAAAGATCATCACCGCCAAAGTGTCCAGAGGCATTCAGTGGGCCGACGTGGCCACCAAGGTCGGTTTGTCCAAAGAGTGGACGACCGCAGGTTGCCTTGGCCAGATGACCTTCGACGCCCAGCAAGCCGCAACCATCGGCGAGATCTTCGGGCTCACGGAAGAAGAGCAGAAGTGGCTGCAGGTCGTGCCGTACAAGGGCTCGCTTCCGACCGCCGTGCCGACCGACCCACTCATCTACCGCTGGTATGAAATGGTCAATGTGTACGGCACCACGATCAAGGAGCTTATCCACGAAGAATTCGGCGACGGCATCATGAGCGCGATCGATTTCAGCATGGACATCCAGCGCAAGGGCGACCCGAAGGGCGACCGGGTGAACGTGGTGTTGTCGGGCAAGTTCTTGCCTTACAAGACGTACTAGACGATCAGCCGGGTGTGCGCAACACGGGCACCGTGACCGCCCCCACATGCAGCGTGCGACCGGCACCAAGCCCGGCAACCACCAACGCCACGCCTAGGCCCACGAACAGCCACGCCGTCGCAGCGAACCCGCCGGTCCATCCACGCAGCAGGCCCACCAGCAGCGGTCCGAGGGAGGCGACCACATAGCCGACGCCTTGCGCCATGCCGGACAGGTGCGCCGCGACGTGCGCATCGGGCGAGCGCAGCACGATGAAGGTCAACGCCAGCGCAAATGAACCGCCTTGCGCGATGCCGAGCAGCACGGCCCAGGCCCAGATGCCGGACAGCGGCGCCAGCAGGCAGCCCAACATGGCCGCGACGATGAGCACGGCCAGCACTACGGCCACGCCAACCTGATTTCGAAACCTGACCGCGATGGCAGGCACGACGAGGCAAGTGATCACCTGCGTGATGATCGACAGCGACAGAACGAAACCTGCCTCGGCATCGCCGAGACCGCGCTCTCTCAGGATCGGCGCGAGCCAGCTCATCACGATGTACGCCAATGCCGATTGCAGCCCCATGAAGAAGGTGACCTGCCAAGCCAGCTTGTCACGCCACAGGCCACGCACTGTGTACGCAGCCTCGCTGGCCACCGGGGCCAGCGACCAGGCTTGCGGCGCCCACAGCAAGGTGACGACGCCGGCCGGCACGGCCCACATCGCCAGCGCCCAGGTCCATCCGCCGCCCATGGCATGTTCCAGCGGCACGGTGAACCCGGCAGCGGCGGCGGCACCGCCGCAGACGGCCATCGTGTAGAGGCCCATCATCAGCGCGGCCTGCTGCGCGAAGTCGCGCTTGACCAGGCCCGAAAGCAGCACGTTCGACACTGCAATGCCGGCGGCCGCGATGGCCGATGCGATGAACAGCAGCGCGACACTGCCGCTGCCGCGCAGCAAGGTGCCGATGAAGATCAACGCCATGCAGCCGAGCAGCGTTCGTTCGGTTCCAAGGCGGCGACCGAGCAACGGCGCCAGCGGCGCGAAGACGCCGAGACAAACCACCGGCAAGGTCGTCAGCAAGCTCGCTGCGGTCGATGACAGGCCGGTCGCCGCGATGATCTCGGGTAGCACTACCGACAGGCTGGCGAACACCGGGCGCAGGTTGAACGCGATCAGCACGACGCTGAGGCCGAGCAGCAAGCGACTGGAGCGGGTGATGGCAGGGGTGGGGGATGGTGCCGGCGCGTTGTCGCACTCGGCATCGATCAGCAGGTCGACGGAACTCATTGCATGGATTAGAGCGCACGCGGTTAAGTCCGTCTGGACGCCGATCGGGGTACTCCAATGGCTCAGCGTTTCGGTGCGGGCGAAAGGACGCCGGCGCCACGTACTTCAAGCTTGATTTCGTCCTGCAACGTGCCGGCCGCGTCGACCAGCTGGATCGCATGTCGGCCCGGCCATGGCAGCCATTGCGCGCTGGCGCCGCGAGCAAAGGCCTTGCCGTCGATTTGCCAACGCAGTCCCGGGCCGTCGCTCGCGCCGCTCTCCAACCGCACGCGCTGGCGGTTGGGCGGAATGTCGGGGTCGAGCGCGACGATGGTGCCGTTCGACGGTGACGTGATGCGTGCCGAGGCGCCGTCGCGCTGCGGCTTGCCGGGGGTCGCGTCGAGCGCGAAATCGGGTTGCTCGGTGCCTTGCATAAACCACTCGTCACGTGCCGCTTCAAGCAGGCCGCCATCGTTGCCGCTGCCGAAGGTGACATGCGCGCGCACGAGCCCGGCCGGTGGCGTCGGTGCGCGGCTCGGTTCGGTGGCGTGCAGGAAGCGCATCACCTCAGCCCACACCGGCGCCGCACCGCTGGTGCCGCTGACGTCCCACATCGGCGCGCCGCTGGCGTTACCTACCCAGACGCCAACGGTGTAGCGCTGCGACCAGCCGACCGCCCAGTTGTCGCGCATGTCCTTGCTGGTGCCGGTCTTGACAGCCGTCCAGAAACGCGTCGACAGGATGCTGTCGAGCCCGAACGTCCGCGCCCTTGCGTTGGCGTCGGAAAGGATGTCCCCCACGATAAAGGCCGCACCCGCATCGATCGCGCGCAAGGCCTGCGCCGCTTCGGAATTGCTCCTTCCCCCGCCGGGGGAAGTCTGGGATGGGGGTAGCCCTGCAATGAACCGCGTTTCTCCAAACCGCCCCCCGTTCGCCAACGTCCGATATCCGTTCGTCAACGACAACAACGACACCTCCGCGCTCCCCAGCGCCAGGCTGTACCCGTAGTAATCCCCGCTCTGCTTCAGCGGCACGCCCGCGACGCGCAGTTGCCGCGCGAAGGCTTCGGGCGACACCATGACCAGCGTTCGCACTGCTGGTACGTTGAGCGATGCTGCCAAAGCCGTGCGCACCGACACCGGCCCCTTGAATTGCCGGTCGTAGTTCTGCGGAATGTAGAGCCCGCCGGCCGTGGCGATCTGTGCCGATGAATCGTCGAGCAGCGACGCCGCGGTGAGCCGCCGCTCCGCCAGTGCTTCGGCGTAGAGCAGCGGCTTTAAGGTCGAGCCTGGCTGACGCTGCGCCGTCACGCCGTCGACCTCGGCAGCCTGACTCAATACACCCGACGAACCGACCCATGCGAGCACGTCGCCACTCGTGTTGTCGAGCACGACCAGCGCGCCGTCTTCGACATGGCGACCATGCAATTCACGCAGATGACGCTGCAACGTCTGGAGCGCAAAGCGCTGAAGCGGCGCCCTCAGAGTCGTGTTGATTCGATCTTCCTCCCTGTCCCCTTGGGATGGGGCAGGGGAGACGGCAGCAGCGCTCGCTTCGACCCTCGCCCGCAAAACCCGCCGCGCCAGGTGCGGCGCAATCCCCTCATTCGAATCGAACGCGCGCTGCTGCAAAGCCGCACTGGCGAACATATCCATCGCCTCGCAATCCGCCTTGCCGCGCTCTGGCTCCATCACGCGCAACACCTCACAAGCCCGCTGTGCGACGACCGCCGGCTTCGCATTGGGTGCCCGTACCAAAGCCGCCGCCACCGAGGCCTCCCGCGCGTCGAGCCCATGCGGCGCCTTGCCGAACAACGTGCGCGACAGCGCATCGATGCCGACGATCTCACCGCGGAACGGTACGGTGTTGAGGTAAGCCTCCAGCACCTGGTCCTTGCGCCAGCCGCGTTCCAGCTGCGTGGCAGCCACCGTCTGCCCGACTTTTTGCGAGAAGCTTCGCCCACCACCCGCGCGCCGCAAGTCGTCGTCGAGCAGGCCGGCCAGCTGCATGGTGATGGTCGAGGCCCCGCGTGTTCTGGTGTTCCACAGGTTGCCCCACGCGGCCGACGATGCCGCACGCCAGTCGACTCCGCTGTGTTCGTAGAAGCGCTTGTCTTCGCTCAGCACCATGGCGGCACGCAGGGCAGGAGACACATCGTCGAGCGCGACCCACTGCCCGCGACGCACAGTCGGGTCGATGCGCACGCGCTGAAGGAGTTCGCCATGGCGATCGAGCACGGCGACATCGGACGCGCGAAAGCCGCGCTTGACTGCATCGAAGGTCGGGACCGCTGCCGCTGTGCCGGCATACGCGACCAGCAAGACCATGGCAGCCAGCGGTTTGCCGGAACGGCGTGGTGCGGGGACCAAAGGGTGGCGGGGCATCGTGGCGGGGGAACGAACGAGCCTGAGGTGAGCTGTCAGGGCAGGCGCACGAAGACGAAGTTGCAGCTGCGGCCGGTCAGTCGCTGGCCGGTGCCCGACGTCGGCGTGAACTTCGCGGCCACAGGGTAGGTAAACGACTTGCCCTTCGGGCTTTTGCCGATCGCGTATTCCTGGAGATTGACGATGCCGTCGAGTACGAGCGAGGCACTGCCGTCCGCCTCGATCTGTCCGTGCAAATGTTCCCAACCCGGCTCGCCTTGAGTCCCGCGCGTGGCGCGCAACTGGCCGTCCGTGATGCGGGTAGAAAACACGTAGTCGTATCCCTTGGCGCCATCGCTTTGACTGGTAGGTGGACAAGTGAGGGTGGAGCGCCAACTACCATCAAAAGGCGTTGTTTGTGCCGCAGCCGGGAAGGCCATTGCAAGCAGTGCGAGTGCGGCGATGCTGAGTACGCGCATGTCTGACTCTAAATACGTATGAATGAGGTACGGACAAGCTTCCGAGGAAGTGCCACCAAGAAAAGTTATGGCTTCGCCTGCAGCATGGCGCCCATCTTCTGATGGATGAGGTTGATCGCCTTCAGCGGTCGGAGCATCACTTTGAATTCAACGATTTTTCCCTCGTCGTTCCACTTGATCATGTCGACGCCGTTAACTGCGATGCCATCGATGTCCACCTGGAACTCCAGCACCGCATCGTGCGGCCCGCTTACTTCCCTGACATAGCGAAACGTCTCATTGAAAAACACGTGAAATGCGGCGGACAGGTACTGCATCGTGACCGCCTTGCCGGCCTGCGGCGTATGGACCACCGGCGAGAAGAAAACGACTTCGTCTGCCAGCAGATCCGCTAGCCCTTTGGAGTTCCGCGCGCGCACGAGTTCGTGCCAGATGTCGAGCGTTGCATGTGTTGCTTGTGTTGCGTGTATCACTTGGAGCCCGCGTAGTGCGCGATCGCAATGATGAAAGGCAAGATTAATTCGGGGATGAGGTAACCCAGCCAGACGGCTGTCGGCTTCGGCAAACCGACCTTGCTGATGGAGACCAGTCGACCCATGCCAGCCAGCAACACGCCGAGCGCGAGCAGGTACACGAGTGTGTCTTGCTGTCGGATGGTGATGGCGGCCCACAGGTTGATGACGCCAGTGGAGAAGTACACGCCCGCCATGAATCGGTGAACGTTGTCCAGCCGCGGTGACGTGTCGGGCTGGCCTAGAAACATTTGCACCGTGCCACCGAAGATGGCGATCGCCGCGACGAGAAAGAGGCAGACCCGAACCACGAGTTGGCTGGCAAGTAGCGGATCGCTGGCAGTCATGGGACATTCTTTCGGAGTGCCAGCGGTTTTAGTCCACCGGCTTGTCTAACGCAAGCGGGCAGCGCCGGACGCTGTACCGCTTGGTTGCCTTTGTCGCCGCCCTGCGGCGGCGCTAGCTTAGTTCGCGCTCGACGCAGAGAGTGGACGCGCCAGAGCCATTTGGGCAGGTGTCAATGTCTCTGTCGAAACGATTGTCAGCGAGTCGCTCGACTGCGAAACTTTTCCAGCCTTCGGCACCAGCGTGCCGGTGACCGAATCCGGGAAGGTGTACATCGCGCCGCTGACCGGGTCGACGGCGAGCATGCCGATCAGTCCACCGAACAGGATGTTGCCGATGTACCAGCCACTCACTGCACTGGTGAGGCTTACCTCTTGTGGCGCAAAACCGTCCTTCACCAAGGAGACCACGTAGGTTACCGACTTGAAGTAGCCCGCGCCGCGGTTGAGTGTCACTGTGACGGGGGTCGTTCCGGTGTGGATCTTTTCGCCGGCACGGTTGGTCACTGAAACGTTCGCTCCAGGCGGGACGCTGTTCAGCGTGATGCTCTGGGTCTTGCCATTGAAGATGCTCGCGCAGCCCGACAAGGCAAGCAGGGCCATACCGGCCACCAAGGTCTTTTTCATTTCTCACTCCCTTTTGTTGGAGGAGCGAGCCTAGTTCGCCCGCTCACCGTCATAGAGCGAGAGATGCCAGATTTGTCACGATTCGGGAAGCTGAAGCAGAGAGCCTTTCAGCTTTCTGCTCGCTCTCCGATCTGCGCCAGCGACGGATGTGAACCTTCTACTTCACTGGCTCCACTTTCACTCGCGCATTCGGCACTTCTCCGAACATCTCGGGTGCATACATCGCCTCGACGCGACTCGGTGGCAGCGCGAAGTCGCCGACGTTGTTCAGGCGCACGGTGTACTCCATCTTGACCACGCCCTTCGGCATGTACTCGTAGTAGCTGCGGAAGGCTTCGAAGCTGCGCTCTTCGAAAGCGGCCCAACCCGCGCCGCTCTTCTTCTCGCCTTGCGTGGCGATCTGCGAATCGCGGCCCAGTCCGCCGCCCAGGATCGTCGCGCCACCGGGAATCGGATCGCTGATGACGACCCAGGTCATGTCGGCGCTGGCGTTGACTTCGAGGGCGATGCGCAGGATGTCGCCGCGGGTGTAGACGCCAGGCGTTGCCTGCTCGACCGGCGTGATGGTCTTCTTGATCTGGTAGCCGGCCGCGAACGGTACCTTGAGCTGTACCGCGGCGATCGATTGCAGCGTGAGCCATGGCTTGCCGGTGCCTTGCTGCGTGACCAGCAGCGTGTCGTGCGCGGCAGGTGAAGCAGGCGCAGTGGCCGCACCGGCAACGGAAGCCGTCGCGACCGGCCACGGCAGGAACATGCTGTTGTTGCGCAGGTTGCCCGGCGACGCCGGCGCGCCGAAGAACGTGCGCTGGTTCGGCACGCCGCCCGCATCGGTCGCTTTCACGCGCTCGACCTTGCTCCAGTCGACTTGCGCCTTGATGGTGCCGAGCGTCGCCGCGGTGATGCCGGTCACCGGCGTGCTCTCGAAGGCTTTCGAGAATTTCTCCAACGCGAGGCCACCCCACAGGTTGGCGGTGGTCGTGTGCCAGGCACCGTTCTGCTGGCGGCCGATAAAGCCGTTGGCCAACTTGCCGATGTCGTCTTTCCACGCCGGGTCGTCCATCACGCTCAACAGGAGGCGCGCGGTGTTGACGTCGCCATTGGTCATGAGCCACCACCAGTAGTCGTCCTGCTCGGTGCTGAAGATGAGCTTGGTGCCCTGGTAGCTCAGGCGCGCCCTCAGCACGTTGTTCGCTTCATCCAGCCGCTGCTGACGTTGCGGCACGTCGGTCACGCGCTTCAGGATATTCATCCAGTCGATGACCGCGCTGGTCGGCCATTGATTGGGCGCGATGGTGATGCTGGTCGTCATGCGGCCCTGTGCCTTGCCATAACGCGAGAGCGCTTCCAGTGCCGCCAGCTTGCGCACGTCGAGGTCCTTGCGCGGGCTCCAGAACTCGCGCTGGACCTTGCCTTCGACGAAGGCGATCAGGCCGGCCTGCATCGGCGCGGCCACATCGTCGGGCAACGCGAAGGCGGGGTCGATCGCAGCCGCTTCCTGTGTTGCTGCGAGCAGGTACGAGGTCAGGATGTCGCTGCCGCGATTAGCCTCCCCATCGCGAGGCGGAAAGTAGTTGGCCAGGCCGTCGCCGTCGAGGTAGCTCGGGATCTGAGCGACCACGCCTTGCCACAGCTTGCCGTCGCGCAGGCCGACCGATTTGCTGGTCTTTTGTTCGAGGCAGATGAAGGGGTAGTTGGCGAAGTAGTCGCGCACGCCGGGCAGGCCTTCGGCGAGCTTGGGTTGCAAAGACATCTTCAGTCCGCCGCGGCCGGGCAGTGCGTCTGCGGGCATCGCGACGTCGAGCGTGAACGGCCCGTCGAGCTGCACCAACGTCGCCTGCTGCACCGTCAACGGCACGGCAGGAATGATGCGTTGCCGCACCTTCAATGCATCGCGCGCACCGGTATTGCCAGGGGTGATGTCTTTAGCCTCTATCTCCCACAGGATCGCCTCGGCACGCGTCTGCGCGAGCTGCGCCGGCGCCGTCACCATCCACGCGACTTCGCGCGATTCGCCGGCCGGGATGTCGACCGTTTGCGGCGCCAGCGTGAGCATCGTCGCGCGCGGCGCGGCCTCGACCTTCATTTGCTTTTGCGTGGTGTTGCGCAGGGTGAACTGCGCGCGGAACTGATCGTCTTCGCGTACCAGTGGCGGCAGCCCGCTGATGATCTGCAGGTCTTGCGTGGCCTGGATGGTGGTCTGCCCGGTGCCGAATAGTCCGGTGCCTTCATCGGCCACGGCGACGATGCGGAAAGTCGTCAGCGCATCGTTGAGCGGCACAGTCACCACGGCCTGGCCGTTGGCATCGAGCACCACGCGCGGTTTCCATAAAAGCAGCGTGTCCAGCAGCTCGCGCGCCGCGCCCTTGCCACCGCCACCACCGGCCGGCACGGCCTTGCGGCCGTAGTGCCGACGCCCGACGATTTCCATTTGCGCCGTCGATGTGCTCACGCCCCAACTGCGTCGTTGCAGCATTGCTTCAAGGAGGTTCCAGCTGTCGTTGGGCATCAGTTCGAGCAGGGCCTGGTCGACGGCGGCCAGTGCGACTTCGGCGCCCGCGGCTGGCTTGCCGTCAGGCAGTTTCCCGGTGATGGTCACTTGCGCTTGGCCACGCACCGGGTAGCTCGGCTTGTCGCTCGTCACCTTCACGTCGATCTGATGCGCGCGCGTGCCGACGCGAATCTCCGCCAGGCCCAGTCGGTAGGCCGGCTTGCTCAGGTCGACCATGGCCGTCGGTGCGACGTATTCCTTGCCCTCGTACCAGAAGGCGGTCCACCACTCGCGCGGTGCCTTGAAGCCCCAGGTGAAAAAGCTGTACCACGGCACTTCCCGCAGGCGGCCGCGCAGGGCGAGCACGCTCACGTAGGCGTTCGGGCCCCACTCGGATTTGACCGTCAGGCTCACTGTCGGGTCTTGCCCATTGAGTTGGACCACGTGCGTTTCGATGATGCCTTCGCGCTCGACGGACACCAGTGCGGTCGCGAAGCGGAATGGCATGCGCACCTGGAACTTGGCGACCTCGCCGGGCTGATAACTCTTCTTCTCGGGCAGCACGTCGATGCGGTCGTTGTCTTCGCCGCCGAACCAGATTTCCCCCTGCTTGGTCACGTACACCGAGTTGGCGGCGACGCTGGTGTTGCCATCCTTGTCCTTCGCGCTGACGATGAGTTCGACGCGCCCCGGCTCGGTCAGCGACGCATCGCACAGAAGCAAGCCGCGGCTGTCGCTCTTGCCGCTGCACACAGTGCCCAGGTCCTTGGTTTCGGTCTTGTTGTCGTAGGTGTAGAAGCCGCCGATCATCCGCTTGCGGCTGCTGGTCGTGATGCGCGCGATGGCCTTAACGTCGAGCGACACATCGGCTTGCGGCTTGCCGGTCAGGTCGAGCGCTAGCGCCTGGAACTTGAGCTTCTGGCCGACCGAGATCCAGCTCTCCGTCTTGACGCCAGCGATCACCGCTGCCGGCCACAGCGTCTGCGTGCTGCGGACCGTCTGCACTTCGCCGTTCGGGTCGGCGTAAGTGGCTTCGAGCAACAGTTCGCGCGGCGCGATGTTCTTCGGCACCTTGTCGACCGTGACCTTGCCCGCGCCGTTCTTGTCGAGCGTGACGGGCAACTTGTCGGCGATCACGCGTGCGTCTTGCGATGCATCGCTTTCTTCGTCTGCACGCACCGCCGAGCTGTCCTGCTTTTGCGGGGGCGTGAAGGAGAAACTGTCGTAGTCGCCGAAGCTCAGGTTCTTGCCACGCACCAGCGCCGACACGCGCACCGGCAGGTTGGCCGCGCCACCACCGGCCACGTAGTTGATCTGAACGTCGGTCGGCACGCTGGTGGCGTTGACCAACGGCTTCTTGTCGGTCGGTGTGACGCGGCCTTCGAGCACCGGCAAGCGGAACTCTTCGACGCGAAACGAGCCGGTCGACATGGTGCGGCTGTCGCCGTTGTCGTCGCCTCCATGGCCGTGGTTGTTGCCGGTGGCTTTGCCGCCCTTCAACGACACGGCGTAGAGGCCGAGCTTGGCCGCGGGCGGAATGGCAAAGGTGTTCTCCGCACTGCGCCCGCCCGTCGCGGTCTTGCGCCAATTGATTGCCTGCTCGTAGTCCTGCCCGCTGCCGACGTGGGAGATGACCAACGTGTCGGGTAGGTCGTCCGTCACGCCGAAGCCGATGCTGGTCTGCGTGCGCATCAGGTGCTTCATCGACACCGTCTCGCCGGCGCGCAACAAGGTGCGGTCGAAGATGGTGTGCGCCACGCGGTCGGGTTCGGGCTGCAGGCTGGTCGGCACGTTGAAGCGGTACGGCTCGATGCCGCGCTGCCAGTCGGTCCAGGTAAAGGCGAGATCGTCGCCAGCGCGCGCACTGACGAAGTAGGCGCCGGTACCGTAGTCGTCGCCGTCGCTGTTGCCGTCACTGCTCCCGGCGCCGTTGCACTTCGGCGCGTCCGGCGAGATGTCTTTCAGCGTCACGATGCCGCTCGCGTCGGTGATGCCGGTCGCGACTTCCTTGCCGCGGCAGTCGGACACGCGTACCTTCGCGTTAGCGACGACTTGGCCCTTGTCGAGCGTCGTCACCCAGGCCAGCGAGTTCTCGCGGCCGAGCTTGAAGTGCACCGCCAGATTGGTCGCCAGCGCCGTGGTGCGCACATACATCGTGCGGCCCGCGCCGTAACGCTCGTCGAGCAGCGAATCGCCGAGCTTCTGCGATGCGATCTCCAGTACGTGGAAGCCGGGCGTGAGCGGAATGCCGATCACTTCGAACGGTCGAGGATCACCGCCTTCGGTCTTTGGCATGTCGAGCGTCTTAACGCCGACTTGCCCGCTGAGCAGCGACAGCATGCGCGTCTGCACGCTGTCCTTGTCTTCCCTGTCGATGACCTTCGGCAGTGCGCCCTTCATGTCGGCACGCGCCAGCTTGCGGTCGACCGTGTAGCTGTTGTCGTAGAACCTGACCTTGCGATACCAGGCGATGATTTCGGCATCGGTCTGCGGGTTCATGTCGCTGACCTTGCCGGGCGTCAACGCATTGACCAGCAGGGCGGGCTCGACGCGTCGCACCGTCACCGGCATCAGCGCCACACCGCCGGGTTCGGCAAAGCGGTCGATCACGCCGAAGGGCGAGGCTGCGAACTTGGCGAGTGGCGGCATCAGGCCGGTCGCCGTCTTCATCGGAAAGCTGCCAGGCGACGCGAGCGCTCTGCCCGATGCATCGACGAATTTCGTGGGCAACTCGATGGTGAAAGACGTGCTCTCGACCAATGGCGGCGCGAAGGTGACGGACTCGATCACCGCATCGTCGTCGGCGTTGTCCTCATCGGCTTTCGGCTTCTGGGTCTTGTCGCCGCCCTTCATCGTGATCTGCATCGCCAGCTTGCGTGACACCGGGGCGTTGAAGCGAAGCTCCATGGGCCGCAGTGGCAGGCAGGCCGCCTGCGCGTTCTCGCGCTCGCAAGTGAACGACACCGCGAACGGTTCGCGCACTTCAAAAGCGAATCGCTTTTCGATCGCGTTGGCAATGCCAGACGGGGTGGCCACGCCCTTGCCGTAGACGATCTGCACCCGGCTTGCCGGCGTCAGCGTGCGGTTGCATTGCATCGTCACGAAGCGCAGCGGCTCTTTCTCGGCCGCCTTGTCGTTGCCGAACGACTTGAGCAGGCCGGTGCGGTCCGTCCCTTCGATTAGGCGCACCGGCACGCGTTCACCAACGCCATCGACCGCGCACCAGACGTTCTGCCGCACGCTGGCCAGCGTGGCCGGGCCGCTGAGTTCGAGCGCGAAGAGTTGCTGCTCGTCGATCTTTCCGTAGCTCGGCTGCACGTTGCGCACGAACGGGCCGCCGCTGTTGAACTGCCAGCGCTCCGGGCCGGTGATGTCCGCGCCGGTGCCCGACTTGAAATCGGCAATGCGCGTGACCGTGCAGCGCACGCCGGGCGGCAGGTCGTTCTCGAAGTCGTAGACCCATTGCTTCTCGCCGGTCCAGCGACCGGTGCCCTTGCCGGCGGCAGCGTCGGTGCAGCTCACCGTGAGCGGCGCGGGCGCCTTCGGGTCGCCGAACTTGACTGCAGGCTGATCGAACTTGGCGACGATCTGGCGGACGCGTGCCACCTCTGCCTGGGGCGTGAGACTGATGATCTGCAGCGCGTGACTGGGCAAGGCCACCAGGGCCAGCGAGACGCCTGTGCCCAGCGCCCATTTGGAAATCAATCGGTTCATCGGGTTCCTCCCTCTTTATGGGCCGCAGCGTAGCCGATTCATACAATCGACGCGAACAATGAAACGCCTCTGGGAAATCGACGCACTGCGCGGGCTGATGCTCGTGCTGATGACCGTCACCCACTTGCCAACGCGGCTCACCGATCCGCTCGGCCAGCCCTTGGGGTTCGTCTCGGCGGCCGAAGGCTTCGTGCTGCTTTCGGCATTTGTCTCGGGTTTGGTGTACAGCCGCATCGGGTACAGCCAGGGCGTGGAGCCGATGCGGCGTGCCTTCTGGAGGCGCGCGCTCAAGGTCTATCTGAGCCAGGCTGCGACGCTGCTTTTTTTGTTCTTCGTCATCACCGCGGTGAGCTTGCGTATCGATCAGGTGGCGGTGAAGAACCTCGTCTCTTTCTATCTCGCGCACCCACATCAGGGATTGATGTACGGCCTGCTGTTGCTTTACGAACCAGCGCTGCTCGACATCTTGCCGATGTACATCTTTTTCATGCTGTTGAGCCCGTGGGTCATGGCGCTCGGCCTGCGCCATGGCTGGCTCGGCATCATGGGGACGAGCGCATCGTTGTGGGTGCTGGCGCAGTTCGGTCTGAGTGAATGGATCTATGCGCATGCAGTGCGCTGGACGGGCCTGCCGGTGCCGTTCCAGGAGATGGGTGCGTTCAACACCTTCGGCTGGCAGCTCCTGTGGTTCACCGGGCTGTGGCTGGGTGCCCGTCGCAACGCGCCGGAGGCCAGGCCGCTGCGCTTTGCGCCGTGGCTGCTGTCGCTCGCGGCTGTGGTCGCGCTGTACGGCCTGGTGTGGCGGCACTTCGGCGAGCATGGGCAGGCGCCTTTCGGTGGCGATGTCGAACTCAACCTGCTGTTCGACAAGTGGCAGCTCGGCCCGCTGCGGCTGCTCGACTTGGCCGCGCTAGGCATCCTCGCGGTGCGCTTTGGGCCTGCCATCATGGAACGCTTGCCGCGCTTTCGGTGGTTGGAGGCGATGGGCTCGGCGTCGCTGCCGGTGTTCTGCGCGCACTTGGTAGCGGTCCTGACGGTGCTGGCGTTCTATGGCGACAGCCAAACGGCCCGGCCCTGGTGGGGCGATGCTTTGTTGTTGCTCGCGGTGTTCGGCTGGCTCTACGCGGTGGCGTGGGCGGTGTTGCGCTGGGACAAGCGCAAGGCAGCCGTCAACGTGACTGCGCTGCTGCCATCGGCGGCGTCGGGCTTGCCGAAGCCGGCGGCAGCAGATGCGAAGCGATGAGCGACTGCCACAGCGCATAGCCGGTCGCGTTCATGTGCAGCTGGTCGCCGCGAAAGAGCTCGGTGCGCGGGCGACCGTCGACACCCAGCATGGGAGTGAACACATCGACGTAATCGCTGTTGCCCAGCGTGCGCAGATACGCTGAAACGATGTTGTTGGTCTCGCGGACTTGCGGCAAGATTTTTTCGCGTGACGGGCTCGGCTTGACCGAAATGAAGGTGATGCGTGCATTGGGTGCTTCGGCGCGCACCGCGTTGGCGAAGCGTGCGAAGCTGTGCAGCACTTGCAGCGGCGTATGGCCTTCGACGAGGTCGTTGTCACCGGCGTAAACCACCACCTGGCGAGGTCGGTATTGCCCGACCAGCTGGTGCTCGAGCACGCTGTGCTCAGCCATTGTCGAACCGCCGACGCCGCGCTGGAGCACGTTGGCAACTTGAGAAAAGTCTTGCGCCAGATGCGGCCACAGACGGATGGTCGAGCTGCCGACGAACACCACGGCCTCGGGTGGCGGCGGTTGCGCACGGTCAGCGGCGGCAATGGCATCCAGCTCCTCGCGCCACCGCGTGTGCGCGGCCACGGCTTGCGTGATCGCCGCTTGCTCGGATACCGCAGTGCCTGACTCGTCGACCGGTTGCGCATGCGTTGCTGCTGCCGCGACCAGCAGCAGGGCCAGCGGCAGCCACCGTGCCATCAAGCGCATCGCGTCACAACGTCTTCTCGATCAACGCGCCCTTGAACAGCACCGGCCCGGTCGGTCCGCTGCCAAGCGGCACGCCGCCTCGCGGTTCGAGGGAGATGGCCAGCGTCGGCACGGCCTGCATATCCGACGCGGAAGCAGCGAGCTTCAGAGCCGGTTGGTCACCCAGCACGCCGAGTGACCGCGGTGCGGCGCCCGGTGGCAGGGCCCAAAGTTGCAGGGAACGATCGGCGGCCGTCCGGTAGCTGCCAACGCGCTGGAGCACCAGCTGGCGGCTCTTCGGATCGAATGTGACGAGCATCGACGCAGCCGACTTGTCGTCCTGCAGCACGGCGACGTATTGCACCGCCGGTGCATTGCGCAGCTCGTCGCGCAGATTGATGCCGACGACCACTGCCAGCACCGTCGCCAGGGCGCCAGCCGCCGCTGCTCCGCGCCACAACGCCAGGCTGCGCAGCCAACCGACCGGCCCGACAGCAACCGGGGCTGCGGCGGGGGCAGTGCGCTGCCGCTGCATGGCCTGATCGCCTTGCTCGGCTTCGATCATGTTGCGAATGCGTGTCCAGACGGCCGGGTCGGGCGTGACCGAAGCCTGAAGCTCGTTCATGCTGGACAAGCGGCTCTGCCAGACCAGGGCCGCGGCGCGCACTGGCGCCTGCTCTCGCGCGATCGATTCGAAACGGCGGCGGGCGCCACCGCGCAGCGTGCCGAGCGCATGGCTTGCGGCCAGTAACTCGAGCAGTTCAGGATGCGAGGAAAGGTTCATGAATAAGTCCCTGTGCGTCTGCTGTTTTGCTTCAGGCGAAGCGGCCCATACAGACGCGCAGCTTCTCGAGGCCACGGCGAATCCAGGTTTTGACGGTGCCCAGCGGCAGCTTGAGCTGCTCGGCCAGTTCACTGTGGCTCAAGTCGCGCAGGTAAGCCAAGCTCACCACCTCGCGTTGCCGGCCTTCGAGCTGGCTCAGGCACTGGTGCAAGGCCCAAGCCTGCTGACTTGCATCGGCTGTCGCGGAAGGGTCCGGTGCATCCGATTGCATCGTGTCTTCCATGATCTCGTCGAACTCCTGCGTCAGCTGGGCGCGATCTGCCGTGCGCTTGCGCAGCAGGTCCAGCGCCCGGCTGCGGACGATCAGGCCCATCCAGGCCATTGGTGGACTCAGGGTGGCACGGTAGTCGCCCGCAATGCGCCAGATCGTCATGAAAGCCTCCTGCACTACGTCTTCGGCCCACTCACGCTGGCGCACGACGCGCAGTGCGAGCCCGAAGAGCTTGGGTGCCGTGCGGTCATACAGAAGGCGCAAAGCCGTTTCGTCGCGAAGGCCGACACGGTCGATCAACGCCATCAGTTCGGCGTCGGGGCTGAGTGCTGTCATTGGCGAATTGTCGAACATCGGGTGTCATGAAGAAGGTACGAGCGGGCATGCGTGTCGGATTCAGCGTGCGACATGTTGCACCGAGTTGTGCAAACGCCACGCTTTGAAGGTGATCAACCCAGGCGCGCGCGGTGCCTTGCGATCTGCGCTCGCACCTGAACCGGGGCCGTGCCGCCGAGCGTGTTGCGCGCATTGAGCGAGCCGCGCAGGCTCAGCACGTCGTACACGTCTTTTTCGATGTTCGGGTTGAACTGCTGCAGTACGGTAAGCGGCAGTTCCGAAAGATCGACCTTGTGCGATATCGCCGCCTTGACCGCGTGCGCCACGGTTTCGTGCGCATCGCGAAAGGGCAGTCCCTTCTTCACCAGGTAGTCGGCCAGATCGGTCGCGGTGGCGTAGCCGCGCAAGGCAGCGGCTTCCATCGCCTCCGGCTTGACCGTGATGCCGCCGATCATCTCGGCAAAGATGCGCAGCGTGTCTTTCAGCGTGTCGACCGTGTCGAACAGCGGTTCCTTGTCTTCCTGGTTGTCCTTGTTGTAAGCCAGCGGCTGGCCCTTCATCAAAGTGATGAGCGCCATCAGATGGCCGACCACGCGGCCGGTCTTGCCGCGCGCCAGTTCTGGCACGTCCGGGTTCTTTTTCTGCGGCATGATCGACGAGCCGGTGGTGAAACGGTCGGCGATCTGGATGAAGCTGAAGTTCTGGCTCATCCACAACACCAGCTCTTCGCTCAGGCGGCTGATGTGCACCATGCACAGGCTGGCCGCAGCGGTGAACTCGATTGCGAAGTCCCGGTCGCTGACTGCGTCCAGACTGTTCTGGCAAACGTTGGCATGACCGTCTTCATCCACCATCCCGAGCGTCTTGGCGACCATCTCGCGGTCGAGTGGGTAGCTGGTGCCGGCCAGTGCGGCGGCGCCCAGCGGCAGCCAATTGACGCGCTTTCGCACATCCAGCATGCGTGCGGCGTCGCGCTTGAACATTTCGACGTAGGCCAGCATGTGGTGGCCGAAGCTCACCGGCTGGGCAACCTGTAAGTGCGTGAAGCCGGGCAGGATGACCTCGACGTTTTTGTCGGCAATTTCGACCAAGGCCTTCTGCAGGTCGACCAACAGGGGAGAAATCAGGTCGATCTCGCCACGCAGCCAGAGCCGCACGTCGGTCGCGACCTGGTCGTTGCGGCTGCGTCCGGTGTGCAGCCGCTTGCCTGCGTTGCCGACCAGTTGCGTCAGGCGCGCCTCGATGTTCAGGTGCACGTCTTCCAGGTCCAGCTTCCACTCGAAAGCGCCGGATTCGATCTCGTCACGAATCTGCGTCATCCCGCTTCGAATCGCGGCGTGGTCCTGCGCGCCGATGATCTCCTGTGCGGCGAGCATTGACGCATGCGCCAGCGATCCATCTATGTCGACCTCCCACATCCTCTTGTCGAAGAACACGCTGGAGGTGTAGCGCTTCACCAGATCGCTCATGGGTTCGGAGAAGAGAGCCGACCATGCTTCGGATTTCTTGTCGAGTTGGTTTTGGGTCATACGGGCCTGTCGAGGGGCGTGCCGGGAGGCAATAATGGGTTAGTCACCCAACGTTTCTGCGATGCGCAACCCACCGATTTTATCGGGCACCTCTCCCAAATCCGCAGCGGCAACGCTCATGAAGACGCGCGCGCCTGCGACCGGTGCCGGCGCAACCTCGGCTATGGGATCGGCGCATCGTGTGGCTGCCCTGTTCGATGCCTGCCAGATCGGTGTGGTGCTGCGGGCCGTGCTGTTCGTCGAGGCGGTGGTGGCGATCGCCACGCTCTTCGTGGCGCCGACCCTGGCCGACTGGCTCACTTTGGCGGCCACGGTCACGGGCGGGGCCTTGCCTGCCACCTTGCTATGGCTAGTGTTGGCCTGTGCCTTGAAGAAGGTGCTCGGACGCCTGCCACGGCTAGCGCAGTACGCGGTCGGCAGCTTGCTCGGTTCGTTGTCGGCGCTCTATGGCTGCGGCCTGCTGCGCCTGACCGGCGTGCTGGCTTCGGCGCCCTGGATCGCCAGCGTGCTGGCCGGGGGCCTGTTCGCTGCGGTAGTGATGGTGACGCTGGTCCTGCGCGCCCGTGGTCGCACGCCCGCCGCGACGACGGCACGGCTGGAAGAGTTGCAGGCGCGTATCCGCCCGCACTTTCTGTTCAACACGCTGAACAGCGCGATCGCACTGGTGCGCGAAGAGCCGGCCAAGGCCGAGGCAATGCTGGAAGACTTGAGCGAGCTCTTCAGGCAAGCGCTGGCCGAACCGCGCGAATCGGTCACGCTGGCCGACGAGATTGCGCTGGCCGAGCGCTATCTGGCTATCGAGCAGGTGCGCTTCGGCAATCGCCTGCGTATTCGTTGGGATTTGGACGCAGCAGCGAGCGGTGCGCGCCTGCCGCCGTTGCTCCTGCAGCCGCTGGTAGAGAACGCGGTCAAGCATGGCGTCGAGCCCAGCCCGGACGGCGCCAAGCTGCGGATTCGCACCGAGCGTCGCGGCAGCATGGTGGTGATCGAGGTCATCAACAGCTTGCCGCCACTGCGTTGGGCCGACCAGCCCCTGACGCGTGGCCATGGGATTGCACTGGACAACGTGCGCGACCGGCTGCGCCTGTTGCACGACATGCAGGCGCAGTTCAGCGCCGGGCTCGATCAACAGAATTACCGCGTACGCATTGCCATTCCGGCGGAAGCTGGCTGATTTCCATGGACGGGCGCCACTCCAAGAGCGCCGCGAGGGAGCTGACTCGATGAATTTGAAGACTCTCATCGTCGACGATGAAGCGCTCGCACGATCGCGGCTGCGCACCTTGCTCGGTGAATGCACTGCGCCGGGCGCCGAAGTGGTTGCCGAAGCGGCACAGGGCTCAGAAGCCCTGCAGCATTTGGCCAACACTCCGCTCGATCTGGTGCTGCTCGACATCCATATGCCAGGCATCGATGGACTCGAAGTCGCGCGCAGTCTCAGGAGCCGCACCGACGCGCCCGCCCTGGTGTTCGTGACGGCGCATGCTGCGCATGCGGTAACCGCCTTCGAGCTCGATGCAGTCGACTACCTGACCAAGCCGGTGCGCATCGAGCGTCTCCAGCAAGCACTTCAAAAAGTCGAGCGCTACCTGAAGGACCGGCGCGGGCAACAGCCCGAAGCGCCGCAAGAGACGCTGTTGATCCAGGACCGAGGCCGTGCCGAGCGCGTGCCGTTGTCGGAGGTGCTGTACCTCAAGTCGGAATACAAATACCTCACGGTGCGCACCGCCACACGCAGCCATATCCTGGATGGCTCGCTGGTCGAGTTCGAAGAGCGCTATGCCGACCGCTTCGTGCGGGTGCACCGCAACGCGCTGGTCTCGCGTGCGGCCATTCGTGCACTCGAGAAGTACGACGACGGTGAAGATATCGATGGCTGGGCTTTGCGTCTCGAAGGCATTCCGGAGCCGGTCGTTGTGTCTCGACGGCAACTGAGCGCCGTACGCGAGGCGATGAAGGAAGCGCCGTGACAGCGCACACGGCCGAGCTACCTGACGATCCGCCGGAAGTCGTCGAGGCGGCGCCGGAGCCGTTGGTCGAACCACCGCCTGCGGCGTCGAGTGCCACGTCGACAGACAAGGTCACCGCCGAGCGCGTGATGCTTCACATGCCGGTCGACGTACGAAGCGCCTCGCTCGTAGTGCTGGCGGTGCTAGCGACCGTCTTTGCGCTGCATTGGGCCTCCGCAGTGTTCATCCCGCTGATGGTCAGCCTGCTGCTGACCTACGCGCTCGCGCCGATCGTCACGCGACTCGAGCGGATCAGAATTTCTCGCTGGTTCGGTGCGGCCTTGGTTCTACTGATGTTGGGTGGTGCGATCGCCTGGACGACCTATTCCCTCGCCGGTAGCGCCTTGCAACTGGTCGACTCGCTTCCCCTCGCGGCGCAAAAGTTGCGCGCACAAATGCGCCAGGAAGCAGCCGCGCGCACCGGCACGCCACTCGACAGCGTGCAGCAGGCCGCGTCACAACTGGAACGCGCTGCCGCAGAAAATTCGGCCAAGGTCGCAAGCCGAACCGGCGCCACCCGCGTAGTCGTCGAGCGCCCGGCTTTCAATGTGCGCGACTACATGTGGAGCGGCACTGTCGGGCTGCTGTCGGCAACCGGGCAACTCACGCTGGTGGTGTTCCTCACCTTCTTTGCGCTCGGGTCGGGCAGTACGTTCCGTCGCAAGCTGGTAAAGATCACGGGGCCGAGCCTAGAGAAAAAGAAGATCACCGTGCATGTGCTGGACGACATGTCCAAGCAGATCGAGCGCTACCTGCTCGTCCAGATTTTCACCAGCGCGCTGGTGGGGCTGGCGACCGGCTTCGCGTTTTGGGCATTGGGCCTGGGCAACGCCGCTGTTTGGGGCATCCTGGCAGCAGTGACAAACCTCATCCCGTATATCGGTTCGGTGATCGTCATGGGCGCGGCGGGCCTGGTCGCTTTTCTACAGTTCAACAGCATTCAGATGGCGCTCGTGATCGGTGGTGTCTCACTGGTGATCCACACGCTGGTCGGCAACTTGCTGCTGCCGTTCCTGACCAGCCGCACCAGCCGCATGAATCCGCTCGCCGTCTTCGTCGGCGTGATCTTCTGGGGCTGGCTGTGGGGCGTTTGGGGCCTGCTGCTCGGGATACCGATCATGATGGTCTTAAAGGCCATCTGCGATCGCGTCGAAGACCTGCAGCCTATTGGCGAACTGCTGGGCGATTGACGTCGTTGGAGCTGTCGACGATGAAGGTCAGTGCATGCCGGTAAGTCGGCGTATTGCGCTGGCCTGGAACCGATGATGTGGTCGGCGTAGTTTGCGATGCTGCCTTCACTGGCAACGTCACCCTGATCGTGCTTCGGTCGCCATCGAGCCCTTCGGTTTCGATGCGGAGGCCGACGATGCCATCGCCACCCTTGAGTTGCGCTAGTGCGGCCGAGAGCGGCACGGCGCAGCTGTAGTGGCCGGGAGTCTTGCTGCCACAGGCCGTGCGGCCGGGCACATCTTTTGGCTCGCTTTGCGTTGAAGTCGAATACGTGAAGACATTCACGTAACTCAAGACGTCGGTCGCGACGAACATCAGCGACGCCTCCGTGGGGTCAGCGGCGCTGGCTGTCAATTCGAGCTTTCGGGGAGAGACATCGAACACCACGAAAGGCGCGTCGTTGGATGCGTATTCGACCTTGGCGGGATAGGTGCCGAGGGCCGCAGCAAGGGCGTTGGGGTCGGCGGCGGGAGGCTTCGCAGAGGCTTTTGCAGCGGCATGCGTTCGTGGCGCTTTATCGTGCGGTCTTGCGCGTGCCGTCTCAGCCGCCGCGACGCTGAGTGGAAGAACAGTCGCCAGTGCCAACGCCGTGATCGTGCGCAACATGGAAGTCTCCGAAAGCTTTGTCGGAGTGTCTGCCTGCGGCGGCTTTCTGTCTTGACCGAGGGGTCAGGCTGAACCCTGTTGACGCGGTAACTTCCAGGGGCTACGCGCGCCGGTATTCAGGGATTGGTTCCTCCGCTGCGATTGCCGGCGGATCGTCTGGCGTGCGCAAGGCTATTGAGCATCGGGGAATGCCAGTGTTGCAGATGGCGGCGCACCGATTGGGTCTGAAGATGCCGGTCGTTTTCTTCTGGTTGGCACTGCGTCACCGGCTGCTTTGGGTCCGAAGCGGTTGTACGCGATGCCCTAGAGCGGCCATTGGATACGATCTGGCGCTGGAAGGACTCCGGTAAATGACGACTCGTTTGAACGCTTGGAAAAACCTGTGCTTTCTCGATCCCGAGAGCGTGCTGCTCGGGCTACGTGACATCGCCACGACGTACCCGTTGGGCGAATTTTCTTATGAGTTCTCATCGTTGAGGAGGAGGGACGTTCGGCAGTTCGGCGAAGGCCGTCAGGCGGCACTGTTTTGCTACGCAATGGCCAAGGTGGTCGGGGCCCCCGTTTGGTTTGCACAAACGGAGGCGAGCGACTATGACGTTGTGGCGCGGTTCAGGCGCAATGATATCGACCACTACGCGCCCGTTCAACTCAAGGAATTGGTGCCGGCTCAAGTGAACGCTGAGGCCAGTCTGCAAGTTGAACTGGACAAGCTCACCAAGTACGCTGATTCGGGCGATCTGGTCGTGGCGTTTCACGTCAACCGCGACGTGCAGCTCGAACTCAGCGAGCTCCGCCTTCCACAAGGCGCAATCGCGCAACTTTGGCTTTACGCGGCCACCGCGCCAGACCAGTCCAGGTGGGTGGTTTTCGGCGACCTGCTGGGATCGTCCCCTAGACGCCTTGACTTCGTCTATCCCGGCGTCGAAGAAGGCGCTTGACCTGCGTATGAGAAGCATGTTGAGCCTCAACATCCGAAGGCGAAGGCCACGCCGGTGAATGTCGGGAACTCCGCCGACTTTAGCCGTCCAAGCAGACGCGCCTCGGACACCTCACCAATCTCAAAATCCCGCAGCACCGCCTTGCGCAGTCTCCAGCTCGACCTGCAAGACAGTCCCTTCCGGCAGGGTTCTCCAGTGGACCCATTCGCCAGGAGCAACCTGTTGGACCAGGCCGCGATCTCCGTGGGCATTGCGATCAGTCCCGGCGCACGCGCACCGGATCTCGAAAGTCCGGCCACCCAGCTTCACCGTCATTTCGAAGCCCGGCCAATGCGCCGGAATCCGTGGTGTCACCGAAAGCCGGTCGCCGCGCACATCGAGGCCGAGCAAGGTCTCGACCGCCGCGCGATGCAGCCACGCCGCCGAGCCGGTGTACCAACTCCAGCCACCGCGACCGACGTAGGGTGCTGCGCCATAGGTGTCGCCGGGCATCACGTAGGGCTCCAGCTCGTAGACCGGGCCGCGCTCGGCATGCTTCGATCGATGGGCGGGACTCAACCCTTCGAAGGTACGCCACGCTGCTTCGTGGTCGCCGCTCAAGGCCTGCGCCATCAGGCCCCACACCGCGCCATGCGAGTACTGGCCGCCGTTTTCACGCACGCCCGGAGGGTAGGCCTGGATGTAGCCAGGGTTGTTTTCCGACTTGGCGAACGGCGGCGCGAGCAGGCGCAACAGGCCGGCCGGCGCATCGAACAGATGTTCCTTCACGGAGGCCATTGCCGGCGTCGTGAAACGCTCGCTCGACGCACCCGAGATCACCGACCACGCTTGCGCGATCAGGTCGATGCGGCACTCGTCGTTGGCCGATGAACCCAGCGCGGCGCCGTTGTCGAAGAAGGCACGGCGGAACCAGGCGCCGTCCCAGCCGGCATCGTGCAGGGCGGCAATCCAGCCGCGACGCGCCTCGGCCCAGCGGGCCACGCGCTCATGCTCGCCGCGTGCTTCGGCCAGCGGCGAGAAGGCTGCCACCACGCTGCACAGGAACCAGCCCAGCCATACCGATTCGCCGCGGCCTTCGTTGCCGACGCGGTTCATGCCGTCGTTCCAGTCGCCGGTGCCCATCAGCGGCAGGCCATGTGCGCCGACGGCCAGGCTGTGGTCGATTGCGCGCGCTCCGTGCTCGAACAGGCTTGCCGTCTGGCTGGAGATTTGCGGCGCGTAGTAGGCGTCTTCAGCACCTTGCGGAATGGCCGGCCCGTCGATGAAGGGCACGGTCTCGTCGAGCAGCGTGAGATCACCGGTGACTTCGGCATAGTGCGCCGCTGCATACGGCAGCCAGAGCAGGTCGTCCGAGAAATGCGTGCGCACGCCGGCACCGCCGGGCATGTGCCACCAATGCTGCACATCGCCCTCAGGGAACTGCCGCGCTGCGTTGACAAGGATCTGCTCGCGCAGTCGCACCGGATCGGTTACGGCAAAGGCCATCGCGTCCTGCAGCTGATCCCTGAAGCCGAAGGCACCGCCAGCTTGATAGAAGCCGGCCTTCGACCACAGGCGGCACGCGAGCGTCTGGTACGGCAACCAGCGATTGACCAGCGCATCGAACAACGGGTCGGGCGTGCGCACCTGCAGACGGCCGAGCAGGTCGTCCCAGAACGCACGCACTTGCGCCAGTGCCTGCAACGCGTCACGTGCTTGCCAGCGCATGGCAAGTTGCATTGCGGCGTCGGCGCTCTTCGCGTGGCCGAGCACGAAGCTGAAGCGCGCGGTGTGGCCCGGCTCTAGCGTGAACTCGCCGGCGATGGCGGCACAGGCGTCGAGCCCGCTGCCGGCACGTTGGCCGAGTTGGTCCGGCAGCTCGATCATGCCGCGACCTGCGAAGAACTCGCTGCGGTCGCAGGTCCATTGCAATGGCTTCGACAGACCATCGAGCCCGGTCAACTGGACGAAGCCCGCACTGCCGCCGAAGCCGGCGCTCGACTCGCGCTGAAGCCCGAAGACCGCCGCCTGGTCTTCCGGCTTCCATGTGTGGACGGTACGACGCGCACCACGAGCTGCACCCAGCTGCCACTCGATCATCGCCAGCGCGCGCAGCCGGCGCTGTCCGATGCCCTCGTGCCGCACGCTCACGTGAACGACCTTGACGGCATCGTCGCGGTCCGCGAAGAAGGTCGTCTCCAGCACCAGGTTGTGATGCAGGCACTCGAACACGGTATAGCCCTGGCCGTGCCGCACGCGATGCCGCGCAGCACCCGCGCCGCGGCCGGCGGGCGTCAGCGGAATCAGCTCGCGGGTGTCGACGTCCTGCAGCAGGTAATGCTCGAAGGACGGGTCTTGCACCGGATCGTTCGACCACGGCGTGACCTGGTTCATGCTGCTGTTGATCGCCCACGTGTAGCCGGTGCCCGACTCCGACACCTGGAAGCCGAACGACGAATTGGCGATCACATTGATCCACGGCCGCGGCGTGCGCCGGTTCAAGTCGACATCGAAACAAAACTCTCCGCTAGCGGCATCGAATGCACCTTGCGGCGCCGTCACCGATTCGGCCAACTGCGCGGCTGAGGGCAATGCCGACAGCGCCACGCGCGCGGGCGGCGCGACGATCGGCACGGATACTGCCGCGTCGCGCAACGCTGCCACCTGCACTTCGAGCGAGCGGCCATCGGCGGTAAAGACCACGCGCGCCAGGCTCGACAGTGCCGCCTTTTCCGAAGGCGCCACTTCATGGTCGCGCAGCAGATAGAAGCCGGCCGCATCGTTGCGCGGAAAGCTGTTCTGCGTCTGCTGCGCCACGCGGTCGCGCAAGGCTTCCATCTCGCGCTGCAGCGGCATCAGGTACGAATTGGGCTCGCTGTTGAGCACCACCAGGTCGCAGGCCACTCCGCCGAAGCCCCACCAGGGTTGTGCGCGCAGCAGGGCGTTCACCAGCCGCAAGCCCGTTACCGAATGGATGTGGACGAGGACGATCGGCTTGTCGCCCGAGATGCCGAAGCGCCAGATCTGATGCAGATCGATCAAGCCGCGGTCGCTCATCACGCGCGGCGTGGTGTAAGTGAGGATGGTCGTCAGGTCTTGCAGTGCCAGGTTCTGCGCCGGGTCGATGGCCAGGTCGCGCAGTCGCACCTGCGCGAGCGTCGCGGCCATGCGCGTAGCGCGCTCGACGTGCATCGGCTGCAAGTAGCGGTCGATGCTCGGAATCAGCGCATCGACGTTCTCGTCAGCCGCGGTCGCAAAGGTCACGCGGGCAGTGGCACCGGCGGCGATCTCGAGCTTGACGCGCAGGCAGGCGATGGCGTCGAGACCGTTGATCGGCTTGCCATCTGCAGTCAATGGTTGCGGGTCTAGCGAGGGGGTTGCCAGCGTGCGGTTGCGGCCGATGAAGGCGCGGCGGTCGACCATGCAATCGACCGAAAGCACATGCGCATCGACCGATGCCACGAAGTGCGCGGCAGCCACCACGGCGTCTCCGTGCAGACGTGGCTTGCGCGATAGCAGCAGGGCGCGCCATGTCGGCTCCCAACGGGTCTCGACGAAAAGGTTGGTGAAGGCCGGGTGGGTTTCGTCGGCCTTCGGGTTCGACAGCACCGGTTCGAAGTACGAGATGAGTTCGAGGGTGCGACTTTGCGTGCCGGTGTTGTGGATGGCGACGGTGCGCAGCTCGGTGTCGTCTTCCGGGCTGATGAGCACCGTGGTACGCACATGCAGGTCTTTGGTGCGACCGTCGAACTGAACCTGATCTGCCAGAAAGCGGGCGCGGTAGTTCCAGCCTTCGCCAGGAGCGGGCAAGGCGGTGACCGACGTAAGTACCCGGTCGCCCACATCGCGAAGGTAGAAGAAGGTGCCGTAGCTGTCGCGCAACGGGTCGTCGCGCCAGCGCGTCACGTTGAACGATCGCCAGCGGCTTACGCCGGCGCCATTGGCGCGCAGTGCGACGGTGTAGCGCCCGTTCGACAACAGGTGCGTCGGTTGGAAGCCAGGCGCCGAAGGATCCACAGTGCGTGGCTGAAACACGGGCAGCGCTTCGCCTTCGGCCGGCTCGGGCGGCGTGCGCGGATCGGCGCTGCCGATGATTTGCCGTGGCGTGCGCTCGTGCAGCAGCGACACGTGGGCTTCGACCAACGGCGCGCTGGCAAACCAGCGCCGCGGCGCGTCGTTGCGCAGCACGTTGCACAACGCCACCAGAGACATGCCCTGGTGATGGGCCATGAAATTGCGCACCACACTGAGCGGCTCGCCTTCGGGTTGACGCGACACGGTGAAATCGACCGCGTCGAAAAAGCCGCACTCCCCCCGTGCACCGAGCGATTCGAGCCGCCGCAGATTGACAACCGCATCGGCCGGCGCCATCAACGCCGCCATCGCGCTCGCATAGGGCGCGACCACGCGGTCGGTCGGCGGCGTGCGGCGCAAGGCCAGGCGCGGCACGCCGAACGGCGAGTATTGATAGGCGAGCGAATGGTCTTGCGCGAAGTAGGCCGACTCGGAAACGCCCCAGGGCAGGTTCTGAGCCTTTCCGTAGGCCTGCTGTTCCGTCACGGCGGCAGCGTTGGCGACCTGCAACAAACCATCGTCGGGTTCGGGCATGACCAGCGCCGGCATCAGGTATTCGAACATCGAGCCCGACCATGACTTGAGGCTGGCCCGCGCACCGACCGAAAGGAACGGACGGCCCAGTGCCATCCAGTGGCGCCGCGGCACATCGCCCTTGGCGATTGCCAGAAAGCTGAGCAAGCGCGATTCGGAAGCCAGCAGGTCGTAGTAGCTCTTGTCGAGCGTGTTGTCGTCGACCCGCAAGCCGATGTGGAACAGGTGGCGCTTGGCGTCGTACAAGCCCTGGAAATTCATGGCGGCACAAAGTGCCTCGCAGCGTTGGGCGATCGCCTCCAGCGAGTGTGTCGATGCGGCGCCCTCGGACTCTTCGCTGGCAAAGGCGCGGCAGGCTTGGGCCACCGCCAGCAAATGTCCCGCCATGTTGCCGCTGTCGACGCTCGACACATAGGTCGGCGGCATCGGTCGCAGCGTCTGCGTGTCGTACCAGTTGTAGAGATGGCCCTGATGCTTTTCGAGCTTGTCGATGGCGTCGAGCGTGGCAGTCAGACGCTGCGCGAGCGCCGGCGAATCGATCCAGCCGAACTCGCGTGCACAACCGATCGCGAGCAGGTACACGCCGATGTTGGTCGGCGAAGTGCGGTGGGCAATCGTTGGCTGCGGTTCTAGCTGCAGGTTGTCTGGCGGCAAGTGGTTGTCTTCGGGGCCGACTACGCGCTCGAAGAAGCGCCACGTGTCGCGCGCCAGCGTATTGAGGTAGTCGCGCTCGTCCTCGGTGACGGGGTGCGCCGTTTCGTTCGCGTGTGGCACGCGGCTGCTGAGCCACGCGACCAGCGGTGCGCAGGCCCAGATAAGGAACAACACCGGCGCGAGCAGCGGGTCGGCGCTCCAGTGCGACGCGACGGCCAACACCAGGCACAACACGCTGGAGACGGCGCCGGCACGCAGGAACGGTCCGGGGCTGTATCGCGCCTGCGCCTGTAACTGGTCGGCCGTCGTCCATTGCAGCAAATGCCGCCGACTGATAGCGAGCCGCCAAAGGGCGCGCAGCGTCGCGTCGACCAGTAGCTTGGTCTGCGCGAAGAGCTGGGTGAACTGCCACGCCGCGCCGGCGATGGCGCGCAACAGCTCGGAAGAGCCGACATCGAAGGAATGCTGGAGCTCGATGGAGCGCCGCGTCGGCACCAGACCTGCGAGCGCTCCGAGCAAGGGCCCCAGCGTGATGGCGAGCAGCACCACGCCCAAGGCCCAGTTGAGCGGCAACGCGCCGGTGAATATGACCCAGGCGAGCAGCGCTGCGGACACGGGAACGACCATTGCGCGGCGCAGGTTGTCGATCATCTTCCACTGGCCCAGCAGGTCGATGCCGAAGCGGCGCGGACGCAGCATGAGCGGCAGCAATTGCCAGTCGCCGCGGGTCCATCGATGGATGCGCGAGGCCGCGACGCCGGCGTGGTGGGGATGATCTTCGATAAGCACCAGGTCGCTGACCACCGCACAACGCGCCACGGTGCCTTCGAGCAAGTCGTGGCTCAACACGGCGTCTTCACGCAGCCGGCGGTCGAGCGTGTCGTGCAGCGCGCGCACATGCAGCAGGCCCTTACCCGTGAAAGAGCCGGTGCCGAACAAGTCCTGGTAGATGTCGGACGCGCCACTGCTGTAGGGATCTATGCCGCATTGGCCGGCGAACAACCAATGAAAAGCCGAGCGTTCATTGCGCTCCGGAAAGGGTGTGACGATGCGTGGCTGAAGGATGCCGAAGCCGGCGACGACCCGGCGTGTGGCTGCGTCGACCTGCGGTGCGTTGAGCGGATGCGCCGCCACGGACACCAGTTCACGCAGTCCGCCAGACGGCAAGCCCGTGTCGCTGTCGAGCGTGACAACGTACGGGATGCCGGACATCAACTGCAAGCCGGACGCCAGCGGAACGAAGCCGCTGGAGTCGCCGACCGCGAGCCAGCGCATCAGCATTTCGAGCTTGCCGCGCTTGCGCTCCCAGCCGATCCAGCGGCGCTCGGTTTCGCTCCAGCTGCGTGGCCGGTGCAGCAGCACGAAGCGCGGCGCGGCGCCAGGCAGCGACGGATACCGAAGGTTCAGCGCGGCGATGCGCCGCAGTGCGTCGTCGAGCAAGACCGCGTCTTCAGGCAGGCTTTGCTGCGACGCATCGGCCCAGTCGGTCAGCAGCGCGAACTGCGCCTGTTCTTCGCGGTTGGCGAGCCAGTGCAGTTCGAGCCGATGTGCCAGCTGCACGGTGCTGCGTGTCGATGTCAGCATCGCCGGCACCACGACCAACACGCGATGCGCTGCCGGAATGCCGCCGGTGAAATCGAGCCGCGGCAGCGGCTGCACGCGCGCGGATTCGGAGACGATACGGTGCATCAGTGCGATTACCACTTCGGAGAGCGGCCACAGCATGAGCACGAGGGCGACGGTCGTCGCCCAGCCAGCGTCGGGCCGGTCGGAGCCATGGAGTGCGCGCACCACGAGCGCGAGCAGCAGCGCCGTGCCGGCGACGACGACGACGATATAGAGGGGCAACTTCCAGCCCCCGGACAACCTCCAATCGGTGGGCGGCGGCGCGGTTCTTGCGGCTGCTGCACTGTCGTCTGCAGGCTGCAGTGCTGCGATCAACGCCGGTCGGCCACGGCCGAACAGAAAGTAGCCGGCGGTGCATTCAGCGTGCGCCCAGTGCGCATCGTCGGTTTCTTCGATCAGCGGGTTCGCAGGCGCGCTGGCGAGTTGCACGACGGCAAGCGCCACTTCACGCTCGGGCCGGGCCGTGGTGCGCGCAACTTGCTCCATCGCATGCGTGATCTGTTGGCGGGTGAGTTCGCTTTCCTTTCCGTAGCTCGGCAATTCGCGCAATACGCGCAGAGACCGGCTCACCGGCTCGATCAGGTCGGCCCACTCGACCTGGCCGATCATGCGAAGCGTCGTGATGATGTTGCCGACCGTCAGGTTGGCCGCGGCCTGTTCTGCATGGGCATCGCCGATCAACGCGGGGCCGTTGACGCAGTGGTGCGCGGTCCAGCGGACCAGCGCTGGCGGCGTTTCGCCTTGTTCGACGGGAAGCCGCTGCCAGAGCTGAGTGAGGTAGCTCGCCGCCAGGCCGCGGCTCAGCAGCGCCGCGTAGATGGCATCGAGGTCTTGCGCGGAGAGCGACGGCGAGGCATCCCACGCGGCGTGCGCGACTTCACGTCCCACCTTGGCCGCAGCGATGGTCTCGGCGACGCGGCGCAGGTTTTCGAGCAGCACCACGCGCAGCGTCGTCGGCAACGCCCACAGCTCGCCCAGCGTGAGTTCGTCTACCTCTTGGTACGCGTTGAGGAACGCGGTGAAGAGCTCGTTGTTGAGCACGCTGTCGGTGTGCGCCACGTAGGCCCAGGCAATCCCATAGACCCGTGGCAGGCCGGCCAGCGGTTGCGCGGCCAGCTTGGGCAGCCGCGCGTAGTAGCTGCGCGGAACCCCTTCGCGAATTTGCTGGAGCTGCGCCTCGACCAGATGAAAATTGTCGAGTAGCCATTCGGCAGCCGGCGATACGTAGCGGCCGCTGCGTGAAGTGAGCGCTATGTAGTCGAAGGCTTGGCGTAGCGATTCGAGGTTGCGGTCGACCCTGGGGAAGAACGGTGCGGTGCCTGCAGCGTTGGCCTCGTTGTCGATGACTTGTGCTCGGGCAAGACTGCGTCCGTGTTGCTCTAGCCGCTGCGTGCCGAACAGTTCGGCACGTACCGGCAATTCGACCGCCTCGGGCGGTCTCGAGAGAAGCTCAAGAGCGTATTCGCTGAGCGAATCGAAGCGATAGAAGACGGGCGCGGCGCTCACTCACATGTCAGGCGAGGGCCAGCAGTCCGAGCGCGATTAAGAAAGCCAGGAAAGCAACGGTCACGATGCGGCCGGCAGCCATGGCGTGGATTTGCTGCAAGCCGCTCCGCAGAGTGAACATGGGGCCGCGTGCCCGCGCGCACTCCCGCATGTGAAGTGCCAGCGCATCGAAGTCACTGCTAACGAAGTCGCCTTGGCTCGCATGCGAAACGGCAGAAGATTGAGGCGAAGACATGACAAAGTTTCCTGTGAACGACCAGGGCGTCGACCCGGTCTGCAACATTGCAGTCTGGGTGCCGTGTGTCCAAACGTCAGGTTAGTCCTCTGCCTGACGCTTCACGCCCCCCGATCGGCGAATGATTGCGTAGGAGGGCGCGTACACGGTCGGCAGCCGAGCTGGGTTGGGCGTCACATCGGCGATCAGCCTGTGTTGCGAAGGCCGGCCGCCACCCCGTTGATCGAGATGTGAATGCCACGCTGCAGCCGCTCTCCGCCTTCGCCGGCGCGGTATCGCCGCATCAGTTCGACCTGCAGATGGTGCAATGGGTCGATGTACGGAAAGCGGTGTCGCACCGAGCGTTGCATGTCGGCGTTGCCTTCGAGCCGTTGCTTGGCGCCGGTAATGAGCGTGAGCGCGTCCGAGGTGCGATGCCACTCGCTTTCGATCATCGAAAAAACCTTCTGCCGCAACTTGCGATCGGCCACCAGCTCGGCGTAGCGCGACGCCAGCGCGAGGTCGCTCTTGGCCAGCACCATGTCCATGTTCGACAGCAGCGTCCTGAAGAAAGGCCATTGCGCATACATGCGCTGAAGCAGCGCTTGGCGCTCCTTGCGCTCGGCCGGCTTGCCGTCGGCGAGGAACTGTTCGATGGCTGAGCCGAATCCATACCAGCCCGGCAACGTGAGCCGGCACTGTCCCCAACTGAAGCTCCATGGCACAGCGCGGAGGTCTTCGATCTTGTGGCTCGGATTGCGCGACGCGGGGCGCGAGCCGATGTTGAGTTCGGCGATTTCGCGAATGGGCGTGGCACCGAAAAAGTAATCGCCGAAGCCAGGGGTTTCGTAGACCAGCTTGCGGTACGCGGCCATGCTTGCGACCGAAAGCGCCTCGGCGGCTGCGACGAAGGGAGCCGGTGCGGACTTGGCGACAGGCAACATCGTCGCCTCAAGCGTGGCAGCGACCAGCGTTTCCAGGTTGCGTCGGCCGATCTCGCGGTTGGCGTACTTGGAGCCGATCACCTCGCCCTGCTCCGTAAGACGAATCTGGCCGCGCACGGTGCCTGGTGGCTGCGCCAGGATGGCGTCGTAGCTCGGGCCGCCGCCGCGCCCCACGGTACCGCCTCGGCCATGGAACATGCGCAGGCGAATCGGCTCCGCCTTGCCCTTGTTGAGCTCGTCGAAAAGTGCCACCAGCGCCAGGCCGGCACGGTAGAGCTCCCAGTTGCTGGTGAAGATCCCGCCGTCCTTGTTGCTGTCGCTGTAGCCCAGCATCACATCCTGCTCGGCGCCCGACCGCTGGACCAGCGCGGCGATGCCCGGCAGTGCATAGAAGGTCCGCATGATCGGCGCCGCGTTGCGAAGGTCTTCGATGGTCTCGAAGAGCGGCACCACGATCAAGTCGTTGGTGGCGTCCTTGTCCATTGCGCCGCGCAGCAATCCGACTTCTTTTTGCAGCAACAGCGCTTCGAGCAGGTCGCTCACCGTTTCGGTGTGGCTCACGATGTAGTGGCGAATCGCCGCGTTGCCGTAGCGCACGCGCGACGTGCGTGCGGCCGAGAAGATCGCCAATTCGCTTTGGGCCAGCGGCGAATATTCCGCATCGGGCACGCGCAGCGGACGCGCATCGTCGAGCAGCTTCAGCAGCAACGTTTGCTTGGCGTCTTCGGCGAGTGACGCATAGGCCGGTTCCATGCGTGCCTTGGCGAGCAGCTCGGCGACCACGGCTTCGTGCTTGTCGGAGCTTTGACGCAAGTCGACCGTCGCCAGGTGAAAGCCGAACACTTCGACCGCTCGAATCAGCGGGCTCAGGCGCTGCGCAGCGAGCACCGCGCCATGCTTTTCAATGAGCGATTGTTCGATGGTGCGCAGGTCGGCCAGGAACTGCTCGGCGTGGGTGTATGGGTTTTGCGGTGCCACGGCATGGCGTGCGGCCTCGCCCCCGGTCAGGTCGCGTAAGGTGGCCGCGAGGCGCGAGTACACGCCGGTCAACGCACGGCGATAGGGCTCGTCGTGCCGATGTTCGTTGACGTCGGGCGAGCGTTCTGCCAGCGCCTGCATTTCGACCGACACATCGATCAGGGTGGCCGACAAAGACAATTCACCCCCCAGGAAGTGCACCTCGGTGAGGTAGTGACGCAAGGCCAATTCGGACTGACGCTTGAGCGCGTATTCCAGCGTGTCGGCGGTGACGTTCGGATTGCCGTCGCGGTCGCCTCCGATCCATTGGCCCATGCGCAGGAAGGGGGCGATCCCGCGTTGGCCCAGCGCACGCTCGAGGTCGGCGTAGACGCGGGGTATCTCGCGCAGGAAGGTCGCTTCGTAGTAGCTCAGCGCGTTCTCGATTTCGTCGGCCACTGTCAGCTTCGAAAAGCGCAGCAGCCGGGTCTGCCAGAGCTGCGTCACGCGAGTGCGCATCTGCTCTTCGTTCTCGGCGTATTCGATTGGCGTGAGCGCGTCTTTCTTGCCGATGAATGCGTAGTGGCGCTGCTGTATTTCGTCGCGTGCGGTCAGTAGGAGGGCGATGGCACGCTCGGCGTCGAGGATGCTCTTGCGCTGCACCTCGGTCGGGTGCGCTGTGAGCACGGGCGACACGTAGCTGTGCGCCAGCGTCTCGACAATGGCTTCGGGCGTGATGCCGGCTTTGCGGATACGGGCTAGCGCCATCGGTAACGTACCCGATGCGGTTTCGCCGGCGCGATCGGCCTCGGTGCGGCGGCGAATTTGATGGCGGTCTTCTGCCAGGTTGGCGAGATGACTGAAGTACGTAAAGGCGCGAATCACACGCACTGTTTCAGACGCGCTCAGTCCCTTGAGCAGGTTCTTCAGTGCACGGTCGGCCTGGTGATCGGCGTCGCGCCGAAAAGCGACTGAAAGCGTGCGGATTTTTTCGACCAGCGCATAGGTTTCTTCACCTTCCTGCTCGCGGATCACATCGCCGAGGATGCGGCCGAGCAGGCGAATGTCGTCGACGAGCGGTTGGTCCTCGCTCGGCCTGCGCTTGGCAGCGTTGGCGGGCGCTGCGGATTTGCTTGTTGCCTTGCTTGTTGTTTTCAACTGTGTCTTCTCCTCGTCTTGGCGGGATTGCCGAACGCGCTTTCAGCGCCTCTGAAGGGACATTGCCGTCGGCGTTGCTGCAGCGCAACATGCTAGCATTCCGCTGGTCCCATTCACCAGTAGAAAACGCCTGTGAGCAACATCGTGATCGCCACGCGCGAAAGTCGGCTGGCACTCTGGCAAGCCGAACACGTCAGCGCACTGCTGCAAGAACGAGGCCACACGGTCAGCCTTCTGGGCATGACGACGCGTGGTGATCAGATCCTCGATCGCTCGCTCAGCAAAATCGGCGGTAAGGGGCTGTTCGTGAAAGAGCTCGAGTCGGCACTGGAGAGCGGCGCCGCCGACATCGCGGTGCACTCGCTCAAGGATGTGCCGATGGATCTGCCCGCAGGCTTTGCGCTGGCTTGCGTAGTGCAACGGGAAGACCCGCGTGATGCGTTGGTATCGCCGCGCTACGAGTCGCTGGAGGCCTTGCCGCATGGCGCGGTGGTCGGCACGTCGAGCCTGCGTCGCGTCGTGTTGTTGCGTGCGTTGCGCCCCGACATTCGCATCGAACCGCTGCGCGGCAACCTCGACACCCGGTTGCGCAAGCTCGACGAGGGCCAATACGACGCAATCGTTCTGGCTGCGGCGGGCCTGAAGCGGCTTGGTCTCGAAAGCCGGATTCGCGTCGCCTTCGAGCCAGACGTGATGCTGCCGGCCGCGGGGCAGGGTGCGCTCGGCATAGAGATTCGAGCGGATCGCACTGACCTGATCACCGCACTTGCGCCCTTGGGACACCGCACTGACTGGCTCGCCACCGCTGCCGAACGCGCCGTCAGCAGATCGATGGGCGGCAGTTGCTCAATGCCGTTGGCGGCGCACGCCCGCTGGCAGCCGGGCGGCAGCTTGCGCATCAATGCGGCTTGGGGCGATCCGGAGGGCACCATTGCATTGATCAAGGTGGCTGCAGAAGCCGGCGCTTGCGATTTCGACGCGGCCGAGGCGCTGGGAAACCAGGCCGCCGCCCTGTTGCGCGCAGCCGGCGCGCATTGATAAGCCGACATCCATGAGCGCGACGCGCGTCATCGTCACACGGCCGGCGCGGGAAGCCATTCGATGGGTCGATGACCTGCGCAACGCGGGACTCGACGCTGTGGCCTTGCCGCTGATCGATATCGCGCCCATGGCCGACGTCACGCCGTTGCGCGCGGCATGGGTGCAAATTGCAGGCTACGCAGCCGTGATGTTTGTCAGCGTCAACGCGGTGGAAGAATTTTTCCGGCAACGACCGACTGGTGCGACGGTAAAACCGCGTTGCTGGGCGACCGGTCCGGGTACTGCACGTGCTTTGGCACAAGTGGGTGTCGTATCGACTGCCATCGATGTGCCTGACGCGGCCAGCGGCAGTTTCGACTCAGAGGCCCTTTGGCTGCAGGTGCGTCTTCAGGTGAAGCCTGGTATGCGAGTGTTGATCGTGCGCGGCGGCGATGCGGCAGGCAATGCTGCGGGGCGTGATTGGTTGGCGCACGAGATCGAAGTGGCTCAGGCGTCTTACGACACCGTGGTGGCCTATCGTCGCTTGCCGCCCGCATTCGACAGCGCTGCATTGGCCATCGCCGCCGACAGTGCTGCCGGCGGCGCGATCTGGCTTTTCAGCAGCTCGGAAGCGATCGGCAATCTGCGATGCATGATGCCCAACACTTCATGGAACAAGGCGCGTGCGGTCGCTACGCACGCTCGCATCGCGGAGGCGGCGCGGGCAGCGGGTTTTGGCACGGTCGTGCTCTCTCAACCGCTCAAAGATGCGCTGGTCGCCTCGATAGAATCGTTGGCATGAGCGCTGCCTTCCCGTCGGATGATCTTTCGCCAGAGCCGATCGCGCTGATCGCCAATCCCGCACCTTCGCCTGCACCGGTCCATGTCCCGCCCGGGGCGCCACACTCGATTGCCGAGGCAACGCTTTCCCGCATTGTCGTGGGCTTGCTCGCCATCGTCGCGTTCGTGGCGCTGGTTCTGTGCATCGTCCTGTGGCAAAAAGTTAACGGCATGCAAGAGCAACTGGCGCGTCAAAGCGCCGATGCACTGATGCAGGCGGCCGAGGCGCGCACGCTGGCTCGGCAAGCGCAAGAGACGGTGCGCGAAACTGCGTCCCGTCTCGCGCTCACAGAAACCCGCGTTGGTGAGGTCGCCCTGCAGCGCTCGCAGCTCGAAGACCTGATGCAGAGCTTGTCGAGATCGCGCGACGAGAATCTGGTCGTCGACATCGAATCCGCGGTTCGGCTCGCGCTGCAACAGGCGGAAGTCACCGGCAATACCGAGCCCTTGCTCGCTGTTCTAAAGGCCGGCGACCTGCGCATCATGCGCGCCGCGCAACCACGGCTTGCGCCATTGCAGCGCGCGATGCAGCGCGATGCCGACCGCATTCGCAGTACCGCGAGCACCGACAGCGGTGAGGCCCTGCGCAAGCTCGACGATCTGATGCGTGGCGTCGACGATCTGCCGACGGTCAATGCGGTCGCGATGCGCGGCGCCGGCGCCAATCCTTGGGAGGCAGAACCGGTGCCGACAGACGCGCCCTGGTGGCAGCGCGCGCTGCTCATCGTGCGCAGCGAGGCGCGCTCGTTGCTGCGCGTCGGGCGTATCGAGCGGCCTGAATCGGTGCTGCTCGCGCCCGACCAGACCTTTTTCTTGCGCGAGAACCTGAAGCTCAAATTACTCAATGTCAGGCTGGCGTTGATGTCACGACAGGTCGACAACGCCCGCACTGAACTCGGCACTGTGTCGGCCGCGCTCAACCGGTACTTCGATCCAGCGTCGCGTCGGACGCAGGCGGCGGCAACTCTGGTGCAGCAGCTTCAGGCACAGGTCAAGTCGACCGAACCGCCGAGAATCGACGACACGCTGACGGCCATCGCGACCGCCGCAGCGGGACGCTGAACCGTCGATGCGTGCTGCACTTTGGCTCCTGGCGCTATTCGGCATCGCAGCGGCCGTGGCGCTGTTCGCGGGTAACAACCAAGGCACCATCACCGTCTTTTGGCCGCCATGGCGAGTCGACCTGTCGCTGAACCTTGTGCTGCTGCTTCTGGTCGCCGCCTTCATGCTGCTGCATCTCGCGTTGCGCGGACTTTCGGCTTTGTTCTCGCTGCCGGTCCAGGCGCGGCAGTGGCGCATGCAGCAAAAGGAGCGCGCACTTTACGGTGCATTGCTCGACGCTCTGGCGCAGATGATTGCCGGCCGTTTTTCCCGTGCCCGAAAGGCCGCGCAAGCGGCATTGATCCAAGAAAAAGCACTGTCTGCGCTCGATGCCCGGCTGCCTCAGGCGCAGCAAGTCAGGGTGCTGGCTCATCTTTTGGCGGCCGAGAGCGCCCAGGCGCTGCAAGACCGGCCGGCGCGCGACGCGCATTTGCACGAAGCGCTCAAAGAAAGCGCCGATCGCAACGCGTCGCCGGCACCCGAAACGCGAGAAGGCGTTCAGTTGCGCGCTGCGCGGTGGGCGCTCGAAGACCGCGACGCCCCGGCGGCGCTCGCGCGACTCGAGGAGCTGCCCCAAGGCGCGCAGCGGCGCACTCTGGCGCTGCGTCTCCGGCTCAAGGCGGCGCGGCTGGACCGGCGCACGCTCGAGGCCCTCGAGACAGCGCGGCTGCTGGCCAAGCATCGGGCGTTTTCGACTGCAGCAGCCGAGAGCATCGTGCGCGGCCTGGCGACCGAGTTGCTTTCCAGTGCGCACGATCCGGCGCAACTCATGAGCGCCTGGGGACAACTTGAATCATCGGAGCGCGAAATGCCCGAGGTCTCGATCCATGGCGCGCAGCGCATGGCTGTGTTGCGCGGCGACCTCGCTACCGCCCGGATTTGGCTGCTGCCGGCCTGGATCCGAATGGTCGAACAGCCCCAGAGCCTGACCGACAGCCTGCGCGTGAAGCTGGCGCGCGCCCTGGAAGCCGGTTTGGATTCTGTGGACGCGGAATGGCTGGCGCGCATTGAACTGGCGCAGCGCAACAACCCGCGCGACCCAAACCTGCAGTATCTTGCGGGCATGGCTTGCATGAAGCGGCAGCTGTGGGGTAAAGCCCAGCAATTGCTGACGCAAGCCGGTAACGGCTTGCAAGACGCAGGTCTTTACCGGCGCTCATGGCAGGCACTCGCGACCCTCGCTGAGGCGCGCGACGACACCGATCAGGCTTCTGTGGCGTGGAAACGCGCTGCGCAGACCGAAGCGCCCTGATCGCAAGCGACTTTTTCAGAATGCATTGCTATTGATTTAATAGCGTGCAAGCGTTACTGAAAATGGGCGAAATTGAGATTTTGTGGTTTTTTGCGATTAGTGCAAAAGTTCACGTTTCTCTATCAAACGATGTACGTCCCGAAACAATTCGAGGTTTTGGCGTTACGTGATGTACAGTCGTAACTGTTTGCAAAAGTATTCATTTTTACGGTGATTTCGGGGGTCTGGCTTGAAACAAATTTACACATCTGTCGCATTGGCGGCGTCTGGTCTGGTACTGCTTGCCGTGTCGGGTTGCGCTGCAATCGGACCTGGCTATGAAACAACGAGCAGTGCTGTGCGGGCCATCAGTGACAACGCTGCAAAGGCCAACTCGGCAAATGGCGGCATGGTCGATGCTGATCGGCCGCCAGAGGGCACGGTTTCGGAGATCAACCCGGAACTGCTCAAGACGTTGACTGCTGCACGTCCGACGACCATTCCCCAAAATGTGGCAAAGCTGTTGGGCGAGCCGGACGTCTACCGTCTTGGCCCCGGAGACGTGGTGGGCATCACTGTTTTCGATCACCCTGAAATCATCTCCAGCGCAATTCCTGCAACGACCGTGGCCGATCCGGCCAGCGTTTCGCCCGCGCCCGGTTTCATTGTTTCCAACACCGGCCAACTTAGTTTCCCGTACGCCGGCACGCTCAAGGTGGCGGGCATGACCGTGCAGGAGCTCGAAGACGTTGTGACCAAACGACTGCAGCGCGTCTTCAAAGAGCCGCAAGTCAACGTGCGCGTTCAGGCGTTTCGTAGCAAGCGCGCTTATGTCGAAGGCGAAGTGCGTGTTCCGGGCCTGCAAGTTTTCACAGACATTCCGATGACTTTGCCTGAAGCGATCAGCCGGGCTGGCGGCATCACGCCGACGGGAGACCGGTCTTTCGTGACACTGACGCGGGACGGTGTCACGACTCCTATCGACTTGATGGGCATGGCCGAAGTGGGTATCGACCCCACGCGTATTCCTCTGCGCAGCGGCGACATGGTGACCGTACGTAACCGTGAAGACAGCAAGGTTTCTGTGATGGGCGAGGTGTTGCGTCCGGCTGCCGTGTTGATGCGCAACGGCCGATTGAGCCTAAACGACGCGCTGAGCGAAGTCGGCGGTGTTGACCTGGGCACTGCCAATCCGCGTCAGATCTACGTGGTTCGCAATCGTCCGCAAGGCGGCCAGGCGATCTTTCATCTCGATGCACGCAGCGCACTGGCGCTGGCAATGGCCGACGGCTTCGCGCTGCAGCCGAAAGACGTCGTGTTTGTCGATCCGGTCGAATTGGTGCGCTGGAGTCGCATCGTGAACCTGGTCTTGCCATCGACCCAAGGCGCGAACCTGATTCGCGCGACCTACAAATAACAGGTCCAGGTCGCGTAACAACAAACTCATGCGGAACATCCTCATCGTGTGCACCGGCAACATCTGTCGCAGTCCAATGGCCGAAGGCCTGATAGCTGCTGCTTTGCCCGGGCGCCAGGTGAGTTCGGCCGGCCTGGGCGCGTTGATAGGCTATCCGGCGGACCCGGTAGCCAAAGAGTTGATGCGTGAGAAGGGCATCGACATCGACGCGCACAGGGCGCGCCAGATCAGCCTCGACATGTGCCAGCGTGCCGACCTGATTCTTGTGATGGAGCACGACCAGCGGCGTGCCATGCACGAACGCTATCCCTTTACGAACGGAAAAGTTTTTCATATGACCGGACAAAACGGGCAGGACGTACCTGACCCGTACCGGCGGCCACGCCAATTGTTTGAAGCATCTCTCGCGCAAATCGAAGCCGGTGCCCGGCATTGGGTCCAACGCATTTCAAAAGTATCCAGCCGATGAACTCCACACTCACTCCCCATTCGACGCCGACTCCGGCCAGCAACTCCGGCCGTGGCGATGACGACAATATCGATCTTGGCCACTACCTCGACATCCTCGTTGCCAATAAATGGCTTGTGGCGGCCATCACTGCGTTGGTGCTCGCCATCGGCGTCGCGTACGCCTTGCTGAGTCAGCCAATTTACGAGTCAAACCTGCTGATTCAGGTCGAGGAAGAGAACAACAACGCCAACAAGAGTTTCCTGGGTGAGGCCAATGCGCAGTTCGACGTTAAAACGCCGGCCAGCGCCGAGATCGAAATCCTGCGCTCACGCATGATCGTCGGTCAGGCGGTGGAGTCCACCAAGCTGTACGTCGACGCCTACCCGCGCTACGTGCCGCTGATCGGTGGCTGGCTGTCTCGTCATGCCTCGCAGCTCTCCAACCCGGGCTTCCTCGGCTTCGGCGGCTATGTGTCGGGAACCGAGAAGATCGTGGTTTCACGCTTCGAAGTGCCACCTGCGCTGGAACCGAGCGAGTTCATCCTGACGGCCAAGGGCGACGGTGCCTACACGCTGGAACACAAGGGCTGGAGCGAAGTGCTGACCGGTAAGGTTGGAACGCTTCTGAAAGCCGACACGCCGCAAGGCCCGGTCGAGTTCACCGTCGCCGAGTTGCTGGGCAAGGCCGGAGCACAATTTCGCGTGACTCGCTTGTCAAAGCAAGCCACCATCGAGACGTTGCAATCGCGACTGGTGCTCGCTGAAAAGGGCAAGCAAACGAGCGTGATCAGCGCGACGCTGCAAGATCCCGATCCCATCAAGGTTACGCAGGTCTTGAATGCAATCGGTAGCCAGTACGTTCGCCAGAACATCGAGCGTAAAGCGGCCGAGGCGCAAAAGACGCTAGCGTTCCTGGACGTTCAACTGCCACAGTACAAGCGCCAACTCGAAGAGTCCGAACAGCTCTACAACAGCTACCGTAACCAAAAGGGCACCGTAGCGTTCGACGAAGAAGCCAAGCTGGTGTTGGCAACGGCGGTCGACCGCCAGACCAAGCTGCTGGAGGCGCAACAACGTCGTCGTGAACTCGAAGCGCGCTTCACGCCTAATCATCCGCTGGTGCAGACTCTCGATGCGCAAGTGGCAGCTCTCAGCCGTGATATCAACGATGTCCAGGGACGTATCAAGTCGCTGCCGGGCATTCAGCAAGATGCTGTTCGCATGCAACGCGACGTGACTGTCAACACGACTCTCTATCAATCCCTGCTCAATCAGGCGCTGCAACTGCGTCTGGTCAAAGAGGGCAAGGTCGGCAACGTGCGATTGCTGGACAGCGCGACAGTGCCGGATTGGCCAGTGAAGCCCCAGCGCAGCATGATCGTGCTCATCGCACTGATGTTGGGCTTGTTTCTCGGGATACTTGCTGCGTTCATTCGCAATGCATTGATCGAACAACGCATCCGCGATCCGCATGAGCTGGAAATGAATATCGGCCTGCCGGTTTTCTCCAGCATTCCGTTGAGTGCCGCGCAAAAGGGCATTGCGGAACGTCGTCTCACGGGTGCGACCGGCGTCAGGTTGCTCGCAATTGAGCGGCCGGATGATTTGGCAATCGAAAGTCTGCGAAGCCTGCGTACCGCGATGCAGTTCGCGATGCTCGAATCACCGAACAACCGAGTGATGATCACCGGCGCCACACCCGGTGTTGGCAAGAGTTTCGTTACCGCCAACTTCGCGGCGCTGATGGCCGCAGCGGGAAAACGGACGCTACTAATCGACGCCGACCTGCGTCGCGGACACATCCATCAGTACATGGGACTGCAACGCCACGGTGGCCTGTCGGAGCTGATCGCCGGCAGCCTGACGATCCAACAAACTGTTCACAAACAGGTCATTCCCAACCTCGACTTGCTGGCGACGGGACAACTGCCGCCTAACCCGGGCGAACTGCTGCTCTCAGACTCGTTCAGCACCACGCTTGAAAAGCTCTCTGAGCAGTACGACCTGGTGATCATCGACACGCCACCAGTGCTGGTTGCAGCCGATACGGCCGCAGTGGCGACGCATGCAGGTACCGTGCTTCTGGTGGCGCGTGCTCACACCTCTACGATGGGCGAATTGAAGGAAGCCACGCGTCGGCTTGCGCTGGGTGGCAAGGCGGCTAACGGTGTTTTGTTGAACGCGATCGAACCGAGCCGGCAAGGCTACGGCGCCTACAAGTACGGGCGTTACCGGTACACCAACTACAACTACGAGAGCATCCTTCCAGAGGAGCAATAAAAAAGGGCCGAAAGGCCCTTTTTTTGTTGTCCGGTATGGGTTTCGGCGCCGGCGGTGCTCGGGTCGCCTCGTCGGTCAGGCTGACCGACAAGCGCGCAGGTCGCGATCGAACTGCCCGAGCACTGCGTCTTTGGCGATGCGCATCTCCGCGTAGTTCCGCGCTTTTAAACCCATCTCGCGCCGCAGCACGGGTTGTCCGGCTAACCACTCGATGCGAATGGCCAGGGCCTTCGCGTCATCGGGCGGTACCAGTGCGCCGCATTGCACGACCACCTTGCCGAGCTCGGTTTCCGCATGTGCGGTGGCGATGATTGCGCGACCGCTGCTCAACATGCCAGTGAGCTTGGATGGCATCACCAGATCGGCGGCGTCGGCGCGTTGCGGCAGCAGATGAATGTCGGCGAGACCGAGCAGATCACCGAGACGCTCCAACGGCTGCAGTTCGATGAACTTGACATTCGGAAGTCCGCTGCAGCGCTGCATAAGGTCGCATCGGCCCGAACCGTTTCCGCACAGGACAAACACGATACCGGGCACGGCTTTCAACAGGTCGGCGGCTTCGGACAATACTTCCAGTCCCTGCTTGCTCCCCATATTCCCTGAGTAGAGCGCCACGATCGCGTCGTCTGCAATTCCCAACTCTGCTCGGTAAGAGCTTGCATGGGTCAGCGGTCGAATTTTGGAAACATCGACCCAATTCGGCAGCGAGACCAGTCGTGATGAGTCGACGCCCTTGTCGCGTGCGCGTTGGAGCATGCGCTCGGAAATGGTCGAAACACGATCGAAGCGACGCATCAGCCAGCGCTCACCGCCCATCACCAGGCGCCGCACCCATTGGCCTTTGAGCAGACCAAGATCGAAAGCGGCGTCGACTTCATAGTCCTGTATGTGCAGCCAAGCCTTCGCCGAAACCAGTCGAGCGAAGGCAACGGCAGCCGGCGCGCAAAAGAGCGGAGGTTCTGCCAGCCAGACAACATCAGGTCGCCAGCGCCATTGCGCTAGCAGCGCCGGAATACTCGCCAGTGCAAAGCTGGCGAGATGCACTACCCGCGTCAACCCGGTGGGCTTGCGTGGTACCCAGACTGGCGAGCGAAACACTGTCACGCCCTGCCACTTTTCGCTGCTGTATCGGCCGGCGTGATAGCCGGGCCAGACTGCCCATTTTGGATAGTAAGGCGGTGCGGTAACAACCCGCACCTCGTGGCCTGCAGATGCCAGCCAGGCGGCCATTTCTGCTGAATATTTGCCTATGCCGGTTAATTCAGGTGCGAAGTTGATTCCGTAAACAAGGATCTTCACCGCGGGGCGCCTTCAGCAGGAGGACGCGCCAAGGTATGACCGGTGAGGCGGGACAACTCGGCGATCATCGAATTTTTGTCGCTCAGGTGGGCGATGGCACGTTCGAGTTCCATGACTTTGGCGCCCACCAAAAACCGGTACCAAAGTCCTTGAAGAGCGTGATAAACCAGCCCAGAGCGGCCATCGAGAAATCCGAGCTGAAAAACATAACGCCAGATGAAATAGGCGGGTGCGCTGACCGTAAAGGGAATGCGGTTGTACACACGTTCTTTGATCCAGCGCTTGATCGATGCCTGCGTCGAGGCACTGTCTTTGCTCATTCCTTCATCGCGCGGGAATAGGTCGTGCCGCTGATTGAGGATTTCAATGGCTTCGCGCGTAGCGTATTTGTTGTGCTTCTGCGTGAAGAAACTCAAGTCGTTCAAGTTGTCGTCTGCAAAACTGCCGTTGAAGATTTCGGTGCGGCCGCCCCGAACAATTACATGCTCGTCCATCCAGCGATCTTCGACACGGCCCAAACCACGACGCCATATTCGCAGGAGCACTAGCGGATATCGACCACCGTGCCGGACCCAGCGGCCCATGAAGATGTGCTTTCGCTTCAGGTTGATGCCCACCACATCCATCGGTAGATTGGGCAGTTTTTGCGCAATTTCTGCCGCCAGATCTGCCTCGATCACTTCGTCGGCATCGAGCCGCATGATCCAGTCCGCTGTAATCGGCGCTTGATCGAGCGCCCACTGAAACTGGCGTGCCTGATTGACGAACGGATGAAACAGCACGGTGGCGCCGTGCTTCCGGGCGATTTCGGTGGTGCGATCGGTGGACCCTGAATCGATAACGAACACCTCGTTCGCGATTGAAGACACGCTTTTTAGCGCACGCTCGATGTGCTGCTCTTCGTTGTGCGTGAGCACGACCACGCACAACCCCAACGGCGCTGTCATTTCAAGCGCCTACGTCTTGCGCAGGGCTCTGAGCAACTGCCGCGATCGCCAGGCTGGGCGCGTATTGGCGGATCGCCTGGACCAAGTTTTGCGCGACCTGCTCGATTCGAAAACGTCGTTCGAAGCAGCGCCGCGCGGCCGATCGCATCGCAACTATTTCCGTCGGCGTGGCATCGAGCCAGCGCCGCAGCAACTGCTCCGTTCCGGCCAGCGTATCGGTGTCGACCAGACCGGCGGCATCGTCGGCTACCTCACGCCAGATGTTGACCTTGTCAGAGATCAACACTGGTCGACCGCAGGCGAGTGCCTCGGCTACAGCAATGCCGAAATTCTCTTGATGCGAAGGGAGGCAAAACACCTCGCAGGCATAGAAAGCGCCCCATTTGACGTCTCCCGAAAGCATTCCAGCCCAAGTGATGCGATCGGCGATCCCAAGTTCCTGGGCGCGTGCCTGCAGTGCAGCGATCCAGCCCTCTTGGTCGGGTCCGGCCATGACCAGATGTACGTCTGGCGAACGGGCTGCTGCCTGCGCGAATGCGTCGATCAGGAGATCGCAACCCTTCTTCTCGTGAATACGACCCAGGAAAAGCACGAGCCGCTTGTCGCGCAACGTCGGAAAGGTCTGCAGAAAGCTTTCGGTCAGGTCGATCGATTCTGCAGGTGGCTCTGAAGTGCCGTAAGACACGACGGCTTCATCGCAGCGGTAGGGCCAGAACGATTCGCGTGCGAGTAATCTTTCTTCTTCGCAGGTAAAGAGTACGGCAGCCGCGTTGTGCAAAACCCGGTACTCCGCAAGTGCCCAGTACAAACATTTCTTCAAGTGCTTGAGCGGATATCGTCGCTTGAACCAAGGGTCAAGCATGCCATGCGGAAACACGAAGTAGGGCGGTGCACCATCACCCAGGGCATTGAGCGCTCGCAAGGCGCCCAAACCGGTGTACTGCCAAAGTCCGTTCACGATGACGGCGTCGTATTCGGCGGCATGCAGCCGCAGCCATGGTGTCAAACCGGGCGTGTATGCATAGGTGGCGCGCGAAGGCCCGAGCGCGTGGATCTTCGCAGGAAAAGATTTGACGAACGGCGCGTCTGGCGCATCGAGCGTCAGGATTTCCCCTTCATGACCAGCCCGCGACAAGGCGCTTTGAAGCCGCACGACGCCTTCGGAAATGCCGCCTCCCCGTGGATCGATCGAAGAAACGAGATGCAGGAGTTTCACGCGGCGGGAGCCTGAGTGGTGGCTTTGCCTAGCCGGTTGCAACAGGCAAATAGCGCAGCGATAAACACCGCGACGGCCCAGCGCGCGTCGGCGCCGAAGGGGGAGAAAAAGAGGTTCCAGAGCAAGTTGACCAAGCCCACATGGAAGTAAAGCGGAAGGCGCGCAGCGAACTTCAAATATCGCTTGATGACACGGAACGTAAAGGCAATCCAGAAGATGCCGCCTGCCAAGCCACTCCACACCAGGGCACCAAAGAAATACGAGTGCGCGGGAATGAGTGCGAGGTCGTTCGCATCGTCATTGTTAAGGTTGTCGGTGATGCCCAGCTTGTACAACAGCGCGGTGTAGCGCGAGATGTAGCCGGACTTGTCTTGCGCCCACGAACCATGGCCGACGATAGGCGCATCAAGATACGCCTGGATCGAGATGAGCGATTCGGAACGGCCGGCAAGAAGCAGCCCCACGTCGGCTGAAGCCTGCTGCTTGTATTTGGCCGACACTGTCGGTGCAAGAAACGGGTCAAGGATGCCGGATGAGAAAAACGCTGTCAGGCCGGTGTTCAATGCCCAGGTTACAGCGATCACGAGCGCCGCGATCTTGAAAGGCCCGAAGCGGCCAGTGAGCCAGCGCTTGGAACCGCGTGCAACGTCGGTGTGCCAGAAAATGTAAGCCGCGAAACCTGCGAGGGGAATCATGGCAAGCGATCGCGCGCTGGCGAGAATACATGCAACAAAAAAGGCAAGCACCGCGAGGCTCATGATCAACAGGCTTCGCGCACGGAAGAACGAGAGCCAGACCAGGCCGACTCCCAGAATTGCGACGCCGTATCCCCATTTCCAGGGCTCGAAGATTTGCTCAGGCGTGGGCTGGAAGATCACATCGACGAATAGCGTAAGGACAACGCCCAGCAACAGTGATGGCATGCGCTTTGGGTAGCGCTCGAAAAGAATCATCGTCGAGCCGATCGTGGCGGCGAACACAAGAGGCGCCAGCACGCCCTTGAGCGACAGGTTGCGATCGGTCTGGTTGATCAGGTCGGATATGAATTGCCCTGCACTCCAGAACACTGCGAGGCCGATGACAAAAGCGATGTTCCTGTCTATCCGCCGTTTTAACAACAGGAACGGCAGTGCAACAAGCGCCAGTATCTCGCCGATGTAGATCTCTCCGATGACGTTGACCTTGATCGCCGCAAGCATCCCCATCGCGATCCACATCACGCGGAGCGAAGAGAGTGGGATCGAGATAGGCGATACGACGGCTGTGCTCATTTGGCGGTCCTCGAGAAATGGTCGCGCCAGGAGCGCTCGATTTGATGGCGGTACGGATGCCTCCAGCCGACCGCGACGTACGCGACCACGAATGCCGCAACCGCCATGCCCGTGTTCGTAAGGATATTGAGACCTTGGCTCTGAATCCACGCCAACCACGCTATGCCGGCGACCGTGACGCAGCCGATGACCAAGGCGATCAGGCGGTGATCGCGCGGGATCAATTGCCGCATCGGCACCTTGTACTTGCGGTTGACGACCCACAGCACCATCGCGCTCGACACCAGCAAAGCGATGGATGCGCCTGCTGCGACGCCGACAGCGCCGTACAGGTAGCCGAACAGCGCGCCCAGTGCGGCGTTCAGCGCGGCCATGGTGAAGTGCGCCACGCTGTTCCAGCCGAGTTCGCCCGTGCCGAGATTATCGAAGTACGCGGGTACTTCCAGATTGTTCAGGAAGTAGGTGCCGATCAGGATGGCAGCGAAGACGATGAACTGTGGCTCGACGCGGCCGATCCAGACGTCCGAAACCAAAGGCAATAACAGGAACATGCCTGCGTAAACTGGGAGTGCCAAGAAGAACACCGTTTCGTAGGCACGGACGTAGACGTCACGCAACTTCTCCGGCGACTTTTCCTGAAGCTCCGCAATGACGGGAACGATGACCGCATTCGCCGACACAAGCAAGGTCCGAACGCGGATGACGAGCTGGCTTGCCATTTCGTAATACGCCGCCGAGCTCAAACCACCGAACCGGCTCATCAGGATCTTGGTTACCGGGTCGCACAGCATGACCGCGATCATCACGAATTGGAAATTCAGCCCATAACCAAGCATTTCCTTGAAGCGCGGCTTGGACCAGCGCCATGGAATGAGCGGCAACTCTTTCATGATGAGGCGCAGCACCACCCAGTTCGCCAGACTAACCACGAACCATTGCGCGACCTGCACTCGCGCCAAAGCCTCCAGGCCGTATTTGGGTACGAACCAGATGACACAGACAATCAGGAATACGTTTCCGCCGATGGAAATGAGATGCCTCAATCCGGCGCGCTGGCAACCGTCGATACCTGCCTGAAATACACCGGCAATCGCACCCACCCATACACTCAACACAGCCCACGGCAGGATGCTGCGCGCTTCGTTGATGGAGGCAGCGGGCAGCGTCCAATTCAGAATGTGGATGAGCAACGGGTAGAGCGCCAGCAGCGCCACACCCATCACGATGGCGATGGTGAGTACAGTGGTCTGGACAACTTCCGATGCACCTACCGCGTCGTCCTTGCCGCGATAGCGGGCGACGAACTTGACGACGCCGCCAGTCAACCCGAAATCACTCAGTCGGGCGAATGACGTGCTGGCCAGCAACACCGACCACAGGCCCAGCTGCTCGGCACCGAGGTGCTTGAGCAGATAGCGGTAAAGCAAAAAAAGGATCACGCCGGAGACGAGCACTTGCAGCACGGACAGTGCGGCGTTGCTCGCAAAACGGCGTAGAGAGATCACCATGGGAGTGCGCTCAATCTTCCTTGCTTACGGGTAGCGAGTAGCCGTGCGTCTTAAGCAGGGCATATCTTTTGGCGCGATCGAGGTCGCTTGCCACCATCTCTTCGATCATGGTGTCGAGAGTGATCTGCGGGACCCAACCGAGATCCGACTTTGCTAGTGAAGGATCGCCTAGGAGAGTTTCGACTTCGGCAGGGCGGAAATACTTAGCCTCGACTTGCACGAGGACCTGACCCACCTGAATGGCTGGCGCCTTGTCACCGATGACATTGCGCACGATCGCTTTTTCTTCAACGCCCTTGCCGACGAAGTCGAGCGTGACACCCAACTGCTCGGCTGCTTTGGAAATGAATTCGCGAACACTGTATTGCACGCCGGTCGCGATGACGTAATCACGAGCTTCTTGCTGCTGCAACATCATCCACTGCATGCGAACGTAGTCTTGTGCATGGCCCCAGTCGCGCAACGCATCCAGGTTACCCATGGAAATGCACTGCTCGAGGCCCTGGGCAATATTGGTCAATCCGCGTGTGATCTTGCGGGTAACGAAGGTCTCTCCACGACGCGGGCTCTCGTGATTGAACAGAACACCGTTACACGCATACATGCCGTACGCCTCGCGGTAATTTTTAGTGATCCAGTAGGCATAGAGCTTGGCCACACCATAGGGACTGCGCGGATAGAACGGTGTTGTCTCGCGCTGCGGAATTTCCTGCACCAGCCCGTACAGTTCGCTGGTGCTGGCCTGGTAAAAGCGGGTCTTGTGCTGAAGCCCGAGAATTCGAATTGCTTCAAGCAACCGAAGCGTGCCCATCGCATCGACATTGGCGGTGTATTCGGGCGAATCGAAGCTCACTGCTACATGGCTTTGCGCGCCGAGGTTGTAGACCTCGTCGGGCTGAACTTGCTGAACGATGCTCGTCAGGTTGCTTGTGTCCGTCAGGTCGCCATAGTGCATGTGCAAACGACGATCGCGGTCCGGCGAGGTTTCGAGTAAATGATCGATGCGCTCGGTGTTGAACGACGAAGCACGGCGCTTGATGCCGTGCACTTCATAGCCCTTCTCGATTAGCAGTTCCGCAAGATACGAACCATCCTGACCTGTGATCCCGGTGATCAGGGCTTTCTTCAAAGTCATTGAGCGTGCTCTACGGATTGCGTGGTTTCAAGAAAGTCTTCGTACGCCAGCGCAATACCGGCTCCGAGTTCAGTGCTGGCCTGCCAGCCCAAATTGTTCAGTCTGCCAACGTTCAGCAGCTTGCGGGGCGCGCCGTCGGGCTTGCTCACATCCTGAACGATCTCCCCTTCGTAGCTAATGACCTTGGCGACCAGGCGCGCGAGGTCCGCGATCGAAAGATCCTCACCTGTGCCGACATTGATGTGGCTGTGCATGACCTCGGTGTTCGCCTTGTAGGTGTCCGGGGACAGATCCATCACGTGAATGCAGGCCTTGGCCATGTCGTCGACGTACAGGAACTCGCGCTTGGCAGAGCCCGTACCCCAGATGACGACTTGCGGCGCTTCAGCCAGCTTCGCTTCGTGGAAGCGGCGGATCATCGCCGGCAATACGTGGCTGTTTTCAGGGTGGTAATTGTCGCCTGGGCCATATAGGTTGGTTGGCATGACGCTGCGGTAGTCGGTGCCATATTGACGGTTGTAGCTTTCGCACAGCTTGATGCCTGCGATCTTGGCGACCGCGTAGGGCTCGTTTGTGGGCTCGAGCGAGCCCGAAAGCAATGCGTTCTCCGCCATTGGCTGTGGTGCCAGTCGCGGATAGATGCAGCTCGACCCGAGAAACAGCAGCTTGTGGACGCCCGCGCGCCAAGCCTCATGCACGACATTGGCTTCGACCATCAGGTTGGAGTAGATGAACTCCGCCGGGTAGGTGTTGTTGGCGTGAATGCCGCCGACCTTGGCCGCTGCCATGTAGACCTCGTCGACCGCCTCGCTTTTAAAGAAGGCCTTGACCTCGCTTTGGTTGGTCAGGTCGAGCTGGCTGCGGGTACGCGTCACGATGTTCATGAATCCGCGACGCCGCAGTTCGCGAACAATTGCGCTGCCCACCATGCCTCGATGGCCGGCAACGTAGATTCGCTTCGATGTGTTGGAAGGCAAGCTCATTAAGGTGCTCCAGGCGGTCGGTTATGCGTGTTTGCGCGGCACGGTGACAGGAATAACGACACCATAGTTGTCGTCGAAGCGCACGATGTCGTCCTTGCCGAGGTAGCTCCCGGACTGAATTTCGATCACTTCGAGCGGGATCTTTCCCGGATTCTCCAGTCGATAGACGCTGCCCAACGGGATATAGATCGATTCGTTCTCGCGCAACAGGGTGGTCTCGTTGTCGCGTGTGACGCGAGCGGTGCCTTTCACGACGACCCAGTGCTCGGCGCGGTGATGATGCATGCGCAGCGAAAGCCTGGCGCCGGGCTTGACGCTCAGCCGTTTTACTTCGAAGCGCTCGCCGTTATCGACGCTGTCGTAGGCGCCCCAAGGTCTTGCGACGCGACGGTGTTCGGTAGCTTGGACCTGTCCAGTCGACACGAGCAGGTTCACCACATGTTTCACTTGCTCTGCACTGCTCGCATGTGCAACCAGCACTGCGTCCGGTGTGTCCACGATGATGAGATCGTCGGTCCCGAGTGCCACAACCGGCCGGTTCGGTGCGTGGATGAACGTGTTGCGCGAGTCAACCGAAAAGCCCTGGCCATGTACACGGTTGCCGTCGGCATCTTCCGGATAGAGCTCGGCAACTGCGTTCCAGCTGCCCACATCGCTCCAGACACCTAAGAACGGAACCACCGCGACATGGTCGCATTGTTCAAGCACCGCGTAGTCGATGCTTTGACTGCGGCAGCTCTCGAATGCGCTGCGGTTCATTCGCAGGAAACTGCCATCGGGCTCCAGTGCCGCCGTAGCGAGTTTGCATGCTTCCAAGATGTCTGGCGCGTGCGCCTGCAGCGCATCGACCAGCACACTCGCCTGCACCAGCACGATGCCGGCATTCCAGAAATTTCCACCTGCCAATACGAGTTGAATGGCATCCGCGGCCAGCGGCTTTTCGATGAAGGCATCGACTCGACGAGCGGTCGCCATGTTGCCGTCGCTTCCGAGTGCAGCGCCTTGCCGGATGTAGCCATAGCCCGTGCTTGGAAATGTCGGCGCGACACCGAACGTCACGATGTTCCCAGCCAACGCCGCTTCAACGCCGCTACGGACGGTCTCGGCAAATCCTGCCGCATCGGGGATGTGGTGGTCGGCCGGAGCAAACAGCATAAGCTGTTCCGGCTCACACAGCAGTGCGGCGATGGCCATTGCAGCCGCCGTGTTGCGAGCGACGGGTTCTAGCAATTGCGTTCCATGTACCGAGGCTGCGTCGATCGCTTCCTGGACTAGGAAACGGTGCTCTTCCGCCGCGACGCACATGACTTCGGGGTTGAGCACACGCAGCCGTTCCAAAGTTAACTGCAACAGGCTCTTGCCATCGAGCAAGGGTGCGAATTGCTTCGGGAGCGCTTTACGTGAGAGCGGCCAAAGACGTGTGCCCGCGCCGCCACACAAAATGACCGGCTTGATTTGAGTCATCGCGATCCGTCTCCAGTGATCACGGTCTTTACGGTTCGCACCAAGATTTGCAGGTCGAGTATCAAAGACCAGTTGTCGACATATTGAGCATCGAGTTCTACGCGCTTGGCATAAGACAACTTGTTTCGTCCACTGACTTGCCATAGACCTGTGATGCCCGGGCGCATCGAGCAGTAGTGCGGCCAGTGCTTGCCATACAACGAACGCTGCCGTTCCATGCAAGGGCGTGGGCCGACAAGGCTCATGTCGCCCTTCAGTACATTCCAGAATTGCGGAATTTCATCGAGGCTCAGTTTGCGAATGAATTGACCCAACGGGGTAATGCGTGGATCTTTCTCCAACTTTTGGAATGTGTCCCATTCGGTACGGGCCATGTCGTTGCCGCTCAAGTAATCGTCCAGGACTTCTTCCGAGTTGTGCACCATAGAACGAAACTTGTAGAACCGGAATCGCTGGCCTCTTTCGCCGAGCCGGTTTTGCCAGAAATGCACGGGCCGACCCATGCTGATTGCTACACAAAGTGCCACTGCGAGATAGAGCGGGCCGAACAAGGCGAAAAAAACGAGCGCGCCGAAGACGTCGATAACGCGCTTGGTGATGCGCTGGGAGGCGCTAAGCCGCTTGGGCTGGACCGGTGCCGGAAAAGCGGGCGCACTGCCCCCTCCTGGCGTTAAGCGCCGCACGACATTGGCATCTGCATTCGAGTCAGTACGAAACATGAAAAGTCCCCCTAAAAAGGGTTTCTGCCCACAGCGCGGCAGTGTAACGCTTTACTACTATAGGAAAGAATTCGAACACATCCGGCTTGGCTTGTGGTGTCAGCAAATGCCGTACATCTTCCGACCGAGATCGGAGAGTTACCCTCTGCACACGATGTAACGACGGGTTGATGCGCCGCAACATTCGAAGGAATTAGTGTAGTCCTTTTGTATGACAAGATGTTAATGGGACTGGACAAAAAATGTTGCTTTGGCACGCCGTTATGCCAACTAATTCTCGGGGATTACCCGTAATCGTCTGAAAGGCGAGCGGGGGAACAAATCAGGGAAAAACGACTCCTGACCGGCTGCGTTGCGCAGTGGCGGTGAGCAGCAGTGATAGCTACCGGTCGTATGGCGAACCAGAATGGCAATTTGCTAGGCAGGTTGTCCATATAGAGAACCGGTGCCCGATCAGCGCAGCCTGTGACCATGGCTCGCATCGAACAAAAAAAGGGCGGCAACTGCCGCCCTTCAGATGAAACGGAGAGCGCTTTTCTTAGCGCGCCGCGTCGATTTTCTGACCGGTTTGCTCGAACGGAAGCGTCATGCCACCCAAGTCGCGCCGCGTCTCGACCAGTACCAACGAGCCTTCTTCCCGCACCACTGCGGGCGGGCGAGGGCGCGGCACGTGCGCCGGCCGCGGCTCTGCTGCCATGGCGGCCTGTGCATGTGCGATCCGTACCGCATCGGAATTCACCCAATGCAGTCCCGAGCCTTCGGCGATCTGTGCCAACTCCGCAAGAGGTAGTTCGAACGGCTGAACCTTCGGCAGAGCCCGCTCGGTCTGAGGCGCGGTAGATGCACTGACTGGTGCTGGTGCCGGTACTGCTGCCAGCGCTGGCGCTGGCGCCGCAGCAACGGCAATAGTTTCCGCAATGCTGCCGGCTGCATTCAGCGTATTGCCAGCAGGCGCAACCGAGGCTGCTGCCTGGGCTGCAGCTGCTCGGAAGGGTGCAAAGTACGACGCAGGTGCAGTCGCTTCGGCCTGTTCGCCGGCCTCTTCCGATTGCACTAGCGGCTCGGGGGCAGGCACATTTATGCCAGCTTCTTCGGCGCCCTCTCGCGGCGCCCTTTCACGGCGATCACGACCGAATCGGTCGCGCGAGCGGCCGCGACGGTCGTCGCCATCACGGCGCGGAGCCTCGATACCGTTCGCATCGCTTTGTTGACTGCCCTCGGTGGACTCCCTGATCAGGTCGGGCTGCTGCGCTCGCTGGGCTGCGTCCTCGCCAAGGCGAACATCGTCTTCCGGTCTGCGCTCGCGGCGACCTTCACCACGCTCGGCGCGCTCGCCACGAAACGGACGCTCTTCGCCACGTCCGCTGCGCGGGATGCGCTCGCCGCCTGAAGCACTCTCGACGCTGCCATCGGCAATTGCGCCGGTTGGCGCATCGGCGCCTCGATCACGCGGCGCATCCGCGTTGCGATCGCCCCTGTCGTTACGATCCGAGCGATCACGCCGCTCACCACGTCCGCGTGGCGCGCGTTCGGAGGTCGCTGCGCCGGGTTCACCAGCCAGTGCCTGCGGAGTTGCGGCCGCACCGGCTAGCGCAGTGCCCTCCAGGGTTCCGGGGTCGTCCGTGCGCACTTCCGTGTCGCGGCGTCCGCCGCGGCCACGACGTTCGCCCTCGCGGGGCCCGCGGCCTTCGCGCGGTTCCCGTGGTTCGCGTATCTCACGCGCTTCGCGCGGCTCCCGGATTTGCGCTTCACTACGCACTTCGGTTTGACCTTCGCCAGGCTCGCGGCGTTCTCCGCCTTGACGTTCTCCGTCGCGGCGCTCGCCGCCACGGCCACCGCGGCGATCGCCGTCGCGGCCGCGGCCTTCGCCGCCGCGGCCACCACGGCGTGGCTCGCCTTCACGTGCTCCCCGGCCTTCGCCGTCGCGCGCCGAACGCCCGTCGCGACGCGTCGGCTTGGGCGCTTCCACCGGAATGACGGCAGGCGCTGGTGTCGGTGCAGGCGCTGCCGGTGCGGCAAACCAGTTCTTGAGCTTGGCAAAGAAGCCGGTTTCCGCAGCTGCCTTGGCAATCACCGGAGGCGCGACCGGGGCTTGCGCCGCCGCTATTGGCGCCGCCACCGGTGCTGCGCGCACGACTTCAGGTTTGGGTGGCACCACGGGAGCCGGCGCATCGGGTAGCACGCCTTTAATGATCGGCGTCTGCTTGTTGGTAGGCTCTTGTGAGCGGCGCGTGACCGAAGTCGGGTCTTCAATCTCTTCGGCCATTTTGTAGCTGGCTTCGATGTGGTCGAGACGCGGATCGTCGTGCTTCAGGCGTTCGAGCCGGTAGTTCGGGGTTTCCAGCGTCTTGTTGGGAACCATCAACACGGTGACGCGCTGCTTAAGCTCGATCTTGGCAATTTCCGGGCGCTTTTCGTTCAGGAGGAACGACGCGACTTCGACCGGCACTTGAACGTGCACCGCGGCGGTGTTGTCCTTCAAGCATTCCTCTTGAATGATCCGCAGGATCTGCAGCGCACTCGATTCAGTGTCGCGGATATGGCCCGACCCGCCGCAACGTGGGCAGGGGATCGAAGAACCTTCGCTGAGCGCTGGCTTCAGGCGCTGACGGCTCATTTCCATCAGGCCAAACTTGCTGATGGACCCGAACTGCACGCGTGCGCGATCTTGCCGCAGCGCATCGCGCAGGCGGCTTTCGACTTCGCGGCGGTTCTTCGACTCGTCCATGTCGATGAAGTCGATGACGATCAGGCCGCCCAAGTCGCGCAGGCGCATCTGGCGGGCTACTTCGTCGGCGGCTTCCAGGTTGGTGCGGGTGGCGGTTTCTTCGATGTCTCCGCCCTTGATAGCACGGGCCGAGTTGACGTCGACAGAAACCAGCGCTTCGGTATGGTCGATCACGATGGCGCCGCCGCTCGGAAGCTGAACGGTGCGGGCGTAAGCCGATTCGATCTGGTGCTCGATCTGAAAGCGGCTGAACAGTGCCGCGTCGTCGCGGTAGCGTTTTACGCGGGCGGCGTGCTCGGGCATGACATGCGCCATGAACTGCTGTGCCTGCTCATAGATGTCGTCGGTGTCGATCAGGATGTCGCCGATGTCGTGGTTGAAGTAGTCACGGATGGCGCGGATGACTAGGCTCGACTCCTGATAGATCAGGAAGGCGCCCTTCGCGCCCTTCGATGCGCCGTCGATGGCCGTCCACAGCTTGAGCAGGTAATTCAAGTCCCACTGCAGTTCAGGTGCGGAGCGGCCGATGCCGGCGGTGCGGGCGATGATGCTGGCACCCTTCGGGTACTCCAGCTGGTCCATGTTTTCCTTGAGCTCGGCCCGATCTTCGCCCTCGATGCGGCGCGAAACGCCACCGCCGCGAGGGTTGTTGGGCATCAGCACGACGTAGCGCCCGGCCAGCGAAATGAAGGTCGTTAGAGCTGCGCCCTTGTTGCCGCGCTCTTCCTTCTCAACTTGCACGACCAGTTCCTGGCCTTCTCGGATTGCGTCCTGAATGCGGGCCTGGCTTGCCGACACGCCTTCAGCGAAGTACTGCTTGGAGATTTCCTTGAACGGCAGAAAGCCGTGGCGATCTTCACCGTAGTCGACAAAGCAGGCTTCGAGCGATGGCTCGACGCGCGTCACGACGGCTTTGTAGATGTTGCCCTTGCGCTGTTCGCGCCCTTCGATTTCGATCTCGTAGTCGAGGAGCTTTTGCCCGTCGACGATGGCCAGGCGGCGCTCTTCAGGCTGCGTGGCATTGATCAACATCCGCTTCATATTGGGTTGTCCTTGTTCGTATCGTTCTGACCGGCTCATGACGAGCCAACGATGCACGGACGACGCCTGCGAAACGAAGGAATTGCCGCTTGGCCCCGAATGTCCCAGCCTCTCGCGACGAGCGCGGTCAGCCGTTTGAGCGTCAGCTCAACGACAAACGGGGTGGGGGCGCGTGGATGGGCGCGAGCCAAATTCGGTGTTGACTTGCCATCGGTTCGACGGCGGGTTGCGCAAGGGTGGCGCGCGCTGCAGGCGATTCAATGCCCGAGGCCACTGGCCAACCGGGCTTTAGCCAGGTGGGGCAGCGCAGGCAGATCTGAATCAGCAGCATCAACACAAGGGACTCGCTTTGATCCGCAAAAAGCTGGAGGGCTTTTTGCTGGGTATTCCGTATCGGTGTTTCGTGGGCGTCGGCTTGACTTGGATGTCTTGCTCGCCGCCGTGCGCCGTTGCGCTTGGCTTGCGAACTCAACGCCAAAGCGGCATCGACCTCACAGCGCAGGTGTCAGTGCTCTAAACTTCTGTCTAATCAAGCACTTACATGACCGCGCTGGTGAAAAAGATTATAGGTGTGAAGCCGAGCCCTGCGGCCACTGAAATGGGGTCGCCGGAAGCAGTCGTCAAATTTTTGACAGTCGATGAAGAGTCGGCCGGACAGCGACTCGACAACTTTTTGTTCCGCAACCTGAAGGGCGTTCCAAAGACGCACGTCTATCGGATCATTCGCTCCGGCGAGGTGCGCATCAATAAGGGCAGGGCGCAAGCAGAGACCCGAATCAAGCGCGACGATGTGTTGCGTTTGCCGCCAGTGCGTGTTTCCGCACGCGCGGAAGAAAATGCGGCCAGGCCCGCACCGGCTCGGCAGTTTCCAGTGCTGCTGGAGGACGACGCGCTGCTCGCGATCGACAAGCCGGCAGGCGTTGCTGTGCATGGCGGCAGCGGCGTGAGCTTCGGCGTTATCGAGCAACTGCGAACGGCGCGCCCGACGGCCAAGTTCCTGGAACTTGTGCACCGGCTCGATCGAGACACGTCCGGAATCCTGCTTGTCGCCAAAAAGCGGAGCGCGTTGACCGCGCTGCAAGAGCAGTTTCGCGAACGCGAGACGGGCAAGACGTATCTGGCGCTGGTCGAGGGGACTTGGCCGGCCAACAAGAAAGTGCTGGACGCGCCACTCGCAAGGTACTTGTTGCCCGGTAAAGACGGCGCCCCTGAGGCCGGGGAGCGCCGGGTGCGGGTGGTTGCCAAAGACCATCCGGATGCGATGCGCGCAGTGACGCTGGTGCGCGTTCTCGCGCGACTCACTCTGCCGGGCGATGCCGGGCCGATGTCGCTTCTCGCCGTAACCATCAAGACTGGACGTACCCACCAGATCCGGGTGCATCTCGCGTCCGCCGGCCACGCCATCGCGGGCGACGATAAATATGGTGCGTCAGACCGACATCGCGCTTTGACGAAAGTTGGACTGACGCGCATGTTTTTGCATGCCTGGCGGCTTCAGTTCACACATCCGGCAAGTGGTGAACGTGTTTCGCTGCAGACTGGCCTCCCGCTCGATCTGCAAGCGCTCATGCCGCCATCAGCGCTCGACACACTGGCCCAACATCCGACCCTGACATCCGACGCATGACCGATTCCACAAATTCCTTTGCCGCCCGACCCCTCCGCTTCGACCTGATCGCCTTCGACTGGGACGGCACGCTCTACGACTCCACGCGCCTGATCGCGCGCTGCATCCAGGCGGCGGTGATCGACGTCGGCGGCGCCAAGCCGAGCGAAGATGATGCGGCGTGGGTCATCGGCCTGGGGCTCGCGGAGGCGCTGGCGCGTGCTGCGCCCGACGTGCCGAAAGAGAAGTACGCTGAGCTGGGAGCCCGCTACCGACATCACTATTTGCAGCATCAGGACGACCTGGTGCTTTTCGATGGCGTGCTTGCGATGATCGATGCGCTGCGCGCGCGCGGCCACAAGCTAGCGGTCGCCACTGGCAAGTCGCGTCGCGGATTGAACGATGCGCTGGCAACGGTCGCGCTACGCGACCGATTCGACACCTCTCGCACTGCCGACGAAACTGCCGGCAAGCCGCATCCGCGCATGCTGCTCGAATTGATGGAAGAACTCGATGTTTCGGCCGAGCGCACTCTGATGATCGGCGACACGACGCACGACCTTCAGTTGGCGATCAACGCGGGCTGCGCCAGCGTAGGAGTGAGCTACGGGGCTCACGAACCAGGTGCCTTCGATGAATTCAAACCGCTCTATGTGGCGCATTCGGTCGCGAGCCTCGCAGATTGGCTTGCAGTCAACGCCTGAGGGCCTTGGCGAAACCGACGGTGATCGGCCTCATGAACGAGGGAATTCCGCTGTGCAGTGTGGCCGACCTCATCGAAGGGGGTCGAGCAGTTCCGTTCGACGTTGTGTACGCGGGCGAAACCTGCCGTGGCTTCGCAGTCCGGTTCGAAGGCGTGCCGCGTGCATATCTGAACCGGTGTAGCCATGTCGCGTTAGAAATGGATTTTCAGCCCAACCGCTTTTTCGACGACAGTGGCCGATGGCTGCTGTGCGCGACGCATGGTGCCGTGTATGCACCCGACACCGGCAAATGCGCCGGGGGCCCGTGCCGCGGTGGCCTCGTCAAGATCAACCTCAGTGAGAGTGGCGGTGTGGTGCACTGGCATACTAATTGGAACCTCCAACCTATGGCTTTTTGAGCCGTTTCCTACATGACCGACCCGAACCGCACAGAGCCTGAAGGTTTTGAGCCCCTTGATCCCGCAGCGACCGCTCCATCTGCCAACAGCAGTCTCAAGAACACAGGCAAAGCTAACCCGACACTGGCGATGGGTTGGGAGCGCGCGACGCTCGAGAAGCTCGCCTTTGCGGCATTAAGAGAGCAGAAGGCCACGCGTCGCTGGAAGACGTTCGTACGGCTGAGCTGGCTGCTCTTTTTCATCTTCCTGGTGTGGTTCGGGATATCGCGCGCCACGCCAACAACGGCGAAAACCACGTCACACACGGCAGTCGTTGAGATCAAAGGCGAGATCGCCAACGGCGCCGATGCGAGCGCTGAGTTCGTGGTCGCCGCAATGAAGACTGCTTTCGAGGACGATGGCGCAAAGGCTGTTGTGCTGTTGATCAACTCCCCCGGCGGCAGCCCCGTGCAGGCTGGCATCATCAACGACGAGATCAAGCGGCTGAAGGCTAAATACAAAAAGCCGGTGTACGCAGTGGTCGAAGAGACCTGCGCCTCGGCGGCGTACTACATCGCTGCGGCGACCGACAAAATCTTTGTCGATAAAGCCAGCATCGTCGGAAGCATCGGCGTTTTGATGGACGGATTCGGTTTTACCGGCACCATGGAAAAGTTCGGTGTCGAACGACGTTTGATCATCTCGGGCGAGAACAAAGGGTTTCTCGATCCGTTCAGCCCAGTCAACGACGCGCAACGCGCTCATGCCCAGCAGCTCATAGACCAGATCCATGAGCAGTTCATCAACGTGGTGAAAACTGGTCGCGGCGATCGGCTCAAGCTCAATACGCCGGGCTTGTTTAGCGGCTTGTTCTGGAGCGGTCAGCAAGCCATCGATCTGGGCTTGGCCGATCAGTTGGGCAATGTCGACTACGTGGCGCGCGAAATCGTCAAAGCGGAAGAAGTCATCGACTACACGCGTCGCGACAACGTGGCAGAGAAGTTGGCGAAGAAGTTCGGCGCTGCGATGGGCGATGCGTCCATTCGTGCGCTGCACACGGTGCCAATCCTGCGATAAGTTGCGCGGACGCTGGTTGCTTCCGCCAAAGTTTCATCGGGCGTTGGCGTACCGGGCAGAAGCCGCCAACGCCAAGGCAAAGAGTACAACGACATACAACGCCGCAGTCAGCGAGCCGAGTCGGGCGAGCAGTCCGATCATTGGCGGGCCGGCCATGAGTCCCAGATAAGCGGCGGCCGATACTGCTGCGATGCCCCGCGCAGGTTCGACGCCAGGCACGCGTGCCGAAGCAGAAAACAAGATTGGCACCACATTCGCGAAACCTACGCCGACACCGGCAAAGCCGACTAGAGCGAGCCAAGGCTGGCCGGTTATCAATACGAGCGACATCGATGCCGCCGCCAGCAAAGCACTCCAGCGCAGCAGAACAGACGGCGCAAAGCGCGCGCGCATAGCATCGCCACCAAAACGCGCCGCCGCCATCGCTCCCGAAAAGCTCGCATAGGCGAGTGCCGCCTGCTGCTGCTGGCTGCCGAGTTCCTGCTGCAAATAGAGCACGCTCCAGTCGTAGATGGCCCCTTCCGCGATCAAGCCGAGCGCCGCCAGCACCCCGAGGATCAAGAGCGCGCCGTGGGGCAGTCGAAACCCTGGCTCCGGCGGAGTGTTCGTCGCTGACGGTTTGGGGGACATCCAGCTGGCGGACAGGGCGACGCCAACTGCCATGACTATCGCGACAGCGAATAGGTGCCATTGAGGTGGGAAACCCGCCGCAAGCGCCGCGCTGCCACTTACGGCGCCCGCCATGCCACCGAGGCTGAACATGCCGTGCATGCCGCTCATCAACGGCTTGCCGCTGCGCAATTCGATTTGCGCGGCCTCAGTGTTGATGGCCACATCGAAAACGCTCGTCACCAGACCGAAGCCGGCCAGCAACATCAGTAGCGATGCGTAGTCAGGCATCGAGAGTAGGCCGGCCAGCAGCAGCGCATAAAAGCATCCGCACAGCGCGCTGATGCTTCGTGCCCCGTAACGACCTATCAGGCGGCCGGCTTGCGACAAGCCGGCAAGCGCGCCGAAACCCCCGGCGAGCATGGCGAGGCCTAGCTGCGCCTCGTCGATCCCGTAGTGCGCCTTGACGGTCGGCACATGGACGCCCCACGTCGCAAAGATGAACCCTGAGAAAAAGAACTGCGAACGTGTCGCCCCACGGGAGCGGGCGGCGAGGGCGTCGCTGACCCGATCGATGGTCGATGCAGCGTTCAACGCTAGCGTCCGATCGCAAACACAGCAGGCAAACGCTCGTCGACAGCAACCGCCTTGGCGCGCCAAGCTTTTACGGTGTCGCTCCGAACGCTAGCTGTCGGCAGCGTCAAGCCGCGGGCCACCGCAAGCCGTGTGTTGTGTTGCAGCGTGTGCGTGAGCGCCTGGAGCATCGAAGTGTTGCGATAGGGCGTCTCGATGAAAAGCTGCGTTTGGCCTGTGCGCAATGCAAGTGTTTCGAGCTCGCGAATACGTTGGTTGCGGGCATCGGCATCTTGCGGGAGATAGCCAACGAAGGCGAAGTTCTGGCCGTTGAGCCCGCTCGCCGCGAGCGCCAGCAACAGCGATACCGGGCCTGTCAGCGGCACGACGGTGATCCCAAGTTCGTGGGCGGCGCGGGCAACCGACGAGCCGGGGTCGGCCACAGCCGGCATACCGGCTTCGCTCAGCAGGCCGATGTCATGTCCCTCCAGTGCCGCGGCCAACAGCGGCCTAGCATCGAATTGGCCGGCGTGATCGCCTTTTTTGTGAACTTCCCGTGGCAGTTCTTGGATGCTCTGCGCCTGCAACGGTGCGGCCAAAGGAGTCACCGCATCGATGCGCTTGAGATAGGCCCTCGCAGATTTAGCGTTTTCGCAGATCCAGTGGGTGATGGTTGAGGCCGTCTGCAGCGTACCAAGCGGAAGCGCGTCCTGCAACGGCGCCTGGACGTCGCACCCGAAATCGAGCGGCGCAGGCACCAGATAGAGCTTGCCCGGCGTCAAAGCAGTTCGACCCCGGCGGCGCGCAACATGCGGCATGTGCGAATCAACGGAAGGCCAATAAGCGCCGTTGGGTCGTCGCTGTCTATGGCTTCTAGCAACGCAATACCCAGTCCTTCGCTCTTTGCGCTGCCGGCGCAGTCGTATGGTCGCTCTGCATGCAAATAGTTGTCGATGGCGTCGTCGCCGAGTTCGCGGAAGACGACGCGCACTGGAGCGATGTCGTGCTGCACAAAGCGGGTGGCGTGGCACACGACCGCTACTGCCGTCTGAAATATCAGGGTCTGGCCGCGCATGCGCCGCAGCTGGAGAGTGGCGCGCGCATGGTCGCCGGGTTTGCCGAGCGCTTCGCCAGCCAGATCGGCGACTTGGTCGGAGCCGATCACTATGGCTTCGGGGAATCGTATGGCTACGGCATTTGCCTTTTCAAGCGCGAGGCGCTCGGCAAGCGCTCGTGGAGCCTCTTGGGGATACGGCGTTTCGTCGACATCCGGCGCGTGAACTTCGAAGGGCAGGAGCAAGCGGCCGAGAAGTTCGCGCCGGTATCGGGAGGTGGAGGCCAGGATGAGAATGCGTTGCATGGAGCGCGATTGTGCGGGAGCGCTAGACTGACGCGAATGAACAGAGAATTCGCCCCCACGAGGCTCGATGTGGCCGGCTTTGCTGCCGAGGAAGGCGCGCTTGCGGCAGTCGACCCGATTGCCAAATATCCCCGCCTTGTGTCCGAGCTTGCCGACCCTGCCGACGACCTTGCCGTCCGCTGGGAGGCACATGGCGCGCAGCGCCCCGGCGCGACCGGCGGTACTGTGCCCTGGCTTCACCTTGTCGCGCGCACTGTCGTGCCACTGGTGTGTCAGCGATGCCTGACGCCGGTCGACACGCAACTGGATGTCGACCGCTGGTTTCGTTTCGTGGCAGACGAAGCCACTGCTGCAGCAGAGGACGATGGCTCTGAAGAAGACCTGCTCGTGGCTAGCCGAGATTTCAACCTGCAGGAACTTGTCGAAGACGAGTTCCTGATGGAAATACCGGTCACGCCGGTGCACGATGTTTGTCCTGTGCCCGTAACACTGTCGGTGGCCGACGCGGATTTCGATGAGTCCGAAGCGGCCAAGCCCAACCCGTTCGCCGTGCTGGGCGCTTTGCGTCCACGCAAGGGCGAGTAGTCAACTGGCGGCACTTTCCTGCCTGGGCTATAATCATGGGCTTCGCGTGCGCCGCTTTCGGTCCCAGGGCCTGCCGTCCTGAAGCGCATCTACTCACCCCCTCATCAGCCCAGGAGCCATCATGGCCGTCCAGCAAAACAAAAAGTCGCCTTCAAAGCGCGGCATGCACCGTTCGCACAACGCACTCGTGGTTCCCGGTATTGCCGTCGAACCTACCACGGGCGAAACGCATTTGCGTCACCACATCAGCCCCAACGGTTTCTACCGTGGCCGTCAAGTGCTCAGAAATAAGTCCGAAGCCTGATTTCGAACGCCAAGGCCGAGGCCCGAAGCTACTGTTCCCGTAGCGTCGGGCTTTTGTTTTGATGGCCACGCCTTTTGCATCACCTGCTGAGCTATCTGTAATCACACTGGCTGTGGATTGCATGGGTGGCGACCACGGCCCCAGCGTCACACTGGCAGCTTGTCGCGCCTTTCTCGATCGGCATACCTCGGCTGCTCTGTTGATCGTGGGTGCGCCGGCGGCACTGGCGGGCTTTTCGCATCGGCGGGCCACTCTGATTCAGGCAAGCGAGGTCGTCGCAATGGACGATCCGATCGAAGTTGCTTTGAGGCGCAAGAAGGACTCTTCCATGCGGGTCGCCATTCAGCAAGTCAAGGATGGTTCGGCGCAGGCTGCGATTTCGGCCGGCAACACGGGCGCTTTGATGGCTATCGCCCGCTATTTGCTCAAAACAATGGATGGGATCGACCGCCCGGCTATCGCGCCCCAGCTACCGAACATCAAGGGCGGCGCCACTACAGTGCTCGACTTGGGCGCCAACATCGACTGTGATGCTGAAGATTTATTGCAGTTTGCAGTTTTGGGGTCCGCTTTGGTCTCGGCGCTAACCGGAAACGAATCGCCCACCGTCGGATTGCTGAACGTAGGCGAGGAAGCGATTAAGGGCAGCGAAACGATAAAAAAGGCTAGTCAACTGCTTCGAATCGCTGCTAACTCGCAGGATTTAAACTTTTACGGTAACGTTGAAGGCAACGATATCTTCAAGGGAACGACCGATATCGTTGTATGCGACGGTTTCGTCGGCAACGTTGCGCTGAAGGCGAGCGAAGGCGTCGCTTCGATGATTGGCGAGTTCATTCGAATAGAGTTCTCACGCAACATCTACACCAAAGCAGCCGCTGTTGTTGCATATCCGGTGATAAAAGCATTCAAAAGTCGTCTTGATCATCGAAGATATAACGGAGCCGCACTGCTCGGGTTGCGGGGTTTGGTGTTCAAGAGTCACGGTTCTGCCGACGCAGTGGCGTTCGGCCATGCACTGGATCGCGCCTATGACGCCGCTCGAAACAACTTGTTAGACCGCGTGCGCACTCGCATTGCCCATGCCGCGCCTTTGCTCGCACGGCATGATTCAACGACACCGGTCACGCCTGCGGCGCTCCACGCCTGATGATTCCTTTCTCACGCATCACCGGTACCGGAAGCTTTTTGCCACCACGCCGTGTGACAAATGACGAACTCGCAGCCGATCTGGCGTTGCGGGGAATTGAAACCTCGGATCAGTGGATCATTGATCGCACGGGTATCCATGCTCGACATTTTGCCGAGCCCGATGTCGGCGCCAGCGACCTTGCGGTTGAAGCCGCAAAGCACGCGCTTGAGTCGGCCGGTCGAAAGGCCAGCGACATCGACCTGATCATTGTGGCGACATCCACGCCAGACATGGTGTTCCCGTCGTCCGCAGCGATCCTTCAGAACAAATTGGGCATCGCGGGTTGTCCCGTATTTGACGTACAAGCGGTTTGCAGCGGCTTTGTCTATGCGCTAACTGTGGCCGACGCGCTGATCAAAACCGGAAGCGCCAAGTGCGCACTGGTTGTCGGCGCCGAAGTGTTTTCGCGGATTCTCGATTTCAACGATCGCACTACTTGTGTGCTGTTCGGCGACGGTGCCGGCGCTGTTGTCCTCGAGGCGAGCGATGAACCCGGTATTCTGGCCAGCGATCTCCATGCAGACGGAAAGCACGTCGGCATCCTGTGTGTGCCGGGACATGTGTCTGGCGGCAAGGTGCTCGGCACACCGCTGTTGCACATGGACGGTCAGGCCGTTTTCAAATTGGCCGTGCGCGTTTTGGAAGACGCGGCACGCACCACGCTTGCAAAAGCGGGGAAAACCGAGGCCGATATCGATTGGCTGATCCCGCACCAGGCCAACATTCGGATCATGGAAGGCACGGCAAAAAAGCTCAAGTTGCCGCTCGAAAAACTGATCGTTACCGTGCACGAGCACGGCAACACCTCGGCTGCTTCGATTCCTTTGGCGCTCGACGAAGCTGTGCGCTCGGGAAAGGTCAAGAAGAACGACACGGTCATGCTCGAAGGCGTTGGCGGCGGGTTCACGTGGGGCGCTGTGCTGCTGAAGTTCTAGCGTGCCGAAGCTCGCCGGAGACATAAAAATATGACATCTTTTGCTTTTGTTTTTCCAGGTCAGGGATCTCAGGCGGTGGCTATGCTCGACGGCTGGGGCGACCATCCTGCGGTGATCGAAGCCGTTCGTGAAGCGTCCGACGCCTTGGACGAGGACATTGCAGCACTGATTAAGCATGGCTCGAAAGAGGCGCTTGCACTCACCACCAACACGCAACCCGTGATGTTGGTTGCAGGGGTGGCTGCGTGGCGTGCATGGCGTTCCGAAGGCGGTGCGTTGCCTTCCGTAGTGGCGGGTCACTCGCTCGGCGAATATTCCGCACTCGTTGCAGCCGGTGTATTGACGTTGGCTCAAGCCGCACCGCTGGTTCGTTTTCGTGCCGACGCAATGCAGAAGGCTGTACCCGTGGGAGCCGGCGCTATGGCCGCGGTGCTCGGCATGGAGAGCGCAAAAGTCATCGCAGGTTGCGCCGAAGCGACGGCGACCTTTGGCCCTCGCAGCGCCGAAATCGTCGAAGCCGTGAACTTCAACGACCCGACGCAGACGGTAATTGCCGGCAGCAAAGCTGCAGTCGACAAGGCCTGTGAGTTGCTTAAGGCTAACGGCGCCAAGCGCGCGCTGCTGCTGCCGGTCTCGGCTCCTTTTCATTCAAGCCTGATGAGGCCCGCGGCAGAAGCGCTTCGCGCCAAGCTCGCGACAGTGTCCCTCGCCGTGCCGCAAATCCCGGTGCTTAACAACATCGATGTATGTGTCGAAACCGACGCCGATCGCATTCGCGACGCGCTGGTGCGCCAAGCCGCCGGTCCCGTTCGTTGGGTCGAAACCGTGCAGGCCTTGAAAGCACGCGGCGTCGGCGCCATCATCGAATGCGGCCCGGGAAGGGTGCTGGCCGGCATGGCTAAGCGCATCGCGCCCGAGGTCATCTCAGGGTTTTTGTACGACCCGGCGACGCTCGCTGAAACTAAAACTTCGCTTGTTTACTGACCGGCTGGTACAGCAGGCCCGTCGGCAGCACTTCTCTTTTATATGAGCACTCCAAGATTCGAAGGCCAGGTTGCCCTGGTCACCGGCGCGTCGCGCGGCATCGGTGCGGCCATCGCGCTAGAACTCGCGCAGCGTGGGTTGAAGGTTATCGGTACTGCGACCACCGACGATGGCGCGGCCAAAATTACTTCGACGCTGAATGCTTTCGACGGTCGCGGGCGTTCGCTTGACGTTAACGATGGTCCGGCCGTCGAGGCGCTGATCGACGAGATCGTAAAAGCCTTTGGAGCCATCCACGTCCTGGTGAACAACGCTGGTGTAACGCGAGATAATTTAGCGATGCGCATGAAAGACGATGACTGGGATGCCGTTCTCGACACCAATCTGAAAGCGGTGTTTCGGCTCTCGCGCGCAGTCATTCGTCCAATGATGAAGCAGCGATATGGGCGCATCATCAGCATCACCAGCGTGGTGGGTGCATCCGGCAATGCAGGCCAGGCCAACTACGCGGCGGCCAAGGCGGGTGTGGCGGGCATGACGCGTGCACTGGCGCGCGAACTGGGCAGCCGTAACATCACCGTCAACTGCGTTGCGCCCGGCTTTATCGAGACCGACATGACAGCTGGCTTGCCGCCTGCCCAGCAGCAAGCGCTGCTGTTGCAAATCCCATTGGGACATCTGGGCAAGCCCGCAGACATCGCACATGCAGTCGCCTACCTTGCTTCGCCGCAGGCAGCCTATGTGACGGGGCAAGAACTGCACGTCAACGGCGGTATGCACATGTAGCCGTCCGGCGCAATCTTTCCCGGTCAGGGCGGTGCGGCAAATGCCACAATCCGCCCGGCTAAAATCCACTATTTACTTACAACCCCCAGAGGGAACCAAATGAGCGATATCGAAGCACGTGTCAAAAAAATCATTGCCGAACAACTCGGCGTGGAAGAGTCCCAGGTCACCAACGAAAAATCTTTCGTGGCAGACCTTGGCGCTGACTCGCTCGACACGGTCGAACTCGTGATGGCACTCGAAGACGAATTCGGCATCGAGATCCCTGACGAAGACGCAGAAAAGATCACGACGGTTCAAAACGCTGTCGACTACGCATCCAAGAATCAAAAGGCCTGAACGGCCGGTTGGGCCGAGGGCATGTGCCCGGCCCGACGCTCCCAGAAAGGTTTGCCGGCATGACCAAACGCCGCGTCGTCGTGACCGGACTCGGTTGCATCGCTCCTGTCGGAAATACGGTGGCCGAATCCTGGACCAATCTGTTGGCCGGCAATTCGGGCATCGATACCATTACATCCTTCGATGCCAGTCCCTTTGCCTGCAAGTTTGCCGGCGAAGTGAAGGGCTTCGACATCACGAAATACATCTCGGAGAAAGAAGCGCGTCACATGGACCGTTTCATTCACCTGGGAATGGCGGCAGCCATGCAGGCGGTCCAAGACAGCGGTCTCAAAACCGGTGATGCACTGGAGCCCGAAGAAGCCACGCGCATCGGATGCAATATCGGATCGGGCATTGGCGGGTTGCCGATGATCGAGGCCACGCATGCCGAGCTGGTGAACCGCGGCCCACGTCGTGTGTCGCCGTTCTTCGTGCCTGCGTCGATCATCAACATGATCTCCGGTCACGTGTCTATCAAGTATGGGTTCCAGGGTCCGAACATTGCAGTCGTCACGGCTTGCACCACGGGCCTTCATGCCATCGGTCTATCGGCTCGAATGATCGAGTACGGTGACGCCGATGTCATGGTGGCAGGGGGTTCCGAGGCGACGGTGTCGCCCCTCGGCATCGGCGGCTTTGCGGCCGCGCGTGCACTTTCGACGCGCAACGAAGATCCTAAGACGGCATCGCGCCCCTGGGATAAAGACCGAGACGGCTTCGTATTGGGCGAGGGCGCCGGCGTCGTGGTGCTTGAGGAGTACGAGCATGCCAAGGCGCGGGGCGCCAAAATATATGCCGAGATTTCGGGTTTCGGTATGAGCGCGGACGCCTATCACATGACTGCGCCGAGCGTCGACGGCCCGCGCCGCTCGATGGCTATGGCGCTGGCCAACGCGGGAGTGAATGCCGATGAAGTGCAGTATCTGAACGCGCATGGGACGTCCACGCAAATCGGTGACGTCAACGAAACCAACGCCATCAAGAATGCTTTTGGTGCGCATGCCAAAAAGCTGGTCGTGAACTCGACCAAGTCAATGACAGGCCATTTGCTGGGCGGTGCCGGAGGCATCGAATCGGTTTTTACAGTGCTCGCGCTGCACCATCAAAAAAGCCCACCGACCATCAACATCTTCAACCCGGACCCGGAGTGCGACCTGGACTACTGTGCCAACGAAGCGCGGGACATGAAGATCGACGTGGCCGTCAAAAACAACTTCGGCTTCGGCGGCACCAACGGCACGCTGGTGTTCAAGCGCGTTTGAGCGCCACCCTCCGATGCACAGTGCCCCCTCGGTGAGCTACCCGGTGGGGCGCTCGCGCGATGCGAATCGGCTCTTGGTCATGCTCTGGGTTGCCGGCGCTTGTTGCGCCGGCGCGGCGAGTTTTCAGTTCGGTCATGTCGGTTGGCGGCAGGCGTTGATCCTGGGCGTTGTGACTCTGGCTGCGATGGTTGCGCGCCGAACGCTGGGGTCCGCACTGGCCGTCGACCTCGTTTTTGACGGTCAGGATTGGTCGCTTTCCGGAATGGCATCGCGCAAACTGGCCCGAATCGTCGTTCTTCTGGATCTGCAATCCCTTTTGTTGGTGCGACTCGAAGAGCCATCCCAGCGCGCGCGCTGGCTGTGGCTCGAGCGACGGGCTCGGCCCGAGCGTTGGCAAGATCTGCGTCGCGCGGTTCACTCGGGCGCGTTGTCGGGTGTTGCGTCTGCAACGCCGTCTACCGTAGCCGACCCCGCCGGAACGGTGGTCGCATCGCCATGAGCGAAACTCCGCCAGCCGTTACGCCCATTTCTTCTGTCCTTGCTGCGACGGATGGCGCAGTCGATGAAGCCGCCGCCCCCAAACCCGGCGAAGTCGACTTTCAACTCGTCCAGCGCACGTTAGCGGGCGACCAAAAGGCCTTCGAACTGCTGGTCATCAAGTACCAGCGGCGCATAGAACGGTTGATCGGCCGCATGGTGCGCGATGTCGATCTGGTCGAAGACATCGCACAGGAAACTTTCATCCGGGCGTATCGCGCTCTGCACCAGTTTCGGGGCGACGCGCAGTTTTACACCTGGCTCTATCGAATCGCCGTCAATACCGCCAAGAAGGCTCTGGTCGACATGAAACGCGATCCGACCATCTCTGAAAGTGCATTGCGTCCCCGTTCCGACGACGACGATGAAACTTACCGCCCCGGAAACGAACCAATCAGCGACGACACCCCCGAAACCATCTTGGCGGCCGCTGAAATTGCCAGAGCTGTCGAGGCTGCGATGGAAGCGCTTCCAGCCGAACTGCGCCAGGCGGTCACTCTGCGCGAGATCGAAGGCATGAGCTACGAAGAGATTGCCGAGGTCATGAATTGCCCCATCGGCACGGTGCGTTCAAGGATTTTTCGGGCTCGAGAGGCCATATCGGCCCGGGTTAAACCCATGCTGGACAACCAGTCTGGCAAGCGTTGGTAAGCAGGTGAATGAAATGAACCAGTCAAAGACAGTCCTCGAACAAATTTCCGCTCTTGCCGACGGTGAGTTGCAAGGCGACGAGTTCACCGCCGTCGTATCCCGGCTTGCGGCGGAAAGTGATTTGCGCACGGCCTGGCAGAGCTACCACCTCGTCGGCGACGTGCTGCGCGCCGGAACGCACGCGCCATGTAGTGACAGCACAATGTTTCTGGCCCGATTTCAGCAACGGCTGTCCCAAGACCGGATCGTCTTGACAACCCCCGCGCAGCGTCCAATCGCCCTGCCGATGCCGATGCCGATGCCGATGCCGATGCCGATGCAAGTTCAAACGCATCTTCCGAATCGGATCGAAGCTGCTAACGAGCCGGCGTTCCGCTGGAAGCTGGTCGCTGGTGCGGCTTCGCTGGCCGCCGCGGCTGCGATCGGATGGAGCTGGGTCGGGACGAACATCACGCCAGCCGGTCCGCAACTTGCACAGCAGCAACAGCGAAGCCAGACCGCACCTGTCGTGGCGGTCGCCAATATGGCCACCACGACGGCTGTGCCGTCACCGAGCCTGACCCCTCTCTTTTCTACCCGGGTGATGGTCGGCAACGGCAATCCTCAAGTGATGTTGCGCGACCCGCGGCTGGACGAACTGCTCGAGGCGCATCGCCAAGCCGGCGGCGCATCGCAAATGCCTTCGGGCTTCCTGCGCAACGCGACTTTCGAAGCGCCTTCGCGCTGACCCCGGAAGTCGATCGAACTGATGAATCTTTCGATGCCGATTCCCGCACGCAGGCTCGTGGTCGTGTTCGCTGCGCTGTGCGTGACGCAGTTCGCGATGGCGCAACTGCGCAGCGAACCGGCTCCGAAGAAGCCGATACTGCGAGCGCCTGTCGGCGAGGTGCCGAACCTTGCGAGCTTTGGTGTCGTGGAGTGGCTGCAACGTATGCACACGGCGTCACGCGAGCGGAGCTACGTGGGCACCTTCGTGGTGTCGGCCGCGGCGGGCAATCTTTCGAGCGCGCGCATTTGGCACGCATGCGAGGGCGATCTGCAGTTGGAGCGCGTCGAGGCACTGACCGGGCCAGCGCGGTCCACTTTCCGGCGCAACGACCACGTGATGACTTTTTTCCCCGACACCAAAGTCGTGAAGAGCGAGAAGCGCGAAAGCTTGGAGTTGTTTCCCAATCTGCTCGGAGCACCCGATTCGTCGATCGCCGACTTTTATGGCGTGCGGATACTGGGACACGATCGGGTCGCAGGTTTCGACACCGATGTCGTTAGTCTGGCGCCACGCGACAGCCTCCGCTTCGGTTATCGGATATGGAGTGAGCACCGGTCCGGCTTGGTCGTCAAATTGCAGACCGTCGACGGCGACGGAAAAGTCGTCGAGCAGTCGGCGTTTTCGGAGTTGCAGCTCGACGCGCCCGTCAAGGCGCACGCTCTATCGCAAATGATGCAGAGTACGGCGGGCTATCGCGTCGAGAAGTCCGAACTCGAGCGCACCACGTCGACGTCAGAAGGCTGGTCACTTAAGACTCCCGTTGCAGGCTTCAAGCCTACGAGTTGCTACCGGCGGGCCATGGGTGGCGCCGGCGCACGCGAGCGCACGGTGCAGTGGACTTTCTCCGACGGCCTTGCCTCCGTTTCGCTTTTTATCGAGCCTTACGACGCGCAGCGTCAGCCGCAGGAAGTTTTGTTGATGCTCGGCGCCACTTACACGATGACCCGTCGTCTGGTCGACAAGGGCGGTGACTGGTGGCTCACGGTGGTCGGCGAGGTCCCGCCGCAAACGCTCGATGCCTTTGCGCAGAGCTTGGCCCGCATTCGCTGAATTGCCGGGCGATCTCCCCTTGCTCTACTGCATTGGACCAAACTGGTAGCGTTCGATTCGCAGCATTGTTCAGCTGTTCTCTACTGAAAGAAATTCGATGATGTTGTTTCACGCCGAGGGCAAAGAACTCCGCGCCTCGTTGTTCGCTTGCACCATGTTGTTGGCCGCCGCTGTCGGATCGTTTGTGTCTGTCACCGCGGTCCATGCGCAGACGCGCACGCTGCCGGATTTCACCGACCTCGTCGACCAGGTCGGGCCTTCAGTTGTCAACATCCGCACGATCGAAAAAGTCGCACAGCGCGCTGGCAACGGCGAGATGGACGAAGAGATGCAGGAGTTATTTCGCCGCTTCTTCGGGCAACCCCCTCCCGGTGCCCCAGGTGCCCCCGGCGGTACGCCGCGTGGCGCACCCAAGCCCAATCGGCCGCAGCAGCCGGTCCCTGAAGAAGACCGACCACGTGGTGTGGGTTCGGGCTTCATCCTCACGGCAGACGGCTATGTCATGACCAACGCACATGTGGTCGAAGACGCGTCGGAAGTAATGGTCACCTTGCCCGACAAGCGCGAGTTCAAAGCGAAGCTCATCGGCGCAGACAAACGCTCCGACGTGGCGGTGGTCAAGATCGAAGCGACCGGTCTGCCGGCGGTCAAGGTCGGCGATATCTCCAAACTCCGGGTCGGGGAATGGGTGATGGCTATCGGTTCCCCGTTCGGTCTTGAGAACACGGTTACGGCTGGCATCGTCAGCGCCAAGCAGCGCGATACGGGTGACTACCTACCGTTCATTCAGACCGATGTGGCCATTAACCCGGGCAACTCTGGTGGACCGCTCATCAACATGCGTGGTGAAGTCGTGGGCATCAACAGCCAGATCTATTCACGTTCTGGCGGTTTCATGGGCATCTCTTTTGCGATCCCCATCGACGAAGCCATTCGCGTGAGCGAGCAGCTGCGGAGCTCGGGGCGTGTGTCGCGCGGTCGCATTGGCGTGCAGATCGATCAGGTCAGCAAGGACGTGGCTGAATCCATCGGGCTGGGAAAGGCACAGGGTGCACTGGTGCGCAGTGTCGAAGCCGCCTCTCCGGGTGAGAAGGCGGGCGTCGAGCCTGGTGACATCATCACCAAGTTCGATGGCAAGGCCATCGACAAGCCAAGCGACTTGCCGCGCCTGGTGGGCAACACCAAGCCCGGCACGAAAAGTACGCTGACGGTGTTTCGTCGGGGCAGCTCGAAAGACCTCACTGTCACGATCGCAGAGATCGAACCCGACAAGCCTGCCAAACGTGCATCCGACAAGGAAGAGCCCGCACCAAAAGCCGCACCCACTTCAGCAGCGGCCAAATCGCTCGGGCTAGCGGTGAGTGAACTCGGCGATGCGCAAAAGAAAGAACTGAAGCTCAAGGGCGGCGTGAAGATCGACGCAGCCACTGAAGGCGCGGCGCGGGCCGGGCTTAAAGAAGGCGATGTCGTTCTGGCTGTGGGAAATGCCGAGGTTGGCAGCGTGCAGGAGTTTGAAAACGCTATTGGAAAAGCCGACCGGTCAAAATCTCTGACGTTGCTGGTGCGCCGTGGCGATTGGGCGCAATACGCAGTGATTCGACCGAGTCGCTGATCCGACGCCGTCGTTGGTCGGGGCGTCAAGTGGCCCTACCGCACAGTCGGGTTTGGAGTCGTTTTGAGGCTTGTTTGAAACGAAAACAAAGCCGGTAACAAAGATTTTTTCGACCGAAAAAATTCCGGCGCTGTTGGCGGTGACTAACTTGCAAAAGGGCTAAGAACCGAATTCGGTAGAATGGAGCGTCGACAAAAGCCCATTGGTGCATAAGCAAAGCTGCAGGATTCACCATGCGGGATTCAACACAACAGTCCACCGTCGGTCCACAGATCGCCCACAAGTTGTCCAGTGAGTGATCCACTGTTGTTGTTGATAAGCTGTTTATAACTTTCATGTTGCTGACCTGCAACGACCTTTTTGGACCGGGTTCCTGGATGTGCGTACTCCCCTTTCTGCCTACAATGAAGTTCCAACTACTGCAGTTGCCATTGCTTGTTGGTTCAGGGCGCGTCTCCGGAAGACGCGCCCTTTTTTCTTGCCTGTCGCCTTCTGCGCACGAGCCAATTCAAGTACTTAAGCGTCCCCGTTGATGAATCACATCAGAAACTTTTCGATCATTGCTCACATCGATCACGGTAAATCGACGCTCGCGGACCGCTTGATTCAACGCTGCGGCGGTTTGGCAGAGCGAGATATGCAGGCACAGGTTTTGGACTCGATGGACATCGAGAAAGAGCGTGGGATAACCATCAAGGCACAGACCGCCGCGCTTCACTACAAAGCGCTTGATGGACAGGTCTACAACCTCAACTTGATCGACACACCGGGTCACGTCGACTTCTCATACGAAGTGAGTCGTTCGTTGTCTGCATGCGAAGGTGCTCTGCTCGTTGTCGATGCATCACAAGGCGTCGAAGCACAGACCGTCGCCAATTGCTATACCGCGCTAGACCTCGGCGTTGAAGTAGTGCCGGTGCTCAACAAGATGGACTTGCCAAACGCGGACCCCGACAACGCGCGTACGGAAATCGAAGACGTGATCGGCATCGATGCAACCGATGCGATTCCCTGCTCGGCCAAGACCGGCATGGGCATCGACGAAATCCTTGAAACGGTCGTGAAGAGGATGCCTGCACCGCGTGGTAATCCCGATGGCCCGTTGCGCGCGATGATCGTCGACAGTTGGTTCGACGCCTACGTCGGTGTCGTGATGTTGGTGCGCGTCGTGGATGGCCGACTTGTCAAGGGCGAGCGCATCAAGATGATGGCTTCGGGCGCCAGCTACAACGCCGATAGCCTGGGCGTTTTCACTCCGGCAACCGAGGTGCGGCAGTCACTCGAAGCGGGCGAGGTCGGCTTCATCATCGCGGGCATCAAGGAACTGCAGGCCGCGAAGGTCGGTGACACCGTCACACTCATCAAGCCCGGCACGGGCGGGGCGGCCGCCACGGCCACTGAAGCGCTGCCAGGCTTCAAGGAAATTCAGCCGCAGGTCTTCGCGGGTTTGTACCCGACGGAAGCGAGCGAGTACGAATCGCTGCGTGACGCGCTTGAGAAATTGAAGCTCAACGATTCGTCGCTGCGTTACGAGCCCGAGGTGAGCCAGGCGCTCGGTTTCGGTTTTCGTTGCGGCTTCCTCGGCTTGCTACACATGGAAATTGTGCAAGAACGCCTTGAGCGCGAATTCGATCAGGACATGATCACGACTGCGCCGAGCGTGGTCTACCAAGTAGTGCGCAACGATGGCGAAGTCATCATGGTCGAGAACCCATCGAAGATGCCTGACGTCGGCCGAATGTCGGAGATTCGCGAGCCGATCGTTACGGTACATCTGTACATGCCTCAAGAATACGTCGGCTCAGTGATGACACTGGCCAACCAGAAGCGCGGCGTGCAGATGAACATGGCGTACCACGGGCGGCAGGTCATGCTGACCTACGAAATGCCCCTCGGCGAGATCGTGCTCGACTTCTTCGACAAGCTGAAATCGGTGAGCCGCGGCTACGCATCCATGGACTACGAGTTCAAGGAATACCGAGCGTCGGACGTCGTCAAGGTAGACATCCTGCTGAACGGCGAGCGCGTCGACGCGCTGTCGATCATCGTGCACCGTAGCCAGTCTCAGTACCGTGGCCGCGCGGTGGTGTCCAAGATGCGTGAGATCATTTCTCGCCAGATGTTCGACGTTGCGATCCAGGCTGCCATCGGAGTCACCATCATCGCGCGTGAGACAATCAAGGCGCTCCGAAAGAACGTCCTGGCCAAGTGCTACGGCGGCGATATTTCCCGCAAAAAGAAACTGCTCGAGAAGCAGAAAGCGGGCAAAAAAAGAATGAAGCAGATCGGTTCGGTCGAGGTTCCCCAAGAGGCATTTCTGGCGATCCTGCAGGTCGAAGACTAACCACTATGGCACTCCTCACTTCCCTGATCCTCGCGACTTTTGCAGGCTACATCGGCGCCTGGTATTTCGGCTCCGTTGAAGGTAATTTCGCGCTGTTGCTTTTCCTGGCGACCGCTGTCACTGGTCTTTACTGGCTAGCCGAACGCTTCTATTTTTTACCCAAGCGCCGCGGCGCTGTCGAAGCCATTGAAACGTCCTTGGCCGAGCGCAACGCACGGCTGGCCGGAAAGGGCATAACGCAAGTCGACACGGTCGATGTCAAGGCGCGGGAGCGGCTGCTTATGCAGCCGTGGTGGCTCGACTGGACCGCTGGGCTGTTTCCGGTGATCTTGGTCGTGTTCCTGTTGCGCTCGTTCTTGTTCGAGCCGTTCAAGATACCTTCGGGCTCGATGATGCCGACGCTGCTCACCGGCGACCTAATACTAGTCAACAAGTTCACCTACGGCTTCAGGTTGCCGGTCATCAACACCAAGCTCACCGATGGCACGCCGCCAGCGCGTGGCGACGTGATGGTGTTCCGTTATCCACCGCAACCGAGCCTCGACTACATCAAGCGGGTGGTCGGCCTGCCGGGAGACGAGGTCGCTTACCTGAACAAGAAGTTGACCATCAACGGCAAGCCGGTAAGCAAGGATGCAGTGCCCGAGTATTTCGACGAGGAAGCCATGCGCTACCTGAAGGAATACAAAGAGGACCTACTAGGCCGGCAGCACTACTTGTTGAACGACGACAGCCGCAGGGCCGGTCTGTCGGAGGCGGAGATCATGACCTTCCCCAACCGTGAAAATTGTCGTTACAGTGTCGACGGCGTGGTGTGCAAGGTACCGGAGGGCCACTATTTCATGATGGGCGACAACCGCGACAACTCGCTCGATTCGCGCTATTGGGGCTTCGTTCCCGACAAGAATATCGTTGGAAAAGCGTTCTTTATCTGGATGAATTTCGGCAATCTCAAACGCATAGGTGCGTTCCAATAATTAAATTCATCCATACGAGGGGTTAGAGGACATGAAGACTGGTCAATTCAAGCAGCGCGGTATTTCGTTCATCGGACTGCTGTTCGTGGCCATCGTGCTGGCGTGCGTCGGCGTCGTCGTCGCGCAGGTGATTCCGACTCTTATCGAATACCAGGCCATCGACAAGGCAGCGAACAAGGCCAAGGAAGGTAATACGGTGCCCGAGGTTCGCGCCATCTTCGATCGTTCGCAGGCCATCGACGATTTCAAGCTCAGCGGCAAGGATCTCGACGTCAAGAAAGATGGCGATAAAGTGGTCGTTTCGTATTCCTATGAGCGTGAAATTCCGTTGTTCGGCCCCGCCGTGCTTCTCATGCGATACAAAGGTCAATCGCGCTGAAAACGCCGCAGAAGACCTTGCCCGACGCGCTGCCGCTCAAAGCGGACGGTGGCCATCTGGCGCTGCAAGTGCGCCTCCAGCACACCTTCGTCGACGCGCGCCTGCTACAGCTCGCGCTCACGCATCGCAGTTTTTCGTCGGACCACAACGAACGCCTCGAGTTTCTAGGTGACTCGGTGCTGAATCTGGCGGTTGCACATCTTCTTTACGTGAAGCTGGCAGGCTTGCCTGAAGGTGATCTTTCGCGCGTTCGTGCCAATTTGGTCAAGCAGGAAACGCTTCATCAGTTAGCTATAAAACTCGGCTTCGCGCCTTTACTGCGGCTCGGTGAAGGCGAGTCACGCTCGGGCGGATCGACGCGCCCGTCGATCCTGGCGGATGGACTGGAAGCGTTGATCGGCGCGGTGTATCTCGACGCTGGGTATCCGGCTGCTCAGGCACTGGTCCATCGGCTCTTTGAGTCCATCGAGATCAATCCGCGCATGGACGCGGTCGGCAAAGACGCGAAGACCGAATTGCAGGAATGGCTGCAGGGCCACAAAATGAAGCTGCCTGCATACCGCGTGGCAGGCACCGTGGGCGCGGCTCACAAACAAACGTTCGACGTCGAATGCGCGGTGGAAGAACTGGGCCTGACCGAACGCGGCATCGGCGGCTCGCGTCGCGCTGGCGAGCAAGCGGCTGCTGCCGCGATGCTGATCAAACTCAAAGCACGAAGCACGAAAGCTGCATGACCAATACCGATCTGACTGATCCGACCCAACCCACAACCGACCCTGTCGAGCCCGAAGACGACGTCGACGCGGACGACTCGCATGCCATCGGTCTTTCGGTCGCTCCGCCGACCGCCGAAGGCCCGCGCCACTGCGGCCTGATCGCCATCGTCGGCAAGCCCAATGTCGGCAAGTCGACTCTGCTCAACGCGCTTGTCGGACAAAAGATCAGCATCACCTCGCGCAAGGCGCAGACCACGCGGCATCGCATCACTGGAATGCGCACGGTGGGCGCGACGCAGTTTGTCTTCGTCGACACCCCTGGCTTTCAGACGCTGCACGCCAACGCACTGAACAAGTCGCTCAACAAAACCGTGCTGGGCGCCGTAGCCGATGTCGACCTGATCCTGTTCGTGGTCGAGGCTGGCAGTTTCACGCCGGCGGATGCGCGCGTGTTGGCACTGTTGGCAAAAGACATCCCCACACTGCTGATTGCTAACAAGCTGGACAACATCCATCGCCGCGGCGACATCGCGCCTTGGCTGCAGGCGATGCAGTCAAAACATGCATTTGCCGAGTTCGTGCCGATGTCGGCCAAAAGCGCCAAAGATGTCGAGCGCTTGTTCGCCATCTGCGAAAAATTCCTGCCGGAACAGCCGTGGTTCTACGCCGAAGACGAACTCACAGATCGCAGCGAAAAATTTCTGGCGGGCGAATTGGTCCGTGAAAAGCTGTTCCGCCTCACCGGCGACGAACTGCCCTATACCTCGACCGTGATCATCGATAAGTTCGAAGAAGAGCCGCCGCAGCGCAAGGGTCAAAAACGATTGCTGCGCATCGCCGCGACCATCGTGGTGGAGCGCGACGGGCACAAGGCGATGGTCATCGGCGACAAAGGCGAGCGTATCAAGCGCATCGGCATGGAAACTCGCGTCGAACTCGAGAGGCTGGCCGACGCCAAGGTGTTCATTGAACTTTGGGTCAAGGTGCGCTCCGGCTGGGCCGATGACGAGGCTCGTGTGCGGTCGTTCGGCTACGAGTAAAGGATGGCGACAGGGCATCGAGTTTCTCACGAGCCGGCTTATGTCCTCCATCGCTACGACTGGAGCGAGTCGAGTCTGATTCTTGAAGTTTTCACCCGGCACCATGGCCGGATCGCACTGGTTGCCAAGGGCGCGAAACGGCCAAGTTCCAACTTTCGACCGGTGCTTCTGCCGTTGCAGCCGCTTTTGTTGAACTACGGCGGTGATGCTGAAATCCGGGCCCTCAAGGGCGCCGAGTGGGTTGGTGGACATGTCATGCCGACCGGCGAGTCGCTGCTGTCCGGTTTGTACATAAACGAGCTTTTGCTGCGCCTGCTGGCACGCGACGATGCACACGGATCGCTTTTCGACTCATACGCCGGGGTCGTCGAGGTTCTTGCCGGCGAGCATGCGGGCGCTCAGGCTGCAACCCAGGCTGCTGCGCTGCGGGCCTTCGAACTGCTGTTGTTGCGCGAGGTCGGCCTGCTGCCCGCGCTCGACGCTCAGACAATGACACTGTCGCCGCTCGCGCCCGACCTGCGTTACACGCTGGTTTTCGAGGCCGGACTGCGTCAGGCCGAAATACAAGATGCCGCGTTGACCGGCGCCGAATGGCAAACGCTGCAAGCGGCGCTGGACGATCACACGCCATTCACTGCCACCCTTCGGCGCATTGCGACGCTCAATGTCGGCAGCAACGCCGCATTGCGTGGCCAATTGCGCGTCTTGCTCAACTACCATTGCGGCGTGGCCACCCTGCGCACACGCCAGATGATGCGAGACCTGCAAGCCCTCTGATCGAATCGATCCTGGATTCCGGATTTCTATCTATGACCACGCTTTCAAAGACGACGGCCCTTTCGGTCAACCTCAACAAGGTCGCGCTGGTGCGCAACACGCGAGAGCTCGGCATTCCAAGCGTGCTGTTCGCCGCGTCGATGTGCATGGATGCCGGCGCCGGCGGAATCACGGTGCATCCCCGCCCCGACGCGCGACACATCCGCGCGCAAGACGTGTATGACCTGTCGGCACTGCTCACGAGAGACTGGCCAGATGTCGAATTCAATATCGAAGGCAACCCTTTTCACAACCTGATGGATTTCGTGCGCGAGCAGCGGCCGCACCAGGCGACCTTCGTGCCCGACAGCGAAACCCAATCGACCAGCGATCACGGTTGGGTATTCCCTGAAGATGCCGATCGCCTTCGTCCATTGGTCGAAGAAGCCAAGGCACTCGGCGTGCGCGTCAGCCTATTCATGGACCCCGAGCCGGACATGATGGCGGCGGCCAGGGCGCTCGGCGCTGACCGCGTCGAGCTCTACACCGAAGGCTATGCGGCTGCGCGTGGCACCTCGCGCGCGGCCGGTGTGTTGCAGCTTTATGTCGATGCGGCGCGTGCAGCGCAGGCCGTGGGACTCGAAGTGAATGCCGGTCACGATCTGAACCGCGACAACCTGACCGACTTTCTGCGTGCGGTGCGCGGTGTGCGCGAGGTGTCGATCGGCCATGCCTTCGTCGCCGACGCCCTCGAACTCGGCTACTCGACCGCCACGCAGGAGTACCTGCGCTGCATCGCCGAGGCGAAGTGAGCGTCGGCTCTTTGTGATCTACGGCATCGGCACCGACATTTGCGATGTGCGCCGCATCGCGGCCACCTATGAGCGGCAGGGCGAACGCTTTGCCCGCCGCGTTCTGAGCGATGCTGAATTCGCTATCTGGCAAGGGCGAAGCAAGCGCTGGCCCAAGCGCGGCATCAGTTACCTAGCAACCCGCTTTTCCGCCAAGGAGGCGTTCAGCAAGGCCATCGGTACCGGCATGCGCATGCCGATGAGCTGGCGCCTTTGCGAGATTGCCAACCTGCTCAGTGGCAAGCCGGTGATCGTGTTGCACGGCGGGCTCAAGGACTGGTTCGAGGCCGAGGGGCTCACCGCCCATGTCACCGTCACCGACGAAACCGATTACGCCGCGAGCTTCGTCGTCGTGGAGAAAGCATGACCGACGTTATCCATTCCCCACTCATCATCGACGTGGCCGGTACCGAGCTGACCGCAGCCGATCGTCGCCGACTCGCCGACCCGCTCGTTGGCGGCGTCATCCATTTCGCGCGCAACTGGCATGACCGGGCGCAGCTCACCGCGCTCAACGCAGACATCAAGGCGCTCCGGCCCGACCTGTTGATCTGCGTCGACCACGAAGGCGGTCGCGTGCAGCGCTTTCGAACGGACGGCTTTACTCGCCTGCCATCGATGCGCTCGCTGGGTGAAGCATGGATGCGCGACCCGATGCAGGCCACGCGGCAAGCAACGGCTGTTGGTTACGTGCTGGCGAGCGAGCTGCGCGCATGCGGTGTCGACTTCAGTTTTTCACCGGTGCTCGATCTCGACTACGGCGAAAGCAGCGTCATCGGCGACCGCAGTTTTCATCGCGACCCGCGCGTGGTGGCGCTGCTCGCCAAGAGCCTGATGCATGGCATGTTGCAGGCCGGCATGGCCAACTGCGGCAAGCATTTTCCAGGGCACGGCTTCGTCAAGGCGGACTCGCATGTGGCGATGCCGATTGATCGACGCAGTTTGAAGGCGATCCTCGCCGACGATGCGCGGCCTTTCGATTGGCTCGGTGGTGCACTCACTGCCGTGATGCCGGCGCACGTCATCTATCCGAAGGTCGACGCCCGCCCTGCCGGCTTTTCTGCGAAGTGGTTGCAGGACATCCTGCGCGGGCGGTTCGGCTTCGACGGTGCAGTCTTCAGCGACGACCTGAGCATGGAAGCGGCGCGCCGGATCGATGGCGAACTGCTGAACTATGTCGACGCTGCATTGGCCGCGCTCGGTGCGGGCTGCGACCTGGCGCTGCTGTGCAATCAAAGTGTCGGCACCGGCGCGCCCCTGGATGAATTGTTGGACGGCATGACCGCTGCGCAAAGGGATGGTCGCTGGCAGGCGAGCGCTGTCGGAGAAGCGCGGCGGCGTGCGCTGCTACCGACGACGCCGTCGCTGCAGTGGGGCTTACTCACCAGCTCTTCAAGCTACCTGCGCGCGCTCGACTTGATCGCTGGCGCGGTCTGAGGTCAGGCGCCGGACAACCATAGGCGCGGTCCACCCGCGTCCAGGTGCGTCAAGTACAGCCGCAGATCGAGTTCCAGCCGGTGGTAATCGGGCTCCATGTGCGTGCACAGCGCGTAGAACGCCTTATCGTGATCCCGCTCTTTCATGTGCGCGAGTTCGTGCACGACGATCATCCGCAACCACTCGATCGGCACTTCCTTGAAGAGGCTCGACACCCGAATTTCGCGCTTGGCTTTGAGCTTGCCGCCCTGCACGCGCGAGATGGTGGTGTGCGTGCCGAGCGCGTTGCGAATGACGTGCAGCTTGTTGTCGAACGCAACCTTGGACAGCGGTTCTGCCTTGCGCATGAACTCGCTTTTGAGATTGGTCACGTAGTCGTAGAGTGCGCGGTCGGTGCGCACCTCGTGCACAGACGGGTAGCGCTGCAGCAGCAAGGTGCCCAGGCTTGCATCGTCCAAGCGTTGCTGGACTTGGGCCAGCACGCCGGGCGAACAGCCCGCAAGGTATTTCATCCCGCCTTCATCTCGCTTGAGGCGCTCGCTGGCGCGCTCGCGCCGCATAGGCCAGGCCGGCAGCGACGCCACCGAACAGGTCGCCTTCGATCATCTGGACGCCGGCAAAACTGCGACGTAACGCGTGCTGAAACGGACGCAGCGCAGACGAACCGCCTGTGAGGTAGATCGCATCGAGCTCATTGCTGCGCAACCCAGCCCGCTTGACGCAGGCATGCGCGCACGCGACCACCGTTTCGAGCGGCGCGGCAAGCTGCTGCTCCATGTCGACCTGCGACAGCGTGGCCTGCAACGCAGATTCCACGAACGAAAGATCGATGTCGGTCGCCTCGCCACTGATCGAAGCGCGTATCTTGGCTTGCTCGACCTCGCTGGCGATGCGGTGGCCGTAGCGCTCGTCGAGCACCGTCATCAGCCGTTCGTGCAGATGCCGATTGCTGTAGTTCACCCGCAGTGACTGCGCCTGGCTCAATGCTTTTGGTGTCTGTAGCCAGTGGATCAAATGCCATGACGACAAGTCGAAAAACACCTTGCTCGGTACCTCTCGCCCATCCGGCCCGAGATGGCGAAAGCCCAGCTCCGGCATCACGCGTTCCAGGTTGAGGCGCTGATCGAAATCTGTCCCGCCGATGTGCACACCGCTGGTAGCGAGCACATCGTCGCTGCGGTCGTCCCGCGCGATACGATCGGGACCGACCCGCACGATAGTGAAGTCCGATGTGCCGCCGCCGATGTCTACTACCAGCACCAGCGATTCACGCGTCACGCGCTGCTCATAGTCGAAGGCGGCAGCGATCGGTTCGAGCTGAAAGGCGACATCGCGAAAACCGGCTGAGCGCGCTGCCTGCCGCAAGCTGTCTTCGGCCTTGCGGTCGCGCTTGTCGTCGTCATCGACGAAGTGCACCGGGCGACCGATGACCACGCGATCTGGGCGGTGCCCGAGTTCGGCTTCGGCGCGCGATCCAAGCTCGTGCAGGAAACGCGCGATGATGTCCTGGAAGCTCAACAGGCCGTCGTACACCGCAGTCGTTTCCTGCATCAAGGCGCTACCGAGCAAGCTCTTCAGCGACCGCATCAGGCGGCCCTCGGTGCCGGCGAGGTAGTGCGCCATGGCGTCGCGGCCGAAGTGCGTGGTCCGGTCTTCGGCGTTGAAGAACAGCGCGGTCGGCAACGTCGTTGCGTCGCCTTCGATCGGCAACAAACGTGCCGGCCCATTGCCTATCGCGCACGACACCGCCGAGTTGGACGTGCCGAAGTCGATGCCGATGGAGAGAGTTGGCGAGTTCAAGATTCCCGACGAAGTGCGGGAAAAAGGATCACGTCACGAATGCTGGGCGAATCTGTAAGCAGCATCATGAAGCGGTCGATGCCGATGCCGCAGCCACCGGTCGGCGGCATGCCGTACTCGAGTGCGCGCACGAAGTCGTGGTCGTAGAACATGGCCTCGTCGTCGCCTGAATCCTTGGCGGCGACCTGCGCGTTGAATCGCGCGGCCTGGTCTTCCGCGTCATTCAATTCGCTGAAGCCGTTGCCGAATTCGCGGCCTGTGATGTAGAGCTCGAAGCGCTCAGTGACCTCCGGGCGGTCGTCGTTGGCGCGCGCCAGCGGCGAAATTTCGGTCGGGTGCTCCATGATGAAGGTCGGCTGCCAGAGTTTTTCTTCCACCGTCTCTTCAAAGTAAATGACTTGCAGGCTCGGCAGGCTGCGGCGCGACAGTTTGTTCTTTTCTTCGCTCAAGCCCAGCTTGCGCAGCGCGTTGATGAGCCACGTGGGGTCGTCGACGTTGGCGCCGGCATCGGTGTGCTTGAGGATGGCTTCGCGGATCGTCAGCCGCTCGAAGGGTTGGCTGAGATCGACGGACTTGCCCTGGTAGGTGAGCTGCTCGCTGCCTACCGACTTCTTTGCGATAGTCCGGATGATCATCTCGGTGAAGTCCATCAGGTCGCGGTAATTCCAATACGCCGCGTAGAACTCCATCATCGTGAACTCGGGGTTGTGCCGCACCGAAATGCCTTCGTTGCGGTAGCTCCGGTTGATTTCGAACACCCGCTCGAAGCCACCGACGATCAGTCGCTTCAGGTACAGCTCGGGCGCGATGCGCAGAAACATTTCCTGGTCGAGCGCGTTGTGATGCGTCTTGAACGGCTTTGCGTTCGCGCCGCCTGGAATCGGGTGCAGCATCGGCGTTTCGACTTCGAGGAAGTCGTTGGCCACCATGAGCTCGCGCAACGCACTGACGGCCCGGCTGCGGGTCTTGAAGCGGTCGCGCGCCGACTCGTCGGTGATGAGGTCGACATAGCGTTGGCGATACTTCTGCTCCTGATCAGCCATGCCGTGGAACTTGTCAGGCAGCGGACGCAAGCTCTTGGTCAGCATGCGCAGCCGGCTTACTTTGACTGACAGCTCGCCCGTCTTGGTCTTGAACATGGTGCCTTCGGCGCCGATGATGTCGCCCAAGTCCCAACGCTTGAAATCGGCATACGCTTCTTCGCCGATGCCGTCGCGCGTCACGTACAGCTGGATGCGTCCTGTAGCGTCCTGCACGGTCGCAAAGCTGGCTTTGCCCATCACGCGCTTGAGCATCATCCGGCCAGCCACGCTCACCGACACGGCTTGCGATTCGAGCGGCTCGGGCTCCGTAAGGGCGTGCGCTGCAATTAAGCCGGCGGCTCGGTCGGAAGGTTTGAAGTCGTTGGGGAATGCGGCGCCTTTGCCGGCGGCCTGCGCGCTTCGCATCAGGCGGAGCTTGTCGCGGCGCTCGGCAATGAGCTGGTTCTCGTCGACTGCGAGTGTGGTGACGATGGCAGGCGCGACGGGTGTCGGCGTGGCGGGGATCAGATGGTCGGACATGGGAAGCAAAAACGACGGCTAGGCGAAGCAGAGGTACGCAGAAAACGTAAGGGAGGGGAGGGCGCAGCTAAAGAGTGGCAAATGCAGTAGCGCCAGCGCGAAAGGCCAGAATTCTAGCCCAAGCTACGACTCCGAATCAGCTCGAAATGCCCGTTGACTCTGCGCCAGATGCTATGAAAAAAGTAGCAAACTATTCAACAATGCCGGTGCGCGTCAGCAAATCACTCACCAACTCGAGTCGCATCAGGGGACTGTCGAGTTCCATCAGACGCTGTTTGACGGCAGGCTGCACCGGCAGAAGCTCGCACCAGCGATTGGCGACCCAGCCGCAATCTTCGAAGCGATACGGCTTGCCAATCGGCAACTGGATATCTTCTTCGCCCCCGGCGGCGGCGCGCTCTTCTAACGTGTTCAGCAGCCGTTGCAGTGCCACGGTCGTGTGCTGCAGGTCTCCAGGGATTTCGATTGCCAGATCGTCGGGCACCGCTTCGACTTCGGCGGTCCAGAGGCCATGCTTCTGCAACTCGGTGCCGATCACCCGAAACCGCTGCGTCCCAACGCATTCAATCTGCAGCAAGCCGCTTTGCGGCGTAGTCAGTTCACGAATTGACGCCAGCACGCCGGTCGACGCAAAACTCTCGGCGCCGGCACCGGCCTTGCGGACTTCACTGCCCTCGTTGAGGCTCACGACGCCGAACGGTGTGCCCCCCTTGTGGCACTTGCCAATCATGTCGAGGTAGCGCACCTCGAAGATTCGCAACGGGAGCAGGCCCCCGGGAAAAAGGACTGTGCCCAGAGGGAACAAAGGGAGGGAGAACAGAAGGGGTTGTGTCGTCATCGATGCGCCTTGCATCGTTATCATCGCATTCCGCTCACGACCTCGCGCCATGCTTTATCAGATCCCCTCGTTTTTGCTCGACGTCATTGTTGGCCTGCTCGGCGGCGCCTGTCTGTTGCGGCTTTACATGCAGTACCACCGCGTGCCTTTCGGCAATCCGCTCGGGCGTTTCGTGTTCGCGGTGACCGACTGGATCGTCATGCCGCTGCGCCGCATCGTGCCGTCGTACAAGCGTTGGGACATTGCCAGTCCGATCGCGGCATGGCTGTTGGTCATAGTGAAGTTCTTGCTGCTGTGGCTGCTGTTCGGCTACCTCGGCAATATCACGGTTTTGCCGCTGATCTCGCTCATCGGGCTCGCTCAGCTGGCGGTGTCGGGGCTGACGGCTTTGTTGGTCGTGTATGCAGTTCTGTCGTGGGTGCCCGGCGCCAATTCGATGCTGTTCGATCTGATCGGGCGCCTCGCTGAACCGCTGGTGCGGCCGTTGCGCCGAATCATCCCGCTGATTGGTGGAGTCGATTTGTCACCGCTCGTCGCGATCGTTCTGCTGCAGGTCGCGGCGATCCTGCTCGGCAATGCGATGGGATGGGCCTGGACGCTGGGCCGCTGACGCCCCAGTAGAAGCTCCCTCTCGGCATCAGACTACTGCGTCGGCGGGCTGGCGCAGGAGCATCGCAAGCGTGCTGGCAATGGTCTTACGCAGTTCGCGGCGGTCGCTGATGAAGTCGACTGCACCCTTGGTTTGCAAGAACTCGGACCGCTGAAATCCCTCGGGCAGCGTCACACGAACAGTCGATTCAATCACGCGCGGTCCCGCAAAGCCGATCAACGCCTTCGGTTCTGCGATCACGACGTCTCCGAGGAACGCGAAACCGGCCGACACACCGCCCATCGTCGGATCGGTGAGTACGCTGATGTACGGCAGCCCCTTCTTGGCGAGCCGAGTGAGCGATGCGTTGGTCTTGGCCATTTGCATCAGTGACAGCAGACCTTCCTGCATGCGCGCGCCACCGGTCGCGGTGAAGCAAATGAACGGCACTTTTTGTTCGATGGCGGTCTGCACGCCGCGCACGAAACGCTCGCCGACGACGCTGCCCATGCTGCCGCCCATGAACTCAAATTCAAAGCACGCCACGACCACGCTGATGCTGTGCACTGAACCGCCCATGACCACAAGCGAATCGGTCTCGCCCGTGTTTTCCAGTGCTTCTTTCAGGCGCTCGGTGTACTTGCGGCTGTCCTTGAATTTGAGCGCATCGACGGGCAGCACTTCCTGGCCGACTTCGTAGCGGCCTTCTGCATCCAGGAAGTTGTCGATCCGTGCGCGCGCACCGATTCGGAAGTGATGGGTGCAACTCGGGCAGACGTTTTGGTTGTGCTCGAGGTCGGTCTTGTACAGCACCGTTTCGCAGCTCGGACACTTGATCCAGAGCCCTTCGGGCACCTGGCGGCGTTCGCTCGGGTCGGTTTGCGCGATCTTCGCGGGTAGCAATTTTTCAAGCCAGCTCATGATTCAGTCCTGGAGGGAAGCTAACGGAGATTATCGATCAGCCGTATTGTTGACTGCGGCAGACGTAGTGGAGGCCGGCAGGGCGTCGAGCGCCTCGCGGATTCCCGCGAGAAATTCGCTGACCACGGGTACCACGCGTTCACGCGGCTGCGTCTCGATCAACTGAATGATCTTCGTGCCGATCACCACGGCATCCGCGGTAGCGCCAACTGCCTGCGCCGTGTGCGCGTCGCGAATGCCGAAGCCAACGCCGACCGGGATGCTCACGTGTTGGCGGATGCGCGGCAGCATCTTTCTGACGGCGTCCGTGTCGAGATTGCCCGCGCCCGTCACGCCCTTTAAGGAAACATAGTAAACATAGCCGGTTGCGATTTGCGCCACCTGCGCCATGCGCTTGTCGGTGCTGGTCGGCGCCAGCAAAAAGATGAGATCGATGCCGGCGGCCCGCAAACGCGCTGCAAAGTCTTCGCACTCTTCGGGCGGGTAGTCGACGATGAGCAGCCCGTCCACACCGGCCGCGGCCGCATCTCGAATGAAGCTGCCAGCGCCGCATACCAGGTCGTATTTTTCTACAGGGTTGGCATACCCCATCAGCACCACCGGCGTGTTCGCGTTCTTCGTTCGAAAAGCGCCCACCATCGCCAATACCTGCTTCATACCGACACCGAGAGCAAGGGCCGCCTCGCCGGCTTTTTGAATCACCGGGCCATCAGCCATCGGATCGGAAAAAGGAACCCCGAGCTCGATCACATCGGCCCCCGCCGCGACCATGCCGTGCATCAACTCGGGCGTGATGTCTGCGAAAGGAAAGCCGGCCGTGACATAGGGAATCAGGGCGCGGCGCCCGTCTTTCTTTAGGCCAGCGAAGGTGGCGGCGATGCGGCTCATGCTTTGCCTCCCTTGACCTGCAAGCCGCGCATCGACGGTCGGTCGTAAAAGTCGACGCCCGAAAGATCGGCGACGGTTCCAATGTCCTTGTCTCCGCGGCCTGACAGGTTCACCAGGATGGATTGATCGCTGCGCATCGTCTTGGCCAGTTTCATTGCATACGCCACGGCGTGGGCGGATTCGAGTGCCGGGATGATGCCTTCGGTACGGCAAAGATAGTGGAACGCCTCGAGCGCCTCGACGTCCGTCACGCCGACATATTCGGCGCGACCGATGTCAGAAAGGTGGGCATGCTCCGGACCGACGCCCGGGTAGTCCAAACCGGCGCTTATGCTGTGCGTCTCGGTCACTTGGCCGTCTTCGTTTTGCAGCAGGTAAGTTCGGTTGCCGTGCAGTACGCCGGGGCTGCCACGCAAGATCGACGCCGAGTGCTTGCCGCTGTCGAGGCCTTCGCCCGCGGCTTCGACGCCAATGAGGCGCGTATTCTTGAACGGGATGTACGGGTGGAAGATGCCCATCGCATTGCTGCCGCCGCCGACGCAGGCCATGACCACGTCCGGTTGCTGGCCTTCGGCTACACCGGTCATTCCATCCGCTGCCAACATGGCCGGCATTTGGCTGATGCACTCGGTGCCGATCACGCTTTGAAAGTCGCGCACCATCATCGGATACGGGTGCGGTCCCGCCACGGTACCGATGATGTAGAACGTATCGTCGACGTTGGCGACCCAGTCGCGCATCGCTTCATTAAGGGCGTCCTTCAGTGTTTTGCTGCCCGATTCGACCGGCACCACCTTGGCGCCGAGCAGGTTCATGCGGTAGACGTTGGGGCTCTGGCGCTTGACGTCGGCGCTGCCCATGTAGACAACGCATTCCAAGCCGTAGCGCGCGCAGATTGTCGCGGTTGCCACGCCGTGCTGTCCGGCACCGGTCTCCGCAATGATGCGTGGCTTGCCCATGCGCCGGGCGAGCATCGCCTGGCCAATCACGTTGTTGATCTTGTGCGCGCCGGTGTGGTTCAGGTCTTCGCGTTTCAGGTAGATCTGCGCACCGCCCATTTCACGGCTGGTGCGCGCTGCGTGGTAGACCGGCGATGGCCTGCCGACGAAGTGCTTCAGCTCGTAGTGAAACTCGGCTAAAAAAGCCGGGTCGTCTTTGAACTTCGCATAAGCATCGCGCAATTCGGCGATGGCGTGAGTGAGCGTCTCGCTCGCGAAGCTACCGCCGTAAATGCCGAAATGGCCGGCGGCGTCGGGTTGCTGATAAGTGCTTTGCATGAAGGGTCTCGATCGGTTGGGCCGCGCCCGGCCTCGCGAGGCGGTGCGGCGAAATCAGGGCGCGAGGTCCGCGGCCCTTACGGCCGCCACGAAGTCGCGAATCTTGTCGGCGTCTTTGATGCCTTTGACGGTCTTGAGCATTCCGTCGTGGGGTGCATCGGCTTCAACGCCGGAACTCACATCAACGGACAACGTTTTGGCGCGTGTCCGCAACTGACGAATGCCATCGCCCACGTTTACAGGTGTGAGTCCACCACTCAAGACGAGGTGAGCGTCGACGGCGGTTGGAAGAAGTGACCAATCAAATACCTTGCCGCCACCACCGTAACCGTCGACATGGGCATCGAGCAGGATGGCCTGGGCGTGAGAGAAATCAGAAACGTATTTTACGAGGTCGAAACCCGCACCTGCCGCACCAAGGGGAATGCGGGCGGCGCGCATGAAGCGATAGCGCCCCGCGCCACTCGACTCAAGACATTGCAGTGGTGATTCGTCACCATGAAACTGGGCAATGGCGCCTGGTACGGCGGCGAGGGCGTCGATGGCAGTCGAGGCGTCCTCGTTCACAAAGAGCAGCACCGGCGTAACGAACGGCGGCAGGCGCGAGGCCAGCGCGGCGGCGCGGCGCGGTGTTACCGCCCGTTGGCTTCCCGCGTAGAGCACAAAGCCGACGGCGTCCGCGCCGGCGTCGACGGCTGCGTCCACGTCCTGCTCACGCGTGAGGCCACAGATCTTGATTCGGGTTCGGGTCATGGCGGGGCATCATAGGTGCCGCCTCCTGTTTGTAAGGTGGCTTCGGCCGGCAGGCCCCACTTGGCGTCGTACAACGGTCCGATGAAGTACAAGCCGTCCGGCGAGAAGGTTGGCGCCGCGGCCAAGCGGCTGCGCGCTTCGAGCACGGTCTGCATCCATTCGGGCTTTTCTTGACCGCGCCCGATGCGCACAAGACAGCCCATCAGATTGCGGATCATGTGATGCAGGAAAGCGTCGGCCTCGAATTCGAAGTGCCATCGGCATCGCTCGCCTCCGCCATGGCGCGTGATGGTGGTGCGGCGCATGTCCTTGACGGGCGATCGTGCCTGGCAGGCCGAGGCGCGAAATGAGGTGAAATCGTGGGAGCCGAGCAGCAGCGCGGCCGCAGCACGCATCGAGTCGCCGTCGAGCGGGTACATCGACCAGCCGACCCGGCCGGCATCGAGACTGGGTCGCACCGGCGACTGCGACAGCACGTAGAGGTAACGGCGAGCCAAGGCATTCGCGCGGCAATGGAAAGCGTCAGGCACTGGATGTGCCCATTGCACTGCGATGTCAGAAGGCAGAAAGCGGTTGGTGCCGCGCACCCAGGAAACCAGTTCGCGCTCTACATCGGTGTCGAAATGCACGACCTGCATCAGTGCGTGAACACCGGTGTCGGTGCGCCCGGCGCACAAAGTCGAAATACGCTGGCCGGCCAATTTGCTGAGCGCGGTTTCCAGCTTGTCCTGCACCGTTCGGCCAGAGCGCTGGCTTTGCCAGCCTTCGTAAGCTTGACCGTTGTAGCGGATGCCGAGGGCCAGCCTCACAACACGATCATCGACCCGCGTCGGTGCTCAATGGAGTTGGGCGAGCAGATGCTTGGCCTGCGACCTGAGTTCGCCTGAGCTCTCGGATTCGACTTCTTCGACCAGCGAGCGCGCGCCTTCAACGTCGCCGAGTGCCTGCAGTTCGCGGGCCAGCGACAGTTTGACCGCGTGCGGGCTTTCGCCGCCTTCGTCGAGCGGTTCGAGGCGACCGGGTTCGGTGTCGCTGGGCGCGCGGTGCAAGCCGGCAAGCGAACTCATGTCGAACTCGATAAAGCCCGAGTCACCTGGCAGTCCGGCACGCAAGGTGGCTGGCTGAGTGTGATCGTCGTCGAGGCCAGCGCCCCGGGTCAACGGCTCGAGAGCACCCGGCGCGGTGTCGAAATCATTCTCAAGATCGAGCACGTCGCGGTGGCTGAACGGTGCAGGTGCGGTGGTTGCTTCCGGCTTTGCGCGCGATGTGTCGTTCAGGCTCGGCAAGAACGGCATGACGGCCGGGCTCAGCGGGGGCGTCGAAATTGGCGGCAGGCTGGCACTGATGGGTGCTGCCATGGGCCTGGGTGCCGGCGGCTTGCTTAGGTCGAGGTCGAAGTCCAGCGGTGCGACAGAGGGAACAAAGGCGGGCGGCGGAGCCACTGCAGGCGTAGCGGCCACCAACGGCTTGAAGATCGGCAGCGGTATCTCGTTGTCGCTCAACGGCTGCGGCGCGGTGTCGGCTAGCGGAACACTGCGAACCCCGGCTTCGTACAACGGATTGCCCGGATCGAGCTCCTTGCCCATCTCAACGACACGATTCCAGTCGTTGCCCGTACCGCCGGTCAGCTTGTGCACGTCGGTTGCCAGCGCTTCGTAAGCGCGCAGGTCGCGGCGCTTGGCGTGAATTTCTAGCAACTTTAAGTGAATGGCGGCACGTTCCGGGTTCACGCGCAATGCTTCGCGCAGAATTTCTTCGGCTTGCAAGTCGCGGCCATAGGCGAGGTAAACGTCGGCTTCGGCCACTGGATCGACGTCGCCTGCATCCAGTTGGCTTGGCGAGTACGAGAGCGACGACACCACCGAATTACCGCGGTTTTTGGTGTCAACCGACTCGCCGCCGCTGGCGCCGAAGAACGAGTCTTTAGGCATGCGGCTTTCGAGGAAGACGCTGTCGCCAGCGTCCTGCCGTTTACGGCCCAACACGCGATAAAGAATGAATGCGATGAGCAGCGCGATCAGTGCGGCGGCGCCGAGCATGAGCGGGCTGTCCATGAGCTCGGCGAAGAAGCTGCGTTCGCCCGGGGTCGGCGTCGGCGCGAGCGGTGTAGCTTTGGCTACGGCGACCGCTGGCGTCGGAGTTGCTGGAGTTGCTGGGGTTGCCGACGTCGCGGCGGGCGTGGCGGCCGAAGTTGAAGGCGCCGTGGTCGCAGCAGTCGCTGGGCTTGCGGTCGACGTTGCAGGTGAGGTTGCTGCCGGAGTCGCGGCGACCGTGGGAGCGGGCGCGGCAGGCGTGGCGGACGGAGCAGGTGCAGCTGCTGCCGGGGTCGGCACGGGTGTGGAGGACGCTGGAGTGGCTGGAGTCGCTGGCGTCGTTGCTGTAGAACCGGTACCGGTGGCAGCCTGGAGCTTGTTCAAGTCAGTTATGTTCTTTGACAGCTCGGCGACACGGCTCTTGCCGTCCTGCGCCTGACGATCGCGTGCCAGCTTTTCTTCAACCGCACGCGCCGCTGCGGAGCCCTGCGAAATAGTCAATTTGTCGGGCGATGCCGCAGCCGCATTACGGTCTTCGACGTTGGCTTGCAGCTTGCCCGCGGCTTGCTGGTCGGCAGCGGCAACCCGTGCCGTGGGAGCGTTTTCAGCCAGGCGACGGCGGTACTCACCGAAATCGCGGCTCTGCGCGGTGACCGTGCGCTTGGCTTCGTCCGGCGGTACGTTGGCCGCTTGCGATGCAGCCGACACGTCGAGCACGGCGCCCGCTTTCATGCGGTTGATATTGCCGCCGACGAATGCGTTCGGGTTGGCGCGCAACATTGCTACCAGCATCTGGTCGAGCGAAACGTCGGCAGGCTTATAGGTGCCGGCGATCTTGCTGGCAGTGTCGCCGGGGCGCACCGTGACCTGTTCGCCCGTGCCCGTGCCACCCGAACCGGCGCCGATGCGCACGGGCGCCTCAGGCGCCTTTGAAGGGGTGGGTGCGACTGCAGTTGGACGCTCGCGGCGCGGCACTGCCGGCGCAACGACAGGCGCCGCGCGCTGCACGGGAGACGCAGCACTGATTTGCGGTGCAAGCGGCACGACAGGCATAGGGGCCTGGCGGCTGTTGGGCGGGTCGAGCAGTACCGTGTAGTCGCGCACGATGCGGCCCGAACTCCAGTTGGCCTCGACCAGCAGATCGACGAAGGGATCGCTCAGCGAGCGGGTGCCGGTCAGGCGCACGACGTAGCGACCATCGGCGCGCCGTTGCAGGTTTACACGTACGTCGGACAGGGCTGCGTTGTATGCGACACCAGCGGCACGAAATGCCTCCAAAGAGGCGATCGAGACTTTCATGCCATCGGCTTCGGACGCAGTGATTTCGGTCACTTCGATTTCGGCGCGCAATGGCTCACCCAAAGCGGACTGCACGTTCAGTCGACCCAATGCCAGTGCGCTGGCGTCGACACTGACCGTGGCCAGCGCGAGTGCAATGGCAACACTGAGGAGGGACAACGGGCCGCGACCGGCCAACTTGGTGGTTGGACGGGTGGCCGAAACGCTGGCCGCAGGCAACATAGGTCTTGTCATGCTGTTAGGGGCAGCTCGGCCCAAAAAGTGTAAGAGGACGTTAACATCATCAATAGGCACTGACAAGCCGGCGCGGCCGTTCTACCCAGTGCGCGCCAACTTCGGCATGCCGAGGGTGTTGCAACAAGGCAACGCCGGCTACTACTTTCGCGCTCAAAAAGACGCTCAAGCCTCGATCAGGATGCGCAACATGCGGCGCAGTGGCTCAGCCGCGCCCCATAGCAACTGATCACCGACGGTGAATGCGCCAACGTATTCTGGCCCCATCGCCAGCTTGCGGATACGGCCAACGGGGATATCCATCGTGCCAGTTACCGCTACCGGCGTGAGCTGAGCAACGGTTGCCTCGCGCGTGTTCGGCACGACCTTGGCCCAGGCGTTGTCGGCGGCGATGAGGGCCTCGATGTCGGCCACGGGTACGTTCTTCTTGAGCTTGAAGGTGAGTGCTTGGCTGTGACAGCGCATGGCGCCGACGCGTACGCAGAAACCGTCGACCGGTGTCGGGGCAATGTCGAAGCCCGGGCCCTGGCCAAGGATCTTGTTGGTCTCTGCGCCCGCCTTCCACTCTTCCTTGGAACTGCCATCCCCTAAATCTTTGTCGATCCAAGGAATAAGCGAGCCGCCCAAAGGAGCGCCGAAGTTTGCGGTCTCTGCTGCGCTCAGGTTCTGCTGCTTGTGCAGAACCTTGCGATCGATTTCGAGAATGGCCGACTTCGGGTCATCGAGCAGCGAGCGCACCTCGGCATTCAACGTGCCGAACTGCGTCAGCAACTCGCGCATGTGCTGCGCGCCGCCACCCGAGGCTGCCTGGTAGGTCATGCTGGTCATCCACTCGACCAGGCCGGCCTTGTACAGCGCGCCGACGCCCATCAGCATGCAACTGACGGTGCAGTTACCGCCGATCCAGTTCTTGCCGCCCTTTGCGAGCGCGGTCTGGATCACAGGCAAATTGACCGGATCGAGCACGATGATCGCGTCGTTGTTCATCCGCAGCGTCGAGGCTGCATCGATCCAGTGGCCGGTCCAGCCGGCGGCGCGCAGCTTGGGGAAGACTTCGCTCGTGTAGTCGCCGCCCTGGGCGGTGATAACGATGTCGCACTTCTTCAGCGCGTCGATGTCGTGCGCATCCTTCAGCGTGCCTTCATTCCGCGCCATTGCCAGGGCCTTGCCACCGGCATTAGAAGTCGAAAAGAAGATCGGCTCGATGAGCCCGAAGTCGCCTTCGGTCTGCATGCGGTCCATCAGAACCGAGCCGACCATGCCGCGCCAACCGACGAGGCCGACGAAAGGTTGGGAGGATGCGTTCGTCATTTCAATATGCCCTTGTCAAAAAAGTGTTTTCTCTTTGGCACCCGGCTCGTCGAGCCGGAGGGCGTGACGAAGCGGGCTGCGGTTAGCCGGTAATCGTCTTTTTGGTGATCGAAGAAGAGAGCGCTGCCACCACCGCGTCGCCCATGGCGCGAGTGCCGACGCGCTTCGTGCCTTCCGACCAAATGTCGCCCGTGCGCAAGCCCGAGGCCAGTACCGACTTGACCGCCGACTCGATTCGGTCGGCAGCTTCAGGTTGGTTGAGTGAGAAGCGAAGCATCATGGCAGCGGACACGATTGTAGCCAACGGATTGGCAACCCCTTGTCCTGCAATGTCAGGCGCGCTGCCGTGGCTCGGCTCGTACAGGCCCTGATTGCTCGCGTTCAGCGACGCCGAAGGGAGCATGCCGATCGAGCCGGTAAGCATCGCCGCTTCATCCGAAAGGATGTCACCGAACATGTTGCCGGTAACGATCACGTCGAACATCTTGGGTGCCTTGACCAGTTGCATGGCCGCGTTGTCGACGTACATGTGATCGAGCGCGACGTCCGGATATTCCTTGCCGACCTCGGTGACGATGTCTTTCCAGAACTGGAAGGTCTCCAGCACGTTGGCCTTGTCGACGCTGGTCACGCGCTTGCTGCGCTTGCGCGCTGCTTGAAATGCGACGTGGGCTATGCGTTCGACCTCGGGCCGTGAATAGCGCATCGTGTCGAAGGCCTCTTCGGCACCAGGAAAGTGCCCGTCTACTGCGATGCGTCGCCCGCGCGGCGCGCCAAAGTAGATGTCGCCGGTCAGCTCACGAATGATCAAGATGTCGAGACCGGAGATCAGCTCCGGCTTGAGACTGGACGCGTCGACCAGTTCTTCGTAGCAAATGGCCGGGCGGAAGTTTGCGAACAACCCGAGGTTCTTGCGCAGCCCGAGGATGGCTTGCTCGGGCCGCAACGGGCGATCGAGCTTGTCGTACTTCCAGTCTCCGACAGCGCCGAACAGCACGGCGTCGGAATCCTTCGCGAGCTTGAGCGTGGAATCGGGCAGCGGATGGCCGTGCGCTTCGTAGGCGGCACCGCCGACCAGCGCCGTTTCCATTTCGAACGGAAGGTCGAGCACGTCGAGCACGCGAATGGCTTCCGCCACGATTTCGGTGCCGATGCCATCGCCGGGAAGGACTGCGATTTTCATGAGTTCAGTTTTCTTTGAAAGGTCGATGCGAGGTCGTTCAATGCGAGATCGGCGATGCGATGAGGCTGTGCGCGAGCCACGGCTTTTGCGCCAGCCGCTCGGTTTCGAACGCCTTGATTTTGTCCCGCTTTTGCAGCGTTAAGCCGATGTCGTCGAGCCCGTTGATGAGGCAGTACTTGCGAAAGGCCTGCACCTCGAAAGGCAACTCGCTGCCGTCCGGTTTGATGACTACCTGGCGCTCAAGGTCGACGGTTAGGCTGTAACCCGGAAACGCAAAAGTCTCGTCGAACAATTGAGCGACTTGGGCTTCCGGCAGCACGATCGGCAACAGGCCGTTCTTGAAGCTGTTGTTGAAAAAGATGTCGGCGTAGCTCGGCGCGATGATGGCGCGGAATCCGTACTGGTCAAGTGCCCATGGCGCATGTTCCCGCGACGAACCGCAGCCGAAGTTCTTGCGTGCGATGAGCACCGACGCATCGGCATACCGCTGCTGGTTCAGGATGAAATCTGGATTTGGCTTGCGGCTTGCAGGATCTTGCCCCGGCTCACCCGGGTCCAGATAGCGCCAGGCGTCGAACAGGTTCGGGCCAAAGCCGGTCTTGCGAATCGACTTCAAAAATTGCTTGGGAATAATCGCGTCGGTGTCGACGTTTTCGCGGTCCATCGGCGCCACGAGGCCTTTGTGTACGGTGAATTTCTGCATGATCTTTTCTTTGGAGAGCAGTGGCTTAAGCGAACTGCCGGACGTCGACGAAGTGGCCGTGCACTGCAGCGGCGGCAGCCATCGCCGGGCTGACCAGATGCGTGCGGCCGCCTGCGCCTTGTCGGCCTTCGAAGTTGCGGTTGCTGGTCGATGCGCAGCGCTCGCCTGGTTCAAGACGGTCGGAGTTCATTGCAAGGCACATCGAGCAGCCGGGCTCTCGCCATTCGAAGCCCGCGGCGATAAAGATCTTGTCGAGGCCTTCGCGTTCGGCTTGTTCTTTCACCATGCCGGAGCCCGGCACGACCATCGCCAGCTTGACGTTCTTCGCAACCTTTTGGCCGAGTTTTTTCACGACGGCCGCAGCTTCGCGCATGTCTTCGATACGGCTGTTTGTGCATGAGCCGATGAACACCTTGTCGATGAAGATGTCGTTCATCGGCTTGTTGGGCTCCAGACCCATGTAGACCAGCGCACGTTCGATCGCATCGCGCTTGTTCGCGTCCTTTTCCTTGTCCGGATCGGGCACGCGACCGTTGATGTCGACGACCATTTCAGGCGAAGTACCCCAGGTTACTTGCGGCTGGATTTCGGATGCATCGAACTCTACGACGGCGTCGAATTTGGCATCCGGATCGGACTGCAACGTCTTCCAGTAAGCCACCGCCTGATCCCATTCGGGCCCGCCGATAAAGAGCCCGGTCTTCGGATCCGTGCCGGGTGCGAAGGAGCGACCTTTGACGTAAGCGATGGTCTTGTCGTCCACTGCGACGAGGCCCGCGCGCGCGCCAGCCTCGATTGCCATGTTGCAGACCGTCATGCGGCCTTCCATGCTGAGGTCGCGAATAGCGGAGCCGGCGAACTCGATGGTGTAGCCGGTACCGCCTGCAGTGCCGATCTTGCCGATGATGGCGAGCACGATGTCCTTGGCTTGGCACCCTAGCGGCAGCTTGCCATCGACCTTTACGAGCAGATTCTTCGCCTTCCTGGCGAGCAGCGTTTGCGTCGCCATCACATGCTCGACTTCGCTTGTGCCGATACCGTGCGCGAGTGCGCCAAACGCGCCGTGCGTCGATGTGTGCGAGTCGCCGCAGACCACGGTCATGCCCGGCAGCGTTGCGCCCGACTCGGGGCCGATCACATGCACGATTCCCTGGCGCTTGCTCAGGAACGGAAAGAACGCCGCAGCGCCGAACTCGGCGATATTGCTGTTTAGCGTGGTGATCTGCTCCTTGCTGATCGGATCGCTGATGCCGTCGTAGCCGCGCTCCCAATGCGTCGTCGGCGTGTTGTGGTCTGCAGTGGCCACGACCGAACTGATGCGCCAGAGCTTCCGGCCTGCCACGCGCAGGCCTTCGAATGCCTGCGGACTGGTCACTTCATGGACCAAGTGACGGTCGATGTAGAGGATCGAAGTGCCGTCTTCTTCGGTATGGACGACGTGTTCGTCCCAAAGCTTGTCGTAAAGCGTGCGTGGCATGGGTCTGGTCTTTCGTGGGGAAATAATTAGGGGAAGGGCGCGCGTTGTCGGTCAGGCGAGCAGTTCGTTCGATGCGCCGCGTTTTCCGCCCTTGTTCAGCGCAGGCGGTGCGGCCGCTTCGGTTGCTGCCAGGCGTGCCGCCTCGCCGGCGCTTTGCAGGTGCGTCACCAGCGCCCGGGCCGCCACCGGCAGCGTCGAAAAGTCGCGTGCCACCAGCCGGATCTCGCGCTCGGCCCAGGCGTCGGTCAGCGCCACGCTGGTGAGTTGCCGCCCGATGCCGCCGCGCATCAGCGCGAAGGCGCGGCTCGGCATGACGCCGATACCGAGGCCGTTTTCGATCATGCGGCACATCGCATCGAGTCCGGTCACGTGGATGCGCAGCTTGATGCTGCGACCGGCGCCCAGCGCGGCCTGGCGCATCGCAACGTAGATCGAGCTGTTGGTGTGCAAGCCGACATGGTCATGGTCCAGTGTGGCTGTGAAATCGATGGCGTGGTGCGCGGCCAGCGCGTGGTCGCTCGGCACGATCAGCACCAGCCGGTCGTCGCGGTAATGCAGGCTCTGCAGCTCGCTGGCGCTGCCTTCGTTGCCTTGGCCTGCCATGCCCATGTGGCACACGCCCAGGTCGGCCGCGCCTTCCTGCACCGCGCGCAGCACCTCGGTACTCAGGTGCTCTTCGAGGTCGATTTTGATGGCTTCGTGCAGCCGGTGAAACGCGCCCAGGTCTTCCGGCAGGAACTGCACGATTGCCGAAATGTTGGCATGCACCCGGACATGGCCGCGCACGCCGTCGGCGTACTCGCTCAGCTCGCCCTGCATCTTCTCAAGGCTGTAGAGCACCGAGCGCGCGTGGTGCAGCAGGCTTTCGCCGGCGGGCGTCAGGTCGACGCCGCGCGTGTGGCGGTACAGCAGCGGCGTGTTGAGCGTGGCTTCCAGGTCGGACAGCCGCTTGCTGATGGCCGAGGCTGCGATGAACTCGCGCTCTGCCGCGCGCCCGATGCTGCCAAGCTCGCACACCGCGACAAACAACTGCAGCGAGGTCAGGTCGATTCGGCGGGCGAAACTGCGTTCGGTCGGAGTCACGGTCATGTGGGCGTGGGGCATCGGGGGCCGTCATCGCGGAAAAAGAGGAGCAGGGTGGCTATTTTCCTATGACGCGACCTTTTTAGCCGTCGTTATCCGCGATGGCCGTGTTCCCCGCAGACGATGAAACGCAAAGAGCTGCCGTGGCAGCTTTGAAAGCCAAGGCGCGCCGCCCGCGGTTGGCGGCACCGCGTCAGTTCATCCGGTGCGTCAGCCCGGCCAACGCAGATCGCGCAGTCGGCCGGCTTCCTGCACCATCTCCAGCGTGAATTCGCCCATCGTGTCGATGCGCACATCGGCCAGCGCCAGCACGTCGGCGGTCAACGGGAATTCGGGGCCTGGCGCGGCGATGATGCCCATGCCGGCGGCGCGCAGCGAGCGGATACCGTTGCCCGAATCCTCGATGCCGACCGCGTTTTCTGGCGCCACGCCGATCTTCTTCAGCACGTCCAGATAGATGTCGGGGGCTGGTTTGCCGTGCGCCACATCGTCGCCGTAGGTGGCTGCGAGAAACACTTTGTCGAGGCCGGTGACCTTCATCACGTGGGTGGCCAGCTCGTTGGGTGAGCCGGAGGCCAGCGCCACCTTGTACCTGGCGGCGGCGCGGTGCACGGCGGCGATGGCGCCTTCGCGCTCGGGCAGGTGTTGCTCGTATTTGCGCAGCAACCGAGCCTTGATTTCGCGCGCGATCGCGGCCTCGTCCATGCCGAGCCGCTCCTTCAACTGCAGGCGCTCGACCATGATGCCCGACCACATCGCGGTGTTGCAGCCCATCGTCGACTCCTGGTCTTCGGTGCTCCAGTGCATCTGGTTGTCGGCGCAAAATTCTTCGCGCACCAGGCGCCAGAGCACTTCGGAGTCGATCAGGATGCCGTCCATGTCGAACACGACGGCTTCAATAAGGTGGGTGCTCATGCAAATTCCTGGGGGAGTGGTTCAGTGGTTCAGTGGTTCAGTGGGTCAGTGGGTCAGTGGGTCAGTGGCCCGCCGCTGCGAGCTGCGCCTGCAGCGAGCGTGCCATCGATTGCAGAATCAAAAAGGCCGAGGTCGCGCCCGCATCCAGCACGCCGATGCTGCGCGCACCAAGCCGCGCCGAGCGACCGATGCGCGCCTGCAGCGCCTCGGTCGAATCCTTGCCTTTTTCAGCGGCGCCGCGCATCGCCTCGAGCGCCGCGGCAAAGCTCGCGCCTTCGGCCACGGCGCGCTGGAACGCATCGCGCGCCGGCACCAGCGTGTCGATCAGCGTCTTGTCGCCGACCTGCGCCTGGCCCATCGACTGCACGTTGGCGACCGCCGCCGTCAGTGCATCGCCGAACAGTCCGGCATCGAGCTGCGTGTGCGGCTCCAGCGTATTGACAAAGCCGATGAAGAACTTGCCGTACAGCGGCCCCATCGAACCGCCGATGTCGTCCATCAGCGCCTGCGACAACTGCTCCAATGCCACCGGTAGCGCTTGCGCCTGCGCGCCCAGCGCATCGAGCCGCGTGCCGCAGCCGGTGAAGCCCTTGGCCATGTTGATGCCGTGGTCGCCGTCGCCGATCAGCCCGTCGATCTCGCTCAGGTACTGGCGGTTGGCGACGATGGTGTCGATCAACTCGCCCACCAGCGTGCCGGCGCTGGCCAGCGGCACGGCGTGGCCGATGACAGCGCGCGCGGCCGCCGTGGCGGTGGCGCGACGGTGCAGCTGGGCAGTGTCGCCGGCACCTGAGGTCTTGGCCACGTGAGGGGGGCTGGCGCTGCTCGACGTGTCGGCGAACGCAGCACGGGAGGTGCCACCGGCCGGGCCCGGCACGATCAGTCCGACCGAGCGGCACGGCGCCTGCATCAGTGCTTCGAGCTCGTCGTCGAGCTTCATCACGGTCAGCGTGACGCCCATCATCTCAAGCGAGGTAAACAAGTTGCCGACCGCGTTCCAGGCCACCACGATGCCCTGCGCCTGCAGCCGGCTGGCGATTTCGCCGTACAGGATGTACTGCTCCATCACCGGCGTTGCGCCCAGCCCCGAGACCAGCAGCGCGACCCGGTCGCCGCGAACAAACGGCAAATCGGGCAGCACCACATCGAGCATCAGCGCGGCCATGTCGGCCGCGCTGGCGGTGGGTCGCACGTCGATGCCGGGCTCGCCGTGGTGGCCGATGCCCATCTCCATCGTGCCGTGCTCGATCTGGAAGTTGGCCTTGCCGACTGCCGGAATCACGCAGGCCGACAGGCCGATGCCGATGCTGCGCGTGTTGTCGATGGCGCGTTGCGCCAGAGCGATCACATCGGCCAGCGCGGCGCCCTGGTCGGCCTTGGCGCCGCCAACTTTCCACATCAGGATTTCGCCGGCCACGCCACGGCGCTTGGCCTCGTCGCCCTTGGCGGCCGAGGCGGCGTCGTCGTTGGCGACCACGGTCTGGACGTGGATGCCCTCGCGTGCGGCCATCTGGATGGCCATCTTCACGTTCATGTTGTCGCCGGCGTAGTTGCCGTACAGGCATGCCACACCGGCGCCGCCGTCGGCCGCACGCATCGCGTCGAGGAAGCTCTTGGCAGTGGGTGAGGAAAAGATCTCGCCGATGGCCACGGCGTCGACCAGTCTGTCGCCGACATAGCCGACGAAGGCCGGCTCGTGGCCCGAGCCGCCGCCCGTGACGATACCGACCTTGCCGGCTTCCGGCGCGCTGCGCCGTTTGACGACGCGCGGGTTGTCTTGCAGCACCGCCAGGGTATCGGCGTGCGCTGCCAGCAGGCCTTTGAGCATGTCCTCGACCACCAGGTCGGGGTTGTTGATCACGCGGTTCATGGTCATCGGTGGTGTCTTGTTCGCAGGCAGTTTGAGCATTTGATCTTTAGCGGGACAACTGTATGAGTTTCAAGCCGGGCCGACAATCGTCATTTGCCCTTAAATTGAGCGTGTCGCGCCAAAATTCTAAGGAGTTTCCCTAATTTTGGCCCCAAACAGGATCGCAGGTCTTGACCGTCCTCATCATCGACTGCGTAATAGACCGTCGGTTGAGCAAATGCTCACACGACCATTCATTGAGGTTCTGCTGTGTCGACTGCTGCTGTTTCTTCCCCCTCTGGCTCGGCGCCCGCAACGGCCGGGTTGCTGGTGAGCGCGCAAGGCGTCGCGAAGAGTTTCAATGGCGTGCCAGCCCTGCGCAACGGCTGTCTGAGCTTGAAGCCGGGTTCGGTGCATGCGCTGTGCGGTGGCAACGGCGCGGGCAAATCCACCTTCCTGAACATCCTGATGGGCATCCTGCGGCGCGATGCCGGCACGGTCCAGGTGCGTGGCCAGGAGGCCGACTTTGCCAACCCGGCCGAAGCCCTGGCCGCGCGCATTTCGATCATCACGCAGGAGCTGTCGCCGGTGCCCGGCATGACAGTGGCCGAGAACATCTTCCTGGGCCGCGAGCCGCGTCGCGCCGGCGTGATCGTCGATTACGCCAAGCTCTTCAAAGACACGCGCGAGTTGCTCGAGCGGCTGCTGTTCCACATCGACCCGCGCAGCCCGATGCACCGTTTGAGCCTGGCGCAAACCCAGCTGGTGGAAATCGCCAAGGCGTTCAGCCACCGCAGCGAAATCATCATCATGGACGAGCCCACCTCGGCCATCGGCGAGCAGGAGGCTGAGATTCTGTTCTCGGCCATCCGCCGCGTCACGGCGCAGGGCGCGGGCGTGATCTACGTGTCGCACCGGTTGTCCGAAATCTTTTCCATCGCCGACAGCTACACGGTGTTTCGCGACGGCGGCTTTGTCGAGGCCGGCCAGATCGCCGACATTGACCGGCGCCACCTGGTGCGGCAAATCGTCGGGCGCGAGTTGCAGATCGTCGGGCGCACGGCCACACGGTCGGCTGCGCCGGCCCTGCTGTCGGTCAGCCAATTGAGCCGAGCGGGCGAGTTCGATGCGGTGTCGCTCGACGTGGCGCCGGGTGAAGTGCTCGGTATTTACGGCCTCATGGGGGCAGGCCGCAGCGAGTTCCTGAACTGCCTTTACGGCCTCACCGAGCCCGACAGCGGCGAGGTGCGCCTGAGCGGCGCGCTGCTGCCGTCTGGCCAGCCGGGCACCTCGATCCGCAAGGGCATCTCGCTGGTGACCGAAGACCGCAAGGCCACCGGGCTGGTGCTCAGCTCGTCGGTGGCGATGAACATGACCTTGTCCGCGCTGCCCTCGTTGTCGCGCGCCGGCGTGGTCGATGGCAGCAAGGAGCGCGCGCTGGTGCAGACGCTGGTGCAGCGCATGCGCGTCAAGCTCGCGTCCCCGCAAATGCCGGTAGCCGCCTTGTCGGGCGGCAATCAGCAGAAGGTGGTGCTGGCGCGCTGCATGGCGACCGAGCCCATCGTGCTGCTGTGCGACGAACCGACGCGTGGCATCGACGAAGGCGCCAAGCGCGAGGTGTACGCGCTGATCGAGGCCTTTACCGCCAAAGGCGGCGCGGTGATTCTGGTCTCGTCCGAGGCGCCCGAGGTGCTGGAGGTCAGCGACCGCATCGCCATTTTCAAGAAGGGCCGCATCTCGACCATCGTCGATGCGCGCTCGGCCACGCAGGAAGAACTGCTTCACCTGGCGTCCTGAGGCGCCGCTGTTTTTTGCATCGTTTCACGCTCCCTACCGAACCACCTTTTTCGCCGCCGACCCATGAGCTCCACCGATCTTGCTGCCGCGCCGACCAAACCGATGTCCCTGCGCTTGCGCCATCTGCTGGCCGACTACGGCATCTTCTTCGCCTTCATCCTGCTGTGCGTGGTGTTGGGCATCGCCGAAGAAAGCTTCATGAGCTGGGGCAACTGGGTCAACATCCTGCGCCAGACCTCGATCAACGGCATCCTCGCCATCGGCATGACCTACGTGATCCTGACCAAGGGCATCGACCTGTCGGTCGGCTCGCTGCTGGCGGTCTCAGGCATCGTCGCGGCCAGCTTCGTGACCGGCGGCGCCGGGCTCGGCGTGGGCGTCGCCGTGCTGGCCGGTTTGGGCGTCGGGCTGGCGCTGGGCATGATCAATGGCGCCATCGTGGCGCGCCTCGGTCTGCCGTCGTTTGTTGTCACGCTCGGCATGCTCAGCGTGGCGCGTGGCCTGACCTTCATCTTCAACGACGGCATGCCGATTGCCGGCCTGTCGCCGGCGTTCAAGTTCATCGGGCAAGGCATGGTGGCGGGGGTGCCGGTGCCGGTGCTGATTTTGGCCGCGACGTTCCTGCTGTTCTGGTTCATCCTCAAATACACCACCTTCGGGCGCTATGTATATGCCGTCGGCGGCAACGAAAAGAGCGCGCGCACCAGCGGCATCAAGACCCGTTGGGTGACCTTCTCGGTCTATGCCATCTCGGGCTTGCTGTCGGCGCTGGCTGGGATCATTTTGGCGGCCCGCACCACCTCGGCGCTGCCGCAGGCCGGGGTCGCGTACGAGCTCGACGCCATCGCTGCGGTGGTCATCGGCGGCACCAGTCTGAGCGGTGGTGTCGGCACGCTGACCGGCACCCTGGTCGGTGCGTTGATCATCGGCGTGATCAACAACGGCCTGGACTTGCTGGGCGTGTCGTCGTACTACCAGCAAGTCATCAAGGGCGTGATCATCGTGGCGGCCGTGCTGCTCGATGCGTCGCGCAAGAAGCAGGCTTGAGGCCGCCGAGGCTGGCTCTTTACCTTCCATTTTCAGTTTCGTTCGTCAGTTCCGTTACTTAGTTCCGTTCCTTAGTTCCGTCACATTAGGAGATATAGAAATGCGTATTTTGAAACTTGTCACGCTGGTTGTGGCCTTGTCCGTGGCCGCTGTCGGCCCGGCCATGGCCCAGGAAAAGAAGACCTACAAAGTCGGCGCCGCCGTCTACGGTCTGAAGGGTGAATTCATGCAGCTCTGGGCCAACGCGCTCAAGGAGCATCCGCTGGTCAAGGACGGTACCGTCAAGGTCACAGTCTTTGACGGCAAGTACGACGCTTTGACGCAGAACAACCAGTTCGAGACCATGGTCACGCAAAAGTACGACGGCATCCTGTTCGTGCCGATCGACGTCAAGGCCGGTGCCGAAGCGGTTGAGAAGGCGGCTGCCGCCAACATCCCGGTGGTCGGCTCCAACACCCGCGTCGACAGCGAAAAGCTGGTGTCGTACGTTGGATCCAACGACGTCATCGCTGGCGAGATGGAAGCCGAGTCGGTGATCAAGGCGATGGGCGGCAAGGGCAACCTGGTCATCATCGAAGGCCCGATCGGCCAGTCGGCCCAGATCGAACGCCGCAAGGGCAACCAGAACGTGCTGGCCAAGCACCCTGACGTGAAGGTGCTCGAAATGAAGACGGCCAACTGGTCGCGCGCCGAGGCGCTGTCGCTGATGGAAAACTGGTTGACTGCGCACGCCGGCAAGATCAACGGCGTGATCGGTCAGAACGATGAAATGGCGCTCGGCGCGATCGAAGCCATCAAGGCCAAGGGCATCGATATCAAGACTATTCCGGTCGTCGGCATCGACGGCGTGAGCGACGCGGTGCGTGCGGTCAAGGCTGGCACCATGGTCAGCGTGCTACAGGACGCCGACGCCCAGGCCCAGGGCGCTCTCGATGTCTTGATGCGCAAGATCATCGGCCCCAGTTACAAGCCACGTTCGACACTCTGGACCAACTACACCGCCGCCGGCCTGAGCTGGGGTGATGGCACGGCTAAGGCCTACAGCATCCCGTGGACGCCCATCACCACGAAGAACGCCGACGCGATGTTGGCTGCGCGCAAGTAAGTCGCCAGGCATGCCAGCAAGGCGCCGGACGCTGGCCCGCCGGCCGCCGCGCAACCAACGGGTTGGCGGCGGCCTTCTGTCTTTTCAGTCGTTTTTTTGTTTTCGACTCTCCAGGATATTGCCCGATGCGCACTGATTTCAATCAAGGTTTCCGACTCGACGGCCAGACCGCCGTGGTCACTGGTGCGGCCAGCGGCATCGGCTTTGCAGTGGCCGAGTTGTTTGCCGCCCAGGGGGCCAACGTGGTGCTGCTCGACATGAGCCCCGAGGTCGAAGCCGTCGCCCAGAAGCTGCCCGGCGATCACCTCGGCCTGCTCTGCAACGTAGCCGAGCAAAGCCAGATCGACGCCGCCGTAGCGCGCGCGATCGCACGCTACGGCGCCATCGATATCCTGGTCAACAACGCCGGCGTGGCCTTGCTCGACATGGCCTTCGACGTGCGCGAGGCCGACTGGGACAAGACGCTGGCGATCAACCTCAAGGCCGCGTTCTTCCTTTCGCGCGCCGTCGCTGTCCCGATGCGCGACAGCGGTCGCGGTGGGCGTATCGTCAACCTGGCCTCGCAGGCCAGCGTGATCGCGCTGGAACGCCATGTGGCCTACTGCGCCAGCAAGGCCGCATTGGTGTCGATGACCCAGGTGCTGGCGGTCGAGTGGGCGCCCCACCGGATCACGGTCAATGCCGTGTCGCCCACCGTGGTCGAAACCGCGCTCGGCAAGAAGGCCTGGGCCGGTGAGGTCGGCGAGGCGATGAAAAAGAAAATCCCCGTGGGTCGCTTTGCCCAACCCGAGGAGATCGCCTCGGCGATCCTGTACTTGGTCAGCGGCCACAGCGGCATGGTGACCGGTGCCAACCTGCTGATCGACGGCGGCTACACGATTCAATAGATGCAAAGACCCACCATGAAAATCGCCATTGGCTGCGACGAAGCAGCCGGCTCGATGAAGGACGCCATCAAGGCGATGCTGCAAGCCCAGGGCCATGAGGTGACCGACTTCGGCACCCACGACAACCAGCCTGTGCTGTACCCGGACATTGCCATCGCCGTGGCCGAAAGCGTGTCGCGCGGCGAATCTGAACGCGCCGTGCTGTTCTGCGGTACGGGCATTGGCGTGGCGATGTCGGCCAACAAGGTGCCGGGCATCCGCGCCGCCCAATGCCACGATACCTACTCGGCCGAGCGTGCGGCGCTCAGCAACAACGCGCAGATCATCACGCTCGGCGCACGCGTGGTCGGCCTTGAACTGGCGAAAAGCGTCGTCAACAGTTTCATGGCGGCGCAGTATGTCAGCGGGCCGCGCTCCCAGCCCAAGCTCGACGCGTTGGCGCGCTACGAAGACAAGCAGTCGCACAGCGCACCGACGCTGGCGTGAAGTCGCTCAGCGGCCGCGTTCCCTCCGTTCGCGTAATACGATCCCCTGCATGAGCACTGAAAAGCCTTCCCCCCTCAGGGGCAGCCCGACGACCGGCAGCGGCCTCTCGTCCGACGAGCTGACCCGGCTTGCCACGCTGTACTACGTCGACGGTGAAACCCAGGAGGCGCTGGCGCAGCGTTTCGGCCTGTCGCGCGCCACTGTCGGACGCATGCTGCGCCGGGCGCAGGACGTCGGCATCGTCGAGATCCGCGTGCGGCATCACCCGAGCCATACGGTCGACCTCGAGCGCGAGCTGATCAAGCGCTTTGGCATCACGCGCGCACTGCTGTCGGTGGATCATTCCGACCCCGATCGGCAGCGTGGCTTGCTTGCCGCACTGGTCGCCAACGACCTGGAGCGCAGCCTGCCCGAAGGCGCCATCGTCGCCGTCGGCATGGGCCGTAACGTCAGCGCCGTGAGCGAACACGTGATGACCGCCGCGACCCGCGCCTGCACCTTCGTCAGCGCCATCGGAGGCAGCTATCGCGGCGGCGAGACCATGAACCCGGACCACATCGGACGCCGCCTGGCCGCGCGCTTCGGCGGCGAAAGCGAAAGCCTGTACGCGCCCGCGCTGGTCGGTGACGCGACGCTGCAGCGCGCCCTGCTGAACAACGACACGGTGCGCCGAACGCTCGATAAGGCGCGCCGTGCCGATATCGCGCTGATCGGCATCGGCGACTTGAGCGAGTCCAGCAACATGGTGCGCATGGGCTGGTTCACCGCCGAAGAAATTGCGGAGGCCAAACGCACCGGCACCGTCGGCGATGTGCTCGGCTACGACTTCATTGACCTGCAGGGCCGCCCG
>JANXTS010000106.1 GCA_025352265.1 Variovorax sp. | reverse complement strand
CTTGATCTGCTCGTTCCACTCCACGATGTGCAGACGGCGCCACCAACCGTCGGAATGGTCCGTTGCACTGGGCAGGTGGTTGCTGCAAATGATGAACTTCGCCGTGGAGCGATAGTTGAAGGGCTTGCCGTACTTCGGCTCCACTTGAACCACGCCGCCGCTAATCAGTGACTTCAGGGCTTGCTGGTTGATCTTGGATTTCGGTGTCTCATCGCAGAAAGCGAGCGAAGCACCGACGAGGCCGGCCAGGTCGAAACCCGACAGCTTGTCAAGCCGGACGGCAGCCGCACTTTCATGCAAAGCCCGCACGACATTCAGCAGGAGCGATTTGCCGTTGCTGCCCGCTCCCACCCACAAGGTACCGACCTGCAATTTGGTGGTGCTGGTCAGGGTGTAGCCGATGTACTCTTGAACGAAGTTCTGCACGTCCTGGTTCGGCAGCGACGAGGCCAGAAACTGGGCAAACAGCGATTCCGGCTTCATAGGCTCCGGCGTGTAAGGGCCGAGGGGAATGCTCTTTTCGCAAGCGATCCGGTGGCAGACAGCGACACCGGGGTCCGCTTCAATGGCAGTGATGACACCTTTTGGGTCCACAAAGAGCCAGCGGTCACGCAGCGGAATGACGGTGCTGGAAGCCTTGGGCTTGGCGGGCAGTTTCCGCACCCGCAGTCGTGCGGTTTCAACACAGGACTGAGCCATGGAGGCCGTCGCCCTGCTGCGGTCAAAAATGGAAAGCCAGTCCAGTGCCTCTTCCTGGATGGCCTCGTCCGAAGTGGCCTTCCAGTGGTCCTGCTCCCATTTGTAGAAGAGCCCGTCGCTGCGAGCGGTGCGCGGGTCCTTGCGGCACAGGTCCGCATACTGGATCTGCGAGGTCTCCGAGTCCGAGGATTTCGCGCGAGCCAGCGGCGCGGATGGGGTAAGGGTTGAATCGATAATTTGTTGCTTCGTCATATGGTTCCTTTCGTTGTTGATGACAAACCGAATCTCTCAAAACGACGCCCCAAACACCCGGCCGAACCACCCCTGATCAGCCGCGCCTGGTTCGTCCTTGACAAACACGATTTCTCGCAAAATGAAAAATGAAAATGCCGCACCGAGGCAAAGCCGTGCGCGCTCCACACCGGCCGTCAAGGATCGCGAGCTTCAGAAACTGCGGGTGCAGACCTGGTACCGGCACCTGTTGGAACGCGCCATCGAAAACGAGGTAGATCGGCGGGCCGACCGTGCGGCTCTGAATGAATATTTCGGCGCTGACGGCGACTTGCCCAACCTGAACGCCACCATGCAGAAGTGGCTGGAAGCTCAGGTGGAAAAGAACCTGCACCTGCTGACGCTGGAGGAGTCAGAGGTCGCGCAACGGCTCGCACGCAGTCGCTACGACGAGGGCAAGACCACCCCGACCGAACTCACGATCAGTGTCTTTGAGCTGCTTCTGCCCGGTTCAGCCGCCGTCTATGACCAAGGCCCCGGGGAGTTGCCGTTGTGGCGGGTGCTGGATGGCGATCTGGAGGCGTGCAGGACCTATGTGGAAGACATGCTCAGTCCGCCGCCGCCGTGGTGGAATGAATGCTTTGGCGAGGTTGTGCAGGAGGTTTTCGATTCACTGATTGCACCGGCTTATCGCGTGGACATGGACGCCATTCCCACGCTAAGCGCACCGCAGCGCGACACGCACCCTGTGTGGCTGAGCTTCATCAACAGCCGCTATGCGGCCACTTTGGACGAGAACGAGGCGGACAAAGTGCCCCAGGCATTCACGCTGGACGACTCTGTTCTTCTGGCCATCGCCCTGGCCAACCTGGCCGCTGCAAGAGAAGACGGCCCGCAGCTCCAACTGGAATGGTTGCTGGTAGGGCTGTGCTGGGGGGTGATCGCGCAACACATAAACGAGCCGATTCAGGAATACGTCTTGAAGTCTGTGGAGAAGCGCGGCAAGGCCATGGATGCCGCACTCAGAAAGATGGGGGTCCGGATGCCGGCGTTTGAAGAGCGCTGGCCGGGTGGATTTGCCCCCTGACTGAAGCCTCCGGCCCTACCCAGTTGGCGGCGAACGTGCTCCTGATCCACGGCGTAGAAGACGCAAACGGTGACATAGGGAAAACGTCAGGCACCCTCGCGTGAATGACTGCTCCGGCAGAGATACATTTCCCTACACGCCACTGCGCTCATGCAATCGGCTACCAGGAGGAACCATGGCAGTGAATTCGTTTCGCCCGAAAAAATTTGAAGATCACGAAATCGTGGATGACAACAACAAGGTTGTCGGTCACATCCGAGTTAAGCCTAGCGGCATCCTTTGGTCTCCGAAAAACGGGAAGGACTGGTACGGCATAAGCTTGGCGGACTTTGCGGCTTACGTTAAGGCGAACGGAAAAAAGCAAACCAAATAATCGGTCGTGTGCGCCTGCCAATTGGCGGCGAACGTGATACGGTTGGTGTCACGGATCCCGTACCACTTCTGACCGTCACGGGTTCGCAAGTACTTGATATTCAAGGACTTTCCGGAGTTTGGCTTTTCTTCCGAGAAGAGCCACCAGTTTGGAAATGCCTTGCAGGTCAATGACTTGCAAGGCATTTTTCGTTTTACGAGCGTTTATTGCCCACTGGTTATCCGCCCAGATACGCGTCCTGTACCTTCGGGTTCCCCAACAGTTCACGCCCGCTGCCGGCGAGCACTATGCGGCCGGTTTCGATCACGTAGGCGCGATCCGCAATCTTCAGTGCCTGGCGCACGTTCTGCTCCACCAGAAAGATCGTCAGGCCATTCTTGTTGATTTCGCGCAGCGTCCGAAAGATGTCCTGCACGATGATTGGCGCCAGACCCATCGAAGGCTCGTCCAGCAACAACACGCGCGGCTTGGCCATGAGCGCACGGCCTATCGCGAGCATTTGCTGCTCGCCACCCGACAAGTTGCCCGCCAAACCATCAGCCCGATCTTTCAGCACGGGGAACAGTGTGAAGATGCGATCGAGGTCCTCGGCACGTTGCGCTCGGCCATCGCGCCGCGTGTAGGCGCCGAGTTGTAGGTTCTCTCGCACGCTCAGAGTGGTAAGCGTGGCGCGCCCTTCTGCCACCTGCACCATGCCGGCCGCGACGATCTTGTGGGGCGCCAGCGACGTCAGGTCTCGCCCTTCCATCTCGACCTTGCCCGCCGCCTTTTTAACGAGGCCCGACAACGCGAGCAAGGTGGTCGACTTACCCGCGCCGTTGGCACCAACCAGCGTCGTGATCTGCCCCTCGTACAGCTCCAGATCGATGCCCTTGACAGCTTCGATGTGACCATAAGAAACCTTCAACCCGTGGACTTTTAGAAGCACGCCGCTCATGCGCGCACCCCCCGGCCAGCGATCTCGCCCGCCATGTCCGTGCCCGCTTCGTCTTCTTCGCGCCCGAGGTAGGCCTCGATGACTTGCGGATCGTTGCGGATCTGGTCCGGACCGCCGCGCGCGATGATGCGGCCGAAGTTCAGCACGGCGATGTGCTCGCACAGCCCCATCACGAAGCGCATGTCGTGTTCGATCATGAAGATGGTGTAGCCGCGTGCACTGATGTTGCGGATCTCGGTCATCAGGTCGGTTTTTTCGGTGCTGTTCATGCCGGCGACCGGCTCGTCGAGCAACAGCAAAGTGGGGTCGGTCGCGAGCGCGCGCGCCAGCTCGAGCTTGCGCTGTTCGCCGTAGGAAAGGTTGTCGGCGATGTCACTTGCCTTTTGGTCCAGCTTGACCCACGACAGCAACTCGCGCGCACGGTCGCGCGCACGGCGCTCTTCGCTTCGAAAGAGTCCCGACGAGGTCAGCAGCCCGAACGCACCGTAGCTCAGGTTGGCGTGCATGCCGACCATCACGTTCTCCAGCAGCGACATTTCCTTGAAGACGCGGATGTTCTGAAACGTCCGCGCAATGCCGGCACGCGTGATCTCGTGCGGCTTCATGCCGGCGAGATCGTTGCCCTGGAACCGGATCGTGCCGCCGGTCACAGGAAGCAAACCGGTCGTGAGATTGAACACCGTCGTCTTGCCCGCGCCGTTCGGACCGATGAGGCCGAACACGCCGCCCTTCGGCACATCGAGGTGCACTTCCTGCAGCACCCTGAGGCCGCCGAAGTGACGCGAAACGCCATCGAGTGTCAGCAGGCCCGCGCTCATGCCACCACTCCCTTGCGACCGAACCAATTCCGGATGCGCGCTGGATCCCAGATGCCCTTGGGCAGGAACAAGACGATAAGCACGAGGATGATTCCGTTCAGCACAAGGCGGAAATCGCCGAAGGCCCGCAGCGATTCGGGGAGGATCGTCAGGATGACGCCGCCGAGCACGGGCCCGGTGAGTCCATTGATGCCGCCGAGCACCGCCATCGTCAGGATGTCGACTCCGCGGTCGAAGCCAAATTCGTTCGGCCCGATGAAGAAAGTCAGGTGGGCGTTCAGCGTTCCAGCCAGGCCGGCAATCGCGGCACCGAGCACGAAGGCAAGCATCTTGTGTGCACCGACGTCAATGCCCATGAGCCCCGCGGCCATCTCGTCCTCCTTGATGGCTTCGAACGCGCGGCCGATCTTCGAGTGCCGCAAACGCCAGAGTACCGACAGCACCAGCACCACCGCGAGCAGCACGTGCCACCACTGCGTTGAGGGCGGGATACCGTTAAGACCGAGGGCACCGCCGGTGAGTGATTCGGCATTGAGGATCACGATGCGCACCACTTCGCCGAAAGCCAGCGTTGCCATGGCGAGGTACACGCCCGACAGCCGCAGCGTCGGCTTGCCGATGATGAAAGCCATCAATGCCGGTGCCGCCATGCCGGCCGCAATCGCGACCGGAAACGGCGCGCCATAATTTATCGTGAGAATCGCCGAGGTGTAGGCGCCGATGCCCATGAACGCGGCGTTGGCCATTGCCAGCATGCCGCACGACAGCGTGAGCCAGATCGACAACGCCAACAGTGCATTGGTGCCGAGCGACAGCACCACGTTGCTGTACACCGCCCAGAAATTGGCGAGAGAGTCCATCAGACTTTGCGTTCCTGCAAAGTGCCGAACAAGCCTTTAGGGCGCATCAGCAAAACGAGAAACAGCAAGCCGAACGCGACCGCGTCGCGCATCGTCGAGCCGATGTAAGCCACCGAAAGCACTTCCGCAAAGCCGAGGAACAGGCCGCCCAGAAGCGCACCGCGAATGTCGCCCATGCCGCCGAGGATGATGACCGCGATGCCCTTGTGCAACATCGGTTGGCCCATCAACGGGAACACCGCATTCGAGTAGAGACCGATAAGCACGCCGGCCAGGCCGCCCAGCGCCGCAGCGGCAAACGACGTCATGAAGAAGAGGCCTTCAACGTTCACGCCGACCAGGTAAGCAGCCTTGGGCGATTCAGCGATCGCGCGCAGGGCACGACCGAGTTGGGTGCGCTTGAGCGCTAGCAAAAGAACAGCCATCAGAGCAAACGACAACAGGATGATGCCGAGCTCGAGCGCCGTCAGATGGACGCCGCCGAGGCCGATCGACTGGTCGGAAATCACACCCTGAGGAAAGCGGATGTTCTGGGCGCCGAAGATGCCCTGAATGCCGTTGTTGATGATGATGGCCACGCCGATGGTGGCGATCATCGGAATCAAGTGCGGTGCGTTGCGCGCGCGCAGCGGCTTGAGCACCAAAAAATCGATCAGCAGCCCGAGCGCGCCGCAAAAAACGAAAGCGAACAGCATGCCTGCCCACAGCGGCAGCGCGAACCGTGCCATGACTTCGACCGCCGCATAAGCGCCGACCATGAAAACCGCGCCATGCGACAGATTGATTACGCCGAGTACGCCGAAGATGAGCGTGAAGCCCAGCGCGAAGAGCGCGTACACGCACCCCAGCGACAAGGCATTGACGAGTTGCTGTTCGAGCAAAGTGAAACCTCCGAGCCCGCGACAAGGCAGGCAAAACAGACGCTGAAGTAGCGGTCGACAACAGGCCGTCGGCATCGCCTCTTCAGGTGAGACACCGAGGAACCGGCTTTGCCGGACCTCTGGTGGCGCCCCCGGCAGGGGGTGGGAGTCGCGACACGCAGTGCGCAGCGACCTGGGGGCGAGTTCTACTTCTCGATGACGAACTCAGCGCCCCTCGTCACGCTGACGATCGGGACCTGCTGCGCGTCGTAGCCAGCCGGCTTGCCAGCCTTGTCGGTCGCGCGACGGAACTGGAACGCACCCGTGGCGCCGGACCACTTCACGGCTGGCAACGCGTCCCTTAAAGCGGTGCGATCGGCCGGCAGGTTGCCCGAAAGCTTCACGGCCTTGATGGCCTGCGCCGCGATGTACATCGCGTCGTACGCCTGCGCCGCGAACTGGTCGGGCGCAACCTTGTACTTGTCGTTGTAGCCCTTGATGAACTTGACGTTCTCCGGTGTCGCATTGCTCAACGACCACGGGCTGCCCACATACAGATTGTCGGACTGGCCCTTGGCCAGATCGAACACCTTGGCCGAGTTCATGCCGTTGCCTCCGATGAAGGGCACGGCGAGACCGAGCTGGCGCGCCTGCACCATGATCGGGGCGCCTTCGGCCAGCAGAGCCGACAACACGATCGCATCGGCGCCGCTGGCCTTGATCTTGGTCAGTTGCGCCTTGAAGTCGACGTCGCCCTTGGCGAAGGTCTCGGTGGTCGTCACCGGAATCTTCAGATCGTCGAGCGCTTTCTTGAAGTTGTCGTAGCCGCTCTTGGTGAACACGTCGTCGTTGCCGTACAGCACGGCGACCTTGGTGATGCCGGCCTTCTTGACTGCGATCTTGATGGTCTCGGGTAGCACGTCGGCTTCGGTCACCGAGTTGCGAAAGACGTAGTCACCAATTGATGTGATTCCGTCTGCGGTGTTCGACGTGCCGAAGGCAACCGTCTTGCCGGCCTGAGCGATCGGGTCGCCGGCCTGCGCCGAATTGGACAGCGTCGGCCCGAACACCATCAGCACCTGGTCCTGGAAAATCAGTTTCTTGAAAACGTTGATCGCTTCTTCTTTCTTGCCCTGCTCATCGGCGACGATCAGCTGGATCTTGTTGCCATTGATGCCACCCGCGGCATTGATTTCATCGGCAGCGAGCTCCAAGCCGTTGCGGATCGCAACGCCGTACTGCGCGGCGCCGCCGGAAAGGGCTTCGGCCACGCCGATTTTCAAGTCGGCAGCCTGCGCGGTGGCGCAAAAAACTGCAAAAGCCAACAGCGTGGCCTTGAATGGAAGTTGTCTCATTGGGGGTCTTTCGGGGGAAAAAACGAGGGCTAAGCATAAATCAGCTCGGCCGAACCCCAACCGCCAGCGGTCACGCTATCGCTGGCGTGCCTTGTGCAGCAGGCCTGGAAACGGCTATTGGCCGCGCGCCGGCAGGCATGTGCTGCGTCCATTCGACAATCTCCAGCCGACCGTCGGCGTGCTCGGCCAGCGCGGTCAGGCTCTCGACCCAGTCACCGTCGTTGCAGTAAAGAATGCCGTCGATATCGCGCATTTCGGCGTGGTGAATGTGCCCGCAGACCACGCCCTGCACACCGCGCTTGCGTGCCTCGCGCGCAACAGCGACCTCGAAGTCGCCAACATAGCTCACCGCCCGCTTGACCTTCTGCTTCAGGTACTTGGAGAGCGACCAGTAAGGCAACCCCATGCGCGCGCGCAACGAGTTGAGATGCCGATTGAGTTTGAGCGTGAACTCGTAGAGCGAGTCGCCAACGTGCGCCAGCCATTTGGCGCACTGGATCACGCCGTCGAACAGATCGCCGTGCATGACCCACAGCTTGCGGCCGTCTGCCAACTCGTGAATCCATTCGTCGGCGACGTCGATGCCGCCGAAGTTGTGATTCAGGTACTTGCGGGCGAACTCGTCGTGGTTGCCCGGAATAAAGATGACGCGGGTGCCCTTGCGCGCCTTGCGCAGCAGCTTCTGGATCACGTCGTTGTGCGCTTGCGGCCAATACCACTGTCGCCGCAACTGCCAGCCATCGATGATGTCGCCGACCAGGAACAGCGTCTCGCATTCAGTGTGCTTCAGGAAGTCGAGCAGTGCACGTGCCTGGCAGCCGGGCGTGCCCAAGTGCAGATCGGAGATCCAGAGCGTTCGATAGCTCTCCGGCGCCCGTGTCGGGCCATCGTCGTCCGGTGCCGAAGTACCGGTTGCGTTGTCGCGCCATGCGCGCAAAAAAGCTTCGTCGCGTTGCATGGAATGAGAGCTTCGCGCTGCGGCGTGACGGCAACGTGGCACCGCCAAGACGTTTTCGTGACAACGAGCCCGACTTACAGGCGGAGACTCAAATCAGCAGATCGGCGTCGCCCGAGCGGCCATGCGGCGGGACAACCCCGAGATGCCGATACGCCGCCAGCGTGGCTATACGGCCCCGTGGCGTGCGTTGCAGATAGCCCTGCTGGATCAGGTAAGGCTCGATCACATCTTCGATCGTGTCGCGCTCTTCACCAATGCTGGCGGCCACGTTGTCGAGCCCGACAGGGCCTCCGTCGAAACGATGGATCACTGCTTCCAGCAGCTTGCGGTCCATCAGGTCCAACCCCTGCGGATCGACGTCGAGCATCGCCAGCGCCTTGTGCGCGATGTGTTCGGTGATGCGACCGTCGGCCTTTACCTGCGCATAGTCGCGCACCCGCCGCAGCAGACGGTTGGCGATCCGCGGCGTGCCACGCGAACGGCGCGCAAGCTCGAAACCACCGGCCTCGTCCATCTCGACCTTGAGCAGCCCGGCACTGCGGCGCACGATACGCGCAAGCTCCTCGGGCGTGTAGAACTCGAGCCGCGCCACGATGCCGAAGCGGTCGCGCAGCGGGTTGGTCAGCATGCCAGCGCGAGTGGTTGCTCCGACCAGCGTGAACGGCTGCAGATCGAGCTTGATGCTGCGCGCCGCCGGGCCTTCGCCGATCATGATGTCGATCTGATAGTCCTCTAGCGCGGGGTAGAGAATTTCTTCGACGACCGGCGACAGCCGATGAATCTCGTCGATGAAGAGTACGTCGTTGCGCTCCAGGTTGGTCAGCAGCGCCGCCAGGTCTTTGGGCTTTTCGAGCACCGGGCCGGAAGTCTGGCGCAAGTTGACGCCCAACTCGGCCGCGATGATGTGACTCAACGTGGTCTTGCCCAGGCCGGGCGGGCCGAAGAGCAAGACGTGGTCAAGCGCCTCATTGCGCATGCGCGCCGCGCCGATAAAAATTTCAAGTTGCTCGCGCACTTTTGCCTGGCCGACGTATTCGCCGAGCAACTTGGGGCGCAAGGCGCGCTCGATCGCCTCTTCGTTTGGAGAAGCAGAAGCTGCAGACACCACGCGTTGCGGGGCGGGGGCGAAATCGTCGGTCTGGATAGTCATTGGGCAGGCGGCTGGAAGCGCAGTTTAGTCGGCCAACGACGCGCTCCCAGCGCCTCGCAGACTCGGCGTACGACGCTTATCTGGCCAATGCCTTCAGAGCGAGCTTGATGCCTTCGCCAACGGCGATGTCCATGGGCAGCGCTTTCAATGCAGCTGCGGCTTCCTTGTCGCTGTAGCCGAGCGCAACGAGCGCCTGAAGAATGTCGCCTTGGGCATCGCTGGTCGCATGTGTCGGCAAGCCGATATCGGCTCCCAGTTTGCCTTTGAGTTCGAGCAGCAGGCGCTCCGCTGTCTTCTTGCCAACGCCTGGAATTTTCACAAGGCGGCCAGTGTCCTGCAACGTGACAACCTGCGAAAGTTCCGCCACGCTGAGCCCAGAAAGAACACCCAGCGCCATCCGCGGGCCGACGCCTGAAATCTTGATCAGCTGCCGGAACGCCATGCGCTCCTCGGCAGTGCCGAAGCCGTACAAAATCTGCGCGTCTTCACGCACCACGAAGTGCGTGAGAAGCGACACTCGCCCGCCCGTCTGCGGCAAGTTGTAGAAGGTGCTCATCGGCACGTCGACCTCGTAGCCGACGCCATTGCAGTCCACCACCACCTGCGGCGGGTTGCGTTCGACCAGCGTGCCGGTCAGTTTGCCTATCATGGGTGCCCTTTGCTTGAAATGTCCGGCGTGATTCTGCGACACACCTTCGCCCCTCCCAACAACACCCGTCTCGGCCACCTGTGCGGCCCGCTCGATGCCCATCTGCGCCGCATCGAGGAGGCGCTCGACGTAAAAATCGCGCACAGGCACGAGCAGTTCAAGATCGACGGGCCCAAGGTCAACGCGCAGCGTGCGATGGATGTGCTGCAAGCCTTGTACGAAATCGCGCAACGACCCATCGATGCCGCAGTGGTGCAACTCACGCTGGCCGGCGACAGTTCGATGGACGAAGCCGGCGACGAAGCAACGATGCTGGTCACGCGCCGCGCCGATCTGCGCGCCCGCACGCCGACACAAAGTCTGTACCTCGAAAACATTGCGAACCACGACATCACTTTCGGTATCGGGCCAGCCGGTACCGGCAAAACTTATCTGGCAGTGGCTTGCGCCGTCGATGCGCTCGAACGCAGCAGCGTGCAGCGAATCGTTCTGACGCGTCCTGCGGTCGAAGCCGGCGAACGGCTCGGCTTCTTGCCGGGCAACCTGAGCGAAAAAGTCGACCCCTACCTGCGTCCGCTATACGACGCGCTTCACGACCTGATGGGCTTCGACAAAGTACAAAAAGCCTTTGAACGCAACGCGCTGGAGATCGCACCGCTCGCCTTCATGCGCGGCCGGACGCTCAACAACGCGTTCGTTATTCTCGACGAGGCGCAGAACACGACGCCGGAGCAAATGAAGATGTTCCTGACGCGGATCGGATTCGGCGCCAAGGCTGTCGTGACGGGCGACGTGAGCCAGATCGACTTGCCCAAGACGCAGTTGAGCGGACTCATCGACGCCGAGCACGTCATGAAGCGGGTCAAGGGTATCGCGATCACTCACTTCACCAGCGCCGACGTCGTGCGTCACCCGCTCGTGGCGCGCATCGTCGACGCTTACGACAGCCAGCGCAAACGCGCGACGCCGCGCTGACATGGCGCTCGCCACCCTCGCCCTGTCATTGCAGTTCGCGTCCTTCAAAGGTGTCGAACGCCATCGCGCGGCGTTGCCCCGGCACAGCGTCACACGCTGGATTCGCCACGCGCTCGATGTCGATGGCGAGCTCACTGTGCGCATCGTCGAGGCCGATGAAGGCCAACGGCTGAACCGCGAGTTTCGCGGCAAGGACTACGCCACCAACGTGCTCACCTTCGACTACGCGCAAGAGCCGTTGGTGATGGCCGACCTGGTGCTGTGTGCGCCGGTGGTCTCGCGCGAGGCGAGAGAGCAGCGCAAAACGCTGGCTGCTCATTACGCGCATCTGCTGGTTCACGGCACGCTGCACGCACAGGGCTGGGATCACGAAACGGGCGAAGCCGACGCTGAAGCGATGGAGGCGCGCGAGATAGAAATTCTTGCGGGGCTCGGCATCCGCAGCCCCTACTGAGGCCCTGTCAGCGGGTCAGCGAGTCAGCGCTGGCGTGACACGTCCTCAAGCACCGTTACGCATCCGGCGCCATCCGGACGGCGCGTGATTCCATGTTGAGCGGCAGCAGTTGGATGGTCACTCGCAGACCCGGTACGTTGTCCATCAGCGCTTGCTCGAGTTCATCACGCAGAGTGGCTGCACGTTGCAATGGCCAGTCGCCCGGCACGTGCATGTGCAGGTCGGCGAAGAGCCGTTGCCCGGCGCGCCGAGTCGCGATGTCGTCGAAGCGAATTGGCCCGGCCTTGACCGCATCGGTGCCGCCACCAGCGCGCGTCAGAAAGCCGTCGAGCGTGGCCTGCACCGCAGCCAGAGACTCGGCCGGCATGGCCTCGTCCATCAACCCCTGCGACGAGCGCCATACAAGCTTGCCGCCCTCGAAAATGATGTTGAGCGCGACGCCTATGCCGAGCACCGGATCGAGCCACAGCCAACCGGTGAAATGCACGGCAACGATGCCGATGACGACCGCGACCGAGGTCCACACATCGGTGACGAGGTGTCGCCCATCGGCTTCCAGCGCGATCGAACGGTGCTCGCGTGCCGCCCTGAAAAGGGTCCACGCCAATGCGCCGTTGAAGCCGGTGCTGACGATCGACAGTGCCAGTCCCCAGCCCACTTGTTCGATCGGTTGGGGCGTCAGCAAGCGCTGGACCGACACCCACAAAATCGCCAACGCGGCGCCGACGACCAAGATGCCCTCGAAGCCGGATGAAAAGTACTCGGCCTTGTGATGTCCGTAGGGATGGTCTTCGTCGGCCGGCCGCGCGGCGATAGTTACCATCGCCAGGGCGAACATCGCGCTCGCGAGATTGACGAACGACTCCATCGCGTCGGAAATGAGCCCCATCGAATGCGTGATGTAGCCAGCCATTCCCTTCAGCACGATAGTTACGAGCGCCACCGCGATCGACAGGCGCAATAACGCCTTCGGGGTCAGCAGACTCTGTATCGAAGAAGAAAAAGAGGAAGAACGCAAAACAGACACGGAGCTTGAGGAATGCCGACGGAAGGTCAGCGGGGCGCACGGATTATGGACGGCTCGTGCGCGGAGCACGTCGCGTACCATCTAGCGCTCACCTTGAATCAGAGGAGGCCCGGATGAGACTCAAACCATGGACGCGGCCGTACGCACTGCTACTTGCAGCGGCCATTGCGTCGAGCGCGACGGCGGCAGCACAAACCACCCTTCCGCCCGAACACGCCGGCTTCGTAAAAAGCGTGCGCGGCGACGTGCAATTGCTCAACGTCACCGGCGTCATGCGGACCGCACATGCCGGCGATGAGGTCGCGCCCATCGAACGCATCGTGACCGGCGCGGACTCGGCCGCAAGCCTGGTGCTGCGCGACGGGACAGTGCTCGTACTCGGCCCTTCCTCGCGACTCGACATGAAGGAGTTTAGCTTCAATCCGACTGCGCAAGACGGCGGTCTTTTAGTGTCGTTGCTGCGCGGCTCGTTGCGCATGATTTCCGGCCTGATCGGCAAGGCCCATCCGGACGCGGTCCGCATCGAAACGCAGACCACGACGATAGGCATTCGCGGTACTGATTTTATCGTTCAAGCCGATCCACAACCATGACGATGCAACGCTGCGTCGTCTGGTTTTCGCTTGCAGCAGCCCTGCTGCTCGCCGGTTGCTCGACGCCGGCCACGCGTGTCGTGCTCCTGCCGCAACCAGACGGGCGGCCCTCCGCAGTGGTAGTTAAGAGCAACGGCGGCGAAGTCACGCTGGACAAGCCCTATCAGCGCGCTACCGTGAGAACAGGCGGCACAAGTGCACCTGCTCTCGACCAAACCGATGCCGCAAGGGTCCGCGCCGAGAACACCATGCTGTTCGACTTCGTTCCGCCCGCACCCCAACGCTACGCGGTGTACTTCGACGCAGGCAACACGTCGCTCATGCCCGAATCCCAACGCGAGATGACCACCGCGTTGATGGTGGCAATGGCACGCACTGGCAGCGACATCGTGATCACCGGCTACACGGACACCATGGGGGCGGTCGTGTCGAACGACGAACTGTCGCTGCGCCGGGCGCAGCAAGTGCGTCAGATGTTCATCGACAGGCAGTTTCCGGCCGGACGCATCGAAGCCGTGGGCCGCGGTGAACGCGAGCTGGCGGTGCCGACCGCTGATGAGACGCCGGAGCCGCGGAATCGACGGGTGACGATCGAAGTGCGCTGAACGATCAGTGCAAGGTCAGACGCACGAACTTGCGCTTGCCAACCTGCATCACGTAGCTGCCGGCCGGCAGTTTCAGCGACTTGTCGCTGATGACCGCCGAGTCGACACGCACGCCGCCGCCGTCGATGAGCCGATTGCCTTCCGACGCCGATGGCGCGAGACCGGCCAGCTTGAGCAATTGCGCGATGCCGAGCGGTGCGCCTTCCAAAGTCAATTCAGGAATGTCTTCGGGCACGCCGCCCTTGCTGCGGTTGACGAAATCCTGCTCGGCCGCTTCTGCCGCCGCCGCGCTGTGAAAGCGGGCGGTGATTTCCTTGGCGAGCGCTACCTTGGCGTCTTTCGGGTTGCGTCCGCTTTCTACCTCCGCCTTCAGCGCCGCAATTTCAGCGAGCGACTTGAAGCTCAGCAAGGTATACCAGCGCCACATGAGCACGTCAGAAATCGACAGTACCTTGGCGAACATGGTGTTGGGCGCCTCGCTGATGCCGATGTAATTATTCTTGCTCTTCGACATCTTTTCTACGCCGTCGAGCCCCTCCAACAATGGCATAGTGAGTATGCACTGCGGTTCTTGGCCATACTCCTGCTGAAGATGTCGGCCGACGAGAAGATTAAACTTCTGGTCGGTACCGCCAAGCTCAAGATCCGACTTGAGCGCCACGGAGTCATATCCCTGCATCAGTGGATACAGGAATTCGTGCACCGAGATCGAATGACCCGCTTTGAAACGCTTGCTGAAATCGTCGCGCTCCATCATCCGGGCAACGGTGTATTTGGCGGCCAGCTGGATCATTCCCCGCGCGCCTAGTGGGTCGCTCCATTCGGAGTTGTAGCGAACTTCGGTTTTGGAGGAATCGAGCACCAGGCTGGCCTGACGGTAGTAAGTCTGCGCATTAGCCTCGATTTGTTCGCGCGTGAGCGGCGGCCGAGTCGTATTCCGCCCAGACGGGTCGCCGATCGTCGTCGTGAAATCACCGATCAAAAAAATGACGGTGTGGCCCAAATCCTGTAACTGCCTCAGCTTGTTCAGCACCACCGTATGACCGATATGAATGTCCGGAGCCGTTGGATCGAGACCGAGTTTGATGCGCAGCGGCTGACCTGTCGTCTCGGCACGCTGAAGCTTTTTGATCCACTCATCCTGAGGCAGTAATTCGTCCGCCCCACGCAGCGAGACTTCGAGAGCTCTTCCTACACCTTCGGAGAGGATTGCGGATGTAACAGAACCAGCATTCATTGGGATTTTTTGACTGATTTGGGAAGGGCCGAAGCTATACTGACCCCGACTTTGCAAGCGCCGGATTCTAAGCGGCGCTTTTTTTCGCACCGTGGCGCCGCCTCCGTCTTGAGGCCTTCTGCTGCACGGACTCGCTGAACCTGATCTGGATTTTGAGCTTTGATTGACAGAATTCTTGCCGCCGAGGAACTGTTCGCTTCCCGCGTGGCCTACACATTCCGGACGTACCCAAGGCAAATCACCGCTGTGATCGCAGCAGCCTTGATGTCGGCAGGCGGCGGCGCATTCGCGGTCGCTTCGCTTGGTCCCGACGCGGCCAAGATTCCGGTCAAGCAGGTGCTTGAAACGGTGACGCCGCTCGCCATGTCGACCCAGACCGATGCGCTCGACGCCTTCTCCTTCACCCTGTTCCGCAGCGAAGCCACGCGTTCGAGCGACACAGCCGAAGCATTGCTGCGGCGCCTTGGCGTGAGCGATCCGGCTGCCGCGGCCTACATCCGCGACAACGCCGAAGCGCGGTCCGCCTTGTTGAGCCGCGTGGGCCGCACGGTCACAGCCGAGGTCACGCACGAAGACAGGTTGAAAAAACTGAGCGCACGCTGGATTCCCGACGGCGACGGCTTCAAACGCCTCGTCGTTGAAAGCACTGGCGTTGGCTTTGTCCTTCGTTCCGAGGCCGACACACTGACGGCCGGCACCCGCCTGGCGAGCGGGGTGGTGCGCTCGTCTCTCTTCGCGGCAACCGACGACGCCGCCATTCCGGACGCAGTCGCGACCCAGTTGGCCGACGTGTTCGCAGGCGATGTCGACTTCCGTCAACTGCGTAAGGGCGACCGCTTCGCCGTCGTCTACGAAACGTTCGAAGCCGACGGACAGTCGATGCGGAGCGGGCGTGTGCTGGCAGCGGAGTTCGAAAGCGGCGGCAGCATTCATCAGGCGCTGTGGTTCCAGGAACCCGGACGCAAGGGCGGCTATTTCCGGCCGAACGGCGACAGCATGCGTCACGCGTTCCTGAATTCGCCAGTCGAGTTTTCGCGCATTTCCAGCAGATTCGAGATGCGGATGCATCCGATCCTGAACACCTGGCGGCAGCACAACGGCATCGATTTCGCGGCACCGTCGGGCACGGCAGTCCGTGCGGTCGGCGACGGTGTCGTCGAGTTTGCCGGCCAGCAAAGCGGCTATGGAAACATCATCATCGTCAAACACCGCAACGACCTGAGCACGGTGTACGCGCATCTGAGCCGCATCGACGTCAAGGTCGGCCAGAGCGTGGCCCAGAGCCAGTTCATCGGTGCGGTGGGCATGACAGGCTGGGCGACCGGGCCGCATCTGCACTTCGAGTACCGCCTGAACGGCGAGTACACCGATCCGGCGGTCATCGCCAAACAGGACAGTGGCATGACACCCATCACGGCAGCATCGCGTCCGGCATTCGAGAAGTTGGCTGTCGCAACGCGTACCGAATTGGCAGCCGCGTTCTCGGTGGTCCAGGCCAGCGCAGACTGACCGACCGACCGACCGCACTACCGAGTCAGACAAATGGCCGACCTTTTGGCCGACATCTATATAGGCTTGATGTCGGGCACTTCGCTCGACGGCGTGGACGGCGTCATGGTTGATTTTTCTTCGGGTGGCATTGCGGTCAGGGCCTACGCGACGGCACCGTTTTCGGTCGCGCTGCGCACCGAGCTGATGGCGCTGAATACACCCGACGGCATTAACGAATTGCATCGCGCAGCGCTTGCCGGTAACGCGCTGGCCCGGGTGTACGCAGAGGTCACGCAGGATTTGCTTGACCAGGCGGATGTCGGCGCCGAAGCCGTTGTCGCCGTCGGCGCCCATGGTCAAACGGTACGTCATCGGCCCGGTGCCTTCGACGATATCGGCTACACGCTCCAACTCAACAATCCGGCCCTGTTGGCTGAGTTGACCGGCATTGAGGTCATTGCCGAATTCAGGACCCGCGATGTCGCTGCGGGCGGCCAAGGCGCGCCACTGGTGCCAGCATTTCATCGGTCGCTGTTCGCGCAGGCGAACGACGCCGTCGCTGTGCTGAACCTCGGTGGCATTTCCAACCTGAGTCTGCTGCCTCCCACCTCGGGCGAAGCGATTACCGTGCTCGGCTTCGATTGCGGGCCCGGCAATGCGTTGCTGGACCACTGGTGTCAAACCCACCTCGGTCAGCCCTACGACGCTGGCGGTTCCTGGGCTGCCAGCGGGCAAGTGCTGCCCGACCTGCTCGAGCGCCTGCTGCGGGATGCCTACTTTGCCAAGGTGCCTCCGAAAAGCACTGGGCGCGACCGATTCAATCCCACATGGTTAACCGCGCAGTTGCAGCACGCGAGCAACGCCCATGCCGCCGACGTGCAAGCGACACTTGCGGAGCTGACAGCCCGTTGCTGTGCCGCTGGCGTTTTGCGCTACGGCATCGAGAGCAAAGCCCTGATCGTGTGCGGCGGCGGCGCATTGAACGACCACCTGCTCGCACGGTTGCGCGCACTGCTGCCCGACATCGACGTTGTTTCCTCCGCAGAACGCGGATTACCACCGCAACAGGTAGAGGCCGCGGCGTTCGCCTGGCTGGCCCGGTGCACGGTGCGCCGCGAGGCGGGCAATCTTGCCAGCGTGACGGGCGCAAAGGGCGCACGAGTGCTGGGCGCCATCTACCCGGCCTGACATGGCAGGCTCATTGGGCAGGCGGCGCTTCAGCCTCGGCCCGACACTTCAGGCTGCGCCGGTCGAACGGCTCGGACCTCTGCCTTCAAATACAAAAAATCAGAGCCGGTGCCAGCGTGATCAACCCCATCCTGGCGAGCGTCGCGTGAAAGAGCCAATGGCAATGAACTAGAGCAGACCTTTGCGGTAGCCGGGTGTCAGCGCCAGAGGGTCGCACCGTTAAATTGGGCATGGGAGGAAGCCCGACGGGAAATGTCATCGAAACAAAACAGGCAACAAAAAGCCGCCCTCAGGCGGCTGTTGTGTCTGGGGCAAGTAACTCCAGAAAAACTCAGGCAGAGAAGCTGGAGCCGCAGCCGCACGTGCTGGTCGCGTTCGGGTTCTTGATGACGAACTGGGCACCCTGCAGGTCTTCTTTGTAGTCGATCTCGGCGCCGACCAGATACTGGTAGCTCATGGCATCGATCAGTAGCGAGACGCCGTTCTTGGTCATCGTGGTGTCGTCTTCGTTGGTGATCTCGTCGAAGGTAAAACCATACGAAAAACCGGAACATCCGC
>JANXTS010000105.1 GCA_025352265.1 Variovorax sp. | reverse complement strand
TCACCCGCCATGGAGCCGTCCGCCACGCACGTCATCGTCGAATCGCTCACGCGCGCCATCGTCGAACACCGCCTCCAGCCCGGCACCAAACTCGCCGAACAGAAGCTGGCCGACCACTTCGGCGTCTCGCGCACGCTGGTGCGGCAAGCTTTGTTCCAGCTTTCGCAAAATCGGTTGATCCGGCTGGAGCCGGCGCGCGGCGCGTTCGTCGCAGCACCGGCAGTCGACGAGGCACGCCAGGTGTTCGCGGTGCGCCGCATGCTGGAAACCGCGATGACGCGCGAGTTCGTGCAGACCGCGACGCCCGCCAAGATCAAGGCACTGCGCGAGCATGTCGCACTTGAAAAAGCCGCGGTGGCCGGCGAAGACGTTTCCGACCGCGCCGAACTGCTCGGCGACTTTCATGTGCGCATGGCCGAGCTCATGGGCAACAAGGTGCTGGCGCAAATGCTGGGCGAACTGATCTCGCGCTGCGCCCTCATCACGCTGATGTACCAGACCACCAGCGCTGCCGAGCACTCCAACGACGAGCACGCGGACATCGTGAAGGCGCTCGCCGCCAAGGACGAAGAGCGTGCCGTACGCCTCATGGCCGAGCACCTCGAGCACGTCGAGGCCCATCTCGTTTTCGACCGGAAAGTTCCGACCCACGACATCACCCTGGCGCTGTCCTGAAAACCACGCCACCGGAGCCACGCATGACCCTCACTCAAGACAAACGCCAGGACAACGGCAAGGACAACAGCAAGGACAGCGAACAAGACCACCAGCCCGCCATCTATCCGCGCGACATGGTCGGCTACGGGCGAAACCCGCCGCATGCGCAATGGCCGGGCCGGGCAAAGATCGCATTGCAGTTCGTCCTGAATTACGAAGAGGGCGGCGAGAACAATCCGCTGCACGGCGACCCGACCTCGGAAACGTTTCTGTCTGAGCTCGTCACCGCGCAAGCCTACGAAAACCGCCACATGACGATGGAGTCGATGTACGAATACGGCTCGCGCGCCGGCGTCTGGCGCATCCTTCGCGAGTTCGAATCACGTGGCCTGCCCATGACGGTGTTCGGCGTCGGCATGGCGCTGCAGCGCCACCCCGGACTGCTGGAAACGTTCATGAAGAACGGCTACGAAATCGCGAACCACGGGCTGCGCTGGATCCACTACCAGAACCTGCCGGTCGTCACTGAGAAACGCCATATCGACATCGGTACTCATGTCATCCGCGACATGACAGGCGGGCAATGGCCGGTGGGCTGGTACACCGGCCGCGACAGCCCCAACACGCGCCGTCTGGTGGTCGACCAGGGAAGCTACGAGTACGACAGCGACTACTACGGCGACGACCTGCCTTTTTGGATGCAGGTCGAAAAAACCGACGGCAGCGTGGCGCCGCACCTGGTGGTGCCCTACTCGCTCGACTGCAACGACATGCGCTTCGTGCAGGCGCAAGGCTTCAACACCGGCGAGCACTTCTTCAACTACCTCAAAGACAGCTTCGACGCGCTCTATGCCGAAGGCGAAGAGGCACCGAAGATGATGAGCATCGGCATGCACTGCCGGCTGCTCGGCAAGCCGGGGCGCATCGGTTCGCTCAAGCGCTTTCTCGACTACGTGCAAGGGCACGAGCGGGTGTGGATCTGCCGCCGCGTCGACATCGCGCGGCACTGGAAGCAGGTGCATCCCTTCGTTCCCGCGGCCATCGGAGCCTGACATGGCCCTCACCACCTCCCAGCTGAACGCCGCCACGCCGGCACAGGCCGTCGCCTTGCTCGACGGCATCTACGAACACTCTCCCTGGGTGGCAGAGAAGGCATCGCAAGCGCGGCCCTTCCAATCGTTGCAGCACCTGAAGCACGCGATGGCGCAGACCGTGACCAACGCTACCGCGGACCAGCAGCTCGCATTGATCCGCGCGCACCCCGAACTCGCCGGCAAGCAGATGGAGAGCAACACGCTCACTGCCGAATCCACCAACGAGCAGGGCAAGGCCGGCCTCACGAACTGCACGGCAGAGGAGCTGGCGCAGATCCGTCGGCTCAACACGAGCTACGGCCAGAAGTTTGGCTTTCCGTTCATCCTGGCAGTGCGCGGACCACGCGGCACCGGCTTGTCGAAGCAGGAGATCATCGACACCTTCGAGCGTCGCGTGCACCACCATCCTTCGTTCGAACAAGGCGAGGCGTTGCGCAATATCCATCGCATCGCGGAGATTCGGCTCAACGACAAGTTCGGCAACCTGCCGACGCTCGGCAACGAAGTGTGGGACTGGCAAGAGGCGCTGTCGATCCACACCGACCCCGGCTATGCCGAACTCGGCCAGCTCACCGTCACCTATCTCACCGACGCGCACCGCGCCTGTGCAGCTCAGATTGCGAAAGGTATGCGCGACTGCGGCTTCGACACGGTCGAGATCGATGCGGTCGGCAACGTGGTCGGCCGCTATGAAGCGGCAACACCCGGTGCCAGGGCACTGCTCACCGGCTCGCATTACGACACCGTGCGCAACGCTGGCAAGTACGACGGCCGGCTCGGCATCTTCGTGCCGATGGCCTGCGTGCGCGAACTCGTGAAGCAGAACCGCCGCCTGCCCTTCGCCTTCGAAGTCGTCGGCTTTGCCGAAGAAGAAGGCCAGCGCTACAAGGCGACGTTCCTTGGATCCGGCGCGCTGATCGGGCACTTCAACCCGGCATGGCTCGACCAGCAGGACATCGATGGCGTGACCATGCGCAATGCGATGGCGCACGCCGGGTTGAACGCCGACGACATCCCGAAGATCCAGCGTGACCCCAAGAACTACTTGGGCTTTGTCGAGGTGCACATCGAGCAAGGTCCGGTGCTGAACGAACTCGACTTGCCGCTCGGCATCGTGACCTCGATCAACGGCAGCGTGCGCTACTTGGGCGAGGTGATGGGAATGGCGAGCCACGCCGGCACCACGCCGATGGACCGGCGCCGCGACGCAGCCGCAGCGGTGTCGGAACTTATCCTGTTCGCCGAGCAGCGCGCCTGCAAAGACGGCGATTCGGTCGCGACCGTCGGCATGCTGCAGGTTCCCAACGGCTCGATCAACGTGGTTCCTGGCAGTTGCAAGTTCAGCCTTGACATTCGCGCACCGAACAACGCGCAGCGCGATGCGGTGGTGGCCGATGTGCTGGCCGCATTGAAGGACATCTGCGAGCGCCGCAGCGTGCGCTACACGCTCGAAGAGACGATGCGTGCCGCGGCCGCGCCGAGCGACCCGACATGGCAACAGCGCTGGGAGAAGGCGGTCGACGCGCTCGGCATTCCGCTGTTTCGCATGCCGAGCGGCGCCGGTCACGATGCCATGAAGCTCCACGAAGTCATGCCGCAGGCAATGCTGTTCGTGCGCGGCATCAACTCCGGCATCAGCCACAACCCGCTCGAGTCGAGCACCAACGACGACATCCAGTTGGCGGTCGAGGCGTTTTCGCTTCTGCTCGCCAACCTGGCGCTGGAACAGACGCACTGAACCCGGACAACCTCATGACCGACTACTCAAAGCTCGACGCCTGGATCGATGCGCACTTCGACGACGAGGTGATGTTCCTGCAGCAACTGGTACGGGTTCCGACCGACACGCCACCGGGCAACAACGCACCGCATGCAGACCGGACGGCAGACCTGCTGAAGGACTTCGGGTTCGAAGCCGAGAAGCACCCGGTGCCGGCGCAGGAGGTCGCGGACTACGGGCTCGAATCGATCACCAACCTGATCGTTCGCCGACCGTACGGCAGCGGTGGTCTCACCGTCGCGCTCAACGCGCACGGCGACGTGGTGCCGCCCGGCGAAGGCTGGACGCACGATCCCTATGGCGGTGAGATCGACAACGGCAGCCTTTACGGCCGTGCGACGGCGGTCAGCAAGAGCGACTTCGCCAGCTTCACCTTCGCGCTGCGCGCACTCGAAGCAGTGGCCAGGCCGAGCAAGGGCGCGATAGAACTTCACTTCACCTACGACGAAGAATTCGGTGGCCTTCTCGGTCCGGGCTGGTTGCTGAAGAACGGCCTGACCAAGCCCGACCTGATGATCGCAGCCGGTTTCAGCTACGAAGTGGGGACTGCGCACAACGGCTGCCTGCAGATGGAAGTGACGGTGCACGGCAAGATGGCACACGCCGCCATTCCTGAGACCGGCATAGACGCACTGCAGGGCGCGACCAGAATCCTCGCTGCACTGTACGCACAGAACGCGCTCTACCAACAGGTGACGTCGAAGGTCCAGGGCATCACGCACCCTTACCTCAACGTCGGCCGCATCGAGGGCGGCACCAACACCAACGTCGTGCCTGGCAAGGTCGTTTTCAAGCTCGACCGGCGCATGATCCCCGAAGAAAATCCGGTCGAAGTCGAGGCCGCGATCCGCAAAGTGATCGCAGATGCGGCGGCTGAATCCATCGGCATCACCGTCGGCATCAAGCGCCTGTTGCTCGCGAATTCGATGCGCCCGCTGACCGGCAACAAGCCACTGGTCGAGGCCATCCAGAAACACGGTGAAGCCATCTTCGGCGAGCCGATCAAGGCGATGGGCACGCCGCTTTATACCGACGTTCGGCTATATGCCGAGGCCGGCATTCCGGGCGTCCTCTACGGCGCCGGTCCGCGCACCGTGCTCGAATCGCACGCCAAGCGCAACGACGAACGCGTGCTGCTGGAGGACCTGCGCCGCGCTACCAAGGTGATCGCGCGGACGCTGGCAGATCTACTGGCTTGAAGGGCAAACATGCGCCCACACCGTGGAAACTGCCCGCGGTGGTTCGCGGAGAGGACGAGTTCCTGCTGGGCCTGGCCAGTTATCCCAACGTTTCGCCGCTCACCTGGGCCAGGTAACTGGTCACCTGCTTTGAGGAATGCCCGACAGCATGGACCGCCGCTTCCAGCTCCGACCTCGTGCAGCCCAGCTGCGTGATCCAGGACTGGGCAGATACCGGATCGTCCAGCGCCACCCACTTGCGCTCTACGTCGGCAAGCTCGAAGGAGAGAAGCCCGAGTTCGGATGAGCGTGGGTCTGCACCCCGCATTGAGGCGGCCAGCGACTGGAATTGTTCCATCAGGCGAGCTTTGTCCGGGATGTCCATGGGATGCCTTGAGGCTGTGTGTTGCTGGTCTACGGACCCGGGCAGTCTTCGGATCACGATGACATCTTGGCCTGGCGCCAAGTCCTACGGCGGCCCCGCAGCCACCGGCTGGCGTGGAGCTTGCAACCCTGCCTGGGCGACGCCGCAAAACGAACCCGGCGCCGCAGAGCGTGCGGGTTTCTAGCTATTCAGCCAACCAGACGTTTTGTATACAGTTTCGCGTACAAATTGGTGAGCAGGAAATATCGGCATGACGGATTCACTTTCGCAAGCGGCTCACCCGGCCGTTCATCCCGTGGACCAACCCCTGCCAGCGGGCAAGCTCGCTGCCCTGGGCCTGCAGCACGTGCTGGTCATGTATGCAGGCGCCGTCGCCGTGCCGCTCATCGTCGGCCGCGCGCTCAAGCTAAGCCCGGACGAGGTCGCGCTGCTGATCTCTGCCGACCTGTTTTGCTGCGGCATCGCCACGCTGATCCAGTCGCTCGGCGCGACGCAATGGTTCGGCGTCAAGCTGCCAGTCATGATGGGTGTGACCTTTGCGTCGGTCGCGCCGATGGTCGCGATCGCCAGTGCCAACCCGGGGCAGTCCGGTGCACAGTTGCTGTTCGGCTCGATCATCGGCGCCGGCATCATCTCCATACTGATCGCGCCGCTGGTGAGTCGCATGCTGCGGTTCTTTCCGCCGGTGGTCACCGGCACCATCATCGCGGTCATCGGCATCAGCCTGATGCGCGTCGGCATCAACTGGATCTTCGGCAATCCGTTCGGCCCCACTGCGCCCAGCGTGGTCGATCCGGCCTACGCCAAGTGGCTCGCCGACGTGACCTCACCCGGCTCGGCGATTCCGCCGCTGCCCAAGGGCCTGGCCATCCTGCCGACGGTGCCCAACCCCAAGTACGCCGACCTCACGGGCGTCGGCATCGCGGCGCTGGTGCTGGTGTCGATCTTGCTGATCGTCAAGTTCGCCAAGGGCTTCGTCGCCAATATTTCGGTGCTGCTCGGCATCATCATCGGCGCCGTGGTCGCGACAGTCATGGGCATCATGACTTTCGAGAAAGTCGGCAAGGCGGCGTGGGTCGACGTAGTTCTGCCGTTCCACTTCGGCATGCCGCAGTTCGATCCGTTTTTGATCTTCACCATGACGCTCGTGATGATCGTGGTGATGATCGAATCGACCGGCATGTTCCTGGCGCTGGGCGAAATGACCGACCGCAAGATCAGCCAGCAAGACCTGGCGCGTGGCCTGCGTACCGATGGCCTGGGAACGCTGATCGGCGGCATCTTCAACACCTTTCCGTACACCAGCTTTTCGCAGAACGTCGGGCTGGTCGCGGTCACCGGCGTGAAGAGTCGCTTCGTCTGCGTGGCAGGCGGCGTGATCCTTGTCGTGCTGGGGCTATTGCCCAAAATGGCGGCGCTGGTGGAGTCGTTGCCCACCGTGGTGCTAGGCGGCGCAGGGTTGGTGATGTTCGGCATGGTGGCTGCTACCGGCATCCGCATCTTGTCGGGCGTCGACTTCAAGACCAACCGGCACAACGCGATGATCGTCGCGGTGTCGATCGGCGTCGGCATGATCCCTTTGATCGCGCCCAACTTCAAGCAGTGGATGCCGCACAGCATTCACTCGCTGATCGAGTCAGGTATCTTGCTGACCTCGATCGCTGCGGTGTTGCTGAACGTCTTCTTGAACGGCGCCAAGCATGACGAAAACGCCATCGTCAATGCGGCCAGGCAGGCCGAAGCACACTAGCTTCGGCGCGCTCAAACTACCTTCACGTTGATGTCGTAGAGCCCGTCGATGTGGCCCGTCATCACATTCCCGACGACGACCGGTCCGACGTTTTCGGGCGTGCCCGAGTAGATGATGTCACCTGGAAATAGCTCGTTGTAGGTCGACAGGTTGGCGATCTGCTCGGCCACGCTCCAGATCATTTTGGAGAGGTCGCTCGACTGCTTGATCTGCCCGTTTACCTTCAGCGAGATCGCGCCCTTGGTGAAGTGGCCGGACTGGCTCACTGGATGCAGGTGGCTGACCACGGCCGAGTGGTCGAACGACTTGCCGATCTCCCACGGCTTCTTTTCTGCGGCCATCGCGTTCTGCAAATCGCGGCGAGTCATGTCGAGCCCCACGGCATAGGCATAGACGCAATCGAGCGCCTGCTCCGGCCGGATGTTGCGGCCGCCTTTGTGCAGCGCCGCTACGAGTTCGACCTCGTAGTGGTAGTTCTTCGTGACGGGCGGATACGGGTGGTCGACAGTCACGCCACGCGGCACCAATTGCACCGCGTCGTTCGGTTTTTTGGAAAAAGAACGGCGGCTCGCGCGTCGGGTCGGAACCGCGCTCGATCGCGTGCGCAGCATAGTTGCGGCCTATGCAGTAGACGCGCCGCACCGGAAACACCTCGTCGCTGCCCATGATCGGGATGGTGCTGCCCATTACCTGGAACTTGGGGATGCCGCCGGTCGTTGCACTACCGGACGTCCCCGCTGTGGTCGAAGTGGCGCAGCCTGCAAGGGCGCCGGCACCGACCGCGCTTCCGAGTTGCAGCAATGCCCGGCGGCGTGAGGGTTGGGCTGTTTCCTGTGTCATGTCTTTGCTCGTCTTTCGGGTCATCAAGATCGATGTCAGCCTACGACGGTGCGCCCCAACTGGAATCGGTAATCGCCCGGAGTGCCAGCAAAGCGCCTCAGCCGACACGTGCCGGCCTGTCGCTCGGCTACAGTCCAAACCATATGAATTCCCCTCAACTCCAGCGCGGCGTGTTTCTGGCGCTTTTGTTAGCCGTCACCGCGGCCTTCGTCTGGGTTTTGATGCCTTTCTTCGGTGCCGTGATGTGGGGCGTGGCCTTGGCCATCCTGTTCACGCCGCTCTACAACCTGTTGCTGAAAAAGATGCCGAAGCGCAGGACGTTGGCCGCGATGGCCACACTTGCAATCTGTCTCGTCATCGTGATTCTGCCGCTGGCGCTGGTCGGGGTGTCGCTGGTGCAGGAGGTCGCATTGGTGGCGCAGAACATCCGCTCGGGGCAGATCAACTTCGCCAACTACTTCCAGCAAATCCTGGCCGCGTTACCTCGCTGGTTGCTGAGCCTTCTCGAGCGCTTCAACCTCGGCGACATGGCAGCATGGGAGGCTCGCATCACCGCTGGCGCCGCAGCAGGCAGTCAATTGGTTGCGGGCAAGGCGCTGACAATCGGGCAGAACACCTTCGACTTCCTGGTGAGCTTCTTCGTGATGCTCTACCTGCTGTTCTTCCTGCTGCGCGATGGCGCACCCCTGTCGAAAACGGTTCGCGACGCCTTGCCGCTCGCCAAACCGCACACGCACTACCTGCTCAACAAGTTCACCACCGTCATTCGCGCGACCATCAAAGGCAACGTGGCCGTGGCCATTGCGCAGGGCACGATCGGCGGCCTCTCTTTCTTCTTCCTCGGTGTCCAGGGCGCGTTGCTCTGGGCCGTGCTGATGGCGTTTTTGTCGCTGCTGCCGGCGGTGGGCGCGGCGTTGATCTGGGGGCCAGTGGCCATTTACTTTCTGGCGACCGGGCACCTCTGGCAAGGCGGCGTGCTGATCTTCGTCGGCGTGTTCGTCATTGGCTTGGTCGACAACATACTGCGCCCGCTGCTGGTCGGAAAAGACACGCAGATGCCCGACTACATCGTGCTGATGTCGACCATCGGTGGTATCGCAGTCTTCGGAATCAACGGCTTCGTGATCGGACCGCTGATCGCAGCGCTGTTCATGGCGGCGTGGGATCTTTTTGCCATTTCGAACGAGAACGACGAGAAGACGACCGGGACGCACTAGCCTTCGCTGGCACGCACGAACGCAGGCATGGTTCATCGTTGCACCGTCTTCGGCCGCCCATCAACACATCGAATCGATCGGCTTTGTCAGCTTCGCCTGCAGCGAGTGTCGGACGCGATGGATGTCGGACGGCGAGCGCGCCGCCATGGCGTCGTTGCTGAGCAGGTCGACCGCAACCCGTGCTCCAAATCGATGTGTTCGACCCAGCCGTGCACGCTCCTTGCTTGCTATTGAAGGATCAACAGCTTCGGCAACCATCCCCTCTTTTTTTTCATATGACCCATTCCTTTTTTCAACCGCCCACGACATCGCGCTATGCCCTGCGCCAACTCAGCGCGCCGAGTTGTCTGGTCGATGGTGACTTTCCCGCGCGCCGATCCGAAGGTCTTGTCGCGGTAGATCTGCTGATCGAAAACGGTTGCATCGTCGCCGTCGAGCCGGCCGGCACGCTGCCCGCAGAACTCGGCCCCGATCTCGATGCGTCGATGGTGCTGCCGGGCATGGTCGACTGCCATACGCACCTCGACAAGGGGCACATCTGGCCGCGCCAACCCAATGCCACCGGCGACGGTGCCGGCGCTGCTAAGGCCACCATGACCGACCGCTCGGCCCGCTGGAGCGCCGAGGACGTACGGCGCCGCATGGAGTTCGGACTTTCGACCGCCTATGCCAAAGGCGTGGTCGCGATCCGCACGCACCTCGACTCGCTGGCACCGCAGTCCGCGATCTCGTTTCCGGTGCTGCGTGAAATGCGTGAGCGCTGGGCTGGTCGCATCGATCTGCAGGTGTCGTCGATCGCGCCCATGGACATCTTTCTTACTGATGAAGGACGCCAGCTGGCAGATATCGTGGCCGAGAGCGGCGGTAATTTGGGTTGCGTCACGCGCTTCGGCAAGTACCCCGACGATCCGATGCCGGCGGAACTCGACGAGGCGCTGGCCAACGTCTTCACCCTCGCGATGGAACGCGGACTCAACATGGACCTGCATGTCGACGAGTCGACCGACCCGCGCTCGCGGACGTTGATTCGCGTGGCACGCACTGCGGTGCAAAAGGACTTTGCGGGCCGCATCCTCTGCGGGCACTGCACCGCGCTGGCCTTGCAGCCCGACGAGTTCATCGAAGAAACGATTGCGGCCTGCCGCGACGCCGGCGTCGATATCGTCAGCTTGCCGACGGTCAACATGTACCTGCAAGACCGCAGCCCAGCGGCGCGCACGCCGCGCTGGCGCGGCGTCACCACGCTGCACGAAATGAAAGCGGCCGGCTTGCGCGTAGCGGTGGCCGGCGACAACTGCCGCGACCCGTACTACGCGTATGGCGATCACGACATGCTCGACACCTTCACGCAGGCCGTGAAGATCCTGCACCTGGACCATCCGCTGGACGACTGGATCAAGGCCGCGACGACCACGCCCGCCGCCATCATGGGAATCGACCGCGGTACGTTGAAGGTCGGCATGCCGGCAGATCTGCTGGTGCTCAAGGCGCGCAGCTATTCCGAGATGCTGGCGCGCACGCAGTTCGATCGCACTGTGATCCGTGACGGCAAGGCGATCGACACCACGCTGCCTGACTACCGGCTGCTCGACGACATCGTGCACCCCTGAATCCAGGCCCGGCGCCGGCTTGACAGTATTTCCACTACACATGGAAACCATGCTTTGCAGTAGCCTGTTTCTTTCGCCCAAAGAACCAGGAGACACTTCATGGCAGCCGATCTTTCCCCCGCAGAACAAGCCCTGCGCGACGCCGCACGCGAGTACCACCGCAGCCCCGTGCGCGGCAAGATTTCGATTACGCCGACCAAGCCGCTGTTGAACCAGCGCGACCTGTCGCTGGCCTACTCGCCCGGCGTGGCTTATCCATGCCTCGACATCCAGGCTGATCCGTCGCTGGCGGCCGTCTACACATCGCGCGGCAATCTGGTTGGCGTGGTCACCAACGGCACCGCCGTACTCGGGCTGGGCAACATCGGGCCGCTCGCCAGCAAGCCGGTGATGGAAGGCAAGGCCTGCCTGTTCAAGAAGTTCGCAGGCATCGACGTTTTCGATATCGAGCTGGCCGAGAACGACCCCGACAAGCTGGTCGACATCATCGCGGCACTCGAGCCGACGCTGGGCGGCATCAATCTCGAGGACATCAAGGCGCCCGAGTGCTTCTACATTGAGCGCAAGCTGCGGGAGCGCATGAACATCCCGGTGTTCCACGACGACCAGCATGGCACCGCCATCATCTCCGCTGCAGCGCTCATCAACGGGCTCGAACTGGTCGGCAAGAAGATCGAAGACGTGAAGATCGCGGTGTCGGGCGCGGGTGCGGCCGCCATTGCCTGCCTCGACGTGATGGTCGGGCTGGGCGCCAAGCACAGCAACATCTACGCGGTCGATTCGAAGGGCCTGATCTTCATGGGTCGTGCCGGTGGTTTCGACGACTCGAAGTCGCGTTATGCGCAAAAGGACACCGGCGACCGCACCCTTGCGGACGTCATGAAAAATGCCGACGTGTTCCTCGGCTGCTCGGCGCCCGGCGTGGTCACGCAGGACATGGTCAAGAGCATGGGCACTCAGCCGATCATCCTGGCGCTGGCCAACCCCGAGCCTGAGATCCGGCCCGAACTGGCCAAGGCCGTGCGGCCCGATTGCATCATCGCGACCGGCCGCTCGGACTACCCGAACCAGGTCAACAACGTACTGTGCTTTCCGTACATCTTTCGCGGCGCACTGGACTGCGGCGCCAGCAAGATCACCGAGGAAATGAAGCTCGCCTGCGTGCGCGAAATCGCCGAGCTGACCAAGGCCGACATCAGCGAAGAAGTGGCCACCGCTTACGCCGGACAAGAACTGGTGTTCGGGCCTGACTACATCATTCCGAAGCCCTTCGATTCGCGGCTGATTTTGCGCATCGCGCCGGCAGTCGCCAAGGCCGCGCAAGCCTCCGGCGTCGCGCTGCGGCCTATCGAAGACCTGGAAGCCTACCGCCAGCACCTGACCCAGTTCGTCTACCAGACCGGCATGTTCATGCGGCCGGTTTTCACCGCCGCCAAACTGGCGAAGGCCAAGCGCGTCGCCTATGCCGAAGGCGAAGACGACCGCGTGCTACGCGCGGCGCAGCTGGCCGTGGACGAAGGCCTGGCGCGACCGGTGCTCATCGGCCGGCCGGCGGTCATCGAGGCGCGTGTCAAGAAGGCCGGACTGCACCTGGACCTGAGCAAAGACGTCGACATCGTCGACCCCGAGAACGACTCACGCTTTCGCACCTACTGGGAGGCGTATCACAAGCTCATGGGCCGGAGCGGCATCTCGCCGGAAGCATCCAAGGCGATGGTGCGCCGCTCCAACACCACCATCGCGGCGCTGATGGTGCACCTTGGCGATGCCGACGCGATGCTGTGCGGTCTGGTCGGCCGCTTCGACAGCCACCTGAAGATCCTTGGACAGTTGCTCGGCACGCAGCGCGGCGGCCCCGGCTTCGCCACGCTGAACGCGTTGACCCTGGAAAAGCACACGCTCTTTATAGCCGACACCAACGTGCATGAAGACCCGAGCGCCGAGACGCTGGCGCAGATCGCCGTGATGGCCGCCGAGGAAGTGCGCCGTTTCGGATTACCGCCCAAAGTGGCGTTCCTGTCGCATTCGAACTTTGGCACATCCGAGCGCGGTTCTGCCCGCAAGATGCGCATCGCCCGCGACCTGTTCGCCAAGATGGCACCCGACATCGAGTGCGACGGCGAGATGCACGGCGACGCCGCCCTGTCCGAAGAAGTGCGCTTCCAGTCGATGCCCGACAGCACACTCACCGGCTCGGCCAACCTGTTGATCTGCCCGAACCTCGACGCCGCGAACATCCTGTTCAACGTTCTGAAGATGACCGGTGGCAACGGCATCACCGTCGGGCCGATCCTGCTCGGCACGACGCACTCCGCACACGTGCTGACGCCTTCGGCTACGGTGCGGCGCGTGGTGAACATGACCGCTTTGGCCGTGGCGAACGCCAATATCCAGAAGTAGCCAAGCCGCGCGCAAAGATACGAGCGGGTTCGCACCAAGTGCGTGCGGGCACCGTTTTTGCTTGAATCCGTTGCATCACTCACCGGATTCCTGAATGAATAAACGCCAACTGCTCCAGACCATCTTCGCCACCTCGGCACTCAGCTTCGGCCTGGTCGCGGGCGCACAGACAATGACGCCGATCAAGTTCCAGCTCGACTGGCGCTTCGAGGGACCTGCAGCGCTGTTCCTGCACCCTGCCGCCAAGGGCTACTTCAAGGCGGCGGGGCTGGATGTAGCGGTCGACGCGGGCAACGGTTCCGGTGGCACGGTGACACGTGTCGCATCTGGCGCTTACGACATGGGCTTCGCCGACCTGGCCGCGCTGATGGAGTTTCACGCCAACAACCCCGATGCGCCCAACAAGCCGGTCGCGGTGATGATGGTCTACAACAACACGCCTGCCTCGGTCATGGCGCTCAAGAAGAGCGGCATCACTAAGCCGGCCGACCTCACGGGCAAGAAGCTCGGCGCGCCGGTGTTCGACGCCGGCCGGCGTGCCTTTCCGGTGTTCGCCAAAGCCAACAACATCGGCGCGGTGAACTGGACCACGATGGACCCGGCGCTGCGCGAAACCATGCTGATGCGCGGCGATATCGACGCCATCACCGGCTTCACCTTCACCTCGCTGCTCAACCTGGAAGCCCGCGGCGCCAAGGCGGCCGACATCGTCGTGCTTGCCTACCCTGACTACGGGGTGAAGCTCTACGGCAACGTCATCGTCGCCTCGCCCAAGCTGCTCAAGGAAAATCCGGCGGCCGTGAAGGCGTTTCTCGCGGCCTTTGCCAAGGGCGCTAAAGAAGTCATGGCCAACCCGGCGGTCGCGATCGAGTCGGTCAAGGCGCGCGACGGCATCATCGACAGCAAACTCGAAACGCGTCGCCTGCAGCTCGCCATCGACACGGTCATCAACACGCCCGACGCGCGTACCGAAGGCTTCGGCAACATCAACGCCGGACGTATGGCGCTGATGGCTTCGCAAGTTTCAGACGCCTTCAACACAAAAACTCGTGTGAGCCCTGATGCAGTGTGGAACGGCACACTACTGCCGACGACGGCCGAGCTCAACATCCTGAAGAAGTGATGGACGGCACTGCTGGTCCGACCGACCAACCGGACTCCCCTTTCGTCGACTTTCAGGACGTCTGGCTCGCCTACAACGAAGAGTTGCTGCGCGCCAATCACTTTGCAGTCGAGGCCATCGACCTCAAGGTGAAGCGCGGCGAGTTCATCGCCATCGTTGGACCTTCGGGTTGTGGCAAGTCGACTTTCATGAAGCTCACCACCGGGCTGCGCATGCCGTCGATGGGCCGCATCCGCATCGACGGTTCGCCGGTGACCGGGCCGCTCAAGATTTCGGGCATGGCGTTTCAAGCGCCGTCGCTGCTGCCCTGGCGCACCACGGTCGACAACGTGCTGCTGCCGCTGGAAATCGTCGAGCCTTATCGCTCATCGTTCAAGCGCAATCGCAAGGAGTATGTCGAACGGGCGCGCAAGCTGCTGCAGAAGGTCGGCCTCGCGGGCTACGAAGACAAGTTTCCGTGGCAGCTGTCGGGCGGCATGCAGCAGCGCGCGAGCATCTGCCGCGCGCTCATTCACGAGCCCAAGATGCTGCTGCTCGACGAGCCCTTCGGCGCGCTCGACGCCTTCACGCGCGAAGAGCTCTGGTGCATCTTGCGCGACCTTTGGACCGAGCAGCAGTTCAACGTGATCCTGGTCACGCACGACCTGCGCGAGTCTGCTTTCCTGGCCGACACCGTGTACGTCATGAGCAAGGGCCCCGGCCGCTTCGTCGTCAGGCGCGAGATCGACTTGCCACGCCCGCGCGAGCTGGAAATCACCTACACAAAAGAGTTCACCGACATCGTGTTGGAGCTGCGCAGCCACATCGGCGCCATCCGCAATACCGGCATCAGCGCCGCGGCAAATTCGGCAGCGACGTCGTCGGTCACTTCATCCACGGTGGAGACACCATGATGAAAAACAGCAAGCAGATCGAGCGCTGGTCGCCTTGGCTTTTGCTCGTCGCGGTGCTGGTCTTGTGGCAGATCATCTGCGATGGCTTCGGCGTGTCGGAGTTCATTTTCCCGAGCCCGTGGCGCATCTGGACGCAGTTCTGGGAGTTCAAGCTCATCATCGCGGGCCATGCCTGGCGCACCTACTGGGTCACGATGGCAGGCTTCGGCCTGGCGATCGTCGTGGGCGTGCTGCTGGGCTTTGTGGTCGGCAGCTCGCGCCTGGCCTACGCGGCGATGTACCCGTTGATGACGGCCTTCAACGCGCTGCCCAAGGCGGCCTTCGTGCCGATCCTGGTCGTGTGGTTCGGCATCGGTGCGGGGCCGGCCATCCTCACCGCGTTTTTGATCAGCTTCTTTCCGATCATGGTCAACATCGCGACCGGCCTCGCCACGCTCGAACCTGAACTCGAAGACGTGCTGCGTGTGCTCGGCGCCAAGCGCTGGGACGTGCTGATCAAGATCGGGCTACCGCGTTCGATGCCGTACTTCTACGCATCGCTCAAGGTCGCGATCACGCTGGCCTTCGTCGGCACCACCGTGTCGGAGATGACGGCGGCCAACGAAGGCATCGGCTACCTGCTGATCTCCGCCGGTTCGGCCATGCAGATGGGCCTGGCCTTTGCCGGACTGATGGTGGTCGGCGCAATGGCGATGGCGATGTACGAGCTCTTCAGCGTGATTGAAAAGCATACGACCGGCTGGGCGCATCGAGGCTCGCAAGGCGAGTGAGGAACGAACGATGCAAGCGATGACAGACGAACAGATTGCGCGGGCGTTGCGCCTTGCCGATGCGGTCGCGCGACGCGCCATGGCAATGGGCCGACACCCGTTCGGCGCAGTCCTCATCGCCCCCGACGGCGAAACAGTGCTGGCCGAGCAAGGCAACATCGACACGGTCCATCATGCAGAGGCGACGCTGGCGCGCCATGCTGCGCTCAACTGGCCCGCCGACTACCTGTGGCAATGCACGCTGGTCACGACCTTCGAGCCCTGTGCAATGTGTGCCGGCACTGCGTACTGGGCAAACATCGGCCGCGTCGTCTACGGCGCCGATGAAGCCGACCTGCTCGCGCTGACAGGTGCCCATCCTGAGAACCCCACGCTGAGCCTCCCATGCCGCGAGGTATTCGCACGCGGACAAAAGGCCGTCGAAGTCATCGGCCCGGTGCCGGCGTTGACGGACGAGATGATTGCGACGCACCGCGGCTTTTGGGAAACGTGTGTGCCGGTAGCCCGCGTCGGCGATGCCCATCACCAGACTTGAAAGTTTGCGGTCGAAAGCGTCTTTCGTGTACGGCCCTGGAACCGGCCCCGTAGACTCAACGCATGCCGTGGCACGCCCGACTTCATCTCGACTACCAGAACGAACAAAACCGCAGCGTCGCCCGGTTCAAGCACGACGGCCCGCTACGCATCCTGCAGAGCCTGTATCCCGAAGGCGATGCGGTGTGCCATAACGTGCTGGTCCACCCACCCGGCGGACTGGTCGGCGGCGACACGCTCGACATCGACGTCAAGGTCGCCGGCGGCAGTCACGGTCTGATCACGACGCCCGGCGCATCGCGCTTCTATCGGTCCGAAGGCGAGTTGGCCTTGCAACGCACGCACCTCACGCTGGCACCGCAAGCACGCCTCGAATGGTTGCCGCTGGAGGCGATCTGCTACAGCGGCTGCCGCGCCGAGAACCGCATCACCATCGACGCCGCACCCGGCGCCGAACTCATCGGCTGGGACGTGACCGCCCTTGGCCTGCCGCACGCCAACCTGCCCTTCGACCGCGGCACGCTGCTCCAGCACATCGAAGTGCCCGGCAAATGGCTGGAGCGCGGGCGCATCGACGCGGCCGACCGGCGGTTGCTTCAGAGCCCCATCGGACTCGCCGGCAACCGCTGCATGGCGTCGCTCTTTTTCATCTGCGGATCACCGATCGCAAAGGCGCGTTGCGACACCTTGCTCGACATTGCGCGCGCATTGAGTGATGCGCACAGCCTCGGCGAAACGGTCGGCACCACCAGCCCGCAGCCGGAAGTGATCGTGCTGCGCGTGCTGGCGCCGGTGGTGGAGCCCGCCATGCAGTTGCTGCGTCAAGTGTGGCTCGCGTGGCGCGCGCAAGTGTGGGCACTGCGCGCGGCGGCGCCGCGCATCTGGGCGATGTAGCCGCGAGGCGTTTTAACCGCGGCGGCGCTGCCCGGTTTTAGCGCACACATCGAGCGGTGCGCCGTTCCACCAGACTTGCTCTTCATCCAATCTCGACGCGATCGAACGCTCGATGTCGAAATCAATCGCGAGTGCACGCGCGACATCGACGTTGTCGATAGGCAATTCCCACGTCAGGAAGACCTGCGTGCAATTTAGATCGGGGGCGAAGTCGGCCGCACTGAAGCCGTTGCCATTGCGCTTGATGACCGCGTGCGGTTGGCTGGCATCGAACACCAGCGCCGTGCCCCTGACCAACGGAACGCGACGGCTGGTCACGGGGAAATGCACGTCGAGCCCCTTGTCCTCGCTGATGAATAGATTGCAGAACGCGGCACCGCCGTATTGCGTGCCGTCATGGTGGTACCGCGCGCCACGACAGGCCATTAGGGCGATATCGCTGGTCGTAAGTAGGTCGTGGAGTCCGAGTGACCGCGTCCAGTCAGCAGCAGCTTGTACGCAGTGTTTGTATTGCGGCCAGCGCGCACGTGCTCGCGCCAACGGCAATGGTTCGACGTCTCCGGGTTCCAGTCCGAGTTGCGATGAAATCTCTCTGTCCCAATCTGCCGCCAGCCTCGCCGAGGGCGCAGGCACATCGAGCACAGCCGACAACACGACATCGCTCACGCTTCGGCTGCGGATGACTTCGCCGCTTCGGAAGAAGGAGGTAGGGCAGTCGCACGCGCGAGGCAGCGGAAGGGCGTGACTCATGTAAGCCAGTGTAGTAAGGGAAAGTGAAAGTGAAGAAGTGCGTCGAGTCGGCAAGCTATCTCTGAAACCGTCGACAACCGCACAGTGCCGCAAGTGGGATGCGGGCAAAGGGGACCGTGCGCTGTGTAGAGTCCCCCGCTAATACAAAAAGATTCAGGAGGAATTTCATGACGTTCATGTCTAGGTCATCGCGCGCGACCGCCACACGCCTTTGCGTCTACCTTTCCTTGGGTGCGGTGACGCTTTCCCTTATTGTCTCCCTCAGCGCGTGCAACCCCGATATCGCACCCAAGCTTGCCGGACTCGTAGTGCCGGAAAAGCAGGAGTCCGAAAAGCTCAACGCCTATGTGATCGCCTACAACAAGCTACTGCAATGGCACGACTTCGGCCACATCCTCAAGGACTATCGCCGGTCGAACCCCAAGATAAATGCCAAGGGCAATCCTCCGCTCGACCGTTACAGCGCAAGTGGCAATGACGTCGACGCGCCGCTACAAGCATTTGAGCGAGCCATGGCGATCAGCGAGTCGCTGCCGGAACTCAACGAAGTCGCCAAGTCCCTCAATGCCGCGCTCGAAACGGTGAACCCGTTGTTGAAAGAAGCCGACACCTACGAGAAAACGAAAGAATACCTGAGCGACAAGGGCGTGAAGGCGCGAGCGATGGACGACCGCTTCGTCGCTGCACTCATCGCAGCGGGCAAGGCGACCAGCGCGTTTGGCACTGCGCTGTCCCAGCAGACGCTCAAGCGCGACGAGGCCGAATTGGCCTCGCTCACGCCGGGCACGGTGCGCTTCCACAAGCTCAGGGTGTCGCTCCAAGTGCGCAAGCTGGCAGCCGCGGTAAAGGGCGGCTTGTCCGACAAGGAGCAGGTCGCGGCCATTGCCGTATCGCTGCAGGCTCTGGGCCTTGCCAACGCAGAGCTCGGCACGCTGAAGCGCGACCCGAAAGCCAAGCCTGCATGGGACCCGGTGTGCGAGATGTACAAGTCGTCGGTCGACTCGCTGATGGGTGCGACCCGCACGCTGGTCGGACTCATAGAAGCGGACGACCGACCAGCCACCGACTCAGCCGCGATCGCATGGTCCAACGCGCGCAATGAGACCGTTAAAGTGTCCAACCAGTGCGGGCATTGAGCAACGTGCCAACGCTCTTCCTTATCCTGTCCCTGGCGATGATCGCAGTCGTCGCCTTGTTCCTCCGGGCCAAAAAGAAGCTGGATAGAAACGCTCTGGGTGAAGCGGAATCAATTCGCTCTGCTTCAACACAAAAGCAAACCTTTTTTAGCATCGACAAAAGCGGTGGCTTCAAAGGCTTGAAAGCTTGGCCTGACATCGGTCGATGGGCCGCGATGCTCCCGTTCGCGTTGCTCGGCTTGCTCACCCTGACCTGGCTTTTGCGCGCGTTCATCGGAGTCTTCCACATCGGGGACGAAGACATGGTGTTCGTTTACTTGCTCCAGCCATTGGGCTCACTGCTCAGCCACTTCGGCTTCGTGCTGGGCGGTTGGGCGGCAGCGCCGCGCTGGCGTGTCGCGGTGGCTTGCGCGTTGGGGAGCGTTTTGATCGCGCTCGACCTTTTCATGCTGCCCAGAGGGCTGACGGTCCTGCCGTTCGTCGGGAGCGTTGCCGGGATTTCCTTGGCCGTTTACTTGGCACGCAAGGCGCAGTTTGGCGCGAATCGAAACATAGCGACATAAGCTTTCGAGAACGGGCGTCAGACACTTGCAGGAAGAGCGTACCGTTTGCCATGTCGAGAACGGGCCGGCGCTCAAGGCCTCCCGGCTTTTGCTAACCGCTCACGACTTCGCACCATGGTGCGCGGGGAATATTGGCGTCGGTTAGACGTTTCAAGCGTGCGCTTCGCGCATCGGCGACGCATCGCGGTGCAGGGCCCGCCCGCTATCACCGGTATTGGATAGCCCTATTCGCGTTTGGCCAGCTTTTGCGACAGAATTTCAATGCGACTAGCACCGAAAACCACAGGAGTAACTCTATGAGCGAAAAAAGCGAAGCGAAGTGTCCCTTCAATCAAGCAACCGGCGCCGGCACGACGACCCGTGAATGGTGGCCGAACCAATTGCGCGTGGATCTGCTGCACCAGCACTCCTCAAAGTCGGACCCGCTCGGCCCCGACTTCAACTATGCCGAAGAATTCAAGAAACTGGACCTGACCGCACTGAAGTCGGACCTCACCGCTCTGATGACCGACTCGCAGGACTGGTGGCCGGCCGACTTCGGTCATTACGGTGGCCTCTTCATTCGCATGGCATGGCACAGCGCTGGCACTTACCGCATCGGCGATGGTCGGGGCGGTGCAGCTCGCGGCCAGCAACGTTTCTCGCCCATCAACAGCTGGCCGGACAACGCCAATCTGGACAAAGCGCGTCGCCTGCTCTGGCCTATCAAGAAGAAATACGGCAATCAGATTTCCTGGGCCGATCTGATGATCCTCACGGGCAACGTCGCGCTTGAAAGCATGGGCTTCAAGACCTTTGGTTTTGCCGGTGGCCGCGTGGACGTGTGGGAACCCGATCAGGACGTGTATTGGGGCCGCGAGACCAAGTGGCTCGGCGGCGACATCCGCTATGCACAGGGCTCGCCGGGCGTCGAAAAGACCCATGGTGTTCTGGCCGCAGACGACGACAGCGAAGTGCCGCACTCGCGCGTGCTCGAGCAGCCACTCGGCGCGGTGCAGATGGGCTTGATCTACGTCAACCCTGAAGGTCCGGACGGCAAACCCGACCCGGTCGCCTCTGCTCGTGACATCCGCGAGACGTTCAGCCGCATGGCAATGAACGACGAAGAAACCGTGGCACTGAACGCCGGTGGCCACAGTTTTGGCAAGACCCATGGTGCAGGCCCCACGGAACACGTCGGATTCGAGCCAGAAGGCTCCGGCGTCGACGAACAAGGCCTCGGCTGGAAGAGCAGCTTTCGCACAGGCAAGGGCGTCGATGCGATCAGCAGCGGCCTTGAAGTCACCTGGTCGACCACGCCGACGAAGTGGAGCAACAGTTACTTCGAAAACCTGTTCGCATACGAATGGGAACTGACGAAGAGCCCTGCAGGTGCGCATCAGTGGACGCCTAAGAACGGTGCCGGTGCCGGCACGATCCCGCACGCGTTCGACTCTTCGAAGCGCCTGTCTCCGATGATGTTGACCACCGACATCGCGATGCGCGCAGACCCGGCCTACGAGAAGATTTCGCGCCGCTTCCTCGCAAATCCAGATCAGTTTGCCGACGCGTTCGCCCGCGCCTGGTTCAAGCTCACTCACCGCGACATGGGGCCACGCGTTCGCTACCTCGGTTCCGATGTGCCGGCTGAAGTCTTGATCTGGCAAGACCCGATCCCTGCGCTCGACCATGCCGTGGTCGACGCACACGACATCGAAGCTCTGAAGAAGACGATCGCGGCATCGGGCTTGACCAATGCGCAGCTGGTCTCGACCGCCTGGGCGTCGGCTTCCACCTTCCGCGGCTCCGACAAGCGCGGCGGTGCGAACGGTGCACGGATTCGGCTGGCCCCGCAGAAGGATTGGGCTGTTAACCAGCCTGACCAGCTGTCGAAGGTTCTGAAAGCGCTTGAAGGCATCCAGAGCGAATTCAATGGCACCCAAAAGGGCGGCAAGAAGGTCTCTATGGCCGACCTGATCGTTCTTGCCGGCGGTGTCGGCGTGGAGCAGGCTGCAGGCGGCGGCGTCAAGGTGCCGTTCACGCCTGGGCGTATGGATGCTTCGCAAGAGCACACCGATGTCGATTCTTTCGGTCAGTTGGAGCCAGTGGCCGATGGCTTTCGCAATTTCATGAAGGCAGGCTGGGGCGTGAGCGCTGAAGCCATGTTGATCGACCGGTCCCAGTTGTTGATGTTGACAGCGCCAGAAATGACGGTGCTGGTAGGTGGGCTGCGTGTGCTCGGCGCCAATACCGGGCAGACCAAGCATGGTGTTCTCACCAGCAAGCCGGGCACGTTGAGCAATGACTTCTTTGTCAACCTGCTCGACATAGGTACGGAGTGGAAGTCTGTCGCCGGTGCCGGCGAGCAGTTCGAAGGTCGTGACCGCAAGACGAGCGAAGTCAAGTGGACCGGCACTCGCGCTGATCTGGTGTTCGGCTCGAACGCACAACTGCGCGCTGTCGCTGAAGTCTATGGAAGCTCGGATGGAAAGCAGAAGTTCGTCACTGACTTCGTGGCGGCATGGACCAAGGTCATGAATCTGGATCGCTTCGACATCGCCTGATCAAGGTCGTTTCTCTGAACGCCGGGGGCCATCGCCTCCGGCGTTTTGCTTTCAGCGACGGATCTGATGTCTGGCGAAATTGCATCAGCGCCCCGGTCACCGTGTTCACGGCGCCTTCGAACGACCCAGAAATTCGCGCCATGGGCGACCAGGAACTAACCGACTTGGGCATTGGCCGCAGCCAAATTCATGCGCCGGCCAGGTGAAGCCGGGGTCAGAGCTTCACCAGAATCGCCACCACGGCAGCGGCCGCGGACGCGCGAACTCGAGCGGCGCGCCCAGCGTGCTGACGATGCCCGCACGGCGCCGCAACTCGTTCTCCAACTCCCGCGCGCGCTCGAGCGCGTAGGGGTTGCCTTGCGCGGCCTTGCGTCGCTCTTCCAACGCAGCCCCGGTCAGAGCCGCGTCGGTCAGCGTCGCAACATCGTTAGAGCGAGCGTCCATGTCCGTATTTTGAAGCAGCGCCGCACTCTCAGGCGAGCGCGAAAACCAGCAATAAATTGTTGGCGGGCATCGGATGCCGCTCCTGCAGCGTGAGTCCGTGTCGTCGCGCTTCCGCCTCGACATCCTTCAGGCGACGGATTCCCCAAAACGGATTACGGGCACGCAGACTTTCATCGAACGCCAGGTTGCTCGGTACCGATGGGCCCTCTTCAAAGTACGGGCCATACGTAACGAGCAGTCCGCCAGCAAGCAGATAGCGCGCTGCACCTTGCATGAGGCCAGCACACGCGGACGGTGGCGCGATGTGCAACATGTTGGCGCAGTAGATGGCGTCGAAGCTTTTGGTGAAGGCAGGGCCCTGCGAAGGCCACCGAGGCGCGGTCACGTCCAGCAGAAGCGGCGCCCGAAGGTTTGATAGCCCGACCTCGGTTGCCCGGCTTGCAATCACGGGCAGCATGCCCGGGTCCGCATCCGTGGGTTGCCAAACCCATTGACGCATGTCCGTTGCGAATGCGGCGACGTGCTGGCCCGTGCCCGACGCGATCTCCAGCGCGGTACCTCGCGCTCCCAGGACGTGACTCAACACATCGAGGATCGGTTGCTTGTTGCGGTCGGCGGCGGGACTGTGCGGAAGTTCGATCATCGGCTACAGGTTATGGCAATCGCCGGATGGCAAACAGGTTATGCCTCGTCCTTCAACCAGCGCGCCCCGACCCAGAAATTCCGTCGCATAAAACACCAGCGCCGCAACGATGAAGCCGCCACCCAGAAGGCACAGCGCCGTCCAGCCGTGGAAGGCGTACACCGCTGCCGCGAGACCGGACGCAACGGCGGCGCACAAGAAGACGAACGTCATGAAGAGGCCGTTAAGGCGGCCGCGCAACTCGGGCGCTAGCATGAAGATGCTGCGAATGCTCAAGATCTGGCACAGCTGCACCGCACCGTCGAGCAACACGCCAGACGCCACCAGCCCTGCGAGCGAGTGGTAGTGCACCGACACGGCGCCGATCATGAAGGACAGCAGCCCCAAGGCGATAGCCCAGCCGGTAGCGGGCCGCGTCAAGCCCCTGTCGGCCAAACGACCCGACCAAGGTGCGGCCAACGCGCCGGCCGCGCCGGCCAACGCGAACGCCGCGATGCCGCCCTGCCCCAAGCCGAATTCATGCACCAGGGCCAGCGGCACGGCAGTCCAGAAGGTCTGGAAAGCCGCGAACATCATCCCCTGGTAGAAGGCCCGGCGCCGCAGCAACGGCGTACGCCGAACGATTCCCGGCAAAGACGCCATGGTCCGCCTGTATCCGACCGATCCATGCGGATGGCGTTCCGGCAGCGCGCGCCACAGCACGGCTATGAGCACGGCCATGACCACGGCGGAAATCCAGAACACGGCGCGCCATCCGTAGCCTGCCGCGACCAGGCTGGAAAACGGCCGCGCCAGCATGATGCCGGCCAGCAACCCCGCCATGATGTTGCCGACCACCTTGCCACGCGTGGCCTCGGGCGCCAGGTGCGAAGCGAACGGAACGAGCACCTGCGCTGCCACGGCGCATAGGCCCACCACGAAAGATGCCGCCAGAAAAGTAACAGCCGAATTGGACAACGCAATGCCGATCAAGCCAAGCACTGCGACCGACAGCATGCAGCTGACAAGGCGCCGGTTTTCAATGACGTCGGCCAGTGGCACCAGCAGCAACAGGCCGCTGCCGAAGCCGAGCTGTATCACCGTCATGATCAGCCCGGCCAAGCCCGCGTGCAGACCGAGGCTGGCGGAGATCGGGCCGAGCAGCGGCTGCGCGTAGTAGATGTTGGCCACGCACAGACCGCAGGCCACGGCAAAGACGAATGTCAGGCCGGTCGTCAGTCCTTGCGGTTCGGAAGAGTCAGCAAGCGACGATGTGGCGAGCGGGGATGTCGGTAAGGGCACGAGCGAGTGTCTTGAAGCGATTCAGAGATTGATGCCGGGCAAGACAGTGGCGTCTGCGGTGGCGTCGGGCGCACCGGCCCTGCGTCGCACCGTTGCCGTCGTGTGCAATGACATCGGTAGACCTGCCGCCACCCACGCATCGAGTCCGCCCGCCAATGGGCGCGCGCGCACCACGCCTTGCGCGGCCAGTGCACCGGCCGCCAGGGCAGCCGATACGTCATTCGGACAATCGCAATAGAGCACCACATCGCGAGCGCCATCGAAGACGTTCGCCCTGCGACGATGCTGAATGTCCTTGAGGCTCAGCGGCAGTGCACCGGGAATGCGGCGCGGATCGATCCGGATGCTCGCATTGCCACGCACGTCGATCACCAGCGGTGGCGTTGCTGTGCCCATCAAGTCATACAACTCATCCACCGAGATGCGCGGCATGCGGGTCAGCTGCATGAAGCGCCGCCTCCGCCAGAAGCGGACGGCCAGCGTTGCGAGCACCGCGCCCACGACCGCCAGAGTCGCGACACCGCCCGCGTCGGCCAACCCGTTCAGCACGCCCTGCACGCTGTCGCGGAAGGCGTAGCCCAAACCAAGGAACACCCCGGCCCAGGCCAATGCCGCGCCAACTTCAAACAGCAAGAAACGCAGCGACGACATGCCAAGCGCACCAGCCATCGGTGGTGCCACGACCGACACGCCAGGCACGAATTTAGCTGCCAGCAACGACAAGCCGCCCCAGCGCGTGATGAGCAATTCGCTGCGGCGCACGCAAGAGTCCGGCGATAGAGAGATACGGCACAGCAGCCGCATGAAGCGATGGCCGTAGCGTCGACCCGCATAGAACCAGGCACCGTCGCCAATCAGGTTACCGAGCACCGCGGCAAGCAACACGCCAGGCAGCGACACTTGGCCGATGGACACCAGTGCGCCGGCCACCACCAGTACCGGCGCGGCAGGCACCGGAAGGCCTAGGCGGGCTGCCAGGCTGACCGCGAAGATCAAGCCGAGCGCGTTCTCGATCATCAGAGTCATCAGTTGCGCCATGGCTACTCCTGCGCCCGCGCGCTGCTGCGACCGAGGAGGAACAAGACGCACTTCATTGCAAGACGATTTTGCGGCAGAAGCCAAAAACGTTCAGCGCGAAGGAAATTGCTTACTGCTGCGGCAGCCACCGCGGCCTCGGCTTCGGTCCCGAGCTGGGCGACCCGATGGCATCGGGACAGCGCGTCATCGAATCGCCCACCCCCCGGCAACGGGAAATACCTGGCCAACGAAGCACGCTGCCGCTTTGCTGCACAGGTAAGCGGCGAACTCGGCGTCCTCCCTCGCGCTGACGAGTCTGCCGAGCGGCACCTCACGCTTCATGAACTCTTGAAAGCGTGGCTTGGCCTGGACCTCGACCGAGTAGTACGTCGGGTTCTCCACGAAATTCTGGGCGATCGCGTTGATCTGCACGTTGTGCTGAGCAGCCTCGAGGGCCGCACTCAGGACGTACCCGATCTGGGCCGCACGGGCCGCGCCGTACGTCGCCGTGCGGCGCATTCCGCGCAAGGCCGTCGCGCTGCCCATGACGAGAATGCGTCCCGACTTGCGCTCAATCATCGAAGGCAACACGGCCCGCACCAGCCGCGGCAGCGGATCGACGAGCGCTGCAAAAGTAGCGCGCCATTCATCGTCGCTGATGGAAACCACTTCCGTGGACGGTGCCGGAACGGCCAGATTCGCGATCAACACATCGACACGTCCGGCAGCCGTGACGACTGCGGCGGGCGCGGTCGGGTCGATCAGTGATTCCCGACTCGCGATGACGTCCGCACCGTGCTCGGCCAGGACTTCGCACAACGTCGGCCCCATGAAGTCGTCCGCCTGCGTTATCAGGATCCGCAAACCGCCAAGCAGGGTGTCGGGCATTTTTGTCTTTCCGAAACAGATTGATGAGCGTGATTGTCAGCGTCGAGACTATGCGGCCTCTTTGATCGAATCGGGCAGTGCGGAGGGCGCCACGCTGAAGCCGATGGTGTTGACGCCATCGACGCTGGTCGCGCTCACCAGTGACATCAGCAGTTTTGGCATCTCGTCGAGCAGCACGCAAAAGTCAGTGTGGTTGGACAACAAGGCACTTGTCGGCATGCCGCGCGCGGTTGCATCCGACGGGCTTTGCACGATGCCGATGACGCGGCGCCCGTAAGCTGCGGCCGGTGGGCAGGACGACGAGGTGATGACCCTGGGGCGCCAGATAGATGGTGCCAGGATGAAACTCCTCGCCATCGACCGCATCGAGCACCGGCAATCGCGTGTGCTGGCCCACGATGGCAGGCAGCTGTGCGCTCTCGTCGGTGTTGGAGCCTGCGGCCGGTCCGTTGTAGATCGTAACGACGATGGCCGCGGGAAAGTTGGCGGCCAAAGGCACCACGAAGCGGCACAGTGCGCTCAAACCGCCCATTGAACCGCCGATCACGATGAGATCACGACCGACTGACATGTTGGTTCCCGCGAAGGAGAACGCCGTTATTTGTTCCGGCTTGGCATCGCTGTGTCAACGCGGCGCATCGCCCTTGCGGTATTCGGCGGTCAGCTCGTCGAGTTTCAGCTTCAGCGCAGGGTCAAGCTTGTATTCGGCAGCGGCCAGCGTGGCGTCTAGTTGCTCCGGGCGACTGGCGCCGAGCAACGGAGCAGTGATGAGCGGGTTCGCCATGACCCACGCAACAGACAGTGTCGCCAGCGGCACGCCGGCCTCGTCGGCCAACGCGTGCAGCTGCGCGATCGTCGCGAAGCTCCGATCGTTCCAATAGCGGTCCTGGTACATCGCGCCGGCCGTGCCGAGCGTGAACCGCGTCTGGTCTTCGGGCTTCGAACCTGGCTTGTATTTTCCGGTGAGCATGCCGCCGGCCAGCGGGTTGTATGGAATGACGCCGATGCCGTCTTCGTCCGCCAACGGCAGCAACTCGCGTTCGATCTCGCGAAACAACAGGCTGTAGCGCGGCTGCACCGACACCAGCTTGGTGAGCTTGTGCAGCTCGGTGCGGCCGATGGCCCGCGCCAATCGGTAGGCCAGAAAGTTCGACACGCCGATGTAGCGCGCGCGGCCCGACCGCACGATGGTGTCGAGCGCTTCGAGGCTTTCGTCGAGCGGCGTATGGGGGTCGTTGTGATGCAGCTGGTACAGGTCGACGTGGTCGGTCTGCAGGCGCTTCAGCGAAAGGTCGATGGCGTCTAGCAAGTGCTTGCGCGAGTTGCCCTGATCCCACGGATTGGGTCCGACCTTGTTGGCCGCCTTGGTCGCAAGAATGAACTCGCTGCGACGGCTGCCACCCTTGGCGTTCAGCCAGCGACCGATGATTTCCTCCGTGCGGCCTGCCGTTTCGGCCGTACCGCCGAGCGGGTACACGTCTGCCGTGTCGAGAAAGTTGATGCCGCCCTCGGTCGCCTTGTCGAGGATGCGAAACGACGTCGCTTCATCGGTCTGCAGGCCGAAGGTCATGGTGCCGAGCGCGAGTCGCGAAACGGTGAGGCCGGTGCGGCCGAGTCGGGTGGTAGGGATGCTCATTTGGTCATGATAGACAGGGCGGGTGAAACGCGCTGACGGCGGCGAGGTGAGTGAACTACCTCGAAGACTTTTCGAGATTCAAGAACGGGATCGGCGCCCCGGCGTAGTTGCTCGTGGGCAACGCCCCGTTCCACTTCCGCGCCTTTTCCAGCTCGACCTCGATTCGACGGAGTTCGAGTACCTCCTTGTTTTGCGCCAGTGCCGCGTTCTGGATCTTCAGCGAGTCCGCTTGTGCCGTCGCGATCTTGAGCTGTGCGTAGGCTTCACCGTCTGCTGTTTTCCTCGCAGCGTCAGCCTCGGCCTCGGCCACCGCGACCTTCTGCTTTTGTTCGGACTCCACCGTCTTGAGCTTGTTGTCCGCCGCTTGCCGCAATTGTTCCTGCGTGACCTTCTCGTTGATCGCCGCCATGTACGACGGACTGAAACTGAAGTTGCGCATGTCGATGCTGATGATCTGGGCGCCGAACACTTTCATTTTGTCGCGCAGCAGGGCGCTGATGTCGTTGCTGACGCTTGAACGCTTCGCGATCAGATCGGTTGCCGTGTAGCGCGCGGTGACGGCCTTGAACACTTCGGCTGTCGCAGTCTGCACGTAGCTCGCCAAGTTACCGTCATGGCTGTACTTTTCGTACACCTCTGTGACGCGGTCCAGGCTGATCGAATAGCGCACGGTCAGGCTGACATTGACCGGTTGCGTATCCAGCGTGCTGCCTTCGGCCTTTTCGACGTCGGCCTGTTCGGCTCGAATGTTGAAGTCCACCTTCTTTTCCCATGGCCAGAGCAGCACGTACCCTTCTTCCTTCAGGCTCTTGATCGCGCCGCCGACCGTGATGACGCCACGGTAACCGGTTGGCACGCTCGTGAGTGGCCAGAAGGCGGCCAGCATGACCAATGCGATGACCGCGATGACCGAGTTGCGGATGTGGCTCCGCTGGATGCCTGTGGTGTCGATATTCATGGCTGAAATTCCTCCTGAGTCTTTTGTTTGAGTAACCAGCGAAGGTACCCAAGACTTTTCACTTCAGTCGCTGCAGAAGCTGAGGTTCCGCGAATTTGTGCCGCATTTCGCTACGGAACCAAACGCGGCCGGTCACCGCGGGCCACCATAGAAGCAGCGGGATCAGCGTGTCATCTGGCGGGCCAGCGCTATCCGCGCATCGGCCCGTGCGCTGGTGATCGACCACGCGAACACACCCATGCCCGCGAATGCGAGCAAGGCACCGACCCAGCCGGTCGAGGTCCAGCCCAGGCCGGCGCTTATGGCCGCGCCGCCAAGCCAAGCGCCGAGTGCGTTGGCGGTGTTGAAAGCCGAATGGTTGAGCGCAGCCGCCAGCGTTTGCGCGTCGCCGGCCACGTCCATCAGACGGATCTGCAAGGCCGGCGCGATGGCGACGATGGTGCCGAGCAAAAAGACGTTGATGGCCGCAGTGACGACGTGGTGCGCCGCAAAAGAGAACAGCGTCAACACCAGCGCCGACCACACCAGCAGACCGCCGATGGTGCGCATCAGCGACTTGTCGGCAAGCCGCGCGCCCACCAGGTTGCCAGCCACCATGCCGAGGCCGAACAACGCCAGCACGAACGGCACACCGGCCAGCGGCAACCCCGCCACTTCGATCAGCGTCGGCTTGATGTAGCTGAACACCGAGAACATGCCGCCGAAGCCGATGGCGCCGATGCCGAGCGTGAACCACACCTGTTTGCGCTTGAGCGCACCGAGTTCGCGCCATGGACTGGCACCCGCGCGGGGTGCGATATCCGGGATGTCTCGGTGTAGCAGCACGATCGCGATCAGTGCGATAACGCCGACGAAGACGAACGCAGAGCGCCACCCGAACGCTTGCCCGAGCCAGGCTGCGATAGGCACGCCGATCAGAGTGGCGCCGGTCAAGCCCAACATCACGAGCCCGACAGCGCGAGCGCGCCGGTCGGGGGGCGCCAGCGCGGCTGCCACCAACGCAGCCACACCGAAGTAGGTGCCGTGCGGCAGCCCCGTCGCAAAGCGCAAAAGGTTGAGCGAGAGGTAGTCCGGTGCCAGCGCGCTTGCAAAATTTCCAGCCGCGAACACCGCCATCAACGCGATGAGCAGCGCGCGCCGATGCCAGCCGGCTGCCATCACGGCCAGCACCGGCGCGCCGATGACAACACCCAGCGCATAGGCGCTGATGACATGCCCGGCTTGCGGAATGCTGACGCCGATATCGGTCGCCACTTCAGGCAACAAACCCATGATGACGAACTCGCCGGTGCCGATAGCGAAGCCGCCGACGCCGAGCGCGAACATGGCGCGGCCGAAATGGATGGAAGACGCAGTGGCAGGCGCTGCGACAGTCAACGCGGAATCGGAAAGGGAGGGATGCAAAACCGGGTCCTTGAAGAGGCGCCCGGCGATGGCGGGCAAGGGCGAATTTTAGGGTAAACCCTGAATCAACCGACTTCGTCTTAAATCGAATGACTGTGTGCGCGACCGATTGCCGTACCCGAAACAATGACAAAGGAGAGGGACAAATGACCATGAACTTCAGCGAATACCGGCAGCACGACGGCCTTGGATTGGCGCGACTGGTGGCCTCGGGAGGGGTGACGGCGTCGGAGTTGCTGGAGATCGCGATCGCGCGCACCGAGGCGGTAAATCCGACGATCAACGCCGTCGTCGTCCGCATGGACGCGCTGGCACGCGCCCGCTGCAACGACGTGCTGGCAGGCCCTTTCGCCGGCGTACCTTTCGTGTCTAAAAATCTGGAGCAGGACTACGCTGGCGTGATGTCTGCCAATGGATGCAAGGGCGTCATGCGCAGCAAGATGGTTGCTGCCAGGCATTCGGAGATCACGCAACGCTGGCTGCGCAGCGGGGTCGTGATCACTGGCCAGACCAACACCCCGGAATTCGGCCTGCTGCCGATCACGGAGCCGCTGCTCTTCGGGCCGACAAAAAATCCTTGGAATCTTGCGCGCTCGCCTGGCGGTTCCTCCGGCGGGTCTGCTGCTGCAGTTGCTGCCGGTATCGTGCCGATGGCAGGTGGAAACGACGTCGGAGGCTCGATCCGGATTCCAGCTGCCGTGTGCGGCCTGTTCGGTTTCAAGCCCGGTCGGGGACGCACGCCATGGGGGCCCGAACGTGGGGAAACGATGCACGGCGCGGCCAGCCAGCATGTACTGACCCGCAGCGTGCGCGACAGCGCAGCGATGCTCGACGCTACCCACGGCAGCGAGCGTCCTGCTTCGTTTCACATCGCCCCGCCGGAGCGGCCCTATCGTGAGGAGGTCGGTCGCGATCCGGGAAAACTGCGCATTGCCTTCAGCGACAGTTCACCCGTGGGTGATATTTCTCCGGATGCCGTTCTCGCGGTCAACGACGCGGCGCGGCTGCTCATGTCGTTGGGGCACGAAGTGGAATTGGCTGCACCGGCCATCGACTGGGAGCAGATGTTTGCCGACATGATGACGATGATGTACGCGAACGCGGCGTTCGTCGTGACACAGGTACGGACAGCAACACGATGCGGCAAGGAGGGTTTCGAGCCCGATACCTTGCTGATGGCGGCATTTGGACGGGCCATTCGGGCCGACGAATATGTCGCCAGCCTGGGCCGCTGGCAGGACTACCAGCGGATCACCAACCAGTTCCTTTCCAGCTACGACGTCTTCATGACGCCGACCGTTGCCTTCCCTCCCCCACTGACTGGCGAGAACGCCACGCCACGGCACGAACAGGTGATCGTCGGGTGGCTGCAGGCCATGGGAATGTCCAGGGTCTTGTTGCGCTCGGCAAAGCTGAAGGAAAAGGTTCACGGCGCCCTGCGGCATATTCCTTTCACCGAACTCGCGAACCTCACCGGCACGCCCGCCATGTCGGTACCGCTCCACTGGACTCCGGACGGTATGCCACTTGGCGTTCACTTCATGGCCGCACCCTCGCAGGAAGGGTTGTTGTTTCGGCTTGCCGCACAACTGGAACAGGCGCAGCCCTGGTTCCATCGGATTCCGATGGCTGTGTAGCCACCTGTGGGCAAGGATCAGATCGCCACCAGATTCCGCACCCCGTTCGCCTCCATGTCCTTCCCCTCCCCCCGCGCGATGAACTCACCCCGCTCCATCACAAGGTAGTCGTCGGCAAGCTCCTGCGCAAAATCGTAGTACTGCTCGCACAGCACGATCGCCATGTCGCCACGATCGGCCAGCATGCGAATGACGCGGCCGATGTCCTTGATGATCGATGGCTGAATGCCTTCGGTCGGCTCGTCGAGGATGAGCAGCTTCGGCCCGGGGGCAAGCGCCCGCGCGATAGCGAGTTGCTGCTGCTGACCGCCGGAGAGATCACCGCCACGGCGATGCAACATCTGCTTCAAGACGGGGAACAATTCGTACAGTTCAGAGGGAATCGGCGTGCTGCCGTTCCTGTAGGCCAGCCCCATGCGCAAGTTTTCTTCGACAGTGAGCCGCGCGAAAATCTCACGGCCCTGCGGCACGAAGCCCATGCCCAGACGCGCGCGCTCGTAAGGTGTCTTCTTCTGGATCGCCTGCCCGTCGAACTCGATGCTGCCGCTCTTGATCGGCACCAGGCCCATCAACGACTTGAGCAAGGTCGTCTTGCCGACGCCGTTGCGGCCGAGCAGCACGGTGACCTTGCCGAGCGTCGCCGTGAAGCTCACGTCGCGCAGGATGTGCGAGCCGCCGTAGTACTGGTGAACGTTCTTGACTGTGAGCATGGATGTTCTTTCTTCAGCGGCCAAGATAAACCTCGATTACCCGCTCATCCGCCTGCACTTCGTCGAGCGTGCCCTGTGCCAACACAGACCCGTCGCACAGCACGGTGACGATCTCCGAGATCGTTCGGATGAAGCTCATGTCGTGCTCCACCACCATCAACGAGTGTTTGCCCTTCAGCGTCAGAAAGAGCTCTGCCGTTCGTGCCGTTTCTTCGTCCGTCATCCCAGCGACAGGCTCGTCGAGCAACAGCAACTTCGGGTCCTGCATCAGCAACATGCCGATCTCGAGCCACTGCTTTTGCCCATGACTCAGGTTGCCCGCCATGCGCAACACGCTGCCCGACAGCTGAATGGTTTCGAGGATTTCCGCGAGCCGATCGCCCTGCGCTGAATCGAGCTTGAAGAACATCGAGCGCTTCACGCCCTTGTCTGTCTTCAGCGCTAGTTCGAGGTTTTCGAAAACGGTGAGTTGTTCGAACACTGTCGGCTTCTGAAACTTTCGGCCGATGCCCATCTGTGCAATGTCGACTTCCTTGTGCCGCAGCAAATCGATGGTGCTGCCGAAAAAGACGGTGCCCGAATCGGGCCGCGTCTTGCCGGTGATGATGTCCATCATCGTGGTCTTGCCCGCACCATTGGGGCCGATGATGCAGCGCAGCTCGCCGGGTGCAATGTCCAGGCTCAGCTTGTTGATCGCCTTGAAGCCATCGAAGCTCACGCTCACGTCTTCGAGATACAGGATGCGACCGTGCGTGACGTCGACTTCTCCCGGCGTACCGATGCGGCCGTAGCCCGCCTCGCGGCCACCTGACTCGGTCGTCGAGCCGAGGTCGGGGCCACGCAATTTGGCGACGCGTTGCGCACCTTCTTCCATCAAGTCTGGCGTCATGCGCGTGCTCCTCCGGCTTCCGCTGCGAGCGGCGCCATCGCGCTGGGCTCGACTGCCTCGAACCGGGCGGGCGTTGGTGAGTGGTCCCGGTTCAATAATTTCTTTACCAACCCGACGATGCCGTCCGGCAAGAACAGTGTCACGGCGATGAAGATCGCGCCGAGGAAGTACAGCCAGTATTCCGGGTACGCCACGGTCAACCAGCTTTTCGCGCCATTGACGATGAAGGCGCCGAGGATCGGCCCAATCAGCGTGGCGCGGCCGCCGACCGCGACCCAGATGGCGATCTCGATAGAGTTGGCCGTGCTCATTTCACCCGGGTTGATGATTCCGACCTGCGGCACGTACAGGGCACCGGCCACGCCGCACATGATGGCCGAGATAACCCAGATGGTGAGCTTGTACGGCAGCGGGTTGTAGCCCGAGAACATGACGCGGGTTTCGGCATCGCGAATGGCCTGCAGCACACGGCCGAACTTGCTGCCGATGAGCCACTTGGAGAACAGGAAGAACACCAGCAGCGTGACACCGGTGAGCCCGAAGATCGTCATGCGCATCTCTTGTGTCGCGATCGGAATGCCCAGAATCCGCTTGAAGTCGGTGAAGCCGTTGTTGCCGCCGAAGCCCGTCTCGTTGCGGAAAAAGAGCAGCAGTGCCGCGAAGGTCAGCGCCTGCGTAATGATCGAAAAGTACACGCCCTTGATGCGCGAACGGAAGGCGAAGAAGCCGAACACCAGCGCGATCAGACCGGGCACCAGCACGACGAGAATCAGCGTCGCGATAAAGCTGCCGCTGAAAGTCCAGTGCCACGGCAGTTCCTTCCAGTCGAGGAACACCATGAAGTCCGGAAGGTCGCTCTTGTAGTTGCCGTCGCGGCCGATCTGGCGCATCAGGTACATGCCCATCATGTAGCCGCCGAGCGCAAAGAACAGGCCGTGGCCGAGCGACAGGATGCCGGTGTAGCCCCAGATCAAATCCATCGCCAGCGCGCAGATCGCGTAGCACATGATCTTGCCGACCAGTGCCACCGCGTAGTCGCTCATGTGCAGCGGGCTGCCGTCTGGCACGACGATGTTGAGCACCGGCGCCAGCGCGCAGATGACGATGAGCGCGACGAAGAAAACGCTCCAGCCCTTACCGCTCATGAACGGGCCTTTGGCCGGGAGTTTGAAGTTTCGAATATTGGTCATGCTTCTGCGCTCCGACCCTTGATCGCAAAGATGCCTTGTGGTCGCTTCTGGATAAAGACGATGAGAAAGACCAGCACGCAGATCTTTGCGAGCACCGCGCCGGCCCAACCTTCGATGAACTTGTTCAGGATGCCGAGGCCGAGCGCCGCGTACACCGTGCCGGCCAGTTGCCCGACGCCACCCATCACGACCACCATGAAGGAATCGACGATGTAGCTTTGCCCGAGGTCGGGGCCGACGTTGCCGATCTGGCTCAGCGCACAACCCGCGAGCCCGGCGATGCCCGAACCGAGCGCGAACGCGTAGGTGTCGATGCGGGCCGTGTTGACGCCCATGCATGAGGCGATCGCCCGATTCTGCGTGACGCCGCGCACGAACAGACCGAGGCGTGTCTTGCCGATGAGCCAGCCCATTGCCAGCAACACGAGCACCGCAAAAATGATGATGCAGATCCGGTTCCAGGGCAGCGCGACGTTGCCGAGCATGGTGAAGCCGCCACTCATCCATGAGGGGTTTTCGACGCCGACGTTCTGCGCACCGAACAAGGTGCGCACCAGTTGCTGCAGCATCAGGCTGATGCCCCAGGTGGCTAGCAATGTTTCAAGCGGGCGACCGTACAAAAAGCGGATGACGCCGCGCTCCAGGATGGCGCCCACGAGCGCCGAAGCCAGGAACGAAACGGGAATCGCGGCGACCAGATAACCACCGAACCACGACTCCGGCAGATAGCGCTGAAACAGCCCCTGCATCATGTAGGTGGCGTAGGCGCCGATCATCATCAGCTCGCCGTGCGCCATGTTGATGACGCCCATCAAGCCGTAAGTAATGGCCAGGCCGAGCGCCGCGAGCAACAGCACCGAGCCCAGGCTGATGCCGCTGAAGACGGCGTTGATTCGGTCCCCCCACACCAGCGCGCCGTCGATGCTGGTGATGGCCTTATGCAGCGCAGCCTTGACGGCTGGATCGGTCTCGTCGGTCAGGCGCTCGTTCAGCAGCAGCTTGGTGTCGGGGTTCTTGCTTTCGGACAAGGCGGCCGCAGCGGTGATGCGCTTGGCGGCGTCGGCGCTGTTGAGCAGCGAAGCGGCCCGCACCAGTTCCAGCTTGGCCTTGATGGCGGTATTGGTTTCGCCGGCCAGCACCTTCTCGACCATCGGAATGCGCGACTCATCAGGGTCTTTGAGCAGCGCGTTGGCGGCTTCGAGGCGCACTGCCTCGTCCTTGCTGCTCATCAGCGTCAGCATCGATTTCGCAGCATCGAGCGCGCCGCGCATCAGGTTGTTGTTGACCACGTCTTCGGCCGTATCGGGTACCTTGAGCTCGGCATCGGTGACCGGGTCGTAGCCCCGTACTTCTCCGTTCCGGTCCTTCATCACGAAGACCTTGTTTTCGGTGACTTTGACGGCGTCGTCGGTCAGCGCCTGGATGAAGGCGGTCGTCTTGTCATCGGCGGTGGCGACGGCCTTGTTGAGCGCGGCAACGCGGTCTTCGGCTTCACCGGTCGCAATGGCCTTGGCTTCGTCAGCGGTCAATGCATGTGCATGTGCGGCCACCAAAAGCAGTCCGGCGAACGCGGTCTGGCAGATTCGGCGCGGGAGTGTTTTCACATCATCCTCAAATAAAACAGGGCCCGATCCTCAAAGAAAAGATCGAGCCCAGAACAGGTCACTTGAACGAGGCGCGCGAAAGTTAAGAGGATTTCCCTGCTGGTTGGTCAAGCTTCTTGTCGTTGCCTTCGATGAACGGGCTCCACGGCTGGGCCTTGACCGGTGCCGGCGTTTTCCAGACCACGCCGAACTGGCCGTCGGCCTTGATTTCGCCGATGAACACCGGCTTGTGCAGGTGATGGTTCTTCGGGTCCATCTCTACGGTGAAGCCGTCCGGTGCCTTGAAAGTCTGGCCGGCCATGGCGGCGATGACCTTGTCGGTATCGGTCGACTTGGCCTTCTCGACGGCCTGCTTCCACATATTGATGCCGACGTAGGTGGCCTCCATCGGGTCGTTGGTCAAAGGCTTGTCCATCTGGCCCGGCAGCTTCTTCGCCTTGGCGTAGTCGCTCCACGTCTTGATCCACACGGTGTTGGTCGGATTCTTGACCGACATGAAATAGTTCCATGCAGCAAGGTGACCGACGAGCGGCTTGGTGTCCACGCCGCGCAGCTCTTCTTCGCCGACCGAGAAGGCCACGACCGGCACGTCCTTGGCCTTCAGGCCGGCGTTGCCGAGTTCTTTGTAGAACGGCACGTTGGAGTCACCATTGATCGTCGAGATCACGGCCGTCTTGCCCCCTTGCGAGAACTTCTTGACGTCGGCGACGATGGTTTGATAGTCGCTGTGGCCGAAGGGCGTGTACTTCTCGTCGATATCCGAGTCCTTCACACCTTTGCTCTTCAGGAAGGCGCGCAGGATCTTGTTGGTGGTGCGCGGGTAGACGTAGTCGGTGCCCAGCAGCACGAAGCGCTTGGCGCCGCCGCCGGCCTTGCTCATCAAATATTCGACAGCCGGAATGGCTTGCTGGTTGGGCGCTGCGCCCGTGTAGAACACGTTCTTGGAGAGCTCTTCGCCTTCGTATTGCACAGGGTAGAACAGGAGGCCGTTCTGCTCCTCGATCACCGGCAGCACCGACTTGCGCGACACCGAGGTCCAGCAACCGAAGATCACAGCGACCTTGTCTTGACCCAGCAGCTGCTTGGTCTTCTCAGCGAACAGCGGCCAGTTGGAAGCCGGATCGACGATCACGGGCTCGAGCTGCTTGCCCATCACGCCGCCCTTTTTGTTGATCTCGTCGATCGTCATCAGCGCCATGTCCTTGAGCGCCGTTTCGGAGATCGCCATCGTTCCCGACAGGGAGTGCAGGATGCCGACCTTGATGGTGTCGGCGGCAAAAGCGGGGGCGGCGCCCAGGGCCGCGAGCGCGACGCTGGCGGTAAGTGCCTTGAGTGTGAAACGACGTTGCATGTGCATCCTTCTCCGGTTGTAGTGAACTTGTCGCCAGCACCTTCGCTGTCGATGCACGGAGTGTGCGGACGCGGTCGTCTCCTACAAATACGCCCGGTGGCGTACGGACTCAAAGACTCGCGAACTGCCGCGCCGCAAACGCCCACGTCATCCGCGTGGCGTCCGGCCCCGCGGGATCGCTGAAAGCCAGGCGCGCAGCGCCACCACTCCACGCGTGACCCAAGCCGGCTATCTCGCACAGCGTGACGCTGGTCTTGCCGCGCAGCTTGAAGTCGGTCACGCGCATAGGGTGCCGCTTGCCGCGCTGCAGGTTGCGCGACGCAGCCGGCAGCGCACCCGTAGCCGTTGCCCACACGGCAGCAGCGCTGCCAGCATTGCTCGACGACACCACCAGATCGCGGTCGCCATGCAGGATGAGCAGGGGCGGTAGCGTTGTCATGGCGGCAGCCGCACTCATCGCCTTTCCAACCGCCGTCACGGGCATCGGTGGAACGTGCCGGCCGCGCATTGCGCCCAGCGCGGTGGCAGACGATCGCGCGGCACCTGGTGCCACGCCGGAGTGCATGACGACCGCCCGGAAGCGCGCGGGATAGTGCGTGGCCAGCAACGCCGCCATGCCAGCACCGGCCGACAGCCCGGCTACCGCGACGCGCGCGCGATCGGCCGCATACAGAACGCACACCTGATCGACCACCGCCATCAGCGTCGCTGCTTCAGCGGCCGACTTGCCGGATCGCGTTTCGTACCAATTCCAGCAGCCTTGCGGATGACTGATGCGATCCTGCTCCGGGTAAAGCACCAGAAAGCGATGGCGCGCTGCCAGCGCGTTCATGCAAGTGATAGCGGCAAAGTCTCGGCCGGTCTGGCCGCAGCCATGCAGCATGACGATCAGCGGGAGCTTCTCGCCCGCCGCCAGCTTCAAGTCAGCGGGGCGAAACAGGTGGTAGCGCCGAGCGCCGCCCGGGCCGAGTGCCATGCCGGCAAGCCAGTCGCCCTTGCCAGGCGGCGGCTTCAGTTGCTTTAGCGCGGCACGCTGCACTTGAGTGGCAGCGCGCTTGCCGGTTTTGAGCGTCGCTTTCAGCGCGACCTTGGCAAGCGTCCGCAGATTGCGCTGGTATGCGCGCGCAAACGCGGAGGTGGCGGAGGTGGCGGAGTTGATGGAGCTTCGGCGGGCCATAGCGCAGTGTGCACGCCGAAGATGACGCTGTCAGTCAGGCGTTTGGTGGCGCGGGCATGCGGCGGGGAATCGGCTCGCCGCGCAGCCAGGCGAGCACACCTTCTGCCATATCTGAATAGAAACGCTCGAACACCGGCTGCGTAACGAAGCCCAAATGCGGAGACAGCAGCGCATTGGGCAGCGCACGAAGCGGATGGTCCGTGGCCAGCGGCTCGTGGGCGTACACATCGAGCGCGGCAACGCCGGGTCGACCACCTTGCAGTGCCGCGACCAGCGCGGCTTCGTCGGCCAGACCGGCGCGCGACGTGTTCACGAAGATCGCATCGGTGCGCATCTGCGCAAAGCGCGCGGCATCGAAGAGCTGCCGCGTCGCATCGGTCATCACCAGATGCAGGCTGACGACCTTGGAAGTCTGCACAAGTTCATCGAGCGACATTGAACGCGCGCCGTGCTCGGCCGCGCGTTCGGGCGTCATGCGCGGACTCCACGCCACGACATCCATGCCGAAAGCTTTTGCAACGCGCGCGACGCGGCTGCCAATATCACCGAGCCCGACCAAGCCAAGTCGCTCGCCGTGCAGAACCTGACCCAGCGCACCGCCATCGCGCCATCGGCCGTCCTGCAGCGCTTGCATCGCCTGCGGCAAGCGCTTGATGGCTGCGAGGATCAGCGCCCACGTCAGTTCGCAGGTGCTCTCCTTGGACGGACCCCATTCGGTCAGACCCACCGGCACGCCGCGCCGGTGCAACGCGTCGAGGTCGAGCGCGTTGTTGCGCGTCCCGGTGAAGGAAACGTATTTGAGCCTGGGCATGGTGTCGATCAGCGCCGAGTCGATCGGCGTGCGGTCGCGCATCAGCAGCAGTGCGTCGGCGTCCTGCACGACTTCGCGCAGCGCGTCGCCGCGCAACGGCGCCTGGCAGATCCGCAGTTCTGCCAGCGCCTCGACCGCGCTCCAGTCGGCCAGCCGTCGGGCAGCAAGTTCGTAGTCGTCGAGCAGCACGACAATGGGACGGTTCGGCATCGGGTCTTTCAGTCCAGGGTGGCGGCGGTGTCGACAACGAGCGCGGCATTCAGCTCGCGAATGCGCTGATCGACGTAGTAGCCGCCGTATTCGGTGTAGCGAAGCAAAGGTCGTGCGCAATTCGCGCACTGCCAGATTTCGCAGCGGTTGTATGGGAAGTGGCCCAACGCAATAGGCGCATCGGCCGCGTCGTAGCGCGTACCTTGCGGATGGTGCTCTTCAAGGGTCGGCTCGTCGTACGGATCGCGATTGTTGGTCTGACCCACGCGGCGCAGCAGCGACGCGTCGAAGGTGGCCGGCAGGCTCTCCCAGCCGGCGCACTTGAGCGCGCTGCAAGCGCACCCCGCTTCAGGGACGTAGTGCGCCGCGAGTCCGACAATCTGTGCCGCGGTGAGCGCTGTCATTGAAAAATCAACTCAGTCGGGCGTGGCACCGGAGGTCTTGACGACCTTGGTCCACTTATCGCGATCCTTCTGCGCGAAGGCCTGGAACTCCGGCGTCGTCATGGCCATCGGCTCGGCGCCCAACGCGAAGAGTCGCGCCTTCATCTCGGTGTTGGAGAGCGCTTCGCGCACCGCATCGTTCAACTTTTTAGCGATGGCCGGGTCGAGGCCGGCCGGCGCCATGAGGCCGTACCAGGGCTTGGCATCAAATCCCGGCAGGTTGAGCTCCGCGACGGTCGGAATGTCTGGGAAGGCGGCGGAACGAACCGCGCCGGTGCTGGCCAGCACCTTGACCTTGCCGGCCTTGACGTGTGGCATCGCTGGCACCGGGTTCTCGAACGAGATCGGCACCTGACCGGCCAGCAGATCGTTCATCGCCGGGCCCGAGCCCTTGTACGGAATGTGCTGCATCTTGATGCCGGCCGCCTGGTTGAACATCTCTCCGATGATGTGCTGCGGCGTTCCCGACCCAGCCGAGGCGAAATTGATCTGTTCGCCCTTCTTCGCGCGCGCGATCAGGTCCTTGATGGACGTGATGCCCGACGCCGGATTGGCCAGCACCACGAACGATGCGTTGGCAATCGGCGCGACAAAGGTGAAGTCCTTGATCGAGTCGTACGGGATCTTGGCGTAGAGCGACGGTGAAATCACGATTGGCCCGCTGGCGGCCAGCAGCAGCGTGTAGCCATCGGGCGCCGCCTTCGACACGTAGTCAGTGCCGACGTTGCCGCCCGCGCCACCCTTGTTCTCGACGATGACGGTCTGGCCAAGCTTTTGCTGCAGCGGCTGCGCGAGCAGTCGCGCCAAAACGTCGGTGGTGCCACCGGGCGCGTAAGGCGAAATGATCCGGATCGGTTGCTTGGTGGGCCAGGTCTGCGCTTGCGCGAGCGCAAGGCTGGGCAGCAGCGCTGCGGTAGCGAAAAGTGGCAGAACGGCGGCGAGAGTGCGGCGCTGAATCATTTGGTGAGTCCCTTGTTTGATCGACCCCGACCTTGCCACAGGTGACACATGCCTGTCATCGGCAGCCGCCACGATGCGCGGGGCTATTCCAACATCAAAAAACGACACCATGAACACCCTTGCCGCCTCCGATGGCAATCTTCCGGTTCACCCCAAGCCGGTGCAAAGGCCAAAGCTCGACGCCAAGCCCGGACCGGTCACGCTGATCGTGTTCACCGGCCTGCTGGCTGCCGGACTGCTCTACACCGCCTGGAGCCTTACGAACGACGTGCGCGCAACCGGCGCTCAAACCACGACGTGGGTGCCGTACATCCTGCTGGGCGTTGCCTTGTTGGTGGCGCTGGGCTTCGAATTCGTCAATGGTTTCCACGACACGGCCAACGCCGTCGCGACGGTGATCTACACGCACTCGCTGCCGCCCAATTTCGCGGTCGTATGGTCCGGCTTTTTCAACTTTCTGGGCGTGCTGGTGTCGAGCGGTGCGGTGGCCTTCGGCATCATCTCGCTGCTGCCGGTCGAGCTGATCCTGCAGGTCGGCTCGGGGGCGGGCTTCGCAATGGTCTTCGCATTGCTGATCGCCGCCATCATGTGGAACCTGGGCACCTGGTGGCTCGGTTTGCCAGCTTCTTCTTCGCACACGTTGATAGGCTCGATCATCGGTGTAGGCGTCGCCAATGCACTGATGCACGGGCGCGACGGCACCAGTGGCGTCGACTGGCCGCAGGCCGTGAAGATCGGCTACTCGCTGCTGCTGTCGCCGCTCGTCGGCTTCGGCTGCGCGGCCTTGCTGCTGCTCGTGCTGCGCACATTCGTCAAGAACCGGGCACTCTATGAAGAGCCGCGTGGCGAGGCCCCTCCACCCTGGTGGATTCGCGGCCTGCTGATCCTGACCTGCACCGGCGTGTCGTTCGCGCACGGCTCCAACGATGGGCAAAAGGGCATGGGGCTGATCATGCTGATCCTGGTCGGCACGGTGCCGATGGCGTATGCGCTCAATCGCTCGATGCCGGTGGATCAAACGGTGCGCTTCGTCGCGGTTGCAGAGAGCGCACAAAGCGCGCTGAACCGCAATGCCTCGGCCGTCGCCTCGCTGCCTGCTTTGCAGCCGGCCGCGGCTCGCGAAGTGTTGTCGACCTACGTGCGTACACGCGAGTTCAATCCGTCGGTCGTGCCCGCGCTGGCCGCTACGGCCGGAAGCATCGGAACGCAAGTGAAAGAACACGGCTCGCTCGCCGGCGTGCCGGCCGACGCAGTTGCCAACGTGCGAAACGACATGTACCTGGCGTCGGAAGCATTGCGCCATCTGGGCAAGAGCGACGCTGCGCATTTCGACAACGACACCACGACCAAGGTCGGCGAGTTCCGGAAGGAAATCGACGATGCCACCAAGTTCATTCCACTGTGGGTCAAGGTCGCCGTCGCGATCGCATTGGGCCTCGGCACCATGATCGGCTGGAAGCGCATCGTGGTCACCGTCGGCGAGAAAATCGGCAAGACACACCTGAGCTATGCACAAGGTGCTTCTGCCGAACTGGTGGCGATGGTGACCATCGGTGCAGCCGATATGTACGGGCTGCCGGTGTCGACCACGCACGTGCTGTCTTCCGGCGTGGCGGGCTCGATGGTCGCTAACGGCTCCGGTTTGCAGATGTCGACGCTTCGCAATCTGGCGATGGCATGGGTACTGACCTTGCCGGTGGCGATGCTGCTCTCGGGCTCGTTGTACTGGCTCTTCACGCACATCTTTTGAGCACGGCGATCGGTGCCAAAGCAGCCTCTCATCCGGCTTCTTATGGCGGTGACGAAGCTGGCCTTATCTGCGGCTATCTGTTCGACGCCGAGGCGTCTAAGCCGGTCCGCCCGCTCGACTCGGCAGCGGCCGCCGCTTACCTGGCCGGGAGGGATGCAGTCGGCATTGCAGGCCGCGGCAACGCCTATCTTTGGCTGCACTTCAACCTGAGTCACGCTCAGGCCGAGCGCTGGCTGCGCCGACATGCCGCGCTCTCCGACACCTTCTTCGAGACGCTGCACGAAGGCCTTCCGTCAACTCGCATCGAGCGCGCCGACGATGCCCTGATAGCCGTCATCAACGACGTGCATTTCGAGTTCAGCTTCGAGCCGTCGGACATCTCCACGTTGTGGATCAGCGTGGGCCCGCAGCTCGTGGTGACGGCGCGAACCAAGCCGCTACGGTCGGTCGACGCGCTGCGCACGGCGGTGAATGCCGGCGACGCGCCGAGGTCGAGCACCGAATTGCTAGAGCACCTGCTGCGCGCGCAGGCCGACGTGCTGGTGCAAATCGTGCGCGACGCGACTTCTCGCATCGACGCGATCGAAGACGACCTGCTGGCCGCGCGCCTCGACAACAAGCGTGCGCGGCTCGGCGGGCTGCGCCGCATGCTGGTACGTTTGCAGCGCTTGCTGGCACCCGAGCCGGCGGCGCTGTTCCGCTTGTTGCAAAACCCGCCCGGCTGGATGACCGAAGCCGATGCGCAGGAGTTGCGCGGCTCGACCGAGGAGTTTTCGGTGGTGTTGCGCGACATGCAGGCTTTGCAGGAACGCATCAAGCTGCTGCAGGAAGAGATTGCAGCCAACGTCAACGAAGACAACAACCGCAGCCTCTTCGTGCTGACGGTGGTCACGGTGCTGGCCTTGCCGATCAACATCATGGCCGGCCTGTTCGGCATGAACGTCGGCGGAATTCCGCTGGCCGAACACAAGCAAGGCTTCTGGATCGTGGTGGCGCTCATCGTGAGTTTCACCGGGGTAGCGGCGCGAATTGCTTTCCGCAAGAAGAAGGGACGCTAGCGGGGCGTTTGCGGCCAGGGCTGCGCGCGCAGGGTGCAAAGCATAAAATTAAGGCGTGCACAACATCTTGAACGCCGACTTGCATTGCCACTCCGTTGTTTCCGACGGCACCATGACGCCCGAGGCGCTTGCCGCCCGCGCCGCTGCAAACGGGGTCGAGTTGTGGGCGCTCACCGACCACGACGAAGTCGGCGGCCAGCACCGCGCAGCCGCAGCGGCCCGAGAAAACGGCATGCGCTATCTGACAGGAACCGAGATCTCCGTCACCTTCGCCAACGAGACTGTGCACATCGTGGGTCTCGGCTTCGATCCGGACGACGCGGCGATCAGTCAGGGCCTGTACGACACCCGTGGCGGCCGCGGCAAGCGGGCCATGGAAATGTCCGACGGGCTGGCCAAGGTCGGCATCAAGGGCGCCTACGAAGGCGCGCTTACTTTCGTCAGCAACCCCGAATTGATTTCGCGCACTCACTTCGCCCGCTTCCTAGTCGAAAGCGGCGTGTGTAAAGACACCTACGAGGTGTTTCGCAAGTATCTGACTGAGGGCAAGCCCGGTTACGTTCCGCATCAGTGGGCCAGGTTGAAAGACGCGATCCGCTGGATCACCGAGGCCAAGGGCATCGCTGTGATCGCGCATCCGGGTCGCTACAAGTTCACCGCCAACGAGGAGTACGCGCTATTCCTCGAATTCCAGGCGCACGGCGGCAAGGCGATCGAGGTTGTCACGGGGAGCCACACGCCGGCCGAGTACGTCGAGTACGCCGACAAGGCACTTGAATTCGGCTTTGCGGCATCGCGCGGCAGCGACTTCCATAGCCCCGACGAAAGTCACATGGACCTCGGCAAACTCCCCTGGCTGCCCGGCAAACTCACGCCGGTCTGGGAACTGCTCGAAAACCGCATTCAGTGAGCGCGGTGCAGCCAGCGGAGCGGGGCGCGCGCGATCTCGAATCCGAACGCATCCTGGCCGGTATCGGCATGGTGGTGCTGGCGGTAGGCTGCTTTTCGACGCTCGACACCGCCACAAAGATTTCGGTCGGCGCGGTGCCGATCATCATGGGCGTGTGGTTTCGCTACGCCTTCCAGGCGGTTGCGACAACTGCGGTGCTGCTGCCGGTCTATGGCACATCGTTGCTGGCCACGGCACATCCCAGGTACCACGTGCTGCGCGGCGCCCTGCTGTTGCTGACCAGCCTCTTCGCTTTTTTCAGCCTGCGCTACATGCCGCTGCCGGAATTCACGTCCATCGTGTTGATCGCGCCGCTGGTCATCACGCTGCTGGCCGCCACGATCTTCAAGGAGCGCGTGTCTCCGTTGCGCTGGACGCTGGTGTGCGGCGGCTTTCTGGGCACGCTGGTCATCCTGCGGCCAGGTGGCAGCAGCTTCAGCTGGGCGATCCTTCTGCCGATCGGACTGGTGCTGACTAACGCATGGTTCCAGCTGCTGACAAGCAAGCTGGCACAGACCGAGAACCCGCTTACCATGCATTTCTACACGGGCTGGGTCGGCACGCTGATCGCATCGTGTGCGTTGCCCTTCGTGTGGACGGCGCTCCCCTCGTGGCATTGGTGGGCGCTGTTGTGCCTGATGGGCTTCATGGGCACGGTCGGCCATTTTTTGCTGATCCTGGCCTACCAGCGCGCCGCCGCATCGACCCTCACACCTTATCTCTACGCGCAGATCGGCTTCGCGATGTTCGGTGGTTGGCTCATTTTCTCGCATGTGCCCGACATTGCGTCGCTGGCAGGCATAGGGCTGATCGCGGTGTGCGGTGCGGCCGGCGCTTGGCTTACCGTCAAAGAACGGCGGCTTCCTATCGAGCCCGCCGAGAGTTGAATCTGTTGAACCTTTTGAACCTGTTGAACCTGCTGACCCCGAAACCGCGAACCTGATCGATTGCCATGGCCCAGTTCTTTGAAGTCCACCCCGAGAACCCGCAGCAGCGGCTGTTGAAGCAGGCGGTCGCCCTGCTCGCCCGTGGGGAGATCGTCGCGGTGCCGACCGACTCCAGCTACGCGCTGGCTTGCCACCTCGACGACAAGGACGCGGTCGACCAGCTCCGCCGCATCCGTCAGGTCGACGAGAAGCACCATCTCACGCTGCTGTGTCGCGACCTGAGCGAGGTATCGCATTACGCGCGAGTCGACAACAAGCAGTACCGGCTATTGAAAGCGGCGACACCCGGTCCGTACACCTTTCTGCTTGAAGCGACCAAGGAAGTGCCGCGCCGCGTCAGCCATCCGCAGCGCAAGACCATTGGCCTGCGCGTACCGGATCACAAGGTGCTGTGCGAGTTGCTCACGCTGCACGGCGCACCACTGCTCGCGACCACGCTGATCCCGCCCGGCGAGACCGAGGCGCTGAACGACGCGCAGACAATTCGCCAGCGCTTCGAAAAGCAACTCGGCGCCGTCATCGACGCCGGCGCCTGCCCTTCCGAGCCCACCACCGTGGTCGATTTGACGCCGATGGGAACGGGCGACGACCCAGTCGTGATCCGGATGGGCCGCGGCTCACTCGCGCTGCTGGGGTTGTGATGCGATCGGCGGGGGTCAACGCCCCGTGTCACTTTCGTCTGAGACAATCGAGCCGGTGGACATCCCCAACCTGATTCAAAGCATCCTCATCTACGCGTTGCCTGTGCTCTTCGCGATCACGGTGCACGAAGCGGCGCACGGCTATGTAGCTCGCCACTTCGGCGACAACACGGCTTATGTGATGGGTCGAGTGACCCTCAATCCGTTCAAGCACATCGACCCGATCGGCACGATCCTGATGCCGCTGATGCTGTACTTCGCAACCTCCGGCGCGTTCCTGTTCGGTTATGCCAAGCCGGTGCCCGTCAACTTCGGCAATCTGCGCAACCCGAAGCGCGACATGATCTGGGTCGCACTCGCCGGGCCCGGTTCGAACTTCATCCAGGCGATCCTTTGGGCGCTGGTGTTCGTCGGCCTCATCGCTGCTGGCGTGAGCGAGCCGTTTTTCATCAAGATGGCGCAGGGCGGCGTGCTGGTGAATCTGGTGATGTGTGCCTTCAACCTGTTCCCGCTGCCGCCGCTCGATGGTGGCCGCGTGCTCGCCGGGCTGTTGCCGCGCGGAAAGGCCCAGATGTTTTTGGCGCGCATCGAGCCCTACGGCTTTTTCATCGTGATGGCGCTGGTGCTGGCCGGTGTCGTCAGCAAATACTGGCTCAGCCCGCTGATGGCGCTGGGCTACCAGGCCATCGAGCTGCTGATTTCGCCGCTGACGGCACTGCTGCGCTGACCCCGGTCCTATTTCGCATGGCCTTATTCACACCACCCAACACAACCCGGTTCCTGACCGGCATCACCACATCGGGCACACCGCACCTGGGCAACTACGCCGGCCTCGTGCGGCCTTCTGTGCGCTTCAGCCAGCGGGCCGATGTGCAGAGCTTTTATTTCATGGCGGACTACCACGCGCTCATCAAGATCGATGACCCGGCGCGCATCCAGCGTTCGACTCTTGAAATCGCCGCCAGCTGGCTGGCCTGCGGGCTCGACCCCGAGCGCGTCGTCTTCTACCGCCAGTCGGATATCCCGGAGATTCCGGAACTGACCTGGCTGCTGACCTGCGTCACCGGCAAGGGCATCTTGAACCGTGCGCACGCCTATAAAGCCTCGGTCGACAAGAACATTGCCAAGGGCGAAGACCCGGACGCCGACGTCACCGCTGGCCTCTTCATGTACCCGGTGCTGATGGGCGCAGACATCCTGATGTTCAACGCGCACAAGGTGCCGGTCGGGCGCGACCAGATTCAGCACATCGAAATGGCGCGCGACATCGCGCAGCGCTTCAATCATTCGTATGGCGAGCATTTCGTGTTGCCCGAGGCTGAGATCGACGACGCGGTTGCCACCCTGCCCGGCCTCGACGGCCGCAAGATGAGCAAGAGCTACGACAACACCATTCCGCTGTTCTCGCCGCGTGCTCAGCTGCAAAAACTCATCGGCGGCATCGTGACCGACTCGCGTGCGCCGGGCGAGCCAAAAGAAACCGAAGGCTCGGCCCTGTTCCAGATTTTCCAGGCCTTTGCGGACGCCGACGAAACAGCCGCACTGCGCAAGGCCTATGCCGAAGGCATCGGCTGGGGTGATGCCAAGCAACTCGTATTCGAGCGTATCGACCGAGAGCTGACACCGCTGCGCGAGCACTATGAAACTTTGATGAACGACCCGGCGCAAATCGAGCGCACCTTGCTGATCGGTGCCGACAAGGCGCGCGAGCTGTCGCGGCCTTTCATGGCCACGTTGCGTCAAGCCGTCGGGTTGCGCAGCCTTGCCAGCCTGGGCGGTCAGGAAGCAGCTGTCGGCAAGACGGCCGGCAAAGGCGGCAAGACTGGAAAGCCCGCCTTCAAGCAATACCGGGAGCGCGACGGGCAGTTCTATTTCAAGTTGCTCGACGGCCACAACGAGACGCTGTTGCAGAGCCGCGGCTTTCAGTCGCCGCAAGAAGCCGGACGCGCCATAGGCGCATTGCAACACCATCCGAATGAAGCACTCACAGCGCTCACAGAACAACTTGAACCGGTTGACAATGACGCAGTGCAAGCCGTGATGGCTGCGCTGAAGGAACTCGCCGGTCAGGCGAGCTGAAGTAAAGGGAGAGATTCGCGCGCCTCACAACAGTCAATATATAAGTTGCGCGCAAACGAAAGCAAAACATGAGCATTTACGTCATCGACGACCATCCCTTGATGCGCGACGCCATCGTCATGGTGCTGCGCCGCCTGCGGCCTGCCGAAAACATCGTGGAGCTCGAGCGGCTCGACAAACTCGCCAGCGCAGTCAAGCAGCACGGTACGCCGGGTTTGTTTTGCCTCGATCTCAAGTTGCCCGATACGACCGGTTGTTCCGGTGTGATCGCGGTCAAACAGACCTATCCGGATGTGCCGATCGCTGTGTATTCAGCCTCGCCCGCGGCGGATATGGAAGAAGCCTGCATCGAAGCCGGCGCCGACCAGTACATCGAAAAATCAGCCAGTTCGGCCGAATTGACAGCAGCCCTGCGCGGTCTCCTGATGGCCGATTCGGATGTCGAGGAGCCTGCAGCCGCTGCAAATAGCAAGTTGTCCAAGCGCCAGACGCAACTTATCGCCATGCTCGATAAGGGCATGAGCAACCGTGACATCGCGTCCGAACTCGAAATCAGCGAACACACGGTCAAGGTGCATCTGTGGCGTCTGTTCCGTCGCCTCGGAGTGAAGAGCCGTACACAGGCGCTGCATTACGCGCGGACCAACGGTCTGCTGTCCGGCTAACAACTGCCTACCGGCCTGCTGCCCGCCGGCTTGGAGAAGAAGAAACCCCGACCGGGGTTTCTTCAGCCGACAGCAGAGCTGACGCGGGCTTGCGCTTGCGATTCGTCGGCGTCGTGCAGTGCCACGCGAAAGACGCTGCCGCGCCCGAGTCGCGACCGCACACTTACCGGATGACCTAGCGCATGGGACAGGCGGGCCACGATGGCCAGGCCTAGGCCGAAACCATCTGACGTGCCGGCATGGTCGGCCACCTTGTAAAACTCCAGGAACACATCGCGCAGGTGCTCACGCGCAATGCCGATACCGGTATCCCAGACCTCCACCCTGAGGCCATCGCGCGTTTGCCGCGATGCCAGCAGCACCCCGCCTTCGACTGTGTACTTGATCGCATTGGCGATCAGATTGCCGATCATCCGGCGCACGCGAATGGGGTCGGTCAGCACCGTGCCCTTCGAAATGTGCACCTGAAACTTCAAGCCTTTAGCCTCCGCCACCGGACGATACTGCAGCTCGAGGTCATGAAGTAGCTGGCCGACATCGACCCGCTCGATATGCAGCCGCACCTGGCCGGAATCGATACGCGCCAGGTCGAAAAGCGAATCGAACAGCGCGTTGACCGCGTGCGTTGCGCGGACGATCTTCGGCGCGATCTCCTGGACCAGTTCCGGCTCGTTTCTCAGCCAGTCGGCGTAGAGCGACAGCGCCAGCACCGGCTGACGCATGTCGTGCGCCGCGCTCGCCAGAAAGCGGTTTTTCATCGCTACGGCCGACACTGCCGCTTGCCGCTGCTGGGTCAGCGAGGCGATCAGGATGTGGTTATGAAAGAGCAGCTCGAAGCTGTTGCGAGCCGTTTCGTGAATGCGCCGACCGGCACGTAGCAGCAGCCACCAGTGAAGCATCGGCAGCAATAGAAAACCGTAGTTGAAATGCGGCTTCTCGAAATTCATTTCGACGACGCGGAACAGCACCGCCGCGAGCATCGTGATGAAGAGCGTGTTGACGTAGCGCTTGAGCAGCGGGGGATGCAGCGCCAAGCCGTTGAGCGGAAAAGTCGCCACACCGGCGACGATCAGCCAGCTCATGAACTGGTTGATGAGCGGCGTGCGCTCGAAGAAGATCAGGATTGACAGGCCCCACGCGAATGCGCTGATGCTCCAGAGAAAGTGATACTTCTCGACAAAACGCTGCTGGCCCTCGGAGTCGCGATCGGCATAGCGTCGCTGGTAGACCTGCTCGCCCCAGACGCGGCAACAAGTGGCGGCGATGCCGATGGCCAGCCACGCCATCAACTGCCAAAGCGGCACGTATCCCCAACTCAGCCCGATCATTGCCGGCAGCAATGCGGCCGCCAGGAAGTGCGAGCCGCGGGATGCGCGCATCAAACTGCGGATCAGCTCACCGCGGACCCACGGTTCGGCTTCGTCAGCGGATGCAGGTGCTGGCGTCAGGCTGGCAAAGGACGAGTTGCCCAGGCCGGCGAAAGAAGAATTGCCCTTCATGTGTCCGAATGGCACCTCACTGCAAGGTCTACAAAAAAGCCCCTTTGATAAAGGAGCCCCTGAAAGAGAGCGAAGCAGTCACGAATCAAGCTGAACCCCGCATGCCTTGTAGGTTTCCCCGACCTCTGCGCCACGCAACTTGCATGTCACTGACGGTCGGGAGATCAAGCATTGTCACCGAAAGTTTTCTCGATGACGTCGCAGCGGCACAACTGTTAAGCGACGAACAAATGCAAAAAGGCCCCGGCTAGCAGGGCGTTAGCAATCCATTTCTGGAGGAGAGGGAGGGATTCGAACCCTCGGTACGTTTCCGTACGCCTGATTTCGAGTCAGGTACATTCGACCACTCTGCCACCTCTCCGGTCACTGTCGAGCCTCAGATTCTAGCAGAGGCCTGAAGCGTCTCGAGCCCGCCGAGGTACGAACGCAACGCTCGGGGCACGTTGATCGAGCCGTCGGCGTTCTGATGGTTTTCCAGCACTGCGACCAACGTGCGGCCGACCGCGAGGCCGGAACCATTGAGCGTGTGCACCAGCTCGTTTTTGCCTAGCGCGTTTTTGAACCGGGCCTGCAGGCGGCGCGCCTGAAACGCCTCGCAATTCGAAACCGAGCTGATCTCGCGGTAGTTGTCCTGAGCCGGCAACCAGACTTCCAGGTCATAGGTCTTGCTGGAACCGAAGCCCATGTCGCCGGTACACAGCAGCACCACCCGATACGGTAACTCCAGCGCCTGCAACACGGCTTCGGCATGGCCGGCCATAGCTTCGAGCGCTTCGTAGCTGTGATCAGGGTGCGTGATCTGCACCATCTCGACCTTGTCGAACTGATGCTGGCGAATCATGCCGCGCGTGTCGCGTCCGGCGCTGCCGGCTTCGGAGCGAAAGCATGGCGAATGCGCTGTCAGCTTGATCGGCAATGTCGATTCGGCCACCACCTCATCGCGCACAAAATTGGTCAGCGGCACTTCGCTGGTCGGGATCAGGTAAAGCGCTGAGTGGTCGGGTGCCGGCTCACCGTCTTGCCCACCCTTCTTGGCGGCGAACAGGTCTCCTTCGAATTTAGGCAACTGGCCGGTGCCGCTGAGCGACGCCGCGTTGACGATGTAGGGCACATAGCATTCGGTGTAGCCATGCTTTTCGGTCTGCACGTCCAGCATGAACTGCGCGAGCGCGCGATGCATCCGGGCGATCGGTCCTTTCATGACACTAAAGCGCGAGCCCGAAAGCTTGGCGCCCATCTCGAAGTCCAGCCCGAGCGGCTCGCCCAGGTCGACATGGTCCTTAGGCGAGAAGCCGAGCGGCGTGGCCGCGGCACCAGCACCGCCTTGCGGAGCCCAGCGACGCACTTCGACATTCGCATGCTCATCGACACCGACCGGCACGCTGGCGTGCGGAAGATTGGGCACGGCCAGCAGGAGTGCGTGCAACTCCGGCTGGATCGCGTCGAGTCGCCCGCTTTGCGCTTCCTGCTCGACCTTGAGCGCGTTGACTTCGGTCATCAATGCATCGACGGATTCGCCCTTGGCCTTCAGCGGACCGATCTGTTTGTTCAGCGCATTGCGACGCGCTTGCAACTCTTCAGTTCGGGTTTGCAGGATCTTGCGTTCGCCCTCGAGCGCCGTGAAGGCGTGGACGTCAAGGAAGGTCTGGTTGGCTTTGCGGGTTTCGAGTCGGATAACGACCGAAGGAAGGTCCTTGCGGAGCAGGGTGATGTCAAGCATCAGACGATTTTAGGTGGCGCGAATTTTTAGCCGATTTCGGCTGATTTCAAGCCAGCGTGGCCGGATCGACGTTGGCACCGCAGACGATCAGGCAGACACGCTCACCGTCTCGCACTCGGTATGCGCCGGTTTGCAGCGCCGCCAGCGGCAACGCGGCTGCCGGTTCGACCGCCAGCTTCATCTCTGTCCACAGCCAGCGTTGCGCCGCTCGAATCGCCTCGTCCGGCAGCAGCAGCGCGTCGCGCACCTGACGCTGCGTGATGTCCCAAGAAAGCGCGCCGATGCGCTCGGCGCCAAGCGCATCGGCAGCAATGCCGCCCACCTCCACATCGACCGGCTCGCCGGCTTCGCGGGCCCGGAACAGCGTCGGTGCGCGCTCGGGCTCGAGCGCGACCATACGACTTCGCTGCTCGAACCAGGCCGCCAGTCCTCCAATCAGGCCACCCCCGCCTACGCTCACCAGAACCGAATCGGGCAAACCGCCCTGCGCTTCGATTTCACGACCCAGCGTGCCGGCGCCGGCTACCACTTCAATTTGGTCGTAGGCATGCGTCAACAGCGCGCCAGTTGTTTTTTGGCGTGTCAGGCAGGCTGCCAGCGCGTCGGAATAGACCTCGCCGACCACCATCACTTCGGCGCCCAGATCGCGCAGCCGGGCGCGCTTGGCTTCCGACGAAACGCCTGGCAAAAACACTTCACAGCGCACGCCCAGCGCCCGTGCGGCAGCCGCCGTTGCGATGCCGGCGTTGCCGCCCGACGCCACTACGACGCCGCTGGCGGGAATGTCGTTGGCCAGCAACCGGTTCATCATGCCGCGCGCCTTGAAGCTGCCGCTCACCTGCAGCTGTTCGAGCTTCAGCCAGACCTCGGCGCCAGGAGCAGTCGAGCCAACAGCCGATGCCGGTAGTCTCCAGAGAGGCGTCTGAATCAGAAAGTGTTCGGCACGCGCCTGAAGCCGTTGCGCCGCGTCTTCGATCTCGCGTCGCCAGTCGATCGTCGCCGCGCTCACGAGATGTGTCCTGGCGGGGGTAGATCGTCGAGCCGCAGCCCCTTCGGCAACGGAAATTTCACCGTCTCCACGATGCCATCCATCTTGCGTACCGATACAGCACCGAGCGCCTTGACGCGGTCGATTACTTCCGCCACCAGAATCTCGGGCGCCGACGCGCCGGCGGTGATGCCGATTCGGCTCTTGCCTTCGAACCATGCGGGCTGGAGTTCGTCCGCCGAATCGACCATGTAGCTCTCGGTACCCAGCCGCTGCGCCAGTTCGCGCAGCCGGTTGCTGTTGGAACTTGTGGGGCTGCCGACGACGATCACCAGGTCGACCTGCGGGCTCATGATCTTGATCGCGTCCTGCCGATTTTGCGTGGCGTAGCAGATGTCCTGCTGCTTGGGCTCGCGCACCTTTGGGAAGCGCGCCCGCAAGGCGGCGGCGATCTCGGCCGCATCGTCCACGCTCAGCGTGGTCTGAGTGACCAACGCAAGTTTTTCGCTCTGCGCCGGCTGCACCATGGCCACGTCGGCAACGTCTTCGACCAGATGGATGCCGCTCGTGAGTTGCCCCATGGTGCCCTCAACTTCAGGATGGCCCTTGTGGCCGATCATGATGAATTCGTAGCCCTCTTTGGCGAGCTTGGCGACCTCGACGTGGACCTTGGTCACCAGCGGACAGGTCGCGTCGAAGATGTCGAAACCACGCGCACGCGCTTCTACCTGCACGGCCTTGCTTACGCCGTGCGCACTGAACACCAGCGTCGATCCCGGCGGCACGTCGGCCAGATCCTCGATGAAGATCGCGCCCTTCGATTTGAGCTCGTTCACCACATAAGTGTTGTGCACGATCTCGTGGCGCACATAGATTGGTGCACCGAACTTGGCAAGCGCCCGTTCGACGATTTCGATGGCGCGGTCGACACCTGCACAAAAGCCGCGCGGCTCTGCCAATACGATTTCATCGAGCGTTTTTACTTCGGTCACAGCACGCCGATCAGTCGCACTTCAAAGGTCACAGGCTGCCCCGCCAACGGATGGTTGAAGTCGAAGCGCACGGCCGTCGGGCTCGCTTCGATCACCGCCCCGGCGTAGCTGCCGGTGCCGTCGGGCGTCGGAAACTGCACCACGTCCCCCACCGCATAGCGCTCGTCGGGATCCCCCATCTTGGCGAGCAGGGTCTTGGCGACCCACTGTTGCATCTCGGCATTTCGATCGCCAAAAGCTTCGCCGGCGGGCAGTTGGAAGGTCGCGTGAGCGCCTTCTTCGAGACCGATCAGCCGAGCTTCCATCGCCGGCGACAGCTCGCCTGTGCCGAGCGACAGCGTCGCCGGCTTGTCCGCGAAGGTGTTGATGATGTCGCCCGCCGGACCGCCGAGCCGGTAGTGCAGGGTGAGGAACGAGCCGGGCTGCACCACGGGCAGGGCAACGAGGGAGGCGGCGGCAGCGGTGGGAGGCAAAGACAAAATGAGTATCCCGATAAACTGACCTTCATTTTAAGGAGCCGGGCCCGGACCCTCGCGCTCCGCTCCAAATTCCCTCACCGACCGCCCGCATGGCCTTCAAGGACCTCCCCGCCGACGCCCGCCCGCGCGAAAAGCTGCTCGCTCGTGGCCCCGGTGCGCTCGGAGACGTTGAACTGCTGGCACTGCTGCTTCGAACCGGGATGGTCGGCAAAAACGTGCTTCAGCTTTCGCAGGAACTGCTCGACACCTTCGGCGGCCTGGCCGGCCTGCTGAACACCAGCCTCGACGACTTGAAAAAAATCAAAGGGCTCGGCGGCCCGGCCAAGCGCGCCGAGCTCACTGCCGTGCTCGAACTCGCGCGCCGTGCCATGGCCGAGCGACTTAAAGAACGGACAGTGTTCGACTCGCCGGAAGCCGTCAAGCACTACCTGCAACTGCACATCGCGTCGCGGCCACATGAAGTCTTCGCTGCGCTGTTTCTCGACGCGCAGCATCGGCTGATCGCGCTCGAAGAGCTGTTTCGCGGCACGCTGACGCAAACCAGCGTGTATCCCCGCGAGGTCGTCATCCGCGCTTTGCACCATCACGCTTCGGCCGTGGTGCTGGCGCACAACCACCCGAGCGGCAGCGTCGAGCCATCGCGCGCCGACGAGTCGCTCACGCAAACACTTAAAGCGGCGCTGGCACTGGTCGACGTGCGCGTGCTCGATCACGTCATCGTTGCAGCGGGCCAGACTTTGTCGATGGCTGAAAAAGGATTGATCTGATGGCTCGCGCCAAACCGGATTCCGGTAAACAACCTGCGGGCCTGCGCCCTGGCCTGCGCCCTGGCCTGCGCTCACTCGCCGATCTGAAGCTGATTCAGCAAACGCTGGCGGCAGAGCGTGAACGCGAGGCCACAGCCGCTGCGCTGCGACTCGCCGCCGAGAAAAAACGCGCCGCGGAAAAAGACCTGTTCAGCCGCGCTATCGGCGCCACCGAACCGCTGCGGCGCAAGGCATCGGTGCCGCTTGCACCCGAACCGCCCGCGCCGATTCCGCTCCAGCACCAGCTCGACGAACAGCGCGCGCTACGTGAATCGATCAGCGACGAGTTCGACGTGACCACGCTGCTGGACGTCGACGACGCGATGAGCTTTCGCCGTCCTGGCATCGGCACCGACGTGACGCGCAAGCTGCGCGCCGGCGAATGGTCGATCCAGCGCCAGGTCGACCTGCACGGCCTTCGCAGCGACGAGGCGCGGGAGGCGCTCGGTGCCTTCATCCGCACCTCGCACCGACAGGGAATCCGATGCGTTCGCGTCGTGCATGGCAAAGGGCTGGGCTCACCCGGCAAGCTGCCCGTGCTCAAGACCAAGGCGCAGCGCTGGTTGATCCAGAAGATCGAAGTGTTGGCCTTCGTGCAGGCCAAACCAGCGGAAGGCGGCGCGGGCGCGCTGGTGGTGTTGCTGGCGCCGGTGGGACGCCAGTAACGCTGCCGACGCAGGGTGGAGCCGCTAGCCCAGCAGCGACTTCAACGGCACCGCCACATCGGCCACCGCCCCTGGCTCGGGATTGCGCCCGGCTTCCATCAGCTTGCGGCTCATCATGTGATCGACCGGCGCGTTGGCCGACTCGACGCACACCAGTTGACCGTCGGCGAAATGGAACAGCGAAAAGGCATTGGGGTTCGCGCCGGGGCCAGGCCGACGCACCGTGACCTGGCCCGCCACACCTTGCGGCATCAACCCGACCATCTGCAGCCGCATCCCGCCCTGCTCCGACCAGAACGACGGCATCGCATCGTGCGGCCGCGGCGCGCCGATGAGCGTGGCGGCCGCCGTGCGCGCCTGCTCGTTCGCGTTGGCGACCGATTCGAGCCGCAGCGCGCGGCCGGCACGCCGGTCCGGGAAGCGCGTGCAATCACCGATCGCCAGCACGGTTGAATCGCTGGTCTGCATGTGCGCATCGACCACGATGCCGTCGGCGCACTCCAGTCCAGTTGCCTCCGCCAACGCGGTTTCGGGCACTGCGCCGATGCCGAGCAATAGCAGGTCGACCGCCACCTCGACACCATCGATCTGCATCGACTGCAGCCGGTTTTCAGAAATTTCAAAGCCGCCGATCTTGGCGTTCAGCACGATGTCGATGTCGGCCGCGCGATGCACCGCGAGCACGTGCGCCGACAATTCGGGCGACACCGCGCGGCCCATCAATCGTGGTGCCGCTTCGACGACGCGCACCGTCTTGCCCATCGCCTTGGCAGTGGCGGCCACTTCGAGTCCGATGAAGCCACCGCCGAGCACGGTGACGTGCTGCGCCGACGCGAGTTGCGCGCGTAGCCGATGCGCCTCGTCGGCCGCGCGCAGCATCGCTACGTTGGCGAGACCATCAGGCAAGCCTTCGAGCCGGCGCGCGCGCGTGCCTGTCGCCAGCACCAGCCGCTCCCACGGCAGCACCGCGCCGGAACGCAATGTGACGGTGTGCGCCGCGCGGTCGATCGCCGTGGCCGCATCCCCGAGATGCAGCGCGATGCCGGCCTCGCGATACCAGTCAGCAGCCTTGTGCGGCTGCGTCGTTTCTTCAGCGCTTTTCAAGAACGCCTTGGACAACGGCGGCCGGTGATATGGCTCGCAAGGCTCCTCGCACACCAGATGCACACGGGCGCCCTGCCCGGCCTCGACCAGTGAAGCGCACAGCTGCGCAGCCGCATGACCGCCGCCAATGATCACGATGTCGTTCGATTTGTTCATGTTGTTCATTTCGCCCATGTCACTCATGTCACCGATGCCACTCATGCAGCCTCTCCCCTGTTGCGCATCCAGTCTGCGGTTTTGAAAAACGAGTCGCGCAGCCGCTCTCGCAGCGCTTCATCGACGCCCGTCTCACCCATCGCCTGGTCCATGCACGCGAGCCACTGATCGCGCTCCTTGATGCCGATGCTGTGGCCACCGATGCTTTGTGGCAAATGCCGCGCGCGCAGCATCGGATTGCCAAAACGGTCGGTGTAGTACTGCGGTCCGCCGAGCCAGCCGCACAGGAACCAGAAGAGCCGCTGACGCGCGTTGTCGAGCGTGTTGCCATGCACTGCGCGAAGCACCGCGTAGGCTGGCTCGATCTCCATCAAGTCATAGAACCGGTCGACCAGCGACTTCACTTTTTCTTCGCCACCGATCCACTCGAAGGGTGAGTCGAACTTGGGTTTGTCTTCAATCTGCATGGGTTCGATTGTCCTCGCCGCCGTTCGACGGCCTTCACCGGTCTTATTCAGCCGCGCGGCGCAGCGTTTCCACGACCGGCCGGCGGAGCACCTCGCGCAGCCCCCACCAGCCGGCGGCCAGCGCCAGCACCGCACCAGCGAGCGCGCCGCCTAGCGGAACCAGCGGCGACGCGGTCCATGTGAACTCGAAGACGTAGCGCGCCAGCGCCCAACCGATGGCCGACGCCACGATGCTGGCGAGCAAGCCGGCCAGCAGTCCGACGCCGATCAGCTCTGCACGCTGTACCTGCCGCAGCAGGCTGGCGCGCGCACCGACGGCACGCATCACCGCGAACTCGCGCGCCCGCTCTTCGCGCGTCGCGGTCACGGCAGCGAACAACACAACGAGACCGGCTGCCAGCGTAAAGCCGAACAAGAACTCGACCGCGCTGATGACCTGGTCGAGCACGCGCTGCACCTGCGCGATGGTCGCGCTCATGTCGACGTTGGTGATGTTCGGGTAACTGCGCACCAGTGCGTTGTCGAAGCCCTTGGCCGGCGGCGCGCGGAAAGCGGCGAGGTAGGTCGCCGGCACATCGGGCAGCGTCGCCACGGTGTACATCACGAAGAAGTTGGCGTGCAGCGAGCCCCAGTCGACCTTGCGCAGCGAGGTGATGCGTGCATCGCTCGGGATGCCGCCGACATCGAAGCGCAAGTTGTCGCCGAGCTTCAGGCCGAGCGTCTCGGCCAAACCTTCTTCCACGCTGATCTCGCCCTTGGCATCTGGCGTCCACTTGCCGGCGGTGATGGTGTTGTGCGCGGGCGCGTCGGCGCTGTTGCTGAGGTTGAATTCGCGATCCACGAGGCGCTTGGCGCGATCGTCGGCATAGTCGTCGGGCGCGATCGGCTTGTCGTTGATCGAGATCAGTCGCCCGCGAATCATCGGGTACCAGTCGAACTTGCTGACGCCGGCATCGCGCAGCGATTTCTGGAACGGATCGCTCTGCTCGGGCATGACGTTGATGACGAAGCGATTGGGCGCATCGGGCGGCGTCGCCTTGCGCCAGCTCGACACGAGGTCGGTGCGCAGCAGCACCAGCAAGATGAGCGCGAGCAGTCCGACCGCCAACGCACTGACCTGTACCACCGCATACACGGGGCGCGCCGAAATCTGCCGCGTTGCCAGCACGAGCCAGCGCGGTGCAGTCGTCTCGTTGACGCTGCGCCGCAAGACCTTGACCGCAAGCCAGCTCAATGCCGCGAACAACGCGACCGCTGCAGCAAAACCGCCGACTGCGATGAGTCCCAACTTGATGTCGCTGCTGGCAGCGAGCAGCAGCGCAGCGAAGCCCAGCACACCGACTGTGAGCACCGCAACCGACGCCGGCTTGAGCCCGCCGACATCGCGCCGGATCACGCGCAGCGGCGGCACTTTCGCAAGCTGCAACACCGGCGGAAGCCCGAAAGCGAAAAGCAGCGTCAAGCCCATGCCGAAGCCGAAAGCCACGGGCCACAACGTCGCCGCAGGCAACGACGCATCGACAAGACCCGCGAGCAGTGCGACGAAGACATAGTGCACGCCGAAACCGATCGCGACGCCGAGCCCACTCGCCACCAGACCGATGAACAGGAACTCGAATGAATAGGCCATCGCGATGGTGCGTTGGCTCTGGCCGAGCACCCGCAGCATCGCGCAGTCGTCGAGATGGCTGGCCGCGAAGCCGCGCGCCGCGAGCGCTACGGCCACGGCCGACAGCAATGCTGCAAGCAATGCGACGAGGTTCAGGAACTTCTCTGCGCGGTCCAGCGTCTGCCGCATTTCAGGTCGCCCGCTTTCGAACGAGTCGAGCCGCGCACCACGCAGTTCACCCTTTTTTAGCGTCGCGTCGGTGAAGTCGCTGAACGATTTAACCGCCGCCGCATCTCCGGCAACTGCAAAGCGATAGCTGATTCGGCTGGCTGGCTGCACGAGCCCTGTGCGGGCGACATCTGCCTGGTTCAGCATCACGCGCGGCGCGAAGCTCATGAAGCCGGCGCCGCGGTCGGGTTCGAGCACCACGATGCGCGCGATCTTCAACTGCGTGTCGCCGAGCAGCATCATGTCGCCGACCTTCAGGCCCAACGATTCGAGCAGCGACGCATCGACCCAGACGTCGCCGGGTGCGGGAATATCGCGTGTCGGCTCGCCGGTGCCTTCGGCGGTGACGGAGGTTTGCAGGCGACCGCGCAACGGATAGCCGGCCTTGACCGCCTTCAGCGCGACCAGCTTGCTGGCGCCGCCTTGTTCATCGCTGGCGCGCGCCATCGTAGGAAAGCCGTAAGTTCCCGCAGCCTGTAAACCAAGGGACTTTGCCTTTTCGACAAATGCCGGTGGGGTCGGGTTGTCGCTGGCCAGCACCGCATCGCCGCCGAGCAACTGCCGCGCATCACGCTGCAAGCCGCCGTTGAGCCGGTCGGCAAAAAACCCGACCGCCGTCAAGGCTGCCACGGCGAGCAGCACTGCGACAATTAACAGGCGCAGTTCGCCGGCGCGCAGATCGCGCCAAAGAGTGCGCCAGCCAAGGCGAAGAGGTGCGTTCATGCACCGACGATAGCCGACAGCGTTGGCGGCATTTATTTTTAGGGTGATGCCGGAGTGCAAGGACTTTGTTCCATTGCTAGACTAAATCGATAAGGGTAAAGCTTGAATTCACGACATCTTCACTGCAGAACAACCGCCGCGACTTTGGGTCTTGCGGCGCTCCTCGCCCTGTGCGCTTGTGACAGGAAACCTGCAACGCCGCCTTTACCCACCAGCGCACCCGAGGGCACGCCCTCAAACAGACATCCTGACGGTATTAACCCCGCAGCATTGGGTGATAAGGTCGATTCCACTTCTGTAAATAAAGGCCCATCAGAAGGTGGCACCGCCATCGGTGGGATGACCTCTGGTCAGGCTGCTACTTCGGTAACCGGCGGCGCTGCAGCGCCGACCGGAGGAGACGGCAAGACCAAGTGAGTCCGCTCCCTTTGCCGCGGTTTCCAATTCTAATTTTTTCGAAAAAGTAAAACCTCCGATGAAAACCGCAACGTTCAAAAAGGCTGCTTCATGGACATGAATCGCCGTCATTTTTTCCGAGTCAGCAGCGCCGGTCTGGTCGGTTCCAGTCTGGTCGCTCTTGGCTTTTCGCCGACAGCCGCGCTGGCAGAGGCACGCAACTTTAAGCTGGCCCGTACCACCGAGACGCGCAACACCTGTCCGTATTGCTCGGTAGGGTGCGGCATCATCATGTACAGCCTTGGCGACAAGGCCAAGAACGTGATCCCGGCAATCCTGCATATCGAGGGCGACCCGGATCACCCGGTCAACCGCGGCACGCTGTGCCCTAAGGGCGCAGGCCTGCTCGACTTCGTCCACAGCCCCAGCCGTCTCAAGTACCCCGAGATGCGCGAGCCTGGCAGCAATGAGTGGAAGCGCATCAGCTGGGACAGCGCCTTCGAGCGCATCGCGACTTTGCTGAAGGCTGACCGCGACGCCAACTTCCAGCCCGCCAACGCCGAAGGCAAGACTGTCAATCGATGGACCACCACCGGCATGCTGTGCGCATCGGCCTCGTCCAACGAGACCGGGTATCTCACGCACAAAGCGTTCCGCTCGACCGGGATGCTGGTCTTCGATAACCAGGCACGCGTTTGACACGGACCTACGGTGGCCAGTCTGGCCCCGACGTTCGGACGAGGTGCAATGACCAACCATTGGCAAGACATCCAAAATGCGGATGTTGTGCTGGTGATGGGCGGCAATCCAGCGGAGGCGCATCCGTGCGGCTTCAAATGGGTTATTGAAGCCAAAAAGCACAACAAGGCTAAGTTGGTGGTTGTCGACCCGCGCTTTACGCGGTCAGCCGCCGTGGCCGACTATTACGCGCCGGTACGTGCCGGCACCGACATCGCATTCCTGGGTGGCGTACTGAACTTTTTGCTCAGTAACAACAAGATCCAGACCGAATACGTTCGCAATTACACCAATGCGACATTCATCGTCGGGCCAGACTACAAGTTCGAGGAAGGCATCTTCAGCGGGTACAACCCAGAAAAGCGGACCTACGATGCGAAGTCGTGGGGCTATGCACTAGATGATGCCGGCATGGCGAAAGTCGACATGACCATGCAGGACCCGCAGTGCGTGCTGCAGGTCATGAAGCGTCACTTTTCGCGCTACACGCCGGAACTGGTGAGCCGCATCACGGGCACCCCGCAAGACAAATTCCTGAAGGTGTGCGAGTACATCGCCAGTACCAGCACCACCGACAGGACCATGACGGTGCTGTACGCGCTCGGCTGGACACAGCACAGCCAGGGTACGCAGATGATCCGCACCGCGGCCATCATGCAGCTGCTGCTGGGCAACATAGGCGCCTCTGGCGGCGGCATGAATGCGCTGCGCGGTCACAGCAATATTCAAGGCCTGACCGATCTGGGGTTGCTTTCGAACTCGCTGCCGGGCTATATGTCGCTGGCGCGAGACTCGGAACAAACGCTCGACGTCTATTACAAGAGCCGCGCGCTCAAGCCGTTGCGTCCGAACCAGATGAGCTACTGGCAGAACTATTCGAAGTTCTTCGTCAGTATGCAAAAAGCCTGGTGGGGCAATGCGGCCACCGCCGAGAACGATTGGGGCTTCCACTATCTGCCCAAAATCGACAAGGTGTATGACGTTTTGCAGGCCTTCGAACTGATGAGCCAAGGCAAGATCAACGGCTACATCTGCCAAGGCTTCAATCCGGTGGGTGCACTGCCGGACAAGAACAAGATCATCGGCGGCTTGTCCAAGCTCAAGTTCCTCGTGATCATTGATCCGCTGATCACCGAAACGAGTGAATTCTGGAAGAACTATGGCGAGTTCAACGACGTCAAGACTGCCGATATCCAGACCACCGTATTCCGACTTCCTGCAAACTGCTTCGCTGAAGAAGAAGGTTCACTGACCAACTCCAGTCGTTGGCTTCAGTGGCACCTGAAAGGCGCCGAAGGTCCCGGTGAGGCATTGGGCGACCTGGAGATCGTGGCCGGCATCTACAACAAGTTGCGCCAGGCCTACGTTAAGGATGGTGGTGCCTTCCCCGATCCGATCGTCAAGCTCACTTGGAACTACAAGATTCCTTCGTCGCCCTCCGCGCAAGAGGTTGCGATGGAATACAACGGCAAGGCACTGACCGACCTGCTGGACCCGACCGATCCCACGAAAGTACTGGCCAAAGCCGGTGAGCAGCTTCCCGGCTTCGGCTTGCTGCGAGACGACGGCAGCACCGCCAGCGGCTGCTGGATCTACGCAGGCGCCTGGACGCAGGCCGGCAACCAGATGGCGCGACGTGATAACGCCGACCCGTACGGCATTGGCCAGGCGCTCAACTGGGCGTGGGCCTGGCCAGCAAATCGGCGAATCTTGTACAACGCGGCGGGGGCCGATCCGGCCACCGGCAAACCGTGGATCGCCAAGCGCGGATTGATCAGCTGGGACGGCAAGAAATGGTCGGGCTCGGACATCCCGGACATTCGTCCGGATGCAGATCCCTTCGCAGTCGACGCGGTGCGTCCGTTCATCATGACGGCAGAGGGCGTCGCCCGGCTGTTCGCACCGACGGGCCTGGCCGAAGGGCCATTGCCCGAGCACTACGAGCCCTTCGAGTCGCCGCTGGTCAACAATCTGATGCACCCGAACAGCAAGGTGGCGCGTGCCAATCCGGCCGCTCGCATCTTCAAGGGTGACCTGGAACGCCTGGGCGTGCCAAAAGACTTTCCTTATGTGGCAACGAGCTACCGCCTGACAGAGCACTTCCAGCAGTGGACCAAGCACGTGCGCGCTTCGGCCATCATCCAGCCGCAGCAATTCGTTGAAATTGGCGAGGAACTGGCCAAGGACAAGGGCATTGCCAACGGTGATGTGGTCAAGGTCAGCAGCAAGCGCGGCTTCATCAAGGCGGTGGCGCTGGTGACCAAACGCATTACCGGCCTGCAGGTCGACGGGCGTACCGTCCATACGGTCGGTATGCCGAACCACTGGGGCTTCGTGGGCCTGGCCAAACCGGGCTACTTGGTCAATACGCTGACACCGTTCGTAGGTGATGCCAACACGCAAACGCCTGAGTACAAGTCGTTTACCGTGAACATCGAGAAGGCCTAAGAAATGTCCTCACTTCAAACTCTGGACATCGCCGCCCGCTCGGCGACCACGCAACCCTCGCCCGACGTGCGGCATCGCCCGGCCGTGCTGGAGGTTGCCAAGCTGATCGACGTGTCGACCTGCATCGGCTGCAAGGCCTGCCAGGTCGCGTGCATGGAATGGAACGACCTTCGCGACGAGATCGGTGAAAACGTCGGCAGCTACAACAACCCGAACGACCTGACGCCCGCCTCATGGACCGTCATGCGCTTTGCCGAGGTAGAGCCCGAGCCCGGCAAGCTCGAGTGGCTGATCCGCAAAGACGGTTGCATGCATTGCGAAGACCCAGGTTGCCTGAAGTCATGCCCATCACCGGGCGCGATCGTCAAATACAGCAACGGCATCGTCGACTTCATCAGCGAGCATTGCGTAGGGTGCGGCAACTGCGTCACGGGCTGCCCCTTCGACGTGCCGCGCATCAGCAAGAGCGACAACAAGGCCTACAAGTGCTCGCTGTGTTCCGACCGCGTGGGCGTGGGCCTGGAGCCAGCGTGCGTCAAAGCTTGCCCGACCGGTGCGATTCATTTCGGCACCAAGGAAGCCATGCACGAATACGCCGATGAGCGCATCGTCGACCTGAAGGAACGCGGCTTCGCGAATGCCGGCGTGTACGACCCGGCAGGCGTGGGCGGCACGCACGTGATGTACGTACTCCAGCACGCCGACCGGCCGGGCCTCTACAGCGGCTTGCCGAAAGACCCGCACATCAGCCCGTTCGTCTCTTTGTGGAAGGGTGTGGCCAAGCCACTGGCGGTGCTGGCGATGGTCGGCGCGGTGGTCGGCAGTTTCTTCCACTACATGAAGGTCGGACCGATCGAGCCGAAGGAAAAAGCCGGCATCGACGGCGATGGCAGCGGTGACGTGGAAATCATCGAGGGGCCGCCGCCTCCGCCGAACGATGCCGCACGCATTGCGCTGGCAAGGTCCGGTCCGTCTTCGCGTGCCGATGTGCCGCCTGTGGAATAAGGAGGACGCCATGACGATTCGCTACTTGCGCCGCTACCCGGACTCGACCCGCCTGAACCATTGGTTCGTCGCGATGATGTTCGTTGCAGCAGCCCTTTCGGGGCTCGCTTTCTTTCACCCCAGCCTGTTCTTCCTGAGCGGACTGTTCGGTGGCGGTCCGTGGACGCGTGTGCTGCACCCGTTCATGGGCGTCGCCATGGTGCTCGGCTTCGCCTTCCTGTTCTTCACGGTGTGGCGCGACAACGTGCTGAATCGCGTAGACGTCGAGTGGATGAAGAATGCGCCGAGCATGCTCAAGGGCGACAAGTCCAAGATGCCGCCGGTCGGCAAATACAACGCCGGGCAGAAGCTGGTGTTCTGGGCCTTCGGCATAAGCCTGGTGCTGCTGTTTCTCACCGGCTTTATTTTCTGGAGCCCCTGGTTCGTCGGCTACTTTCCGATCACCCTGCGACGCATTGCGGTGCTGGTGCATGCGTTCTCGGCCATCGTGCTGATCCTGTCGGTCATCACGCACGTTTACGCAGCGATCTGGGTCAAGGGCACGACGCGAGCGATGACGCGCGGCACGGTGACCGAAGCGTGGGCCAAGCTCAATCACCCGTTGTGGCACCGCGAAATGACCGGGAATGACAAGCCGTGAATAATCGGCCGCGATGACAAGCAACACCAGCAACGCGCCTCCTGTCCGCAACATTCGGGTTCTGAGTGCTGAAGAGATTGCCTTGCAGGCCGGGCGGCAAATGCCGTTCGTCCGCCTGCCTGAGCGCTCCAACCTCTTCTCCGACCGGCAGCTTCGGCTGCGTCAACTCGCCGCGTCGCACCCGATGCGCGAGTACCTCATCTTTATCGCTGACCTGGCAACGGCGCAGCACGAGGTGCTGCAAAACTACCCGGCGGTCGCACTGCCGGACGCCGACGCTTGCCAGGCCGCAGCCGAAGCCTTGAAGCCGCCGACCCCAGCGTTTGGCTGGTCGCGCGATCCGGCGTGGCGCGATGAGTTGCGGCGGCTGCTCGGCGTGTTCAGGGCGCGTTTGGTCGCAGGGCCAGCGCGCGATACCGTCGACCGGTTGATCGCCAGCCCGGACCATTGGATCGAGCATCAAGCCGATCACCTGTCGCGCCGCATCACCATCGGGCTCGACCTGGCAACGGCCCCGTTGATCGCGGCCGGCCTCCAGACGTACTGGGCGCATCTGGCGATGTTGACTGCCGATACGCACGGCGAGCGCGCCTTTGGCCACACCGAGCCCGCGACCGAATGCCCTTGCTGCGGCAGCGGACCGACAACCAGCGTCACGCGCATCGGCGCTGAAGAGTCTGGCTTTCGCTATCTGCACTGTTCGCTGTGCAGCATGCAATGGCATTTCGTTCGCATCAAATGCACGAATTGCGAAAGCACCGAAGGCATCCATTTTCAGGAACTGGCGGTCGATGAAGGCGTCGCGCTACCGGCCGCAAGCGGCCTACCGGGCACTAAAGCGGGCGCAGTCAGGGCCGAATGCTGCGACACCTGCGGCCATTACCTGAAGCAGGTTTCAATGGAGAAAGACCCCGAAGTCGAACCCGTCGCCGACGACCTCGCCAGCGTGGCGCTCGACCTGCTCGTGTCCGAAGCCGGGTTCGAGCGCAGCGGCCACAACCTGATGCTGCTCTTCGGCGACCCGGAGCCGAGTCCCCCCGACAGCGACGGCGGAGCCGGCTGATGGCCGCGCCCGAAGAGTCCGTGGTCCACGGCTCGAAGGCAAGGCCCCAGGATCTGCCCTCGGTCGACTTGCTGTTGCGCAGCGCAATTGCAGCTGCCTTGCTCCAGGAGCACGGCCATGCATTGGTAGTGAAAGAGGCGCGTGCGCTGCTCGACGGTTTGCGTGCGGAAGCGGTGGCCGGCAGGCTGCCGGCAGCTGCAGTCCAGGCGGAGGCCGTTGCGACTGCGCTGTCTGCCCGCGTAGCAGCGCGTCTTGCCGCGCGCATGCAGGCCGTGCTCAATCTCACCGGCACCGTCATCCACACCAACTTCGGTCGTGCCCTGCTGGCCGATGCAGCGTTGCAGCACATCCTGAAACTGATGGCGTCGCCCAACAACCTTGAATACGACCTGGCATCGGGTGGCCGTGGCGACCGGGACTCGATCGTCGAAGAACTGCTCTGCACCATCACCGGCGCCGAGGCTGCGACCGTCGTCAACAACAACGCCGCGGCTGTGTTGCTCACCATCGCGGCCTTAGCGAGTGCCGCTCCCGGCAAGAGCGAAGTGATCGTCTCGCGTGGTGAGCTGGTCGAAATCGGGGGCGCCTTTCGCATGCCCGACGTGATGACGAGCGCGGGCGCCCGCATGGTCGAAGTCGGCACCACCAACCGCACGCATCCCTCCGACTACGAGCGCGCCATCAACGAGCACACCGCCCTCGTGATGAAGGTGCACACGAGCAACTACGTGGTGCAAGGCTTCACCGCGACGGTCGACGAAGCGGTGCTGGCGCCCATTGCGCATGCGCGTGGCGTGCCGCTCGCCACCGACCTGGGCAGCGGCTCGTTGATCGACCTGGCGCACTACGGCCTGCCGCGCGAGCCATTGCCGCAAGAGATGCTGGCCGCCGGCTGCGACGTCGTCACCTTCTCCGGCGACAAGTTGCTTGGCGGTCCGCAAGCGGGCCTGATCGTCGGCAGCAAGGCGGCTGTCGGCCGCATACGCAAGTACCCGATGAAGCGCGCGCTGCGCATAAGCAAGCTCCCGCTGGCCGCGCTCGAAGCGACACTCATGCTCTATCTGCGGCCCGAGCGTCTCGCACATGATTTGCCGACGCTCCGTCTGCTGACGCGGCCCGCCGATGCGATCCGTGCGCTCGCGCATGCGGTTCTGCCGGCGGTGGCCGATGCGGTGAGCCCGCGCTTTACGGTGGAGGTGGTCGAACTGCTCGGCCAGATCGGCTCGGGCTCATTGCCAGTCGAACGCCTGCCGTCCGCCGGCCTCGCGTTAGCGCCCGCGGGCACGTCGAAGAAAGGAATCGGCACTGCGCTCGATGCATTGGCAACCGCGCTGCGCAGCCTGCCGCTGCCCGTCATCGGCCGCATCGCGGATGACCGATTGCTGCTCGACCTGCGGTGCCTCGAAAACAGCGCGCCCTTTGTCGAACAGCTGCCTGCCCTGCGCGAGCGCTTGCAGTAGCTGTGGGTGGCCAGACCAATGCCGTCGACACACCCGCCGAAGACGCGCTCGCCGGCTGGGGCCTGGCCGCACGCGGGCCGACGTGCGCGGCCAAGCCGATTGGGCTTCGAGCGTGTCGAGGCCGACCGCCTGGTCGACATGCACACTTGCCACTTCATGTAATGGCCGGGCGCGCTTCATGATCATCGGCACCGCCGGCCACATCGACCACGGCAAGACGACCCTGGTGCGCGCACTCACGGGTGTCGACACTGACCGGCTGCCCGAGGAAAAGCGGCGCGGCATTTCGATCGAGCTGGGCTATGCGTACTTGCGCGCTGCCGATGACGTTTCACTGGGCTTCGTCGACGTGCCAGGCCACGAGCGCCTACTGCACACCATGCTGGCCGGCGCCACGGGTGTCGACCACGCCTTGCTGGTAGTCGCAGCCGACGACGGCGTGATGCCGCAGACGCGCGAGCACCTCGCCGTGGTCGCGCTGCTCGGCCTGCAACGCGGCACCGTCGTCATCACGAAGATCGACCGCATCGATGCCACCGATCGCAGCGCGCGTGTCGTGCAGGTGCGTGCCGACATCGATGCGCTGCTGCTCGACACAGCGCTCGCCGGCGCACCGACCTTTGCGCTGTCCGCAACGACCGGTGAAGGCGTGGATGCCCTGCGCGATCACCTGATCGACGCAGCGCACACCACGCACACGCACGATGACGCCCTGGCCTTCCGCCTGGCAATCGACCGCTCCTTCACGCTGGCCGGTGTAGGCACCGTCGTTACCGGATCGGTCATGGCGGGCCACGTTCGCATAGGCGACGAACTGCTCGTCATGCCCGGCGAACGCAAGGTGCGCGTGCGCGGCATCCACGCGCAGAACGAGAAGGCGGATACGGCACACGCTGGCCAGCGCTGCGCCCTCGCGCTGGCCGGCGTTGCCAAAGACGAGGTCCAGCGCGGCCAGTGGGTGTGCGCACCTGGCATCGCGTTGAGCACCGAGCGCATCGACGTGCAGCTCACTCTGTGGCCCGGCGAGGTGCACGCGCTTCGCTCCGGCACCACCGTGCATGCGCACCTCGGTACCCGTGACGTGATGGCGTCGGTCGCCCTGCTCGACCGCGACGTGCTGGCACCGGGCGACACGGCGCTCGCGCAACTCGTGCTGCGCGAGCGCGTGAGCGCATGGCACGGCGACCGCGGCGTTCTGCGCGACGCATCGGCCCTGCGCACCGTCGCGGGCGTGCGCGTGCTCGACCCCTTCGCGCCCGTGCGCTATCGGCGCACGCCGGAGCGGCTGCAGGCGCTTGCCGCCTGGGCGCTCGACGACCGCGCTGTGCTCGTGACGGCGTTGCTTGCGAGCGCACCGCTCGGTATCGAAGCCGACCGCTTAATGCGTACGCTCGCGCTGCAGCCAGACGTGGCGTTGCCGCTGCCGGTTGATGCGGTGCGACTCGGCGGCACGCTGTCGCCCGACATGCTGATCGCCGGCACGCACCTCACCGCACTGCAGCAGCGCATCACCGACCGCCTCGCCGAATTCCACGCCGCATCACCCGAAGAAGTCGGACCCGATGCGCGCCGCCTCAAGCGACTGGCCGCGCCACGCACCGGCGATGCGCTGTGGCTGCACGCCGTCGAAGCGTTGCTCACCGGTGGCGCGTTGGCGCGCAGCGGTCACTGGCTGCATCTGCCCGCACATGCCGCCGTGCTCAGCGCCACCGAAGAACGGCTCGCGCAAAAGCTGATGCCCCGATTGGCCGACGGCGCCTTCGATCCGCCATGGGTGCGCGACCTCGCCAAAGACTGCGGCGCATCGGATGCCGTCGTGCGCCAGACCCTCGCCAGCCTGGCGCGGCGCGGTCTGACATTCCAGGTGGTGAAGGACTTGTACTATCCAGCAGCGACGATCGAACGACTCGCCGCACTGGCTCGCGATTGCCTCGCGTTGCCCGATGGTTTGCAAGCCGCGAGCTTCAGGGATGCAACCGGACTCGGCCGCAAGCGCGCGATCCAGCTACTCGAATTTTTCGATCGCATCGGCTACATGCGACGCGTCAAGGACGTTCACTTGCTGCGGCCCGATACCGTACTCTTCGGTGCGGCTTGCAGCAGCAGCAGCAAGCGAGTCGGTACGTCGTCGACATGAATCGTTCCATGGACAACAAGACATGGAAGGGAATCGTCCCTGGTGGGGCGGCCGGGCTTCAAACCCGGTGGGTGGCGCCACGCGTCGCCGGGAGGGTTCGACTCCCTCTCCCTTCCGCCCTCTGACCATCAGGTCGGCGGGTTTGTCTCTCTCGCCTTTGCCGTGCACCGCCGGAGCACTGGCGCTCGGCGTTAAGTCCGACGTGACGCTGTGGTGTGCCGGGGCACCGTAGCGGCATGACCGATCCAAGAAATGTCGCGCACGACAAGAAAGTGCAACAGGAAAAGAAGCATCGCGGCGAGGAAGTCGCACCGGATGCAGAACATGCCCCGCAGCCCGGCATGAAGCCAGCCCTCAAGCATTCCGACGACAAGAGCGATGCCAAGTCGGACGAAGACGCCGACGGCGCTACTTCTGGCATCTGAATACCAAGCGTCTGAGCGCGTCGACGTAACTATAGCGGGCCTTACATGCAAGGCCCCAAGACGCGACACCCGCTAGGCACCCGCAGTGGCGCCTTGAACTGACCACGAACCACCTCTGGAACCACGATGTCGAACCAGCCAACCTCCTTCGAAGTCAGCAGACGCGGTGTGCTCGCAGGTGGCCTTGCCACCGCCGCCGGCACCGTGCTGCCCATCGCCGCCAGTCGGGCACAAACCACTGGCTCGCCTGCGACTATAACCACAGGCTCCACACCGATGCTGCCCATCGAACTCAAAGTCAACGGGCAAACGCACGCCCTCAACCTCGACACACGCACGACCTTGCTGGACACGCTGCGAGAACACCTTCATCTGACCGGTTCAAAGAAGGGGTGCGACCACGGCCAATGCGGCGCCTGCACCGTACTGGTCAATGGTCGACGCATCAACAGTTGCCTCACGCTGGCCGTGCTGCACGACGGCGACGAGATCACGACCATTGAAGGCTTGGGAACCCCCGGCAAGCTGCACCCGATGCAGGCTGCGTTCATCAAGCACGACGGCTTCCAGTGCGGCTACTGCACGCCGGGCCAGATCTGCTCTGCAGTAGGAACGCTGCAGGAAATCAAGGCCGGCATACCGAGCAACGTGAGCGTCGACATCAAGGCCATCCAGCGCGCCACACCGGAGGAAATCCGCGAGCGCATGAGCGGCAACGTCTGCCGTTGCGGCGCCTACGCCAACATCCTCGACGCCATCCAGGAAGTCGCCGGAGACGCCGCATGAAGCAGTTCACTTTCGAGCGGGCCACGACGCCTGCAGGCGCGGCTGCGTCGCTGGCCAACACGCCCGGCGCCAAGCTCATCGCAGGTGGCACCAACCTGCTCGATCTGATGAAGCTGCAGATCGAAACGCCAACACACCTCATCGACATCAACCGCTTGAACCTGAATCAGGTCGAAGACGTACAGGGCGGCGGCTTGCGCATCGGCGCGCTCGTGCGCAACACCGACCTCGCCGCACATCCGCGCGTGCGCGCCGACTATGCGGTGCTCAGCCGCGCGCTGATGTCGGGCGCCTCGGGCCAGTTGCGAAACAAGGCGACCACTGCGGGCAACCTGCTGCAACGTACGCGCTGCCCTTATTTTTACGACACGACCAAGCCTTGCAACAAGCGCCAGCCGGGCTCGGGTTGCGCCGCGATTGGCGGCTTCGATCGCAACCTGGCGATTTTGTCGACCAGCGACCAGTGCATCGCGACGCATCCGAGCGACATGGCCGTCGCCATGCGCCTGCTCGACGCGTCGGTGGAAACGGTGCGGGCCGACGGCACGCGGCGCGCGATTTCGATCGCCGATTTCTATCGCCTGCCCGGCACCACGCCACACCTGGAAAACACCCTCGCGCGCGACGAGATGATCACGTCCGTGACGCTGCCGGCGCCATTGGGCGGCAAGCACATTTACCGCAAGGTGCGTGATCGCGCGTCCTATGCGTTCGCGCTGATCTCGGTGGCAGCAGTGATCCAGCCCGATGGGCGGCGGCGCTTTGCCTATGGCGGCCTGGCACCGAAACCGTGGCGCGTCGAGGCTGCCGAATCGCAGGCCGATGCTGCGTCGATTGCGCGCGTCACGCTCGCAGGCGCGCGCACCAGTGAACACAACGCGTTCAAACCACTGTTGGTGGAACGCACGCTGGCCTCGGTGCTGGCGGAAGCGAGAGGCTGAAATCATGAAATTCGATCAACCCGCGACACGCAATCCTATCGACCGCCTGAAGGTTGTCGGCAAGCCACACGACCGCATCGACGGCCCGCTGAAAACGACCGGCACTGCGCCCTACGCCTACGAGCGGCACGACGTCGTGCCCAACCAGGCTTACGGCGTCATTTTGGGTGCCGCGATCGCAAAGGGGCGCATCCGTCGCATGGACACAAGCGCTGCTCAGGCGGCACCCGGCGTGATCGCCGTGGTCACGCACGAGAACGCTGGCAAGGTCAACAAGGCCAAGGCCATCACTGCGAGGCTGATGGCGGGGCCCGACATCGATCACTTCGATCAGGCGGTGGCCATCGTGGTCGCATCGACCTTCGAGCAGGCCAGAGCAGCGGTGCAGCTCATCGTCGTCGAGTACCACCGCGTCGAGGGAAGATTCGATCTGGCCAAGGAACGCGCTTCGGCCGTGAAGCCGGAGATGGACGACCCGCCGGACACCGCCGTCGGCAACTTTGATGACGCCTTCGCAAAGGCCGCCGTAAAAGTCGACCAGACCTACACCACGCCCGACCAGAGCCACTCGGCGATGGAGCCGTTCGCAAGCATCGCGTCATGGCAGCAGGGCAAGCTCACGGTGTGGACATCAAGTCAGATGGTCGCCTGGGCGAAGCGCGACCTGGCGGAAGTGCTCGGCCTGCAACCTGCGGACGTCCGTGTCGTGTCGAGCTATGTTGGTGGCGGTTTCGGCTCGAAGTTATGGATCCGCAGCGACGTCGTCATGGCGGCGCTGGCGGCGCGCGTGGCGGGCCGCCCGGTCAAGGTGGCGCTCGCGCGGCCGCAGATCCCCAACAACACGACCCATCGCCCCGCGACGGTCCAGCGCATCCGGCTGGGCGCCGGCAGCGACGGCAAACTGGTCGCCATCTCGCACGAGAGCTGGTCCGGCGACCTGCCCGGCGGTCAGCCCGAAACCGCGGCGATGCAGACGCGCCTGCTCTACGCGGCTGCGAACCGCATCACGTCCCATCGTCTTGCCACGCTCGATTTGCCCGAGGGCAACTCCATGCGGGCGCCCGGCGAAGCATCCGGAATGATGGCGCTTGAAATTGCCATGGACGAGTTGGCTGAGCGCCTGAAGATGGACCCGGTCGCACTGCGCATCGCGAACGACACGCAGGTCGATCCCGAGAAGCCCGAGCGTGCCTTTTCGCATCGCGACTTCATCGGTTGTTTGCGTATCGGCTCGGAGCGCTTCGGTTGGGACCAGCGCCGTGCCACGCCCGGCCAGGTGCGTGATGGGCGTTGGCTCATCGGCATGGGCATGGCGAGTGCGTTCCGCGGCAACCTCACGATGAAATCTGCGGCGCGTGCCTCGGTCGATGGCAAGGGCGTGATCACGATCTCGACCGACATGACGGACATCGGCACCGGCAGCTACACAATCATTGCGCAAACGGCCGCGGAGTTGCTCGGCGTGCCGCTCGAACAGGTCGTCGTGCGGCTGGGCGACTCGGACTTTCCGGTATCGGCCGGGTCGGGTGGGCAATGGGGCGGCAACAGTTCGACGGCAGGCGTCTACGCGGCGTGCATGAAACTGCGCGAGGCGATGGCACGCCAGGCCGGCCTGATGGCGGGGGATGCGCGCTTCGACGATGGCCAGATCATCTCGGGCAGCCGCAGCTTCACGCTGGCCGAAGTGGCGGGCCGCCAAGGCATCACCGTGGAAGACGGCATCGAGTTCGGCGACCTCGGCAAGACCTACGCGCAGGCCACGTTCGGTGCGCACTTTGCCGAAGTCGGCGTCGACGCAGCCACCGGCGAAGTGCGCGTGCGGCGCATGAGCGGCGCCTTCGCGGCCGGCCGAATCCTGAACCCCAAGACGGCCCGCAGCCAAGTGATCGGCGCGATGACGATGGGGCTTGGCGCCGCACTGATGGAAGAGGCGATCGTCGACACGCGCTATGGCTACTTCGTCAACCACGACCTGGCCGAGTACCACGTGCCGGTGCACGCCGACGTGCCGAAACAGGACGTGTTCTTCCTCGACGAGGTGGACGACAAGTCGTCGCCGATGAAAGCCAAGGGTGTCGGTGAGCTGGGCTTGTGCGGCAGCGCGGCGGCCATCGCCAACGCGGTCTACAACGCCTGCGGCGTGCGGGTGCGGGACTATCCGCTGACGCTGGACAAGATCATCCGGTCGTTGGCGTAGCGTCTAAACGCCGGCCGCGCCCGGCTGAAAATTTGTGCACGCGTTGAGGAAGCGGCGCTGGATGCCGAAGCAGTGCTCACGGAACTCGTCGCCGGTTCACGGCGGAAAGAGTTGGCCGATGCGGGTCGGCCGCTTCGGGAAAGGTTGGGAATTCTGGAAGCGGAAGTCGCCGAGCTGCATGCGCGGCTTGCGTCCACGGCAAGCAAACCATGAACGGGCGAGGCCTGCCATTGCGGCTACCACGCCCGGACGTCGTGCTGGCTACCCGTTCAACCGCTGCTGCATGAAGTCGATGAACACGCGCAGCTTGCGCGGCACGTGGACCCGGCTCGGGTGGTAGAGATAAAAACCCGGAAAGGTCGGCCACCATGCCTTAAGCAAGGGCACCAGTCGCCCGGCCGCTAGGTCGGCCTGCACCTGGGCCTCGAACACGCAGGTGATGCCGGCACCGGCGCGTACGGCAGCCAGCAGGATGTCGCCGTCGTTGGTCAGCAAGGGACCGGTGGTCTCGATGTCGAAGTCGCGACCCTTGTGCGAGAACTCCCAGCGATAAACGCTGCCGCCGACGCGGGCGTTGAGGCAGCGATGCGCCTTCAGGTCTTCGGGCGTGCGCGGCAGCGTGCGCCCTTCAAGATAGCGCGGCGCCGCCACGGTGGCGATGCAATGCCGGCCACCCAGCGGCACGGCCACCACGTCCTGTGCCAGGTTCTCGCCAAGCCGGATACCGGCATCGAAGCCGTTGCCGATCAGGTCGAGCAGCGCGTTGTCGCAGTTCATCTCCAGCGTGATGTCGGGGAAGGCGTCGTTGAACGCGATCAGGTGCGGCATCACGAGGATGTCGGCCGCGGTACGCGACAGGTTCAACCGCAACAGGCCGGCGGGCCGGTCGCGACTCTCGTTCACCGCATCGATCGCGCCTTCCAGCGCTGAAAGCCCGAGCCGAGCGTCCGACAGAAAGCGTTGGCCGTTCTCGGTCACGCCGACCCGGCGCGTCGATCGGTCCAGCAGCCGCACGCCGAGCCGGCGTTCGAGCGTGCGCACGGTCTGGGACAAGGCCGAGGGCGACACGCCCAACTCGACGGCCGCGCGAGTGAAGCTGGCGTTATGGGCGACCCGGGCAAAGGCGGCAATGGCGGGGAACAGGTCGGAGGACATGCCGTGATTATGAAGCTGGGCTTCATGCCGCGTCCCGCTGGATGCGATTTATCAAAAGCCGTGCCGGGGCTAACGTGTGTCCGGTCTCTTCTGCTTTTTCCCAATTTTTCAGGACATCCTCATGCGCAACCTTTCCGGCAAAGTCGCCCTCGTCACGGGTTCATCCAAAGGCATCGGCGCGGGCATCGCCAAGCGCCTCGCGGCCGATGGCGCGTCGGTCATCGTCAACTACACGCGCAGCGCCAAAGACGCAGCGGTCGTCGTGCAGGCCATCGTCGCGGCGGGCGGCAAGGCCTTTGCGGTGAAGGCCGACATCGGCAAGCCCGAAGAAATCCAGCCGCTGGTCGATGCAGCCACGAAGCAGTTCGGCCGGCTCGACATTCTGGTCAACAACGCCGGGGTCTACCAGGTCGATTCGCTGGAGACGATCACGGCCGAAAGCATTGAACACCACTTCAACATCAACGTGCGCGGCCTGCTGCTCATGACCCAGGCGGCTGCGCGCGTGATGCCGGCGGGCGGCGTGATCGTCAACATCAGCTCCGGCGTGGCCAAGAGCCCCCTGCCGATGGTGCATGTGTATTGCGCCACCAAGGGGGCGGTCGACACCCTGACCCGCACGCTGGGCGCCGAACTCGGCCCCCGCCAGATTCGCGTCGTCGGCATCGCGCCGGGCTTTGTCGCCACCGAAGGCAATGCCGAGTCCGCCAAGGGCATGACCGACTACCTGGTGGGCAAGACCCCGCTCGGCCGCGTTGGGCAACCCGGCGACATCGCGGCGGCGGTGTCGTATGCGGTGTCCGAGGATGCCGGCTGGGTGACGGGGACGACCATCGATGTGGCGGGCGGGATGGTGTTTTAGGGCGCCGAGTCGGCAGTCGGCAAAAGCGCCGGGCCTGACACCGAGACGACGACCTTGCCGAAGGCCCCGCGCTCCAAGTGCGCGAACGCCGCAGGCACATCGGCAAAGCTGTAGACCTTGTCGATGACGGGCTGCATGTGCGTCGCATCAATGGCGCGAACCATGTCTTCCAGCGCACGGCGATGGCCCACGCTGATTCCTTGAACGACGCCACGGCTGCGAATGAAGTCCATCGCCTGCGCCTCGACGCTGCCACCATCGATCACGCCGATCAGCGAAACCCGGCCCCCTTGTGCCACGGCTCTCAGAGACCTGCCCAGGTTGGCCCCCCCGACAGTCTCCAGCACGTGGTCGACACCGCGGCCGCCCGTCAGGCGCCGGACCTCGGTCGGCCAGTCGGCGTCTCGGGCAATGACATGCGAGGCGCCAAGCCCCAACGCCTTGTCGCGCTTGGCGGCGCCGCCCGACACCACGATCACCGTCGCGCCGTGCATCGCCGCGAACTGCAGGCCGAACAGCGCGACGCCGCCCGTGCCATGGATCAAGACCGTGTCGCCGGGCTTGAGCGAACCCTCCTCGAAGTAGGAGAACCAGGCCGTGAGCGCGGCGCAAGGCAAGGTCGACGCCTGTTCGGCGTTGAGCGTTCTTGGCGCTGCCACGACCCATTGCTCGTCGAGCAGCACATGCGTGGCCAAAGCGCCCGGCCCGGGGCCGCCGAGCGAGAAAGTGCCCGGAGGCGCCTGGCCGTCGATCCACCCCGCGACGAAGGTGCTGATGACCTTGTCGCCGCCTTTCCAGCGCGTCACCTCCGGGCCCACGGCTTCGACCACGCCGGCCAAATCGGAACCGGGCGTGAACGGCAGCGACGGCGTCCACGCGTAGTTGCCGCTGGTGATCATCAAGTCGCGGTAGTTCAGTGACACCGCTTGCGTGCGAACCAGGATCTGGCCGGCCGCGGGCGACGGCATCGGCGCCTCGACCTGCTTCAGGCTGCCGCGGTCAAAGGATTCAATTTGCCAACGTTGGATCGCGCTTGTCATGGCGTACTTTCTTCAAAGAGGATGTCGATGCGTCAGATGCTATTGGTTCTCTTGCATCCCTAGTGATGCATCTGACTCTCCAAATTGCAGCCTAGAATTCTCCAATGAGTGAACGTCTGGACAGCATCGAAGTCTTCGTGGCGGTGGTTGAAGCGGGCAATTTCGCGGCAGCCGCGGAGAAGCTAAAGCGCACGCGCTCAGCAGTCGGCAAGAGCGTGGCGCGGCTCGAGGCGCGCCTCGACACGAGGCTCTTTCATCGCACCACGCGCAGCCACCGTCTGACGGAGCCGGGGCAGTCCTATTACGAGCGGTGCCGACGGGCGCTGGACGAATTAGCCGCTGCCGGCGAAGAACTCGACGCCGGACGGCAGGAGCCGCTGGGCCGCGTGCGGCTCACCATGCCCGTCATCATTGGCCGGCCGCTGATCGCGCCGCTGCTGTTCGCGCTGGGCGAGCGGCATCCGCAACTGAGCTTCGATGTCGGTTACAGCGACCGGCGGGTCGACCTGATCGAAGAAGGCATCGACCTCGCCGTCCGCAGCGGCGTACTCGACGACAGCACGACGCTGGCGGCGCGGCCTCTGGGTCGGCAGGTGATGGCGGTCTACGCGTCGCCGGCCTACCTGGCCGAGCACCCGCGACCGGCAACCTTCGACGCACTGGTGGCGCAGCGCGAGTCGCATCGCTTCGTGGGCTACGCGCGACGCGGCTGGCGGCAACCCTGGCGCTTTGCCTCCGCCGACAACGCGGACATCGACCTCCCGTTCGAGATCGAATCCCGCTTCTTCTGCGACTCGCTGGACGTGGTGATGGACGCCGCCGTTGCCGGTTGGGGCCTGGCGCGCCTGCCGATGTGGATGGCCGCGCGCGATGTCGATGCGGGGCGACTGGTGCGCGTGTTCGAAGAGCCCCAACCCTTCGGCTACGAGCTCAACGCGGTCTGGCCGCGGATGCGGACCTTGCCGATGAAGGTGCGCGTGGTGATCGATCTGCTGGCGCAGCGGTTGCCGGCGTTGATGGCGGCGGGGTCTGCATCGTGAGCGCCGACGCTTCGACCCGCGATCCGAGCCCGGAAGAAGACGAAGCGATCGCAGACGCGACCCTGGCGCTGCTGGCGACACGTGCGCCTTCGGCCTCGATCTGCCCTTCGGACGTGGCGCGTGCGATGGCGGCCGATGAAAAAGTCTGGCGCGCCAAGATGCCGGATATTCGACGTGTGGCTGCGCGGCTTGCGGCACAGGGGCGAGTGAAGGTCACGCGGGGAAAGGTGGAAGTCGACGCGCTTTCGAAGGGTGGGCCGATTCGGATTCGGCGGCCGTGAAGGATGAGCAGGTCCCGGGCAGGAATAACCGTCCGCAATGCAGCGTAAGCGGTCCGTCGTGTTCGGCGCTCAAGCAGCAGGTATCACCGTAAAAGCGGCACTCGGAAGTCGTCCCCAAAGCGGACGCTTGATAGGCGACAGCGCAACTAAACCGGACATATCGGCTGTCGTGAGTTTATAGGTGACGAGGATCGAGTTGTTTAGGCTAACGGCGATGCAAAGTCCACTACATTGAAGCGCGGTAACGCGGCGGTGCAATTTCCATACCTCAGGCCTTTCATGAAACAAAGTGACAAGCTAGCCTCCGATTCAAACTCATTGGAAGCTTTGCAAGCCAATGAGGCGCACTATCGGTTGCTGTTCGAGCAATCGGTAGACGCCATCTTCCTGGTTGACGCCGCAGGCCGGTACTTGGACGTGAACACGGCTGGCTGCGAGGCGTTGGGGTACAGCCGCGAAGAGGTGCTCGCCCGCACCATTTCTGACATGTTGGAGCCTGAGGAATGGTCTCGCATCGCACCAGAAATCGCCCGGTGTGGCCATGGGGAAGTGATGCGCAGTGAATGGCGGTTCCGCCGCAAGGATCGCTCGATATTTGTCGGTGAGATTACCGGTAGCCAACTGTCGGACGGGCGGGTACAGGGCGTTCTGCGTGACATCACCAAGCGGCAAGCATCAGAAGCGGCGATCCGAGCCAGTGAAGATCGGATTCGCATGATCCTGGAGTCGATCACCGACGGCTTCTTTGCCGTTGACCGTAACTGGCGCATCAGTTACATCAACATGGCAGGCATGCGCTTTCTGGACCGCACCCCTGGCGATCTGATTGGCAAGGTCTTGTGGGACGAGTTTCCCGGCACGGTCGGTAGCGAGTTCGAGCGGGTGTACCGCCGGGTCGTCGCTGGGCGGAAGGCAGAGTCTTTTACGGCCTATTACCCAAACTTCGACCGCTGGTACGAAGTCACTGCCTACCCTGCACCTGAAGGTCTGACGGTTTACTTCCGCGACGTGACCGAGCAAAAGCTTTGCGAAGAACGATTGCGGGCCAGCGAGGAGCGGCGGCGGCTAGCCCTCGACGCGGCCGAAATCGGCATGTGGAATATGGAGATGGCCAGCCATGCTATTCAGACCGACGCGCGGTTTCGCGCGATCTTCGGCACGACTGAAGAATGCTCGGATTTCTCTCGGCTGATTGCTGTCATCCACCCCGATGACGCTCCGGCTGTGCAAAAGGCATTGGCAGCGGCGATTCGGCTGGAGGACCCCACCCCCTACGCCATCGAGCACAGGGTCGTCCACCCAGACGGCTCGCTGCGCTGGGTTTTTGCAAAAGGGCGTTCAAGCATTGATGGGACCGGCGAGACGAGGCGGGTGTCCAGTTTCAATGGCACCGTGGCCGACATTACCGACCGCAAGCGCAGCGAAGACGCGTTAAAAGCGAGCGAAAACCGTAGCCGAACATTCTGGATAGCATCACCGACGGTTTCTTCGCCCTTGACTCCAACTGGCGGTTCACTTACGTGAACGCAGCGGGCGAGCGATCTATTGACTGCACACCCGGCTACCTGATCGGCAAGTGTTTTTGGGACGAATACCCCGGCACCGTCGGCAGCGAGTTCGAGCGCTTTTACCGCCGAGTCGCTGCCAGCCAGGTGAGTGAGTCCTTAACCGCTCACTCCCCCGATAACGACCGTTGGTACGAGGTCACCGCCTACCCCGCGCCGGAAGGCTTGTCCGTGTACTTTCGGGACGTCACCGACCGCAGAAAGGGCGAGCAAGAGCGCCAGCAGTTCGCCGCCCTGGTGGACGCCAGCAGCGACTTCATTGGCGTGGCCGGACTCGACCAGCGGGGCGTGTACGTTAACCGGGCCGGGCAGCAGTTGGTCGGGCTGCAGCCCGACCAAATAAGTAGCATCAGCGTCCTCGACTTCTTTCCCCAAAGCGAGCACGACCGCGTCATGGGGCTCATCACCGGCGCCGAGGATGGAGACCATGTGGTCGTGGACACCTGGTTCCAGCATTTGAAGACCGGCCAGTTGATTCCGGTCTCCTGGTCTTTTTTGAGGCTTCGGGACACTAGCGGAAACGTCAACGGGTACGCTACTGTGACCCGTGACCTGACCGAGCGCCATAAGGCTGAGAACCTGCTGCGGGCGAGCGAGGAGAAGCGGCGGTTGGCTCTCGACGCTGCCAAGCTCGGCATGTGGCATGTGGAACCGGAGACCCGTGCCACGACGACCGATGCCCGATACCGGGCCATCTTTGGCACGACCGAGGAGTGGACGGACTACCTGCACGCGGTCTCGGTCATTCACCCCGACGACCAGCCTGCAGTGCTGGAGGCGGTGGCAGCGGCAACCCGGCTGTAGAATCCGATGCAGTTCGCAATCGAATACCGGATCA
>JANXTS010000101.1 GCA_025352265.1 Variovorax sp. | reverse complement strand
GGTGGACGACCTTGCGCTGCTTTCTATTGTCCGGCAGCGAGGCACGCAAGTGACGCCATTCTTCGCTGTCTAGACCATTGGAGTAGCCCATTCCTGCGGCGTAGTCGATGACCTTATGCACCCGCTCCAATACACGCGTTGCGGTCTCGGCTTTGATTTTCCAGATCGGGTGTAACGCTTGGCGCATGTGTTCACGAGTGACCTCGGCAACAGGGACTTCGCCGAACTTCGGAAACGCGTAGGCTTTTAGAGTATTGATCCATTGGGCAGCATGCTTGGTGTTACGCCACGAGTCGGCATTGGCCAAGTGATACTCCTCAGCACATTGGCGAAAAGTTTTGTTTTGTCGTTCGGCTTCCAACGCCTTCAACGCTCGGTCCGCACGCTCGCGGCGGCGATAGTCGATTGGATCAACGCCATCGGCTACAAGCTGTCGGAAGCGTTTGACGCGCTCCCTCGCCTCCGCCAAACCAAAATCATCAACCGACCCGACGCCCATCTCACGCGTCTTCTTGTTCAGCGTGTACCGGAAAATCCAAGATCGCGAGCCGCCGTCAGCTACTTGAAGATAGAGACCGTGGCCATCCAAATAGCGGCCCGCCGGCTTGTTGCGGCTTTTCACTGCCGGATCGGTGAGCTGAAATTGCTTTGTCACCGTACAATCTTACCCCCATTATCAAACGTGCTTCGTTGCTTTTCTTTGCGTCGGATTGCGCAGTTGCCTCTACGTGAAAAGCCGCATGGACACTAGCTTCTTGTGGCTTTTTGACCCTTATTGCGGCTCTTTGCATGGCCGGCATTTGCGGTCTCCGGTTCCGCCAGCTAACGGAGATTTCTCCAATGAAAAAGCCACCTTCGGGTGGCTTTTTTGTTTCCTATGCTTGGCTCGATCCAATATTTCAAGTGGCTGAGCGACGCCATCGGGCGAGATGAATGGGCCCCATGAAATGATCGGTTGCCTGTTTGCACCTTTCAACCAGCTAAGCTTTTTTTCCACTTGGTCACAAACGACGCGCATGACTGGCATGACGTTTACCTCGTTTTACGGCACCCAGTTCCGCGAGCGCCCGGCCTTCAAGAACGATCCTCGGGATGGCTTCTCACCGGCGGCCAAGCTGATTAGAAGTCGTGCCATGTCGTCCAGCGAGCTAGCGTAGTCGGGGTGGTCACCGCGAATGGCACTTTGAGGCATGCTGGGATCGACCGCTTCTTCCGGGTTCTCGACAACGCCAACCCCTCCAGCGGCTTCTATGACCGAGAGCCCCGCTGTTCCATCGTGGGATGCTCCGCTAAGCACGACGCCAACGACGCGGTGGCCGTATGCGGCAGCCGCAGATTCAAAAAGAACATTCACTGAGGGGCCGCCGCTAGCGAAGGCGCCTGCGCGCTCGAGGCCAACAATTCCAGCTTGCTCAACGCGCATGTCGTAGTTCGGTGGCGCAACGAGGACTTGGCCACGCCGAATCAACGCGTTGTTACTTGCAAAGCTGACCTGCAACCGCGAATACGTACGCAGAATTTGTAGAACAACCGATGTCGGCTGGGAGCCGATGTCCAATGCTATGAGCAACGCCGCATCAAACGATGGCGGTATTCCAGTCAGCAACTTGGACAAGGCGCTCAGTCCCCCCATCGCGGCGCCGATCACGATGATGTCTCGACGTCCACCAAGCAAAGCGTGCTCTCCGCTCGCGGCGGTGGCCCATCTTGGGACAATAGTTGTCGCGGTGTTCACTGTCATACGCTCGCGTTCGTGATGGTGCTTGCACGTACGCGAAGCGATGCATCGCCTTCTGCATCGAGCGCAACGTCGGAGCGTTTTGAAAGCAATGCCGTCAACGCCGCCGTGAGTCTCTGCGAGCCCGTGCTAGGCGGGACTTCGGCGAGACTGCCAAATTCCGAAATCCGCGTGTTTGCGCGAAGTCGTCGAATTAAGGAAGCAATTGCACTGCGCATGATTGGGTGGTCGTCGATGACAAAGATCGCAGCGCTTTCGCCAACGTTATCGACTCGATCGAATCCTGGATTCGTCCTGCTTTTCCATTCCGCGCCCATTGCAGTCTTATCTACATAACCTGCACCATTTAATTGAGAGGAAGTCGCTGACGTCTCCATTCGATTGTCCAGATCATGACGAAGCAAATCAGATATCACGGGGAGCATTCCGGTGCGTACACGGTCCTCCGCCACATCTACGGCGGCTGCAAGCGAGTGTTCGTCTAGCGGGCGGCCTCCCAGGTGGGCATGGACGAGGGCTTGAGCTACGGTCCGAGATAGGGTCGTACGAACGTCCTCGTGAAAGAGAGAACTTCAACCTTATCGACGAACACATTGTTTTACTGTGCGATCGCGCACATAGGACGGTATCGTCGGCTTGCGACCTGCAGTAATCTTGCCTTGGTAATGTATGCGGCACAGCCGAGTTCACGGGTTGGCTTACTGTGCTTGATCGGCCAGCCTGCATTCGCCTTGGAGTCAAAAAGAAGTCGTGGCTTGGACGCAGCCGATCGGTCAGTGAACCTGACTTGCCTGAACGATCATTGCAGTGCGCAAGTTGCTCAAGCCGCGGCGTACGCACGTCTTGACGGCGCCTATCGGCACTTAGGCAAGAACCTGACGGACCAGGGCTCAATCGAGGCAGACATCGACGGATGTACACCTGTCACGCCAGCGTCGTAAACCTGTCACCTAAATCGATGCCCACGTCGTCGCTGGGCATGTCGTGTAAAAAAGCCTCGATCGAAACTAGTTCTCATAATCCAGCTGCTGCACCGCAGTCTCGAACCGGCCCTTTCAGAGAGTCTCTCAGGACTGCATGTCCGCTGCCGAAACTCCATCACACAATGCAATGGCCTTGCACGGCTGCGTGCACGCGCATGAGAACTAGAGTGCTAGCCAGCGAATGTGGGACTGACAGAAACTCTAACGGTTGCGGTCATGTTCTTTAAACGCACTCTCTGTGCACCGGCGTTTTAAAGACCCGGGTTTGCTGACTACTGATTGGAAATTCCTCATGCATGACATCATTGACACGGCCGTCGCCGCTGGTACCTTCAAGACTCTGGCAGCCGCCCTCACCGCCGCCGACTTGGTGGCCACCCTTAAGGGCCCAGGCCCATTCACGGTGTTTGCGCCTACAGACGAAGCCTTCGCAAAGCTGCCCGCTGGTACGGTTGACAGCCTGCTGAAAGACATCCCGAAGCTCAAAGCCATCCTGACCTACCATGTGGTGGCAGGCAAGGTGATGGCAGCCGACGTCATGACGATGGACGGCAAGTCGGCAGCGACAGTCAACGGAGCCGCTCTCAAGATCGGCACCGCTGGCGGTGTCACGCTGAATGGCCAAACCAAAGTGGTCGCGACCGACATCGAATGCACCAACGGCGTGATCCACGTCATTGATTCGGTGTTGTTGCCTGCTGCCTAAGCGCCAGCGAATCCCAGCCATCTTTGGGGCCCGCAGGGGCCTTTAAAAATTAAGCCCGCAGGCCCAAAAGCCTTCGGGCTTTTTTCTTGGGTACACGATGGGACGCCTATTCATTAGGCAATGGTGTCTCTGCGTGCGCCATCAGGCGAGTCAACGCCTCTTCCAGAATTTCGCGGCAGTGGCCACTGGAGCGGTACAGCATTGCATGCATCGATGCGTCGGCGGCGTTCCTGCCTTCGCATTCCAGGCTGTAGTGTTCGAAGGCGTTGAGTCGTATCAGCAGGTCGGCGACGTGATTCGGGCACTCGCACTGCACGCTGGACGGCAAGTTGCCGAGCTGGTTCAGAAGCGCGTCGTCATAGCGTCGCGGTGACGCCTGATGCCCCAGGATCTGGGAGAAAGTGTCGGGCGCCGTGGAAGGGGCGACCGCCAGGCCGAGCAGGCAGAGGCGCGCGAGCTGCGCCGGGTCGATCGGTGCCGCCAGCGCGATGACGTTAGCGTCGTCAAGCCGCGCCAGAGTCTGACGATTGCCCAAGCCGTAGACCACGATGGCGACGCGTGCCCGGGTCGCCGCCTGCAACTGCCGGAGGGCAACCGGCAGGGCGGGGTCGAGCACCGATACCTCAACAATCACAGCGTCGGCCCTGGCATCGACGATGCGCATCGATGCGGAGCCGACGTTGGACGGAGAAGGCAATACGCCCTGCACGCGCACGTCGTCACGACTGCCCCACGCCGTGGCGAGGCGGGTTGCCAGCGCGGCGCCACACACCAGTACCCGACAGCCGCGCGCTGGCGTACTGGAGGCCGCCGACACAAACTTGAATCGGGCCTTGATCTGCCGGTCGGTCAGCGAAGCCACGGTACCTATCGCATGCCCTGCATCGACCGCGGCCTTGAGTAGCGACAGTCGCTCGATATCGGCCCGCCGGTAGAGCCGCACGTTGGTCGCGCTGCGAGCGGGCTGCACCACGGCATAGCGCGACTCCCACACACGGATTGTCTGGACCGGAATGCCGGTGAGATTCGACACGGTAGCGATCCGGTAAACACCGTCGAGAGGCGCGCTGGCGATGGGGAGAATGTCTTTCATGAAGGTGGGAATGATTAGGACGGCAAGGCGAGGGCGTTGGCAATCGGTTCGAAATGTTCTGCGCCCTATTGTCCCGGCTATGCCGGTGGCGATGTCCGGCGAGCTTGCTCCAGCAGTGCCATGTGCGGCAAAGTCAACGCTGCCAGACCGACGAAGCTGAGTTGCAGCACCCGTGTTTCCAGTGGCATTCCACTCGCCAGCAAGCCAGCCACTACGGCCATGGCAAACACCGCGACTGTCGGCCACAGCGCCATCGCAAGCGCGCGGCGAGCGTCTGCCGCGTGCCGGCTGGCGAGCGTTCGCAGGATATGACGCGGGCTGTGCATGGCGCAGAAATAGACCGTGAACGCGACCAGCGGCGGCGCCGCCAACGACACTGCTGCCAAAGCCGCCAGTTCTGCTGCGGCGAGTGGAAATGTTCTGGCCTCCTGCCAGCCAGCGAGCACGGTCGCGCACAACCAAGGTATGGCGAGTATGCGCAAGGCCGGCACGACGAAGGCCGCGCTGTCCGGCCCGGCCACCAGTCCGAGCAGCCGCTGCAACTCGGCGCTGTGCCACAAGGCCGGCAGAACGATCACCGCGCCGCCATACAAAATACGCGTCGGCCACGACACGCCGGCCGCCGGATCGGCGCCGAAGTGCAGCGCGGAGAAGCCGAGAAAGGCACACAGGAACACTGTCGGTGCGATCCACCAGAGACCGACGACAAGAGCGGCCAGGCAAAGGTAGAGCAGCGAGAAAAGCGCCCATGCCCCGATGCCCGTCAGGCCCAGCAGACGGCGCGCGACCACCACGTCCAGCGAACCGTGCGGCACGCCGAGCAGCAACACAAGGGCGCCGACCGCCAGCAGTTCATGCTCGGGCGTTGTTCTAAAGCCGGCCAGCAGGGTCACCACCAGCGCCAACGACACAATGCAGAAAATGCGACCCTGCAGTCGCAAGCCGTTGGTCATGGCGTCAGGCCCCGGCCAGGTCGCGCTGCGGCGGCCGCAACAACTGGCGCAGGAACAGGCCCGGCGGCAACGATGCGACGATGGCAGCGCGGTCTAGCAACGTCCCGCGATCGCTCAGGAAGCGGACGATGCGGCGCATATCGGTGCCGCCGAACAGCCGCAGAAACAACTCGGCTCCGCGCTCGGGCTGATTTCGAAGCACGTCCAGAAAAAGCCGGTCCATCATGCGGGTCAGCAAGGGATCGGGCTTGTGTCCGCGCGGCATCTGGCCGCAGCGGAGTGCTTCTGTGCAGACATCGGCCCAGTGCTGGATACGCTGGAAGGCGTAGCCCGTAGCCGGTCGGGCTGCGCCGCTCATCAAACCGGCACGCAGGTAGCCGCGACCCGGTGGATCACGTGAGCCGGGGTCCCGGGCCATGCCCATTGGCAAGATGCCAGCTTCGGTGCGAACTACCCGGGTTGGTACATCGCCGCAAAGCCGTTCCACCGCGCGCCGCTGGAGCTCGGCCAGGTCGGAGGGACCGCGCGGATGGGGATCGAACAGCGTCGTTTCGATCAGTGCCCGGTCTGGCGCCAGCGGCAACACATAGGTGAATGCGACTGCTCCCGGCACAGCGTCCGTGAAGTCCATCAATTCCACGCAAGTGGCGTCGAATACCGGCTGCTCGCAGACCAGCTCCTGACCGAAGAACGACTGCCAGAGCGTCGAATTGCCGCTGCGGGGCAGGCCCGGCGGCCGCGTGTCGATTACCTGCGCAGCCGTCAGGACGCCGGTCGAAGTTTCGACGCGCCACCCGCCCGCCACCGCCACGGGTATGCCAGTCACCGACACACCGGTCTCCAGGCGCACCGCATCGCTGCCCGCTATCACGTGGCGGGCGTAGTCGTAGAAGGCACCCGCTTGCAGCAGTTGATAGGGCGTGCGCGCGCAGTCGGCTGTCACGGCTTGTGAGGCCGAGCGCACGGCGACACGCGACCAGCTCCGCGCCACCAGCGGCTCGAAGCGATGTGGCCCTAGCCGCCAGAAGCACCAGCTCCGGTCGCTGATGTAATCCGCCCGCTCCTCGATCACTGTTACGCGCCGGCAGCGGCCGGAAGCTTCTGCCAGCCGAATCGCCAGGCTCAGGCCGGCGCAGCCGCCACCGAGGATCAGCAGGTCGAGATCAGTCTGCAACACCCGCTTCCGCGAGCCAAGCCGGGCCGGGGTAGGGCGGAAGGACGCCGTGGGGTCGTGTGTTTGGGACCGGCGCCGGCGTCGGTGAGCCGCGGCGTGTGCCGAGCGTCCCGGCCAGTGCACGCAGCGTGATCGCCGCTTTGCCACCGATGCCGACCATGGCTCGAGACGACCAGCAGTCGTATTCACGCTCCCGCAGAACGGTGCCGATGCCGCGATAGACCCGTGCAGTCACCAGGATTCCGGTGCGCGCGCCAGCGGGCAAATAACGCAGTCCCTGCTCGCCGCTGGCGTAGAAGCGGTCAGCCAGATCCAGCAGCGTGCACAGTGCGTGGGTGGCGGTCGCGCGCACCTCGCTGCTGGGGTCGATCAGCGCAGCCGGCGTCAATTCGCCTACCAGCGTGGCCGGCAGATAACGTCGGCCCAGCAACGCGTCGTCGCGGACATCGCGGCAGATGTTCGTCAGTTGCATCGCGATGCCAAGGTCGATGGCGTGCGGCAGCGCCTCCGGCGCGGTCACGTCGAGTGCCGACGTCATCATTACGCCCACGGTGCCGGCAACTCTGTAGCAATAGCGCAGCAGTTCGTCCATGTCGGCAACGCGCACCTCGCCGAGGTCGCTCCCGACGCCACGGATCAGCTCCAGCGGGATCGACGCATCGATGTGACAGGAGTCCATCAGCTGCAGCATGTCGCGTACTTCGGCATCGTCGGACCAGCCGCTTTTAAGGGCTCGCTTGATGGTGTCCAGTGCCGCATGAGCGGTGACCGGCGAGGTGGCATCGTCGGCCAGGTCGTCGATACGGCGGCAAAAGCCATAGAGCCGGGTGGCCCGTTGGGCATGGCGGGCGCCGAGCAGGCGACGGGCCCAGTGAAAGCTGCGGCCGTGCAATGTCAGCAGTCGGTCGGCAGCGGCGTAGGCCGCATCGGGCGCATCCATGGTGTTCGTTCTTTTCATGCGCCGTGACGCTCTTGCCGCACCACCATCTCGGCCGCCGGAACCATCGAGTCGATGACCTTTGCCGAGCACAGCACTCCCGGCAGGCCGGCGCCCGGATGCGTGCCGGCGCCCACCAGATAGAGGTTGCGAATGCCTTCGGCCCGGTTGTGGAAGCGGAACCATGCCGACTGCCGGAACAGCGGCGCGACTGAGAAACCGGCCCCGTGCACGCTCAGGTAGTCGTGGCTGAAGTCGCGCGGCGTCATGCTGAACTCGGCAGTGATGCTGGTGGCCAGGCCCGGCAGGATGGTGCGGTCCAGCGCGGCGACGATGCGGTCGCGCAGCTTCGGTCCTTCAACGCTCCAGTCCAGGTCGGCCTGCAGGTTAGGCACCGGACACAGCACGTAGAAGCTCTCGCACCCCTCGGGCGCGAAACTCGGATCGGTGGCGGTGGGCCGGTGCAGGTAGAGCGAGAAGTCGTCGCTGAGCGTCTTCTTGTTGAAGATTTCGTCGAGCAATTCGCGGTAGCGCTCGCCGAGCCAGATGGTGTGGTGGGCCACGTTGGGGTAGCGCTGGCGGGTGCCGAAGTACAGCACGTACAGGCCCATCGAATAGCTTGCTGCTGCCAGCTTCAGCCGCGACGACCAGGCCTGCTTCGACTTCGGGATCATCAATGTGTAAAGGTGAGCCGCATCGACGTTGGATACCACAAGGTCGGCCGGAATGACGCCGCCGCCTGCAAGCTCCACTGCCGTCGCCGTGCCGCCTTCAATCCGTATGCGTTGCACCGTGCTGCCCAGCCGCACGGCCACACCACGGCGCTCCATGAGGTCACCAAGCGCGCGCGTTATGGCCCCGGTTCCGCCCATCGCGAAGAACACGCCGTGGGCGCGCTCGAGGTAGTGAATCAGCCCGTAGATGCTGGTGGTGTCGAAAGGATTGCCGCCGACCAGCAGTGGCTGGATCGAAAAGGCCTGTCGCAACTTGTCGTTCTTGAGGAAAGCTTTGACCAGACCCCAAACGGTCCGATCGCAGCGCAGCCGGACAAGACTCGGAATCAGCCGGAGCATGGTGCCGAGCTTGTCGAAGGGCTTCGCAGAAAGTTGGGTGAAACCAATATCGAAGATGCGCTTGGAGTGCGCCAGCAGCCGCAGGTAGCCGTCGCGGTCCTCCGGCGAGATACGCCCTATCTCTGCAAGTGTCTGGTCCAACGTACCGCCGTAGTCGAAGTGATCGCCATCGGCAAAGCGGAAGCGATACCAGGGCGTCAACGGCACCAGCTCGACATGATCGGACAACCGCTCGCCAAACAATTCGAACAGTTCTTCGAAGAGGAAGGGCGCAGTGATTACGGTTGGCCCGGCATCGTGCCGGAAGCCGTCGCGCTCGAACACCTGGGCCCGACCACCGAGCTGCTGGCCCCGGTCGATCAACGTGACGCGGTAGCCCTTGGCCCGCAGGCGCAAGGCGGCGGCAATGCCGCCGTAGCCCGCGCCCACGACCACAGCATGGGGCACTTCAGCCACCCAGCGCGGTGCTGATGCCCGTCGCATCGGTGGCTGGTATCCCGGCACGCGGGCCAATGAATGCTCGAGGTTCAAAGGCTCACCTCAACGAGGCTTCGATCTCGGTCTTGCGCGAGGCGATCAGGAAAATCAGTACGCCGAACACCGCTTTGGCCACCACGTCCGCCACGGTGTAACCGACCTGCACCGCGATGGTTGCTGAACTGCCAGTAAAACCGATCATCGGGAACACGAAAACTATGGGATAGAACAGCCATGACACCACCGTCAACCAGCGCGCCGTGCTGACCAAACCGCGGGCACCTGCAGGTTGCGCGGCAATCGAATTCCGCAGACCGACAAAGAGGTCATAAACGATGATGACGAACGGGATCATCGCCAGTGCCCACCACAACCAGCGGGTGCCCGGATCGGAAGAGATTTCGCCCGGATAGCCGAGCAACACCATCAAGGCCGCAAGCAGTCCGAGCTTGGTCGCCTTGGCACGCGTTTCGGCGCCGGAGAGGCGCATCACCAGGATCAGTTCGATCAGCAGCAGCGGTACCGTCAACAGCCAGTCGACGTAGCGATAGGCGTCGTTGAACTTGGCGCCGGTCGGCTTCATCACGCCATCGGCGAGCGTGTACGCGGCTTCCCAGCTGTTGAAGATCCGCAGGTAGTGGTACAGCGCGACCAGCGTTACCAGCCCGGTCACGGCGAGTGCCGTTCGGTACGACGAAGCGACCTGTGAGCGCGACAAGAAGAAGAACACGGTCGCGGCTCCCATCACCGCGATGGCGAAGGAAAACGCGTTGTAGACAAGGCTGAATTGCCCAAGAGAGATGGAGTCCATGAGGAGGAATGCCTGGTTGAAAACGGTTAGGCATGCTATTCAATGAGTTGGTTCTGTAGAGCGTATGGCTATACAAAACATCCTCGCCGACAAGGGTTACGCGACCGGTGCGTGCAACGGGAACGCACCTGATGCAGGAAATGCGACACACGCTTTGCAAGCACCAGCCGTGCTGGCACTCCTTGCCGGCCTGCGCTGAGCGACAAACTTTTTATAGAAGCGCATGTATTTTTTACGCCGCTTTTACGGAGCCGTCCTTAGCCTGCTGCTGACGTCAAACAACTGCACAGCTCAATGAAAAGTTTCGTATTCAAAGCCGGTATGACCGGTGTCTTTGCAACCGTGTCCTGCCTGTCGTTCGCGCAATCCGTTCCGGGCGCCGTAGCTGATGCCGCGGTCAACGTTCCGGCCACGCCCCCTTTGACCGCGAACATCTCGCTCACCACCAACTACAAGTTCCGCGGCCAGGACCAGGACACCATCGGCCACAACGGCCTCTACAAAGACAAGGGTCTGAAGCCGGCAATTCAGGGAGGCTTCGACTACGCCTTTGGCGACAGTGGCTTTTACCTTGGCAACTGGAACTCAAGCGTCAACTGGCTGACCGGCAACAGCATCGAAATGGACTTCTATGGCGGCTACAAATTCAAGGCCAGTGTGTTCGACTTCGACGTCGGCGTGCTGACATACGCCTACCCGGGCAACAGCATTGGCAACACCACTGAAATTTATGGGGCTGCGACCTACGCGGACGAAAAGATCGGTGCCTTCACCCTCAAGTACTCCAGCACGGTGTCCAAGGATTACTTCGGATATGCCGGCTACAAAAACGGCTCGGGGTTAAAAGGCACTAACACCGGCTATCTGAACCTCTCCTATGCAAAGGAGGTCATTCCGCACCTCACGCTGAAAGCAGCGGTCGGCTACACGGCGCTGAGCAGCGACATCCGCCACAACACCGGCTACAAGAATTACGTCGACTACAACCTCGGCGCATCGTGGGACTTCGGCGGTGGCCTGTCATTGGCCGGTGCCGTGGTGGGTGCAAACAAGAAAGACGCCTACCTGGCGGTCGTGAAGCCCGGCTTCGGTCCGATCGGCGCGCAGACCCAGTCGATCAACAAGGCGCAATTCATCGCTACGCTGACCAAGACCTTCTGAAAGCGAAACAGCGAGCCTGAGGCCGAACGATGATCCGGACGGCAGACATTGCGTCGGCGTGCTTTCGTGTCGGTCACGATAGAGCGCCTGCAATCTCTTTCGCAACAGCGCAAATCGGCTTACTTGCCGCACTCCACTATGCTGAACTCGACCCGCCGATCCGGCGCGTCGACTACGTCGTCGGTACCACTGCCGACGATGTTCTGCTTGGAGCCCATACCGACCGCCCGAGTGCGTTTGACCATGTCTGCCGAGTCGGCGCCAATGCGTTGCTTGATGACGGCCGCCCGCCTGATGGACAGGGTTTCGTTGGCGTCTTCGGTGCCGGTCTTGCTGGTGTGCCCAAGAATGTCCATGCAGACCTTGGTGCGACTGGCCTGGCGGGCGATTTGACGTAGCCACATGGCATAGGCGCCACTCACCTTGGGATCGACCCAGAACTCCGTGCTACCAGGGTTGAACAGGAACTTGACGCCCAACTGGTTGGTGGCGATGCCATAGGCGACAAGCCGGCCGAAAGCTTCTTCGGCTTCGGCCGTCAAACCTAATTTGCTCACGCTCAAGTAGATGCCAGTAAGCACGCGGATTTGGTCGCCGGCGGGCGTGGCGAGTGCGCTGCGGTATTGGCCCAGCGCCTCTCTGTAGCGCGCGGCGTTGTAAAGCGTCGTCGCGTCGTTGATGACGGTTGCGGTCGCAATGCGCTCCATATAAGTGGCGTCGGCTTTTTGTCCAATCGGCGTGCCGCTGGTGCGCACGTAGCCATCGGTGACCTTGTCCTTGATGAGAACCGGACTGTCCCTGTAGAAGGGCAGTGGGCTCATGTCGACACCCTCTTTGCTGGCGATTGCGGATGATTGTGCGACCACCGCACCGCCCTTGATGTCGACCAGTGCCAGGTCGATTCGATAAGTGTTCTGCACACGCACCAGCGTGCCGACCAGTAGATACTGCGCCCTGGTGAGACTGCTCGCTTCAAACGCAAGCACATCGATCTGCTCGAAGGTGCGCGCCACGCGCTCGGCCATCGTGCGGTCCAGCCGTTGTGTCGCTGCGGTCTGCTGGCCACTGGCAGCATCCAGCGTCGGGTCGAGCACCACGGTCTGCTTGCTGCGCCGAGCCATGAATCCCGTCGCGTCTTGCGACTGCTGAAACAACGAATCGGTGGCTGCTGTGATGGCCTGGTCGAACGGCAGCGGTTCTTTGCTGGCGACAGGCTTGGGGGTGCCGCAACCTGCGACTGTCATCGCGAACACGACGCCGAAGAAAAAGGCGTGGCAATGACAAAAAAGCAGGGCGAGACAAAGGAAAGAAACGGGAGCTCATCGGCATTCTTTTTTCAGGTAAGCGACTTCGTCTGCAGTCAGGGTGTCGAGTGAAGATTTCTGGATGATGTCGGCGCAACGCTGGGGCCGCGCTGCGGTTTTGCGAAGCAATGCGGATTCGGACTCAACTTCAGGGCGCGTAGCCGTGCGGGGTTCATCGACCGAGGCGATGACCGCTGCTGCCTTCTTGCGCTCGGCTGCGACTGGAAAGGACGGTCGCATCGCCTTGGTTTTGGCAACGACCGGCACCGCCAAAGGCGGGATGTATGTGGGCGGAGCGGAAGAAGGAGCGGATGAAGGAAAGGCAGATGGCGGAGCCGATGGCATGACGACTGCCACAGGCGCGGGCGTTGCCGCTGAGGTGGCCAGTGCGGATGCGGCCGGGACAACGTCAGACAAGCGTGGATCGCTGCCCTGCCTGGACCACCAGATCGTGCTGCCGGCAACGAGCAGACAGGCGGCGGCAACATAGATGCTGCGGTGGGACCGTCCTGCGGAGGGCCTCGCGAGGGGCACTATGGGCTCTGACACAGGCGCAACATCGGCGCTACTTTGCCGTTCGACCTGATCGACCTGATCGACCTGCCCGATCCGATGGTCTGAATCTGGCGCCGTGCGCTCGACGCCCAGTGCGTCGGTCGAACGTGCGACCGCATGATCCAGCGTGGCCGGCACCAAAGCCACCGGACGAGCCTCTTCCGCATCGAGCAACGCCCGGAATTGCGCAACATCTTGCGGCCTGGCTTCGGGTCGCACCGACAAGGCGATGTCGATGGCGCGCAGAAAATTGTCGCTGTAGTTGTCGGCCTGCGTCATCGCCAACGGCCGCAGCGCGTCGCTCACCACGCGCACCACAGACGCCGTCGGGGCGCGGCCGGTGATCGCGCAATGCACCACACCTGCAAGCGCATACAGATCGGTCCAGGGCCCTTGCTGCAGCTCGCCACCGTATTGCTCGATCGGTGCAAAGCCGGGCTTGAGCACGGCGGTTAGCACCTGCGTCATGTCGCTGATCACGCGCCGCGCCGCGCCGAAGTCGAGCAGCACGGGGCCTGCAGTCGTCAGCAGAATGTTGTCGGGCGAGATGTCGCGGTGATAGCAATGCTCGCGATGCAGCACCGACAGCGCATCGAGCAAGGGCTCCAGCCAGGCGCGAATTTGCGATTCTGACGGCGCGCTGCCCGCGGTCGCCAACGTTGCTTTAAGCGTCGGCCCTTCATAGAACGGCATCGCCATGTAGGCCGTGCGATTCGCCTCCCAAAACCTGAACACCTTGACCAACGCCGGGTGGTCGAAGCGTGCCAGCAGACGCGCCTCGTTTACGAAACTCTTCAAACCGGCGTCGAATGTGCCGCGGTGCCGGTCGGACCGCATCGACACTTCGAGCGACGGGTTGGCCCGGACTGCCAGCGACGTCGGCATGTATTCCTTGATGGCCACATGCCGTTCGAGCGCCACATCCCAGGCGAGATAGACGATGCCGAAGCCGCCTTCGCCAATTGATCGAACTATGCGAAAGCCTTCGATGAGCGTGCCGTCAGGCAGCGCGTGCTCTGCAAATTCGTTGAAGTGCGAGCGGTCGCGATCGGCGTCGCCGTCGGCTGTCCGTGCCGCGATGAGCGGCATTTGAAGCGTTACGGCGTGGCTTAGTTCGGTCTCGCCGATGTCTGCCATGTCTGCCAGAACCTTCTCCTCCCGATCTACTGTGGTGGGTGACAGCGACGTGACGCACTTCATGCAGAAGTTGGCCAGCAGTCGGTTACTCGCACCGCACCGAGGGCAGATCACAGCCATTGCAAGCGCGACGACTGCAATTGCAAGGTGGGCGGCAAATTCGTCATGTCGGCAGTTTCGCCGCGTGCTGGCGGTCGGCCGCGTGCACATCTCACACCCAGATACATAAGTTCACAATTCCGACGAACGGTGTCGAAAGCGTTGTTACTAGTCTTTTTGGTCCGTCAGAATCGAGGCGGCGCGATACGCCGAACGGCCAGCTGTCTTGGTGTACGCCACGAGCGTCTTCCACTGACGCTCACGGTCTTGAGGCGAGAGACTCTCGCTCCGATTGAGCAGGACCTGGCTCACTTCGAGCAGGGCGATCGCCGATGTCAGACAAAAATGAACCGCGGTGTCTTCAGGGTTGGCCTCGTAGCGTGCCTGCTCCGACTGCAATGCCATCGCCTGATCTTTTTCGTTCATCGACTGCAGCATCGTCGGCCCGTAAAACGGGACTTCGCGGCGGTCCACAGGCGCTGCGCCGAGCACCTTGTCGAGTTCGGCAAGCGCTCGTTCTATACCGGTCAATCGGCTGTGTTCGCCCGTCATTTCGTCACCCCGGCGTGATTTTTGTTACACGCGGATGTTGCATCGCCCTGGCCTGAAGGCTGTGCAGGCACTTAGGAGCAACGCGTGTAGGCCACGCCAAGCAATTCAGACCGCTGGCGAAGGCTCGTTTTGAGCCAACCCGGATGCGATGGTAACCGCATGTATCAGAAAAGATGCAGCCGGTGAACCCGGCGTTTCGCTGAAAGCCGGTACGGCGCCATTTCGGGCGTTATGCAGTGGTTCTAAGTCGCGCTTGCGCTCGGCTCAGTCGGCAGTGCCGCTGTTCGCGCTTGCGCTAGCGATCTCGGCCCTGGCTTCAGCAAGCTTGGCTTCCAGTCGCTTGCGCCGCACCACTTCATCTGCGAGGACCTTGCCGACGTCGACCAGATCGTCGACGCATTCCTGCACTTTGGTTTCGAGCGCCTCGTTTTTTTCGAGTGCGAGCGCCAGATCGCCAGTAAGCGCCTCAACCGGCACCTCCTGCTGAAGCACGGCGTTGGTCACGGCCAGCTCATTCACGCCTGCACTCAACTTCTCTTGCGTTTCTTGCGTTTGCGCCAACGCTTTTTCTATAGGCGCTGAGGAAGCTGACGAATTGGACTTGTCTGACACGGTTGCTACTCGTTTAAAAACTAAAGACCTGAACCATACCTCGGCTTTCCTCCGTCGTACGCTTATTTGACGACGAGTCCCTTGAGTGCGGGGTTCGCCGGCGGTGCAGTGAGATTCATTTGCGTGAGCGTCGTGACCAGCAACCGCGCGATCATCAGATTGCGGTGCAACTTGCTGTTGGCCGGAACCACGTACCACGGCGCATGCCGGGTTGACGTCGCTGCCAGCGCGCGGCTGTAAGCGCGCTGGTAGGCGCTCCATTTCTCGCGCACAGTGAGGTCGTCGGGACTGAACTTCCATTGCTTGCCGGGTGTATCGACACGTGACTGCAGGCGCTCGCGCTGCTCGTCCTTGCCGATGTGGAGCATGCACTTGACGATGACGGTGCCGTTCTCGGTCAGCAGCCGCTCGAAGTCGTTGATTTGCGCGTAGCGCTTTCGGGTGACATCGTTATCGATCCACGCTTGCACGACGGGCACCAGCACGTCTTCGTAGTGGCTGCGGTTCCATACCGCGAGCTCGCCATTGCGTGGCACGGCCGCATGGCAGCGCCACAGGAAGTCGCGCGCCTTTTCTTCTTCCGTTGGTGCCTTGAAGGCGGCAACGCGTACGCCCAGCGGCGTCGTGCGAGAGAACACCCAGCGGATGGTGCCGTCCTTGCCGCTGGTGTCGGTGCCTTGCAACACCAGCAGCACTTTGCGCCGACTCTCGGCGTGCAGCAGGTTTTGCAGCACATCGAGCTGGACTGCAAGCGCATCCAGTTCCTTTTTCTGCGCATCGTCGCTGCCTTCGAGGAATGGCGTCGCACCCGGATCGATGTCGGCCAGCTTGAACTTGTCGCGAACACGGTAGGTCTTGAAGCTCTTCATGAAGTGCTTTCTCCTTTTGTGAAAAAACTGACAGCGTAAGGGATGCGCCAGCAGTATCTTCGGGGCGCTTCGTGTTCGTCGTAAGGGGAAAAAACCATGGAATTTAAATTCCGGCACTTGGGTCTGTTGTCGCTTTTGATCTGCGCTGTCGTTTCGACAGGGTGCCAATTTCGCAGTGACGTTCGCCCGCTGTCGTCGGACGTTGCGGCACCGCCGCGGTTCGCCGAAGCTACGCCGGCTTGTCGCGCGTCGGGCGCCCGCTTCGCGCTCGGAAAAGTCGTCAACGGTCCGCTCCTCGAAGAAATTCGCCAGCGCGCCGAGGCACGCGTTGCTCGCACGGTTCTCCCATCCGAAGTCAGCGTCCAGCCGTTCGACGAAGGCAGGCTAAATGTCGATGTCGAGCCGAATGGCCGCATCGTCGGCACCCGCTGCGGTTGATTTGCTCGGGGACTGTTCAGACAATCTTTCGGGCCCCGTACTCGCGAGCACGCGTCAAGCGTTCGTATCGTCGACGCTGGCGCTCCACCGATCTCCCCATCCGCCTGAGGCATCGTCGAGCTGACGCCGGTCGCGCTTGGTCGGTCGGCCCTGTTCCAGACTCAGCCCTGGCTCCGTCCCCATGCGCCGCAACTCGCGCGCATTTGTCTGCGCCGCCAGGCTGTCCGCCGTTTCTTCATAGAGCTGTTGCGCGATGGGTGCCGGGCCGCGTTGTGCGCTGATGCCGCGCACCTTGACCACACGGGTCATTGCGCCAAGCCGGATGCCAACGGTGTCACCCGCCTTCACCTCACGCGACGCTTTGGCGGTGTCGCCGTTGATTTGCACGCGGTTCTTCCCGATCTCTTCGGCGGCGAGCGACCGGGTCTTGAAAAACCGCGCAGCCCACAACCATTTGTCGATTCGCAAACGATCCATCGTCATCCTTGCTTCTGCTCCTTAAGCTGCAATCGCACTTCCGCGTCCAGGCCGATCACCCGGCCGCCGTCGCTGCGATTGTCCAGCCTAAGACTACCGCCCAGTGCCTGCACGATTTCCTGACAGATCGTCAGACCCAGGCCCGATCCGCTGGCCGCGTCGCCGGTGGAAAACGGCTCGAACAAGCGCTGTCGCAGTTCGGCCGAGATGCCTGGACCGGAATCGACGACCGCCAGCACGACATGTTCGCTTTCGACATGTACTCGCACTGCCAGCACACCGCCTTCAGGGCTCTGCTTGATGGCGTTGTGCATCAGGTTGCGTGTGAGTTCCTGCAGCATCCACAAGTGCGCCTGCACGGTCGCCGGCTCGGTGTCGAGTTCGAAATCCAGCGCCTTGGCGGCGATGAGCGGCGACACGTCGATGGCAATTTGCCGCACAACCTCGTCGAAGGCCAGCCTCGCCGATTCCGGCCGCTGACGCAACTGTTCGACCTTGGCGAGCGACAGCATCTGGTTGGCCAACAACGTGGCGCGCTCGACCGTCTGGTTGATTTCGTCGAGCGCCTGTCGCGGGTCGACGTCGCCGCGACGCGCCGATTGCACTTGCACTTTCAACACTGCGAGCGGTGTGCGGAGTTGATGGGCGCTGTCGCGTACGAAGCGCTTTTGATGATCGAGCAAGCGCTGCAGCCGGCCCATGACGCGAGTGGTTGCGTCGATGAGCGGGCGAAGCTCGGGTGGCGCATCGGGCGCGTGGAGGGGCGACAGATCGTCCGCGGCGCGAGACTCGATGGCTTCGCCGAGTTCCCGCACCGGCCGCGTCGCGCGCTGAACGACCAGCACCGTAACGCCCGCGATCACACCGAGCAGCAGCAACTGGCGCCAAAGCGTATCGATCAGGATCTTGCGTGCCAGCGTCTCACGCAGTTCGAGCGTCTCGGCCACTTGCACCACCGCCATGCCGCGGCCGTGCTCGCTCGCGACCGGCTGCAGCAGCACGGCGACGCGCACCGGCTCATCGCGAAACCGGGCATCGTAGAAGTCGACCAGCGACGCATAGGCGCTGAGGTCGGGAATGCGTCCGCGCCAGAACGGCAGGTCGACAAAGCCGGACACCAGCTCGCCGTCGATGGCCGACACCCGGTAGAAGAGCTTGCTCTTGTTGTCGGCCTCGAAGGCTTCGAGCGCGGAATAGGGCACCTTGGCGCGAAGCACCGAATGCTCGTCGTATCCCTCGACGTCGAGCTGCTCGCCGATCGTCTTGGCCGAGGCCAGCAAGGTGCGGTCGTATGCCGTCGTCGCAGCGGCGAGCGTCTGGCGGTAAAGACTGATCGAGTTGATGACGATGAACAGCGCCACCGGCGCCAGGATGCCGAAGAGCAGCGTCGCACGCAGCGACAACGAGCGCGAAAGCGACGTCGACCAGGACCGCTTCATACTTTGCGTTGATGCTTCACGTTGAGGCGTCACGCAACAAATAGCCGAGCCCGCGCAGCGTCATCAACACCGTGCCGGTGCCCACCAATTTTTTGCGCAGCCGGTACACGACCACCTCGATGGCTTCGTACTGCACTTCTGTTTCTCCGGGAAACACCAGCTCGAACAGGCGCTCCTTGGTCACCGCATGACCGGGCTTTTCCATCAGTACCTTCAGCAAGCCCAACTCGCGCGGCGTGAGTTCCAGCACCGCGGCCCGGTGGTAGATGGCACCGCTCTCCGGTTCGTAGCGCAGCGCGCCGACCTGCTGCGGATTGAGCGGTGAATCGACGCCGGCGTTCTGGTGACGCCGACGCAGCGCCCGTAATCTTGCCTCCAGCTCGTCCAGGTCGAAAGGCTTTGGCAGGTAGTCGTCGGCCCCGGCGTTCAGGCCGACGATGCGGTCGCCGACCGTTCCGCGCGCGGTGAGGAGCAGCACGGGCGTGCGCAGCCCGACAGCGCGGGCCTGCGCCAGAACCTGCAGTCCGTCGAGATTAGGCAGGCTGAGATCGAGCGCCACCACGTCGGGCTCCAATGCTCGCCATTGCGCCAGCGCCAGTGCGCCATCGCCGCAGATGCGGACGTCGATCTGGCGACGCGCCAAAGCCCGCTGCAGCGTGGTCTGCATCGTGGGATCGTCTTCGACCAGTAGCAGTTTCATGCGTCGGGGTTCGGTGTTTTCCCCCATGTGACGGACAGCCAACTGACAGCGGGGCGCCGCATGATAGCGGGGTTTAGCGTTTACTCAGCTTCTGCTCAGGTTCCATTCGGTTCCTATTGGGTTCATTGTCAAAGGAGACATCAATATGCGTCGCGATACCTTTCTGAAATCCCTGGCCGCACTGGCCGCTTCCGGCGCCTTGCCGATGTCGGCCTGGGCAGCTGCCGCCAACGTCAGGATGATGATCCCGGCCAACCCGGGAGGCGGCTGGGACACCACCGGCCGCGCACTGGGCAAGGCATTGACCGACGCCAAGGTCGCCGACACGGTCACCTACGACAACAAGGGCGGGGCCGCCGGCGCATTGGGCTTGGCCCAGTTTGTCAACGGCTCCAAGGGCGACCCGAACGCGATGATGGTGATGGGCGCCGTCATGCTGGGCGGCATCATCACTGGCAAGCCGCCAGTCAAGCTCGAATCTGCCACGCCCATCGCGCGCATCAGCAGCGAATACAACGTGTTCGTGCTGCCGGCTAATTCGCCGTTCAAGACCATGAAAGACGTGGTCGACCAGCTCAAGAAAGACCCGGGCAGCGTCAAGTGGGGTGGCGGCTCTCGCGGCGCTACCGAGCACATCGCCGCGGCCATGATCGCGCAAAAGGTTGGTGCCGATCCGTCCAAGATCAACTACGTCGCGTTCCGTGGCGGCGGCGAAGCGACAGCGGCCATCCTGGGCGGCAACGTCACGATCGGCGGCAGCGGCTACAGCGAGTTCGCTGAATACATCAACGCCGGCAAGATGAAGGCCATTGCCGTCACCTCGGCTACGCGCCTGCCGGGCGTCAACGTGCCGACGCTGAAAGAGCAGGGCATCGATGTCGAGATCGGCAACTGGCGCGGGGTGTACGGCGCGCCAGGCATCACGCCGGACCAAAAGAAGGCGCTGACCGACATGGTGTTGGCCGCGCTCAAGTCTGCTGCCTGGGCCGAGGCCCTGAAGAAGAACGACTGGACGCCGGCAGTGCTGTCGGGTGACGCGTTCGCCAAGTTCGTTGACGACGACTTCGCCAGCCTGCGGGCGATCATGGCCAAGTCCGGAATGATCTAGAGGTCTTGCTCGCATCTGGAAGGGGAGCGCTTGCGCCTTTGGCGCTGTGGCGCTCGCGGTTGAAACCTCGAGACAAATATGACAACAACAGAGCCTTCGGCCTTTACCCCCC
>JANXTS010000099.1 GCA_025352265.1 Variovorax sp. | reverse complement strand
CATCGGCGGGGCCGAGCACCGCGACGTCAGTCGTCAGCACGCCTTCGTCCGGCCCCCGCACGCCTTCGTGGGTGAAGGTATCGACGCACGCGCCGGCGCGTGCTGCGGCAAGCAGGAAGCGCACGCGGGCGGTCGCGTAGTCGGGGCTGAAGCAATCGCCGACGAGCGCGCCGGACACCAGGGTCTTCGTGTGCATGAAGTCAGGCCGCCAATGGCATGAGGGTGTCGCGTGAAGACCAGCTGCGGCCCGGTATGGCCTCGATGAGCTGGCGTGTGTAGGCGTGCTGCGGGTCGATGAACACGCGGTCGGCCGGACCGGTCTCGACGATGCGGCCCTTGTGCATCACTGCCACCTGGTCGCAGATTTGCGCCGCCACGCGCAGGTCGTGCGTGACGAACACCATGGACAGGCCGAGCCGCACGTTCAGGTCGGCCAGCAAGTCAAGCACCTGCGCCTGCACCGACACGTCGAGGGCCGACACCGGCTCGTCGGCCACCAAGATTTCAGGGTCGAGCGCCAGCGCGCGCGCCAGGCCGATGCGTTGCCGCTGGCCGCCCGAGAACTCGTGCGGATAGCGGTCGATGGCCGCCGGATCGAGACCGACCAGCGCGAACAGCGCCTGGGCTTTCTTGCGCGCATCGGCCCGGGAAACACCGTGCGCGATCGGTCCCTGCGCCACCAGGTCGCCGGCGCGTCGGCGCGGATTGAGCGAGGCATACGGGTCCTGGAAAACCATCTGCACGCGCCGCGTCGCCTGGCGCAGCGCGCTGCGCGACATGCTCGCCAGGTCGACGTCACCGATGCGGATCGTGCCGCTCTCGGGGTCGAGCAACCGCACGATGCAGCGCGCCAGCGTCGACTTGCCCGAACCGGATTCGCCCACCACACCCAGCGTCGCGCCTTTGGGCAGCACCAGCGACACGTTGTCGAGCGCCTTCGTTACCCGCTTGCCGCGACCGAAAAACCCGCCACCGGTTCGATACACCATGGTGAGCTTGTCGACCACCAGCGCGGGTTCGATGCCGAACGTGCGTGCCGGCGGCGGCGTGAGAGCCGGCACGGCGGCGATCAGCCTGCGGGTGTAAGGATGCTGCGGCGCGTTCAGGATCTGCGCCGCCGGGCCGTGCTCGACCAGCACGCCGTTCTGCATCACGGCCACGCGGTCGGCGATCTCGGCCACCACGCCGAAGTCGTGCGTGATGAAGAGCACCGCAGTGCCCTTGCGCTTTTGCAAGTCGCGGATCAGCACCAGGATCTGCGCTTGCGTCGTCACGTCGAGCGCCGTGGTCGGCTCGTCGGCGATCAGCACGCGGGGTTCGAGCGCGAGCGCCATCGCGATCATGGCGCGCTGGCGCTGGCCGCCCGAAAGCTCGTGCGGGAACGCGCGGGCCGACGTTTCGGGGTCGGGAATGTGCACTTCGGTCAGCAGCGCGATCACGCGCGCCCGGATCGCGCGCGCATCAAGCGTCGTGTGCACGCGGAACATTTCGCCGATCTGGTCGCCGACCGTGCGCAGCGGGTTCAGCGCGGTCATCGGCTCCTGGAACACCATGGCGATCTTCGCGCCCCGCACCTTGCGCATCTCGACCTCGTTGAGCGTCAGCAGATCAAGGCCGTCGAACAGCACGGAGCCGCTCTCGGCTCTGACACCACTCGGCAGCAAGCCCATGATGGCGCCGGCCGTCATCGACTTGCCCGATCCCGACTCGCCGACCACGCAGAGGATTTCGTTGGGAGAGAGCGAAAGCTCCAGGTCGCGTATCGCATGCGTGCGATCGGCGCCGGGCGGTAACGCGACGTTAAGTCGTTGAAGTTGAAGGATCGGTTTCATCGCGATTTCACCCGGGGATTGAGTGCGTCGTTGAGGCCCTGGCCGACCAGCGAAACGGCCAGCACCACCAGCAGGATGGCCACGCCGGGAATGGCCGACACGTACCATTGGGTGCGCAGCACGCCGCGGCCCATGCCGATGAGGTTTCCCCACGAGGCCACGTTCGGGTCGGACAGATTCAGAAAGGCGAGGGCGCTCTCCATCAGAATCGCCAGCGCCATCACCACGCTCGCATAGACGATGAGCGGCGGCATCGCGTTGGGCAGGATTTCCCGGAAGATGATCGCGCTGTCGCGCAGGCCCAGCGTGCGGCAGGCTTGCACGAATTCGCGGTTGCGCAGCGTCATGAATTCGGCGCGTGTGAGCCGCGCGGGCGCGGGCCACGACACGACGCCGATCGCCAGCGTGACGGCCGTGAGGTTGGAGCCGAACACCGCGATCAGGATCAGCAGCAGCAGGAAGTTGGGTACGGTCTGGAAGGCCTCGGTGACGCGCATCAGGAACTCGTCCAGCTTGCCGCCGTAGAAGCCCGCGAGCGCACCGACCACCACGCCGAGCGAGATCGCCACGAAGGTCGCGGCGAAGCCGATCAGGAGCGAGATGCGCGCGCCGTGGAACACCTGGGCCGCGATGTCGCGGCCCGATGCGTCGGTGCCGAGCAGGAAGCGCGGGTTCTGCAACGGCCACATCAGCGGCCGGCCGGCCAGCTGGAGCGGATCGCCCGGATAGAACACATCGGCGAAGAGCGCCATGAACACCACCGCGGCGAGCAGCACCAGGCCCATCACCGCCGCGGGGCCGCGCAGATAGAGTTTGAGGAATTTCATGGCGTCAGCGGCTCTAAGCGATGCGAGGGTCCAGCTTTGCGTAGGCAATGTCGACCAGGAAATTGATGACGATCACCACCAGCGCCGAAATGAAGGCGATGCCGAGTAGGGTGTTGAGGTCGCGCTGCACCACGGACTCGTAGGCCAGGCGGCCCAGGCCGGGCAGCGCGAACACGCTCTCGACCACCACCGAGCCGCCGATCATGCCGCCGGCCTGCAGGCCCACCAGCGTGATCATCGGCAGCAATGCGTTGCGCAGCACATGTCGGATCACGATCCAGGTTTCGGACAGGCCCTTGGCGCGCGCGGTGCGCACGAAGTCGAGCGAGAGCACTTCGAGCATCGACGCTCGCATGATCCGCAGGTAGATCGCGAGGTAGATCATGGCCAGCGTGATGGTCGGCAGCACGAGATGGCGTGCGATGTCGAGCGCACTGTCGAGGCCGGTGAAGCCCGATCCGATGGTCTCGAAGCCGCCGGTTGGCAACCAGCCCAGCTGCACGCCGAACACTACGATGCCCATGAGGCCGAACCAGAAAGACGGCGTGGCGTAGAACACGAGGCCAAGCAGCGAGATCGTGGTGTCGGGCCAGCGGTTCACGCGCCGCGCCGCCACCACGCCGAGCACGAGCCCCGCGACGAACGACAGCGACAGCGCAGAGCCCATGAGCAGCAGCGTGGCCGGCAGGCGCGCGAGGATCACATCGATCACCGGCTTGCCGTAGATCGCCGAATAGCCGAGATCGAAGCGCACCAGGTGCCACATGTAGCGCGCCAGTTGCACCGGCACCGAGGCGTCGAGGCCGTAGAAGTGGCGCAGCTGTTCCATCATGGCCGGGTCGCCGCCGCCCATTTGCGCGACCAGCGCATCGACGGTGTCGCCGGGCGCGAGTTGCAGCAGCAGGAAGAGCCCGGCCAGGATCAGCAGCAGCGTCGGGATGCTCGAGAGCAGCCGGCGCAGCGCCAGCGAGAGGATCGCCATGTCAGGCCGTCACCCACAGGTCGGCCCAGTTGCTGGAGATCCAGCGTGGCTGGTTGTGATGGTTCTGCAGCTTGCTGCTGGTCACCGACATCATGAGCCGCTCGATCGCCATCCACAGCGGCAGATCGGTGTTGGCCTGCGAGGCCAGATCGACGTAGAGCTTGCGGCGCTTGGCGGGATCGATCTCGAAGGCGGCGGCGTCGATGAGCTGGTCGATCGAGTCCGACTTCCAGCCCCACTGGTTGGTCCATGGCGCGCCCGCAGGGCTGCCCGAGCGGTACCACACGGTGGTCGACACCGCTGGGTCGCCGCGGTACTGATGCCAGCCGGTCGCGAGGTCGAATTTCCAGTCCTTGTAGACGTTGCTCAGGAAGCCCGCGGCGTCGTAGCGCACGATCTCCACGCCGATGCCGACCTGCTGCAGCGACTGCTGCATGAAGGTCGACCACAGCGTGATGTCTTCGCCCCATGGCGCGGGCACCAGACGCAGCGTGAAGCGCTTGCCGTCGGCTTTCTTCGGGTAGCCGGCGCTGTCGAGCAGCGCCTCGGCCTTCTTGCGATCGAACGGGTACTGCGGCGTGTTCTTGTCATAGAACGCCTTCGACGAACTCGGGATCATGCCGGTCGCCGGATCGGCGAAGCCGTAAAGGAAGTTCTCGCAGAAGAACTTGATGTCGAGCGAACGGATGATGGCTTCGCGCACGCGCTTGTCCGCCAATTCCTTTCGTCGGAAGTTGAACTCCACCGTGTTCAAGACCGCGTTGCCCTCATTGCCGCGGCTCGACACTTCGAATTTGCCGCTCTTCTTCAGGCGTTCGAGGTCGGCCAGTGCGAGGCCGCCTTCGGGGCTGATGTGAACTTGTCCGGATTCGATGGCGGCCGCAGCGGCCGCATGGTCGGGGATGAAGCGCCAGACGATCTGGTCGAGGTAAGGGAAGCCTGGGCGCCAGTACTCCTCGTTGCGCACCGCGATGACGTATTGACCGCGCTCGTACTTCGAGAACTTGAACGGACCCGTGCCGATGGGTGCGGTGTTGACCGGGTTCTCGATGACGTTGGTGCCGGCATAGAGATGCTTAGGCGCGACGTAGCCAAGGTCGGCGAGGGCGCGCAGCAGCAGGCCAATGGGCATCGGCTTGGAGTACTTGAAAACGGCGGTGTTCGCGTCGGGCGTGTCGACGGCATCAAGGTAGAGCTGCAGCACGGTGCTGTAGTTCAGGTGCTTCTTCCACATTTCCATAGCCGTGTACTGCACGTCGGCCGAAGTGAAGGGCTTGCCGTCGTGCCACTTCACGTTCTCGCGCAGCTTGAAGGTGATGGTCTTGCCATCGGCACTCGACGACCACGAGGTCGCAAGCATCGGAGTGGGATCGCCCTTGGCGTCGAGGTCGACCAGCGCTTCCATGATCTTTCCGGCCACCACGTAGACGCCGGTCGACGCGCGCAAGGCGGGGTTGAGGATGCGTTGCTCGCCGCCCATGTGAACGGTGATGCTGCCGCCGCGGCGGGGTTGCGTCTGGGCCTGCAGCAGGCCCGGAACGCTGAGAGTCAGCGCGAGGGCCGGGGCGGTCATGAGGGCATTGCGACGTGTGAGTTTCATCCGGATCTCTTGAAGTGGAGGCGTTGGAAAAAGGAAGGTAAACGAAAAATGCGCTCAGGCCGCGTCGGCGACCGCGCTCGGGAAGATCGGCTCTCCGAGGTTCAGCAGCAGGCGGTTGGCCCACGCGAAAAGCGCGACTGAATGGACCAGGTCGAGCACTTCGATGTCGGTGAGGCCGACTGCCTTGAGTGCGTCGATGTGCGTGGCTGACAGCGCATCGGGCCGCAGCGTTAGCTCGGCCGAGAACTGCACGATGGCCTTCTCGCGTTCGGTCGTGCCGGCGGTGAGCGGGTCTTCGAAGACCTGCTCGATCACGTCGCGGCGCTTGGCGAGTTGCTCGAAGCGCTGTGCATGCACCGATGTGCAGTACACGCAGCCGTTGATGCGCGACTCCACCGTGGCGCCGAGCTCGCGCTCGGCGCGCGGCATGCCGCCCGGCGCGAACATGATCGCGTTGAAGGCGATGGAGCGCTGCAACAGGATTTCGGGCTGGTGCGCCAACAGCAGGAAGTAGGCCGACTGCTTTGCCGTCGGACTCATCTCGTCGAGCGCGGCGATCTGCTCGGGCGTGGCGCTGTCCAGCTGCACGGTGTCGAGCCAGGATGCCCAGTCGAGCACCGCGTTGGTGAAGCCGTTGATGGTGAAGACGCTGCTCATCGCGTCACCTCTGCGGCGGCCATGGCTCTCAGGCCCGCGACGACGCGCACCTGGTACGACAGGAAGGCGATGAGTTGGCCGAGCGCGACGATCGCTGGCGTGGTCAGACCCGCATCGACGAGTGCCTGCACGGCCGCGCGATCACCTTCGATCGGCCGCTCGATCAGCTTGGTGGTGAAGCCGAGGATGGTAGCGATGCGTTCGCTTTCGAGCGCGGTGATCGCGCCGGTTTCGACGGCTTCGATGAGCGCCGGATCGGCCTTGTCGGCGACGAGGCGGCCGCGGTAATGCGCGGCCAGTGCAGCGTCTTTCGACAGCACGGCGGTATGGAACGCCACGAGCAGGCGCTCGCCGACCGAAATGCCTTCGATTTCCGCTGAGAACATGCCGTCGTAGCTGGCCTGGGTGGCAGCGACCACCCTAGCGCGCTCGTGGCGCGCTGCGTAGGTGGGCTTGCCGGGTGTCAGCGGCACGATTTGATCGATCACGTCGGTCGGGAATGCGAGGGTTGTCATGGCTGTAGCGGGTTGAGTGGATCTGAGTCGGATTCGACGAGGGTCAGGCGGGCACCCATTCGTTGCCCAGCAACTCGGGGTCGTCGTAGGCTTCGAGCTTCGCATAGTGGTAGGCGAAGTCTTCCCGGTAGAAGAGACTGGCCAAGCCGGCGGCTAGGCGCCGTGCGCCGTCGCTGATGGCCGGAATGTCGCCCGAAACCGAGCCGTGCGAGAGCGTCGCGGGATAGCAAAAGCAATGGATGCGATCGAGTCCAGGGCATGCGCCCGGCGTCTTTTCCTGCAGCTCGAAAAGCGGGCCGAGGTCGGGGGAGTCGGCGAGTTCGGTGTCTTCCTGTCCTGGCGCGGGCACGAAGCGATCCTTCCAGGCGCGCACGTGCGAGGCGATCGCCGCGTACTCCGGCCTCGCATGCCAGTCGACCTTGAAGCCGGTCGAGACGATGAGGAAGTCGAATGCGAATTCCCGCTTCGGCGTGCTCACGCGCAGCGCGGCGCCGTCCTGCTCGACCGACAGGATCGGGCAGCTGAAATTGAAGCGCGCATTGGCGTGGCGCGATACGCGCAGCGTGCTGCCGTGCGGTGGCGGCACGTTGGCCACGTTGATGTAGTGGCGCAATTTCCACTTGAGCGTGTCGGGCAGATCGAAGTGCCCGTGGGTCAGCCCCGGCACGCCGGCACCTTTGGATTTGTTGATGCGCGACAGGTCGTCGCGACGAATCAGCAGGTCGACGCTCACGGCGCCCGCCTCGAGCGCGGCGGCCGCGCTGTCCATGGCCGACGAGCCCGCGCCCACGATGCCCACGCGTGAGCCTCCCAGCATGCGGTAGTCCATCACGTCTGACGAGTGCGCCCAGCGTGCGCGGTCGAGCGACTGCACGAATGCCGGGATCGCCGGCCCGCCGAGGCCGTCGCGGCCGGTCGCGAGCACGACACGCCGGGCCAGCACGCGGCTCGGGCCGGCCGGCGTGGACAGGTCGAGCTGCACCTTGCCGTCGGCTCGCGGGCGCACGGCGGTCACGGTCGTTTCGTTGCGCACGTCGACGGCCATCACGCGGCGATACCAGCGCAGGTAGTCCATCCATTGCAGGCGCGGAATCTTGTCGAGCCGTGCCCAGTCGTTGGCGCCGAACTGCGCATCGAACCAGGCGCGGAAGGTCAGTGCCGGCAGGCCCAGCGCAGGCCCGGTGAGCTCCTTGGGGGAGCGCAGCGTTTCCATGCGTGCTGTGGTGGCCCAGGGGCCTTCGAAATCGAAGGGTGCGCGGTCGAGCAC
>JANXTS010000092.1 GCA_025352265.1 Variovorax sp. | reverse complement strand
CCGTATCGAGCGCGGCGTCGTCAAAGTCGGCGAAGAGATCGAAATCGTCGGTATTGCAGATACCCAAAAGACCATTTGCACCGGCGTCGAGATGTTCAGGAAGCTGCTCGACCAGGGCCAGGCCGGCGACAACGTCGGTATCTTGCTGCGCGGCACCAAGCGCGAAGACGTCCAGCGCGGCCAGGTGCTGTGCAAGCCCGGCTCCATCAAGCCCCACACCCACTTCACCGGCGAGATCTACGTGCTCTCCAAGGATGAGGGCGGGCGCCACACCCCATTCTTCAACAACTACCGCCCGCAGTTCTACTTCCGCACCACGGACGTGACCGGGGCCATCGAGTTGCCTGAAGGCAAGGAAATGGTCATGCCCGGCGACAACGTGACGATCACGGTCAAGCTGATCAACCCGATCGCCATGGAAGAGGGCCTGCGCTTTGCCATCCGTGAAGGTGGCAAGACGGTCGGCGCCGGTGTGGTTGCGAAAATTATTGCCTGATTTTTCAATAGGGGTATAGCTCAATTGGCAGAGCGTCGGTCTCCAAAACCGAAGGTTGTAGGTTCGATTCCTACTGCCCCTGCCACCTGAGGTGGCAGATCTTGAAAAGCCCGTCACGTCCTGACGGGCTTCGGCGTCTAAGGAAACACAGCCAACCATGGCCACTTCTCAAATCGAAACCGTGAGCACCGGCGCCGACAAAGCCAAATTGGCTGCGGCGGTGTTGCTGGCAGTAGGTGCCATCGTGGCGTTCTACTTGCTCACGCGCCAAGGCTCTCTCGTGCAGTGGGCCGCGTTGCTCGTATTGCTCGCGGCTGCCGTCGGTGCTTTCGCCAGTTCGGAAAACGGCCGTCAACTATGGGCTTTTGGCCGTGACTCCTGGCGTGAGGTCAAGAAGGTTGTCTGGCCGACGCGCAAGGAAACCATGCAAATGACAGCGTACGTGTTTGGCTTCGTCGCGATCATGTCCGTTTTTCTTTGGCTCACCGACAAGACGCTCGAGTGGGTGTTTTTTGACCTCATTCTGGGCTGGAGAAAATAATGACCGACGAAGTTGTCGAAACCACGCCGGAAGAAGTAAACCCTTTGTTGGCGCCAGCTGCCCATCCGGATCTGCGCTGGTACGTCGTGCACGCTTACTCTGGAATGGAGAAAGCCGTCGAACGCAACATCCTCGAGCGCATCGGCCGTGTGGGTATGCAGGCCAAGTTCGGCCGCATCCTTGTGCCGACCGAAGAAGTCGTCGAAATCAAGAACGGTCAGAAACGTACCACCGAGCGTCGCTTCTTCCCAGGCTACGTGCTGGTCGAAATGATCATGGACGACGAGAGCTGGCACCTGGTCAAGCACACCAATAAGGTAACGGGCTTCGTCGGAGGTGCCAAAAACCGTCCCGCACCGATCTCGCAAAAAGAGGTCGAAGACATCGTCAATCAGATGCAGCAGGGCTCCGAGAAGCCGCGCCACAAGGTGGAGTTCATGCCGGGCGAGTTTGTGCGGGTCAAGGATGGTCCGTTCACCGACTTCAATGGCACGGTCGAAGAAGTGAATTACGAGAAGAGCAAGGTCCGCGTGTCGGTCATGATCTTCGGGCGTGCGACGCCGGTTGAGCTCGAGTTCAGTCAGGTCGAAAAGACTTGACCCCCACGGTCGAAAGACCGGAACCAAATTTGGCTGCGCGTAGTCCGACTCGCACGCGGCTTTGATCGAAGAGTCGTTAACCCCCGGGGAGCCGAGGCTGAATCAGCCAACGCGTTATCACCCGCAAGGAGAAAAGCATGGCGAAAAAAATCGTCGGCTTCATCAAGCTGCAAGTGCCAGCTGGTAAAGCCAATCCGTCGCCGCCAATTGGCCCCGCATTGGGCCAACGCGGTTTGAACATCATGGAGTTCTGCAAGGCGTTCAACGCGCAGACCCAGGGCGTCGAGCCGGGCCTCCCGTTGCCAGTCGTTATTACTGCCTTCGCGGACAAAAGCTTTACTTTCGTCATCAAGACGCCGCCAGCGGGCATCCTGATCAAGAAGGCCATCAAGATCGACAAGGGTTCGGCGACGCCGCAATCCGCCAAGGTCGGCAAGATCACGCGCGCCCAGCTTGAAGAGATTGCCAAGACCAAGATGAAAGACTTGACCGCTGCCGATCTGGACGCAGCGGTTCGCACCATCGCCGGCACTGCCCGTTCGATGGGCGTGACTGTGGAGGGCGTGTAAATGTCCAAGCTCACCAAAAAACAAAAAGCGTCTGACGGCAAAGTGGACAGCAACAAGCTGTACGCCTTGGTCGAAGCCATCGGTCTCGTGAAAGATGCTGCTACAGCCAAATTCGACGAATCGATCGACGTGGCGGTGCAACTCGGCATCGATGCCAAGAAGTCGGATCAGGTCGTGCGCGGCGCTGTCGTGCTGCCCAACGGCACCGGCAAGACCAAGCGTGTGGCTGTGTTCGCCCAAGGCGCCAAGGCTGAGGAAGCCAAGGCCGCTGGCGCCGACATCGTCGGTATGGACGACTTGGCCGCGATGGTCAAGGCGGGCAATATGCCTTTCGACGTGGTCATCGCCGCGCCGGACGCCATGCGCGTGGTCGGTACGTTGGGTCAGATTCTTGGCCCACGCGGCTTGATGCCGAACCCGAAGGTCGGCACTGTGACTCCCGATGTCGCCCAGGCGGTTCGTAACGCCAAGGCTGGTCAGGTGCAGTTCCGTGTCGATAAGGCCGGGATCATCCATGGCACGATCGGCCGTCGTTCTTTCGACACCGACAAACTGCAGGGCAACCTGGTTGCGCTGATCGAAGCGCTGGTGAAGGCCAAGCCGGCTACCAGCAAGGGCGTCTTCCTGCGCAAGGTGGCTGTCTCGTCGACCATGGGTCTGGGTGTCCGCGTGGACACGCAAACCATCTCGGCAAGCTGAGAGCAAGAGAATTTGCCCTGCCGGTAAGCGGTGGGGCGATGTGGTGGGTCGCGGCGGCTTCGGTCGCCGTGGGCCATCCAAGACCGCTGGTGTGCAGGGCAGCCTGTACTTAATTGCCTCCCCCGTGCGAGAGGCATCCAGCGCAGATGGCGATCCCGCTGCAAAGGATTTGTTTCCTGAACGGTTGGTCGCTGCATGAAGCGCGTCCCGAGGCTTTGGCAAAAACCAAGCTGAGAGGCGCATTAAAAGGAGTAGACCTTGAGTCTGAATCGCAGTGAGAAAGAAGCGGTCATCGGTGACGTGACCAGCCTCGCCGCAAAAGCTCAAACGCTCGTTTTGGCGGAATACCGTGGCATCACGGTTGCCGATATGACCAAGTTGCGCAACGAAGCGCGCAGCAAGGGTGTGACTCTCAGCGTGTTTAAAAACACGCTGGCACGCCGTGCTGTCGCTGGTAGCGCATTCGAAGTCCTCGGTGATCAGATGACCGGCCCGCTGATCTACGGTTTTTCCGTCGATGCCGTGGCCGCCGCGAAAGTGGTGGCCGATTTCGCGAAGACCAACGACAAGTTGGTGATTCGCGGCGGTGCATTCGGCGGCAAAGTTCTAGACGTGAACGGCGTGAAGCAACTGGCCAGCATTCCTTCGAAGGAAGTGTTGCTGGCGCAGTTGCTGGGCTTGATGCAATCCCCCATTTCCCGTACCGCTCGCGTGCTCGCGGCGCTGGCGGCGAAACGCGGCGAAGGCGCGGTAGAAGCAGCAACCGATGCAACTCCGGCAGAAGCCGAATCGCAGCCAGCGTAAGCCGGCTTGCGTTTGAACATTTCAACCCAATTGTTAGGAAACAAAGATGGCATTCGATAAAGACGCATTTCTGACCGCGCTCGACAGCATGACGGTCCTGGAACTCAACGACCTGGTTAAAGCCATCGAAGAGAAGTTTGGCGTGAGCGCTGCCGCCATGGCAGGCCCTGCCTCTGCTGGCCCGGCCGCTGCAGTTGCCGAAGAACAAACCGAATTCAACGTCATGTTGATGGAAGCTGGTCCGAATAAGGTCTCGGCGATCAAGGCCGTGCGTGAAATCACCGGCTTGGGCTTGAAAGAAGCCAAGGATCTGGTCGAAGCCGCTCCCAAGGCTGTCAAGGAAGGCCTGTCCAAGGCTGACGCTGAAGTCGCCAAGAAGAAGCTGGAAGATGCCGGCGCCAAGGTGGAACTGAAGTAATTCGGTTCCCGCGAAGGGCTGGAGGGCTTAATGGCCCTCCAGCCTTTGCCGCTTTCAGAGCGCGTTCAAAATCTGTGCCGCGGCGCAGTTTTTAACGGGCTCCGAGAGGCCACCAGAAAGTCAAACGAGACTTTCTAGTGTCTTCTGACCCCGACTACAGAAGACCCCTTGGTTCGGGCGATGTGCAACGCATCGCCGTCCGCCAGGGCTGGTAGTGGCCAGCCGCCAAGGAGTGATGTGAAAGCATCGACTCAAGTCGCGCAAGATCTCAAGCCCCGGAGCTCTCATGGCCCAAACGTCCGCGTACAGTTACACCGAGCGCAAGCGCATCCGAAAAAGTTTCGGCAATCGCGACAGCGTCGTAGAAATCCCTTACCTGCTGCAAATGCAGAAAGACGCGTACACCGCGTTCCTGCAAGCCGGCATCGCGCCCACCAAGCGCACCATCGAAGGTCTGCAAGCCGCCTTCACAGCGGCGTTCCCCATCGTCTCGCACAACGGTTTTGTCGAGATGAAGTACCTCGAATACAACCTGGCGAAACCGGCGTTCGATGTGCGCGAATGCCAGACCCGCGGGTTGACCTTCGCCTCGGCCGTGCGCGCCAAGGTTCAACTCATCATCTATGACCGCGAGTCGTCGACTTCGCAGTCGAAGGTGGTGAAAGAAGTGAAGGAACAAGAGGTCTACATGGGCGAAGTACCGCTCATGACCGAGAAGGGTTCCTTCATCGTCAACGGTACCGAGCGCGTCATCGTGTCGCAGCTGCACCGTTCTCCGGGCGTGTTCTTCGAGCACGACAAGGGCAAGACCCATTCGAGCGGCAAGCTGCTGTTTTCGGCCCGCGTGATTCCTTACCGCGGCTCGTGGCTCGACTTCGAATTCGACCCGAAGGACATGCTGTACTTCCGCGTCGACCGGCGCCGCAAGATGCCGGTCACGATCCTGTTGAAGGCCATCGGCCTGAACCCGGAATCGATCCTCGCGAACTTTTTCGTGAACGACAACTTCCGCCTGATGGACAGCGGCGCACAAATGGAGTTCGTGTCGGAACGCTTGCGCGGTGAAGTCGCCCGCTTCGACATCACCGACAAGGCCGGCAAGGTCGTCGTCGCCAAGGACAAGCGCGTCACCGCTCGCCATACCCGTGAACTGGAAGAGTCGAAAACCACGCACATCAGCGTGCCCGAAGACTTCCTCGTCGGCCGTGTCATCGCCCGCAACATCGTCGAAGCAGACACCGGCGAAATCCTGGCCAAGGCCAACGACGAGCTGACCGAAGCGCTGCTGAAAAAGCTGCGTACCTCCGGCGTGCAAGACATTCAGGTGATCTACACCAACGAACTCGATCAGGGCGCCTACATCTCGCAGACCCTGCGTATCGACGAAACCGTCGACGAGTTCGCGGCGCGGGTGGCAATCTACCGCATGATGCGTCCCGGCGAGCCGCCGACCGAAGACGCAGTACAGGCTCTGTTCCAGCGCCTGTTCTACAACCCGGACACCTACGACCTGTCGCGCGTCGGCCGCATGAAGTTCAACGCCAAGGTCGGTCGCGATGAATCGACCGGACCGATGGTCCTGACCAACGAAGACATCCTTCACGTGGTCAAGATCCTGGTCGATTTGCGTAACGGCAATGGCGAAGTCGATGACATCGATCACCTTGGCAACCGCCGCGTGCGTTGCGTCGGCGAACTGGCCGAGAACCAGTACCGTACTGGTCTGGCGCGCATCGAAAAAGCCGTCAAGGAGCGTCTGGGCCAGGCCGAGCAAGAGCCGCTGATGCCGCACGACCTGATCAACAGCAAGCCGATTTCGGCCGCGTTGAAAGAGTTCTTCGGCGCGTCGCAGCTGTCGCAGTTCATGGACCAGACCAACCCGCTGTCCGAAATCACCCACAAGCGCCGTGTTTCGGCCCTTGGCCCGGGCGGTTTGACACGTGAACGGGCCGGCTTCGAAGTGCGTGACGTGCACGTGACCCATTACGGTCGCGTGTGCCCGATCGAAACGCCTGAAGGCCCGAACATCGGCCTTATCAATTCGTTGGCTCTGTACGCCCGCCTGAACGAATACGGCTTCATCGAAACGCCGTACCGTCGTGTGGCCGACAGCAAGGTAACGATGGACATCGACTACCTGTCGGCCATCGAAGAAGGCAAGTACGTCATCGCCCAGGCCAACGCGGTCCTGGACAAGGACGGCAAGCTGACGGGAGACTTGGTTTCGGCACGTGAAGCCGGCGAATCGATCCTGGTCGGGGCCGAGCGTGTTCAGTACATGGACGTGTCGCCGGCGCAGATTGTGTCGGTCGCGGCATCCCTCGTGCCGTTCCTGGAGCACGACGACGCGAACCGCGCATTGATGGGCGCCAATATGCAGCGTCAGGCTGTGCCTGTGCTGCGTCCGGAAAAACCGTTCGTTGGAACCGGCATCGAGCGCGTTTCTGCGGTCGACTCGGGTACCGTGGTAACTGCGACCCGTGGCGGCGTGGTCGACTACGTCGATGCGACTCGGGTCGTGGTGCGCGTCAACGACGCGGAAGCGGCAGCCGGTGAAGTCGGTGTGGACATCTACAACCTGATCAAGTATCAGCGTTCGAACCAAAACACCAACATTCACCAGCGCCCGATCGTGGCGCGTGGCGACCACATCTCCAAGGGCGACGTGGTCGCCGACGGCGCATCGACCGACCTCGGCGAACTGGCTCTCGGCCAGAACATGCTGATCGCGTTCATGCCATGGAACGGCTACAACTTCGAAGACTCGATTTTGATCAGCGAACGTATCGTCGCCGAAGACCGCTACACCTCGATTCACATCGAGGAGCTGGTGGTCATGGCACGCGACACCAAGCTGGGTGCAGAAGAAATCACTCGAGACATCCCGAACCTGGCCGAGCAGCAACTCAACCGCCTGGACGAATCCGGGATCATCTACGTCGGTGCCGAAGTGCAGCCGGGCGACACGCTGGTCGGCAAGGTCACGCCGAAGGGCGAAACCACGCTGACGCCTGAAGAAAAGCTGCTTCGTGCGATCTTCGGGGAGAAGGCATCCGACGTGAAGGACACCTCGCTGCGGGTGGATCAGGGCTCGCAAGGCACCGTGATCGACGTGCAAGTGTTTACTCGCGAAGGCATCGTGCGCGACAAGCGTGCGCAGCAGATCATCGACGACGAACTCAAGCGTTTCCGCCTCGATTTGAACGACCAGCTTCGCATTGTCGAAGCCGACGCGTTCGACCGTATCGAGAAGCTGTTGACCGGCAAGGCTGCCAACGGCGGCCCGAACAAGCTGGCCAAGGGCACCAAGCTCGACAAGGCGTACCTCACGTCGGTCGAGAAGTTCCATTGGTTCGACATCCGCCCGGCGGACGACGAAGTGGCTTCGCAGCTCGAATCGATCAAGAACTCGCTGGAGCAAACGCGCCACAGCTTCGACCTGATGTTCGAAGAGAAGCGCAAGAAGCTGACGCAGGGCGACGAGTTGCCGGCTGGCGTTCTGAAGATGGTCAAGGTATACCTTGCCGTCAAGCGCCGCTTGCAACCCGGTGACAAGATGGCCGGTCGCCACGGCAACAAGGGCGTCGTGTCCAAGATCGTTCCGGTCGAAGACATGCCCCACATGGCCGACGGCACGCCTTGCGACATCTGCCTGAACCCGCTGGGCGTGCCTTCGCGCATGAACGTGGGCCAGGTGCTCGAAGTGCATCTGGGCTGGGCCGGCAAGGGCATTGGCCAACGGATCGCCGACATGCTGCAAGCCGAGGCCAAGGTGGCCGAAGTGCGCAAGTTCATGGACCAGTTCTACAACGGCTCTGGCCGGAAGGAAGACCTGGCGCAGCTGAGCGATAGCGATGTGCTGGCGATGGCCGCCAATCTGGCAGCCGGCGTGACCTTCGCGACGCCGGTGTTCGACGGTGCTTCGGAAGAAGAAATCCGCGGCATGCTTAAGCTCGCCTACCCGGAAGAGATCGCCAAGCTCAAGGGCTTGACCGACACGCGCACGCAGGCATACCTGTACGACGGCCGCACCGGCGATCAGTTCGATCGTCCGGTCACCATTGGCTATATGCACTTCTTGAAACTTCACCATTTGGTGGACGACAAGATGCACGCGCGTTCGACTGGTCCGTACTCGCTCGTCACGCAACAACCGCTGGGCGGCAAGGCCCAGTTCGGTGGACAGCGTTTCGGCGAAATGGAAGTGTGGGCGCTCGAAGCCTACGGCGCTGCGTACGTGCTGCAGGAAATGCTCACGGTGAAGTCCGATGACGTGGTGGGTCGTACCAAGGTGTACGAGAGCATCGTCAAGGGCGAACACTCCATCGAAGCCGGCATGCCGGAATCGTTCAATGTGCTGGTCAAGGAAATTCGTTCCCTTGGTCTGGACATCGAACTCGAACGTTCATAAGCAGAAAAGGAAAGAGTCACATGAAGTCTTTACTCGACCTGTTCAAGCAATTCACGCCCGATGAGCATTTCGATGCCATCAGCATCCGCATGGCTTCACCCGAGAAGATCCGTTCGTGGTCGTTCGGCGAAGTGAAGAAGCCGGAAACCATCAACTACCGTACTTTCAAGCCCGAGCGCGATGGCCTGTTCTGCGCAAAGATTTTTGGCCCTATCAAGGACTACGAATGCCTTTGCGGCAAGTACAAACGCCTGAAGCACCGCGGTGTCATCTGCGAGAAGTGCGGCGTTGAAGTTACGCAGACCAAGGTGCGACGCGAGCGCATGGGTCACATCGATCTGGCCGCACCATGCGCCCACATCTGGTTCCTGAAGTCGCTACCGTCGCGTCTGGGCCTGGTGCTCGACATGACGCTGCGCGACATCGAACGCGTGTTGTACTTCGAAGCGTATGTGATCACCGACCCCGGCATGACCCCGCTGAAGAAGCGCGAGATCATGTCCGAAGACGACTACGACACCAAGCGCAAGGAATTCGGTGACGAGTTCACTGCCAAGATGGGCGCCGAAGGCATCAAGGATCTGCTCGAAGCCATCGACATCGACATCGAGATCGAGAAGCTGCGCGGCGACTTGACCGGCTCCGAAGTCAAGGTCAAGAAGAACGCCAAGCGCCTGAAGGTGCTCGAGGCTTTCAAGAAATCCGG
>JANXTS010000082.1 GCA_025352265.1 Variovorax sp. | reverse complement strand
CCAACACCCGCAAGACCGCAGCGCTGACACTGAACAAGACCTGGGCCGACGCGACGCTCAACGATGTGGTCAACGTGACGGCCACTGGTTTGACGGCGCTGTCGTCAACCGCCAACCCTGTCAGCAAGACCGACACCGGGTCAGCGCAAACCGTGCGTGCCGGCGATGTGATCGCGATTGCTGAAAACTTCACCACCGGCGCATCTGGCAACTACACCAGTGCGCTGAGCTGCACCGGTACGTCGGGGCTGTCCGGTAGTACGTTGACGGTCGGTGCGACCGACACGAACATTTCTTGCGGCTTCACCAACACCCGAAAGAGCACAACCTTTCGCCTGGCTAAACTCTGGGGCTCTGGCGCTGTTGCGAACGACATCGCCAGCATCGGGGCGACCACCGGGTTGGTCAACAACACGGCGCTGTTCACCTCCACCGCATCGAACGCCACCAACGGAGCCTTTGTGACGGTGTTCGCCGGTGAGGTCGCCGCGCTGCCGATTGAGACCATGAGCCCGGGCACCGTGGCCAACTACAACACCGTGGTGTCCTGCAGCAGTGGAGCCGCCCTGTCTGGCACCAATGGGCAGAGCACTGTCAAAAATACCGTCACGCTGAACGCTGCGACCGTTGCCGCCGGTCCGGTGACCTGCACTTATACCAACACTGCGACATCAACAGCGACGGTGATCTTGCAGAAGACCTGGCGCAACGGTACCGACAACAACGGCACCACCAGCAGCACCCACATTCCGGCCATCACCGCGGGCATGACCACGCCCACCGGTGCGGTCGATTCGTTCTCGGCAGCGTCGGTGCCGAGCAATAACAGCACCAGCAGCACGCCGGGTACGGCGGCAGTGGGGGCCACGCTGACCCTTCCTGTCGAAGCTCTAGGAGTAGGTGCAGCGCGCTTTGGTGTGGGCGCTGCCGCGCCTGTCTACTCCTGCACCGACGGCACGACCAGCGTCAACAACATCGCCCAGGGCGGTACCGTGACCGTGCCTGCCAGCAGTACCGGTGGCACGCTGACCTGCACACTGACCAATGCCGCACTCCCGGTCGTGGTGCTGGGCAAGTCCGCGGTCGCGGGCTCACAGTCCCCGACGTTCAATTTCACGGTGAGTGGTGCGACCAACCCCAGCGTGGCATTCCCATTCACCCCTAATAATTCCCCCCCTGTCACCTCGTCTTCCACCCAGGAGCATCGTGGCACCGTGGGGACAGCGGTCGTTATCACCGAGCTCAGTACGCCCAACTGGCCGAGTGCGCCGGCCTCGGCTGTGTGTACCGACCTCAACGCGTCCAATTCGGGCAATTCGTCGAGCATCCCGATTGTTTTGAACAACGCCGCGGCCACGTACACCGTGCCTGCCGCCAACATGGTGCTGGGCGCCAACATCCGGTGCGTCTTCTCCAACGAGCAGCCGCAGATCACACTCAACAAGATCTTCGTTGGCACGGCGCGCGATTCAGGCAACTTCACCTTGCGCATCAGCGGCACCAACAGCCAGCCAGGGAATGCTGATGTGACAGCGCCTGCCACCTTCGCCGGCGGCGGCGGTGGCACTCCTTTTGCGAAAATCAACGCCGGTCAGACCGTGACATTGAGCGAGACGGCGGGCGCAGGCACCTCGCTGTCCAACTACGCCGCCACCATCAGCTGCAAGGACGGCAACAATCTGGCGTACTCCACAACGGCCGGCGTGGCGGGCAGTTGGACGTTGACGGCGCCCAGCGGCTTTATCTCGGGTAACAGCGAGTTCATCCGCTGTGACATCACCAACACGGCCCCGACCACGCTGCAACTGAACAAGACCTGGGCCGCCAACTCGACCGCGGGCGACCAGATCACGGTGACCACGACGGGCGGCAGCGGCAACCCGACCGTGTCGTCGACCGCAACCGCTGCGACCACGCCGACCACAACGACAGGCATCCCAGCCACAGTGACGGTAGGCAACACCATCACCTTGCCGGCAGAGACTTTCATCCCCGCGTCCAGTGCTGCCAACTACACCGCGGCGCTGGCTTGTACCGGGGGTGGTACCTTGACCGGCAACACCTTGGTGATAAACGCAGCCGACAACGGCCAGCCGATTGTTTGCACCTACACCAACACCCCCAAGCCTCTCGCTACCTTCCAGCTGCGGTTAAGGAAGAAATTTGACGCCAACAGCACCGCCAACGATGTCATCAAGGCAACCACCACCGGTGGCACCTTGTCAGGCAGCCCGTCCAATCCCACGCTCACCGCGACTGCTGTGGGCGGCAGCACGGCCACCTTCACCAATGGCACACCGGTCTCCGTCACCCAGGGAAACACCATCGTGCTGCCGGCGGAGACCTTCACCACCGGCAACCAGGCTAACTACACCACAACGGTGAGTTGCAACAACACTGCATCGCCGGTGACCAACGCCACGCCGCCGGTGAGCTTCACCGTGTCGTCGTCTGAGGGGTCGATGATTAGCTGTCTCTACACCAATACCCTGGTGCCAGTTTCCCCAGCAGTTCTCGACACGTCTAAGGCGCTCGTGCGGGTCAACGGCGTGGTCACTACCGGCACCGCCACGGTGGCAGGCAACGACGTCTTCCTCTACAACATCGTGGTGCGTAATACGGGGGGCGCCAGCGGCACGACCGTGTTGACCGAGACCGTGCCGGCCGACACCACCTACACCGGGTCCGGCGAGGGATGGTCTTGCGCCACCGGCTCCGTGGCTGGCACCGTTTGCACCCAGAGCGTCACCACCGCTCCGGGCAGCGTGACGACACCCTTCACCGTGACGGTAATCAATCCGCTGCCGGTGGGTACCACGACGGTCGTCAACACCGTGACGACCTCGTTCGGTACCTGCAGCGCCTGTACCGTGACCACGCCGGGGACCAACCTGAACGTATTGGGGCGCGTCTTCACCGACAACGGCGCAGGCGGCGGCACAGCCAACGACGGGCTGGTCAACGGCGCGGAGGTCGGCGTGGCTCGCGTCGGTGTCGCGCTGACCAACTGCGCCGGAACCGTCTACGCCACGGCCATCACCGATGGAACGGGCGGCTTCATGTTGGGGATCAATTCGGCTTTAGCTGTTGGCAGTCCGCTGTGCGTGGAAGAAACCAACCCGGCCACGCGGATCTCCACCGGCGCATCTATCGGGAGCACTGCGCTGCCTTCAGGCACGACCGTGGCCTCCGGCGGCACAAACTACACCTACACCCGCACCGGCACGCCTGACCGCATCGCCTTCGCGTGGAACGGCACCGGTCATGCCGGACTGAACTTTGGCGATGTCGACCCCAACACCTTTGCCGCCGATGGTGCCAAGAGCGGTCAGGCCGGCAACACTGTCAGCTACGCCCACACCTTCACCGCACAGACCGGTGGTGTGGTGAATTTCAGCGTACTTTCCTCGGTTGCCACACCGACCCTCAGCGGTTGGAACGAGAAGGTCTTTGCCGATGCTGGCTGCACCGGCACGCTGCAGCCCGGCGCAACGGTGCTCTACCCGCCAGCAGCACCGATCACGGTGGTCGCAGGCCAGCAGGTCTGCATCATCGTGCAGGAGTTCATCCCGGCGACGGCGCAAAACGGCTACATCAATACGGTCAAGGTGCAGGCAAGCTTCGGCTTCACCAATGCAGGGCCTGCGTTGTCGGCCAGCTACCTGGTGACAGACATCACTAAGGTCGGGGTCACTGCGCTGGACCTCAAAAAGGAAGTGCGAAACCTCACCCAGAGCGGTGTCTTCGGGGTCAACAACCAGGCCAAGTCGGGTGAGACGCTGGAGTACCGCATTACGTACACCAACAATGCGCCCGCACCTGTCAGCACGCTGGCCATCAACGACACCACGCCCGCTTATGCCAGCTTTGTGAGTGCACAGGCCGGCAGCACGCCGGGCTCGCTGACGGCCTGCGCGAAGACCACGCCGGCGAACCCGCTGCCCGCAGCGACGGTGACCTGCTCGATCGTGCAGGCTGTAGGCGGCACCGGGCCGGTCGACTGGAACTTCACCGGGTCACTTGCACCGGGGGGTACCGGTACCGTGCTGTTCCAGGTCAAAGTCAACTGAGGTTGAAGCGGTCGGAGGTTCCAGCGCTTCAGACGCGTCCCTGGAGTCTCGGATTCTTGGCGAACAGATCGGCCGCCCAGTCGACGAAGGCGCGCACTTTGGCGCTCAGGTGCCGGTTTGGCGGATAGACCACATGCACCGGCAGCGGTGGCACGGTCCAGTCGGCCAGCACCTGCACGAGTTCGCCGCTTGCCAGATACGGCTCGGCGACGAATGTGATGCATTGCGAAATGCCGAAGCCGCCCAACATCGCGCCGAGGTGCGCGTTGCCTTCGTTGACCGACACGCGGTACGGTCCGGTGAGCTCGATAAGCTCGTCGCCTTTCTGGAACTCGTGCGGGTACAAGCGGCGCGTGCTGCCTGAGAAAAAGCCGACCAGCAAATGCCGCTTTTCAATGTCGTTGGGATGCGTCGGTGTTCCGTAGCGCTTGATGTAGGCCGGTGATGCGACGGTGACCCAGGCCAGGTTGCCGATGCGGCGCGCGACCAGCGACTGGTCGGTCAGCTCGCCGCCTCGAATGACGCAATCGACGTTGTCGCTGATGAGGTCGACCGGGCGGTCGCTGACACCCAGGTCCACCTGAATGTCCGGATACCGATCGAGAAACCCCTGCAGCGCTGGCAGGATGATGAGGCGCGCGACGGAGGTGCCGACGTCGATGCGCAGCCGCCCGGTCGGGTTGGCCTGCGCGTTGGTCATGCTGGCCTCGATATCGTCGAAGTCGTTGAGCAGGCGCGCCGCGCGCTCGAAGTACGCGGCGCCGTCGGGCGTGACGGTGACGCGGCGCGTGGTGCGATTCAGAAGCTTCACACGCAGGTGCGCCTCCAGCCCCTGGATTTGTTTGGTGACCGTGCCCTTAGGCAGGCCGAGGGAATCTGCGGCACGGGTGAAAGTGCCGGCTTCAACAACGCGAACGAAAACCCGCATTGCCTGGATCTGGTCCATAGGGGTGCTCCTGACAGCGCGCGGCATGGCTTGCCGGCGAGCCGAATTCTCACATGTGGATTTGCACTGATTGTTCTTCGAATGGAAACAGAGTGAGGATCAAGAGGCCCTTTTCTGATGCGCTCGGCGACTTATATTCAAGCCATCGCTGGTTTCCTCTACTGACTCCGCAACTCCCACCTTCAGGTCCACCATGTCACCCCGTTCCATGTCCAAGTCTGCTGACGCTGCTGCTTCTGCCGTGACAGAGAACGCCGTCGACGTGGCCGACATCACGATCGCGTTGCCCGGCCGTGAGCCGGTGCAGGCGCGGACTTATGGCCTGAAGCAACGCGGCGTGACCTCACCATTGGTGCTGCACTTTCATGGCGGCACTTTCACCTGCGGCGGCCTCGACAGTGGCCGCATGGTCGCCGGGCTGCTGCAAGGTGCGGGCGCTGTCGTCGTATCGCTGGCCTATCCGCTGGCGCCGAAGTACCCGTTTCCGGAGCCGATCGAGGTGGCCTATGCGGTGCTCGAATGGCTGTACGGCCAGCGCGTCAAGCTGGCGGGCAAAGGCGCACCTGTGTTCCTGGCCGGAGAAGAAGCCGGCGGCAACCTAGCAGCCGCCGTGGCGTTGATCGCACGCGACCGCGGTCACCCGCCGCTGGCAGGGCAGATCCTGTTGTCACCGATGCTCGACCCGTGCGCCGGCACGGCATCGCTGCGCGAAACGACCGGCGACGCGACGCAGTGCAAGTGGGCCGCAGGCTGGCAGCAATTCCTGAGCAGCCCGAAAGACGCAGTGCATCCGTATGCGGTACCCAGCGCGTCGATGCGGCTCGGTCAGATCGCGCCGACGCTGGTGCTGGTCGGCGACGACGATCCGATGCGCGACGAGGCGCTGACCTTTGCGCGGCGTCTGCGCGAAGCCGGCAATCCGGTCACCAGCAGCGTGCTGCCCTCGGCAACCAACTGGCCCGATGCCTTGTCGGACCCCGCGGTGGCGGAATGCGTTTGCAGCGTCACTGTTAAGCAGCACTTCCGCGAGTTTTTCAGCGCGTCGGCACCTGCCAAGCCGCAGGCCTCCAAGACCGGCTGACGCCGGTTCCATCTTCCGTTTTTCTCGGTAGCCGGTGATCCCGGTTGTCGATCTGCTTCCTGGTGCTACAGCACCGGGCGGCGGCGCTTTTTCGAAATTTTTTCGAAGTATTCACCAAGTCATCACGAGGACGAATTCACCATGTCTAAAAACGAACTTTCTTTGCTGGCCCGCAAGGGTTTATGGCCCACTGTCACGGGTCTTACCGCATTGCTCGCGATTGCCGGCGCAGCGCTAGGTCTGCCGTACCTGAAGGCAGAGGCTGGCAATGTCCCGGTCGCTGCAGCGCCGCAAGGCATTCCGGTGTCGGTCGCCGCCGTGGCTGAAAGTGACGTGGCCGGCTGGAACGAGTTCTCGGGCCGGCTCGAAGCGGTCGAACGCGTCGATGTGCGCTCGCGTGTCGCGGGTGCCGTGCAGGCCGCGCACTTTCGTGAAGGCGCTCTGGTGAAGGCTGGGGACCTGCTCATCACCATAGATCCGGCGCCCTACGCCGCCGATGTCGAGCGTGCGGCGGCGCAAGTCGCTGCGGCGCAGGCCCGTGTCTCGCAAGCTGCGAGCGAACAAGCACGTGCCAAGCGCCTGTGGGACGAGCAGGCCATTGCCCAACGCGAGTTCGAGGAGCGTGCCAACACGCGCAATGAAGCCGATGCCAATCTGCGCGCCGCCCAAGCCTCGCTGCAGAGCGCCCGCTTGAGCCTTGGCTACACGCAGGTGCGCGCACCGGTGTCGGGCCGCATCGGCAAGCTCGAAGTGACCGTCGGCAATCTGGTGGCCGCCGGCCCTGGTGCACCGGTGCTCACCACGCTGGTGTCGGTCAGCCCGATCTACGCCAGCTTCGATGCAGACGAAGGCGTGATCGTGCGCGCCCTCAAAGATGTCTCGACGGCAGGAAGCACCGCCCGCGGCCTGATCGAGAACATCCCGGTGCAGATGGGCACGGCCGCCAGCGACGGCACGCCGTGGCTCGGCAAGCTGCAACTCATCGACAACCAGGTCGATGCCAAGAGCGGCACCGTGCGGGTGCGTGCCGCCTTCGACAACACCGACGGTGCCTTGATGCCGGGCCAGTTCGCCCGCATTCGCATGGGCCAGGCGCGCACCGACAAGGCAATGCTGGTGAGCGAACGCGCTATCGGCACCGATCAGAGCAAGAAGTTCGTCATGGTGATCGGCGCCGACAACAAGGCCGAGTACCGCGAAGTGACGCTGGGTGCATCGAGCAACGGCTTGCGCATCGTGAGCAAGGGCCTGAAGCCCGGCGAGCGCGTGGTCGTCAACGGCCTGCAGCACATCCGCCCCGGCGCGTTGGTTACTCCGCAGACGGTAACGATGGACGCCAAGAACGAAGTGCCTTCGCAGGCCAAGCCGGAGCCCGAGCGCGAACGTCTAGCGCAGGTTGAAAAGTCCTGATTCACGATCGAGGAGAACCATCATGAATTTGTCGAAGTTCTTTATCGATCGACCGATCTTCGCCGGCGTGCTGTCGGTGTTGATGGTCATCGCCGGGCTGATCGCGCTGCGCGGTCTGCCCATCTCCGAATACCCTGAAGTCGCGCCGCCGTCGGTGGTGGTGCGTGCGCAATATCCCGGCGCCAACCCGAAGGTGATTGCCGAAACAGTGGCGACGCCGCTCGAAGAATCCATCAACGGCGTCGAAGGCATGCTCTACATGGGCAGCCAGGCCACCACCGATGGCGTGATGACGCTGACGGTCACCTTCAAGCTCGGCACCGACCCGGACAAGGCACAGCAGCTGGTGCAGAACCGCGTCTCGCAAGCCGAGCCGCGCTTGCCTGAAGAAGTGCGCCGCCTCGGCATCACGACCATCAAGAGCGCGCCCGACTTGACGATGGTGGTTCACCTCGTTTCCCCGAACAACCGCTACGACATCAACTACCTGCGCAACTACGCGGTGCTGAACGTGAAAGACCGACTGGCCCGCATCGACGGTGTCGGTCAGGTGCAGATTTTCGGCGGTGGCGAGTATTCGATGCGTGTCTGGCTCGACCCGCAGAAGGTCGCGCAGCGTGGTCTTTCTGCTAGCGACGTGGTGGCGGCCATCCGCAGTCAGAACATCCAGGCCGCGGCCGGTGTGGTCGGTGCCTCGCCGGGCTTGTCGGGCGTCGACATGCAGCTGTCGATCAACGCACAAGGCCGCTTGCAGAGCGAAGAAGAGTTCGGCGACATCATCGTGAAGAGCGGTGCCGATGGCGCCGTGACCCGCCTGCGCGATATCGGTCGTCTCGAAATGGGCGCCGCCGATTACTCGCTGCGTTCTTTGCTCAACAACGATGCCGCGGTCGGCATGGGCGTGTTCCAGGCGCCGGGTTCCAACGCGCTCGACATTTCGTCCAACGTGCGCAAGACGATGGACGACATCGCCAAGGCGATGCCTGAAGGCGTCGAGTACCGCATCGCCTACGACCCGACGCAGTTCGTGCGGGCGTCCATCGAATCCGTCATTCACACGTTGCTCGAAGCCATCGCGCTGGTGGTGCTGGTCGTGATCCTGTTCCTGCAAACATGGCGCGCGTCGATCATTCCGCTGCTGGCCGTACCGGTGTCGGTCATCGGCACTTTCGCGATGCTGCATGTGCTGGGCTTCTCGATCAACGCGCTGAGCCTGTTCGGGCTGGTGCTGGCGATCGGCATCGTGGTCGACGACGCCATCGTGGTGGTGGAAAACGTCGAGCGAAACATCGAAGCGGGCTTGAGTCCACGCGAGGCGACTTACAAGGCGATGCGCGAAGTGTCGGGGCCCATCATCGCCATTGCGCTGGTGCTGGTCGCGGTGTTCGTGCCGCTGGCTTTTATCAGCGGTTTGACCGGCCAGTTCTATCGCCAGTTTGCGGTAACCATCGCGATCTCGACGGTGATCTCCGCCATCAACTCACTGACGCTTTCTCCGGCCCTCGCAGCCTTGTTGCTGCGTGGCCACGACCAGCCGAAGGACGCGTTGACGCGCGGCATGGACAAGTCGTTGGGCTGGCTGTTCCGCGGCTTCAACAAGTTGTTCCATCGCGGTTCCGAGGCCTACAGCGGTGGCGTCAAGGGCGTGATCTCGCGCAAGACGGTCATGCTTGTTGTCTACCTCGTGCTCATCGGCGTGACCTTCGGTCTGTTCAAGGCGGTGCCGAGCGGTTTCGTTCCGGCGCAAGACAAGCAGTACCTGATCGGTTTCGCTCAACTGCCCGACGGTGCCACGCTGGATCGCACCGAAGACGTGATCCATCGCATGGGCGAGATCGTCAAGAAGAACCCGAACGTGGAAGACGCGATCGCGTTCCCGGGCCTCTCGATCAACGGCTTCACCAACAGCTCTAACTCGGGCGTGGTGTTCGTCACGCTCAAGCCCTTTGACCAACGCAAGCGTCCGGACCAGAGCGGCGGCGCCGTCGCGGGTCAGCTCAACCAGCAGTTCGCCGGCATCCAGGACGCTTTCATCGTGATGTTCCCGCCGCCACCGGTAGCGGGTCTCGGCACCACGGGCGGCTTCAAGATGCAGATCGAAGACCGCGCCTCGCTCGGCTACGACGAGATGGACAAGGCTGTGAAGGCGTTCATGGGCAAGGCATCGCAGGCGCCCGAACTCGCCGGTATGTTCACGAGCTGGCAGGTCAACGTGCCGCAGCTCTATGCGGACATCGACCGCACCAAGGCGCGCCAGCTCGGCGTGCCGGTCACGGACATCTTCTACACCATGCAGATCTACCTCGGCAGCCTGTATGCGAACGACTTCAACAAGTTCGGCCGCACTTACAGCGTGCGGGTGCAGGCCGATGCGCCTTACCGTGCGCGGGCCGAAGACGTGGGCTTGTTGAAAGTGCGTTCGACTTCGGGCGAGATGGTGACGCTGTCGGCGTTGATGAAGGTCAACTCGAGCTTCGGACCCGAGCGCGCGATGCGCTACAACGGCTACCTCGCAGCCGACGTCAACGGCGGACCAGCCCCCGGCTACTCGTCGGGCCAGGCGCAAGACACCGTCGCGCGCATCGCGGCCGAGACCTTGCCCAAGGGCATCAGTTTCGAGTGGACCGAGCTGACGTACCAGGAGATCCTGGCCGGCAACTCCGCGTTCCTCGTGTTTCCGCTGTCGATCCTGCTGGTGTTCCTGGTGCTCGCCGCGCAGTACGAGAGCCTGACGCTACCGATCGCGATCATCCTGATCGTGCCGATGGGCCTGCTCGCCGCGATGACGGGCGTCTGGATATCGGGCGGTGACAACAACGTCTTCACGCAGATTGGATTGATCGTGCTGGTCGGGCTGAGCGCCAAGAACGCCATCCTGATCGTGGAGTTCGCACGCGAGCTGGAGTTTGCCGGGCGCACTCCCATCCAGGCCGCGATCGAAGCCAGCCGGCTGCGGCTGCGCCCGATCCTAATGACCTCGTTGGCCTTCGTCATGGGTGTGTTGCCGCTGGTCTTGTCAACCGGCGCGGGCTCCGAAATGCGCAAGGCGATGGGTGTGGCGGTGTTCGCCGGAATGATCGGCGTGACGGCTTTCGGCCTGTTCCTGACGCCCGTGTTCTATGTGGTGCTGCGCCGGTTGGCGGGCAACAAGCCGCTAACGCAGCACGGCGAAGGAACGATGTCGCCGTCTCCTTCACCGGCATCGCCCACCGCACTCGGTGGCGGCGGCAGCCTGCACGCGCAGCCCGCTGCGCCGCATCGGTCGCTCGAGTAAGGGCCGCGTCACTGTGACCAAAAGGAGATTCATCATGACAAGCAATTTCTCGTATTTCGCGCGCCCGCTGCGCACCGCGCTGCTGCCGCTCGTGGCTGCACTGGTGCTGGCCGGCTGCGCCTCTACCGGCGAAGTGTCGACCGGCGTCACGACCCCGGTGCAGTTCAAGGAACAGACCGCCAAGGGCGCGTCGACGCTGACCGCGAACGCGGCGCCGGTGCAGCCCGCCGGCAACTGGTGGGTCGCGTTCAACGACCCGATGCTCAACGAACTTGTCGAGCGCGCGGCCGTCAACAACACCAGCGTGCAGCAAGCGGCTGCGCGGCTCGGTGAGGCACGCGCGCTGGCGCGCACCGTCGACGCCGATCGCTCGGTGCAAGTCGGCCTCGGCGCCGGTGCGAGCCGGCAAGCAGGTATCGACCGCAACCTGAGCACCAAGCCGTCGACGCTGTTGAACGCCGGTGCCAGCGTGTCGTACGAAGTCGATCTGTTCGGCAAACTTTCCGGCGCGAGTAATGCCGCATCGCTCGATGCGCAGTCGCGCGAGTCGTTGCTGCAAAGCGCGCGGCTACTGGTGCAGGCCGAGACGGCGCAGACGTACTTGTCGGTGCGCGCGCTCGATGCCGAACGTGCCCTGGTTCGCGAGCAGGTCGATGCCTACGCCGACACCCTGAGGCTGACCGAGCGGCGCTTCAAGGCCGGCGATCTTGCCGAACTCGACGTCGCCCGCGTGCAGACCGAAGTGGCCGCAACCGAGTCCGACGCATTGGCGCTCGACCGTCAACGCGCCTTGCTCGAACACGCGCTGGCGGTGCTCACCGGCGACGTCGCCTCGAACTTCGCCATGAACAGTGGCGAGTGGTCGACAGCGTTGCCGGCGATCCCAGCCGGTTTGCCGTCGACCGTGCTCGAAAGGCGTCCCGACATCGCTGCGGCGCAGCGCAGCATGGAAGCGGCACAGGCGCGCCTCGGTGTCGCGAAGATGGCGTGGTTCCCGACCATCGCGCTGACGGGTGGTGGGGGCTACGCCTCTTCCGATCTGAGCGATCTCTTCAAGTGGTCGGCACGCTCGTGGGGCATCGGTGCCCTGTTGTCGTTGCCACTGCTCGACGGTGGCCGCCGCGAGGCGGGCGTGCAGGGCGCATCCGCGCAGCTCGACGGCGCACTGGCGAGTTACCGCGAACAGGTGCTCGTAGCCTTTCGGGAGGTTGAAGACCAGCTTGCTTCACTGCGGTTATTGCAGGAGCAGTCGGACGTGCAGGCGAGGGCGGTGGCTTCGGCGCGACGCGCGACGGTGCTCTCGGATTCGCGCTATCGCAACGGCTATGTAAGTCAGCTCGATCTGCTCGATGCTCGCCGCAGTGAGTTGCGCAACCGGCGGCTCGCGCTGCAGGTGAAGTCTGCGCAATACCAGGCGACGGTGGGGCTGATTCGGGCACTCGGTGGGGGTTGGGATGTGCCCGCGGTGGTGGCAGTGAACGGATAGGCATAGACCTTCAAGGGCATTGCCTTCACGGCTGCAAGGCATACAGTCTGGCCGTCTAAATTGCACGGAGGATCACATGGACCACGACCCAATTGCCGAACTCAAGAAACGCCAGCGCGAAATGTGGGCGTCTTTTGGGCCCACCGCGACCAGCACCACGCCAATATCCGCGCACCTCGTCAGGTTCGCGGCCATAGCACCGGGCGAGGCGGTGCTCGATGTCGCCACAGGCACCGGTGTCGCGGCCATCACCGCCGCGCGCGCGGGTGCTCGCGTGAAGGCGCTCGACCTGACGCCGGAACTGCTGGCACAGGCGCATGAAAACGCTCAGATCGCGGGTCACGAAGAGATCGAATGGACCGAGGGCGACGTGGAGCAGTTGCCCTATGCCGACGCGAGCTTCGATGTCGTGTTGAGCCAGTTCGGCCACATGTTCGCGCCGCGGCCCGCGATCGCCATCGCTGAGATGCGCCGCGTGCTGAAGCCAGGTGGCCGCATCGCCTTCGCGACCTGGCCACCTGAGCACATGGTGGGCCGCATGTTCGCGTTCGTCGGGCGAAATTCTGCGCCGTTGCCCGCGGGTTCATCGCCGCCGCCGCAATGGGGCAACCTGGCGGTGATCGCCGAACGCCTCGGAGCAGGTTTCGACGCGCCTTTTTTCGAGCGCGGCGTAATGGCGTTTCCGGCGTTGAGCCGATCGCATTACCGACTGGCAATGGAACGCACGATCGGCCCGTTGCAAAAGCTGGTGGAGCGGCTTGCAGGCGAGCCGGAGAAGCTTGCCGCCTTGCGCAGCGAGTTCGAGTCGATGGCTGAGCCGTACTACTACGACAACGTCGTGCACCAGGACTATGTGTTGACGCGAGCCCGAGCGATTTGATTGCGGCAGTCAGTACCTTGCAATCGGCTTTCAAGGTCTGCCGACTTTTACGAAATAGATTTCCTGACGCGTCAACAGCCCTTTTTCGACCGGCGTTGTAAGCGCATGAGACCGTTCGGTTTCATGCAACTCCTTCAGGACTCCTCATGTTCAATCGCACTTCCGTGGCACTCGCACTGGTCGCCTTCGGCGCGGCCACCTTCACCGTCGGCGCGATGGCTGAAACGCCCTGGCAGCAGGCGCACCCGCGCCGTACCGAAGTCAACGCGCGGCTGGACCACCAGAACCAGCGCATCCACAACGAAGTGAAAAGTGGCGAGATCAGCACGGGGCAAGCAGCCGCGCTGCACAAACAGGATCGCCAGATTCGCCGCGAAGAACATGCCATGGCGCGTCAGGATGGCGGCCACATCACGAAGCTGGACCAACGTGCGTTGAACCAGCAAGAGAACGGCGTCAGCGCCCAGATCGGCAAGTGAGTTGAGAGGTGCCCGACAGACTGGGCATCCCATACAAAAGGCGCGCTCACAAATGACGTCGCCCTTTTGGTTCCCAAGGCTCAACCGCTGCTTTTCGAGTGCCACGTTCTCATGAATAAAAACATCGTCCCGCAGTCCACCTACGTGGCTGCCCTGTGCCTCCTTACCTTGGTCGCCGGCTGTGTCGCGCCTCCTCCTCCACCGCCGCGCTACGTCGTCGTTCGTCCGGCGCCCGTTTACATGAGTCCGCTTCCGCCGGCGGCAGTGGCCTATTCGTCGCCTGTGGTGACGCCGGTGATCAGCGTGTACATCGACCCTCCGATGGTGCAGCCGGAACCGATCGCTGTCAGTTGGGCGCCGCCGGCAATGTTGGTCGAGGTGCCCCCGCTCTCGCCGTTTCCGACGGCGGTGTGGACCGGTGGTTACTGGGATTGGCACGACCGCTGGGTCTGGTCTGCCGGGCGCTGGATGGCCCCGCCCCAATTCGGCTATGGATGGGTCCAGCCGTACTACGAACATCGAGACAACGCGGTGCTGTTCGTTTCCGGCTATTGGTCGGCGCCGGGATTGCGCTTCGTGCCTCCGCCTCTCGGCATGTCTTTTGCCTTCGCCGCGATCGGAGTCGGTGTTGTCGCCGGACTGGCGCCCATCGGCCCGCAGGGGGTGTTCGTGCCGCCGCCGCCCGGTTCGAGGCCGGGTCTCATCGTGCCCGCACCGATCGGTACGCCACCCGCCGTGGTGACGAGCGCACCGCCGGTCACCAACGTCGGCATGCGGATTCAAAACACGACGATCAGCAACAGCAGCAACGTGACGAACAACGTCACCAACAACGTCACCAACAAAGTGACGAACACGACCAACATCACGAACGTTGCCAACACCCGCAACTTCATGGTGACTGCGCCGGCGGCCGCAACTGCGAGCGGAAAACCGTTCGAAGCTGCGGTGCCGGCGGCTGCTCATCTCGCGGCTGCACTGCCGCCGGTGATGCGCCTCGAGGCGCCTGTTCCGGCGAGCGCGAAGCCGGTTGCCGCCTTTATGGCCGGCCGGGCACCTGTCGCTTTACCGGCGGCACAGATGGTTCGGTCTGCACCTGCAATCGGCACGCCGTCGGCACCATCGGCAGCTTCCATGCAGCGCCCGGAACCGGATCGTCGGCAAGCGGCTGCGAGTCCAGCGGCCTCGCCGGAGACTCCGCGTATGTCGCGCGTCAGCGATGATCGGATCGAAGCCGCAAAGCAGGCCAATGTCCAGCAGGCAGCCCAGCAGCCACCCCAACAGCCAGCCCCGTCACTTTCGCGGCCTGCACCGGCCAACAAGGGCGCTCTGCAGCCGGGAGCCGCTTCGCACCCGCAGCGGCCCCCCGAGCGCTTCGCTGAACGCGCGGCGCCGCCCAACCGGCAAGCCGCCCGGCCATCGCCGGGAGGTCACCCGGCTGTGCGACCAAAGCCGGAGCGAAGGAAAGAGTGATCTGCGAGACGCGCTCGGTGCAGGCACCGTAGCGCGCCACAATCGAGGGCATGCACATCTTGTTTTTGCGCCCTTGACCGCACGCTGCGTCATGGTCCTGGGCACCACCAGCGGCGCCGGCAAGAGCTGGCTCGCGACCGCGTTGTGTCGCTGGTATGCCCGCCAGGGGCTCAGGGTCGCGCCCTTCAAGGCGCAGAACATGAGTAACAACGCGCGTGTCGTTGCCCCCACGGCGCACAACCACGGCGGCGAGATCGGCAGCGCGCAGTACTTTCAGGCACTGGCCGCGCGCGCCGTACCCGAGGTTCGCATGAACCCGTTGTTGCTCAAACCCGAGCGCGATACGCACAGCCAGGTCGTGCTGATGGGGCAGGTGAACGACGCCCTGTCTGCCTTGCCGTGGCGCGGCCGAAGCGAGCGCGTGTGGCCGACCATCGTGCAGGCGCTCAATGCGTTGCGTTCGGAGAACGACGTGGTGGTGATCGAGGGCGCCGGTTCGCCGGCTGAGATCAACCTGATGGCGTCGGACATCGTCAACCTCCGCGTGGCGCGACACGCGCAAGCGCGCTGCCTTCTGGTGACGGATATCGATCGTGGTGGCGCGTTCGCGCATCTGTACGGCACCTGGGCGTTGATGCCGGAGGCCGATCGGGCGTTGCTGCACGGCTTCGTGCTGAACAAGTTTCGCGGCGATGCGTCGCTGTTGGCGCCTGCACCGGAGCAACTTCGGGAACTGACGGGTGTGCCGACCGTGGCCACGCTCCCGATGTGGTGGTCGCATGGCTTGCCGGAAGAGGATGGCGTATTCGATACGGCGGAATTCGGTTCAGGCAAGACGGTTGTGGTCGTCGCTTATCCACGCATCAGCAATCTCGATGAATTCCAGCCGCTGAAGAATGTGCCGGGCGTTCGGTTGCGATGGGCGCGCACCCCCGGTGAGCTAGCCGATGCAGATTGGATCGTGCTGCCAGGTTCCAAGCACACGAGCGGCGACCTTGCCTGGTTGCGTGCACAAGGGATCGACCGCGCGATCGTGGCACATGCCGCGCGCGGCGGTGCGGTGCTCGGCATTTGCGGCGGCTTGCAGATGTTGGGCGAGGCGCTGATCGACACGCATGGCATCGATGGCAACGCACCTGGTCTGGGCCTCCTGCCGCTGGTCACCATGTTCGACCCGGACAAGACGGTTCGGCACCGCGACGCGCGCTTTGGCGAACTGACGGGGCCGTGGTCGGCGTTGTCTGGCGTGGCGATGCACGGCTATGAAATCCACCACGGTCGCACAGCACAGCACAGCGCCATGGCGGCGGCCGGTGACCTCGCGCTGCCGGTGATGAACGATGGCATGGCGTGGCAGAACGGCGCAGGCAACGTGATGGGCATCTATCTGCATGGCATGTTCGAAGACGCGGCCGTGGTGCACGCGTTGTTCGGTGCGACCGTGCCGACGCTCGACTCGGTGTTCGACGGGCTGGCCGACTACATCGACACCCATTTCGATGCGGGCGTACTGCGCTCGCTGATCGATTGACCGACTGTGAATCTGAATCTGAATCCGACCGAACTTGAATTGAGCTGAAGCTGAATGAACATCCCGCACATAGCCGACCTCCATGACGCCGCGCTTATCCCGCTCACGGCACGCCTGCAGCACCTTATCGACAACAAGACCAAGCCGGTGGGCGCGCTCGGCCAACTCGAGACACTCGCTGTTCGCATCGGCACCATCCTCGGCAGCGAGTCACCGACGCTGCAGCATCCGCAGTTGCTGGTGTGCGCTGGCGACCACGGGCTGGCGGCGCGCGGCGTGTCGGCCTATCCGAGCGACGTGACCTGGCAGATGGTGCAGAACTTTTTGGGCGGCGGTGCGGCGGTGAGCGTTCTCGCGCGCCAGCATGGACTGGCGCTGACGGTCGTCGACTGCGGCGTGCGGCACGATTTCGCACCGGTTCCGGGCCTGGTCATTCGCAAGATCGCTGCGGGTACCGCCGACGCGTCGATCGGCCCAGCCATGAACCCATCTCAATGCGCAGAGGCTATTGCCAACGGCCGCGAGGTGGTCCGTATGCTGCCTGGCAACGCACTGCTGCTCGGCGAGATGGGCATTGGCAACACCTCTGCCGCGTCGATGCTGCTGTCACGCCTGGCCGGTCTGCCGCTCGACGATTGCGTCGGCGCCGGTACCGGCCTCGATGCAGCAGGACTCGCCCGCAAACGCGCCGTCCTTACCGAAGTGACCGCGCTGCACCGCAATGCCGTCGCGCCGCTGGACGCGCTGGCCGCGTTCGGCGGCTTCGAGATCGCCACGCTGGTCGGCGCGGTGCTCCAGGCGGCAGAAGAGCGGCGCGTGATCGTCGTCGACGGCTTCATCACCGGTGCTGCGGTACTGGTCGCAAAGCTGCTTCAGCCGCACGTGGTGCAGCGTTGCGTTGCGGCGCACGTGTCGACCGAACCGGGCCACGCGTTGCTGCTCGATTACCTCGCATTGCAGCCGTTGTTGCGACTCGACCTGCGACTGGGCGAAGGCTCGGGCGCTGCGTTGGCGTGGCCCCTGCTCGAATCTGCCAGCCGTATCCTGCGCGAGATGGCGAGCTTCGAGTCAGCGGGCGTGTCGCGGCAAGACGGGGCATGAACGGCATTCGCCACTACCTGCTGGCGCTGCAGTTTTTTACGCGCGTGCCGGTGACTGGTCGGCTGGCGGACTGGGTCGGTTTCAGCCCGCAGATGTTGCGTGCCAGCGCGGCGCATTTTCCCGGTGTCGGCTGGCTTGTCGGTGTGTGGGGCGCGGCGGTTTTCTTCGTGGTGGAGCGCGGCTTGCCCGGGGCCGCTGGCGGGTGGGTTGCCGCCATTCTCAGCACTGTCGCCACTGTGCTGATGACCGGCGCTTTTCATGAAGATGGGCTGGCCGACACAGCCGACGGGCTCGGCGGTTCGGCTGATCGATCGCGTGCGCTGGAGATCATGAAGGACTCGCGCATCGGTGCCTTCGGTGCCATCGCTTTGGTACTGGCACTAGGTCTCAAGTTCGCATTGCTGGCGATGCTGGCGGGAGCGGCCGGCGTGCAGACGGTGGCGAGCGCGATCGTGTGCGCGCATGTGCTGTCGCGTCTGGCACCGCTGTTCCTGATCCGCTGGATGCCTTACGTCGGCGACAGCGGCGCAAGTAAATCGAAGCCCCTGGCGGACGCGATCGCGAACGGCGCGCTGGGCATCGGCATCGTGTGGGCAGTGCCGGCCGTGATGTTGCTCGCGTGGTGGTCGGGCGGCCCAGCCACCATCGCCGCCATGGCGGCGTGGGCTGTCGCAACAGTGTTCATGGCCCGTTTGTTCTGGCGTCGGCTCCAAGGCTTTACCGGCGACGGGCTCGGTGCCACGCAGCAGGTCTGTGAACTGGCGATCTACCTTGCGTTGGCGCTCTCGATGGCTCCGGGCAGGATATCCGTGATGTGACGCTGAAGCAGCGATGAAACTCTGCATGGTTCGTCACGCGCCGGTGATCGCCCAAGCCGGCCTTTGCTATGGCACGACCGATCTGGCGGCGCATCACGCTGGCACGCTGGCCGCCGCAGCGGCCGTATCGGCCGCCATCGAGGTGCCGCTGCCAGCAGGCACGACTTTCGTGAGCTCGCCGCTGCAGCGTTGTGCCGTGCTGGCAAAAAACATCGCCACCCTGCGGCCTGACTTACCCGCGTGCCGCTATGACGCCAACCTCGCCGAGATGAATTTCGGCGCGTGGGAAGGGGTGCCTTGGCAGGCCATCGCACGCAGCGAGTTCGATGCATGGATGGCCGATTTTTCCGACGGGCGCGCGGGTCGAACTGGCGAGAGCACGCGCCTTTTCATGCATCGTGTCGGCGTTGCGTGGGACGCTTGGCGTGCTTCGGGAAGTGACGCTCTGTGGGTGACGCATGCGGGTGTCATGCGGGCCGTGTCGCTGTTGCAGCGCGGCGTTCGCTTTCCGGAAAATGCCGCTGAATGGCCATCGCATCCGATCGCGTTTGGCGAGTGGCTCGTGGTGGAAGCATGAGCAAAAAGGCGTCTGCCAAAGGCCGACCCCGGTGGCTCAGCTTTTGGGCGCCGGCGTCTTCGGCTTGTAGTCGCACATCGTATGCACGGCACACTCCCAGCACCTGGGTTTGCGTGCCACGCAGACGTAGCGTCCTTGCAATATCAGCCAGTGATGTGCATGCAGGCGATACGCCATCGGCACGCGTTTTTCCAGTTTAAGTTCGACCGCTAGCGGCGTCTTGCCTGGTGCCAGTCCAGTGCGATTGCCGACCCGAAAAATGTGCGTGTCGACGGCGATCGTCGGCTCGCCGAAAGCCACGTTCAGCACCACGTTGGCGGTCTTGCGGCCGACGCCTGGCAGTGCTTCTAGCTCGGCGCGCGTCCGCGGCACTTCGCTGCCATGCAACTCGATCAGCATGCGACAGGTCTCGATCAAATGCTTCGCCTTGCTGCGGTACAGGCCAATGGTCTTGATGTGGCTCTCAAGCCCTTCGATGCCTAGGTCTAGGATCGCTTGCGGCGTGTTGGCCACCGGATAAAGCTTGCGCGTTGCCTTGTTCACGCCGACATCCGTGGCTTGTGCCGAGAGCAGTACGGCGGCCAGCAATTCGAAAGGCGTGGTGTATTGCAACTCGGTTTCAGGATTCGGATTGGCCGCCTGCAGCGTCGCGAAGAAGGGGACGATGGCGTCTTTTTTCATGAAGTCAGTCGGTTCCTGGTTTCTCTGGTGGTGGATTCAATCGGCTTCTGTCAGCCGCTTTGCGGTGTTGCGCACACCTTCAAAGATTGCGCGCGCCACGTGCTCTGGAAAACTCGACGGTAGCTGGGCTTCGACCGTGTCGAGCGCGCCCGGCAACTGTGCGAGGAGGTCGTTGCACAGGGCGTGTGCATCGCCTAGGCCCGCAAGCTTGGCCACGCCGTCCCAGTGGCGCGCGCGTAAATCCTGCAGCGCCCAGTGCGAACTCTTGCTGCGCAGCGCCATCGCCAGCTTGGCCTTTTGAAAAGCAATCTGATCGGCGCCGCTTCCGATGACAGGCCACGCAGACAGCACGTCGTAGAACGGCGTGAGCCGGTAGGCGCCGCCGCGCTCCAGAAAAATCGAGAAGTTCTTTGCATGGCCGTCGGTTGCAGCGAGCAGCCAGAACACCATCTGCGCCTTGACGAACGCGAGCTTGTCGGCTGTGGCGTTGCTGCTGGCGTCGAGCACGCGCAGGATATCGCGCATGCCGGGTCCGCCGTCGGTCTCGTACTTTTGTGAGCCGGGCGCGCCGAGTGCCTGGCAGAAATCTTCTTGCGGTAAACGGGCGATCCATTCCGTGTCGCTGTTGTCACTGCCGGCGTTCTGCAGCGCGCGGTCGAAGCGTTGCACCACGAGCACCTTGCGCTCGCCGAAGGTCGCGATATCGCAATGCGCCGTCGGCAGTCCGAGGGCCGACATGATCCGCGAGCAAAGCCATTCGTTCTCGATGGACTCCTTCATGTCGGCCTGCATGTTGCCGACCCGGCCGAGCGGCAACTTGAAGATGTGGGTCGTCGGCGTGGCGTTCAACGGGCGAAACCATTTGCCCTCTCGTTGCATCAGTGCCGTTTTTTCCTGCGCACCGGCAATCGAAATGCGGAAGTCCTCATCGTCGCGCTGGCCGAGTACACGGCCCGTCGAGAGCGATGCATTGATCGCGTGCTCAACGGCAGCGTCGTCCAGCGCCTCGGCTTCGATCCGGTCGAAGCCTGTGGGCAGCACCCCGGGCGGTAGCAACTGCACGGCCCCCACGCATTCGCGGCCGATGGCTGTCAGCAGGTCGAAAGCGTCGGTGCTCGGTGTCGCGAACTTGCCTTGCAGCCGGGTGCGGATTGCATTGCTGTCGGGTAGCAGGTTGTCAAAATAATTCTGCACCACGGGCCCGCGCTGGGATGCGTTGCCCGGCGTCATTGGCAGCGACAGTGACAGTCGACGCGCTGCTGGCGAGGCGGTCCATTCCTCGGCGTACTGAAAACGGTGTTCCCCTTCGCGAACCGTCCATTCGCCGACCGTCTGACCATTGATCCAGACCACCAGCGGGTGCGGGTGCCGGGGGCCACGCCCCCGTTTAGAACGGCTCACCATGGTTTGTCCTTGGTGACGATCGGCGCTTCAGCCGACGGCAATGCTTCCAGCATCAGGCGGTGGCCCATGAGTGCCACCAGCCGCGAGATCTGGTCGAAGCTCGTGACACCGGGCGCCGACTCGATGCGCGCGATACGTTTCTGGTTCACGCCAAGCTGTTCGCCGAGCTCGGCCTGAGTGAGTTGGCAGGACTGGCGCAATGCCTTCAGCACGGCGCTGAGCTGCTGGCCGGTTTCGAGCGGATACCGCATGCAATTTACTACCTTGAAGTGGTGAAGTTAATTTACTACTCAAAAATAGTAAAGTCAATAAACTACCTTTGGCTAGTAATGCGTTGCAGTCCTCTTGGCTCGACAATGGCGCTCAGAAAGTGAAACCACCATGCAATTCGCCTCCCGCCTCGACAACGTCGAAACCTCCGCAATTCGCGAACTCTTCAAGTTGCTCGGCACGCCCGGGATCATCAGCTTTGCCGGTGGCTTTCCGGACAGCGCCATGTTCGACGTCGAAGGCCTGAAAGAAGCGAGCGCCAGGGCATTGAACGAAGAAGCGGGCGGTGCCCTCCAGTACGGTGCCACCGAAGGTTACGAGCCGCTGCGCATGCAACTGGCAGCCTTCATGAACAGCAAGGGCGTCGATGTCGAGCCGAGCGGTCTGATCGTCACGACCGGCAGCCAGCAGGCGCTCGATCTGCTCGGCAAGACAATGATTTCGCCTGGCGACAAAGTGATCGTTGAAGGGCCGACCTTCCTGGCGACCATCCAGTGCTTCCGGCTCTACGGCGCACAGCTCATCAGCGCGCCGGTCGACGCGCACGGCGTGAAGACAGACGAGCTCGAAAAGCTCATCGCCGAGCACAAGCCAAAGTTCGTCTACCTGATCCCGACCTTCGGCAATCCGAGCGGTGCGCTGCTGACGCTGGAACGTCGTAAGAAGGTGCTCGAACTGGCGGTCAAGTACCAGACGCTGGTGGTCGAGGACGACCCGTACGGCGACCTCTACTTCAATGAGCCGCCACCGCCGTCGATCATGGCGTTGAGCAAAGACGTGCCCGGCAGCCGCGAACTGCTTGCGCACTGCGGCAGCATGAGCAAGGTGCTGAGCCCGGGTTTGCGCATCGGCTGGATGATCGCGCCGGCCGAGTTGTTGGCTAAGGCCACCATGTGCAAGCAGTTCAGCGACGCCCACACCAGTACCTTCGCGCAGGCGACGGCCGGCCAGTACCTCAAGAGCGGTCGCATGCCGGCCACGCTGGACAACGTGCGCAAGGTCTACGGCGAGCGTGCCAAGGCGATGGCTGCAGCGCTGAAGCGCGAGTTGGGCGATGCCATTGCCTTCGAGCAACCGGTTGGCGGACTGTTTTTCTGGGCCCGACTCACGGGCGCAAACGGCAGGTCGTCGGATGCGGCTGCGTTTGCTAAACGGGCCATCGAACAGCTCGTGGCCTTCGTGCCCGGCGCGCCGTTCTATGCCGAGAAGCCCGACATGGCGACCTTGCGCCTGAGCTTCGCGACGGCCAACGTCGAGAAGATCGAAGAGGGCATCGCCAGGCTGGGCAAGGCGCTCTGAAAGTTACGGCGAGCGGTGTAGCCGCGGCGCCCCGAGCGCCACGAGGTTGTCGGCGATGGCCGCGTCGACATTGGGCCAACGGCCCGCCAGGCGCGACAGCGTCATGATCGTTTGCAGCGCCTTCAGGTCCTTGACGCTCGGCGCGACCTTGATCTGCGCAATCGCCGCGCCTGCGTTGCCGCCGTTGATCAGCGACATCACCTTGCTTGCCCAATCGTTTGCCCGTGCCATGAAAGTTCCCTGATGCGCGTTGAGTGCCGAATGTAGTCGCGGCCGGCCGCCATTGTCATTGCCGCGGAGGCACACGGTACGATGACTCATGAAAAAGACTTTCCAGCTGCGTCCCGAAGGCAAGAACCCCGACCGCGTTCTCGAAGCGATCAAGCATGAGATCCGCAAGTACATCAAGCGCGAGCGTCGACGACCGCTGGCTGAAGGCATCGACTTTCTGGATTTCGACTGCAAGTTCGGCGTCACGGCGGAAGGTGCGGAGGTCGTCCATTTTTCGGCACTCACCGCGTTGATGGACGGCGTCGCCAAAGAAGCCGGTCCGCAGTTCTACGTCGAGATTGTCGGCAAGCCGGGCCATCGCACCGCCAAACCGGCAGAAGGCGCTGCATTGCCCGAGCCGAACGCTTAGAGTTCATTTTCCTCAACCGAAAAGGCTAACCATGGCAAAACCCACCGCGAGCAAAAAAGCTGACCTAACGACGCGCCGCATGGCGCCGCTCGCCACTCCGAGCGATCTGGCCGCAGAGGCCACGGTCGATATCGCCGCAGCGCTAAACGGCGTTCTGGCTGATGTCTTTGCGCTTTACCTGAAGACCAAAAATTTCCATTGGCACATGAGCGGCCCGCACTTTCGCGACTACCACTTGCTGCTCGACGAACAGGGCGACCAGCTGTACGCCATGACCGATCCGATCGCCGAGCGAATCCGCAAGACCGGCGGCACGACCCTGCGTTCCATAGGGCACATCGCGCGCATGCAGCGCATCAGCGACAACGACAGCGACTATGTCGATCCGCTCGACATGTTGTCCGAACTGCGCGAAGACAATGCGACGCTCGCAGCTCGTCTGCGCGAAGCCCATAACGTGACCGACGAGCACCGCGACATCGCCTCGTCGAGTCTGCTTGAAAACTGGATCGACGAAACCGAACGACGCACTTGGTTCCTGTTCGAATCCAGCCGGCGCGGAACGCCCGTCTGATCTATCGGCGGGGCGGCTTCGTTTACTTCAAGATCTCCAGAAGCCGGTCGAGGCCGCCTTCGTTGATCGCAATCATCGCCTGTTCGCGGACCTTCGGCTTGGCGTGATACGCGACCGACAGGCCAGCTTCAGCCATCATCGGAAGGTCGTTGGCACCGTCGCCAACGGCGATGGTTTCGGCAGGCGCAATGCCAAGCAAAGAAGCGACTTCGAGCAGCGTTCTACGCTTCTCGGCGCCGTCGCAGATATCGCCCCAGCTTTGCTGCGCGACCATCCCGGTGAGCTTGCCATCGGCCTCGTCGAGCAGATTGGAGCGTGCGAAATCGATGCCGAGTCTGTCCTTCACACGGTTCGCGAAGAAGGTGAAGCCACCCGACACCAGCAGCACCTTAAGTCCCGCGGCCTTGCACGCCGTCACGAGTTCGCTGGCGCCGGGGTTGAGCTTCAGCCGCTCGTCGTAGACCTGCTGCAATGCCGTCACTGGCACGCCTCGCAGCAGGGCGACGCGCCGACGCAGGCTCTCCTTAAAGTCCTTGATCTCGCCGCGCATGGTGGCCTCGGTGATGGCCGCGACCTCAGCCTTCTTGCCGACCGCATCGGCGATCTCGTCGATGCATTCGATGTTGATGAGCGTCGAATCCATGTCGAAGGCGATCAGTTTGAAGTCGGTGAGGCGCGCCGGGGGCGTTAGGCGCTGGATGATCAGGCCGAGTGACGGTTTTTTAAGTTCGTTCATGCTGGGACCGCTTCCTTGACGATCGGTTGTCCCAAGCTTCGCAACACATCCCGCACCATCTGCGCACGCTCTTTCGGCTCTTTCAGCTCGCGCTCGATTCGCAGTTTTTCATTGCTGGCCAACTTGATGTGCTTGTTCTTCTGGATCAGGTGAATGATCGCCATCGAATCGACCGGCGCGTCTTTTCTGAAAGTGATGTGGATCACGCCAGGCGCGGCGTCGACCTTGATAACGCCGTATGGCCGCGCGAGCACACGCAGGCGGTGCGTGTCGATGAGCGTCTGCGCCTGCGGCGGCAACTTACCGAACCGGTCGACGATTTCTTCCAGCAGGATGTCGATCTGGTCGGACGTTTTGGCCGTCGCGAGCTTTTTGTAGAACGACAAGCGCAAATGCACGTCGCCGCAGTAGGTGTCTGGCAGCAGCGCAGGGGCGTGCAGGTTGATCTCGGTCGTCACGCTGAGCGGCGACAGCAAGTCCGGTTCTTCTCCGGCCTTGAGCGATCGAACGGCTTCGCTCAGCATCTCGTTGTAAAGCTGGAACCCGATCTCCATCATGTTGCCGCTCTGGTTGTCGCCTAGCACTTCGCCGGCGCCGCGAATTTCCAGGTCGTGCATCGCCAGGTAGAAGCCGGAGCCCAGTTCTTCCATCTGCTGGATCGCTTCAAGGCGCTGTGCGGCGTGCTTGGTCAAGCCTTCGATATCGGGGACCATCAGGTAGGCATACGCCTGATGGTGACTGCGCCCGACCCGGCCACGCAGCTGGTGCAGTTGCGCCAGGCCGAACTTGTCCGCGCGGCTCATGACGATGGTGTTGGCGGTCGGCACGTCGATGCCGGTTTCGATGATGGTCGAGCACAAGAGCAGGTTGTAGCGTTGCGCCACGAAGTCGCGCATCACACGTTCCAACTCACGCTCGGGCATCTGGCCATGGGCGACGGCAATACGCGCTTCCGGCAAGATTTCTTCGAGCTTCTGGCGACGGTTTTGAATCGTCTCGACTTCATTGTGCAAAAAGTAGACTTGCCCGCCGCGCTTCAGCTCGCGCAGCACGGCCTCTCGGATCACGCCGGTGCCTTTGTTGCGCACGAACGTCTTGATGGCCAGGCGGCGCTGCGGCGCGGTTGCAATAACGCTCAGGTCGCGCAGGCCTTCAAGTGCCATGCCCAGCGTGCGCGGAATCGGCGTGGCAGTCAGCGTCAGCACGTCGACCTCCGCCCGCATTGCCTTCATCGCCTCCTTGTGTCGCACACCGAACCGATGCTCCTCGTCGATGACGAGCAAGCCGAGGTTCTTGAACTTGACCGACGCCGAAAGCAGCTTGTGCGTGCCGACGACGATGTCGACCGTGCCCTCTGCCAGCCCCTTTGCGGCAGCGGTGATTTCCTTGGCCGAACGAAAGCGACTCATCTCGGCCACTTTGACCGGCCACTTGGCGAAGCGGTCGACCAACGTCTGGTAGTGCTGTTCGGCCAACAGGGTGGTCGGCGCCAGGATCGCCACCTGCTTGCCACCGGTGACCGAGATGAAGGCGGCGCGCAAGGCCACCTCGGTCTTGCCGAATCCGACGTCGCCGCACACCAGCCGGTCCATGGGTTGCGGGGAGATCATGTCTTGGATGACGGCGTGAATCGCGCCCTTCTGGTCTGCCGTTTCCTCGAACCCGAAGTCATTCGCGAACACTTCGTAGTCGGCGGCCGAGTAGCGGAACGCGTGGCCTTGGCGCGTGGCCCGGCGTGCGTAGATGTTGAGCAGTTCGGCCGCGGAATCTCGCACCTGCTCGGCCGCTTTTCGCTTGGCCTTTTCCCACTGGCCCGAGCCCAGCTTGTGAAGCGGTGCCTCGTCTGCGCTGACTCCGGTGTAACGGCTGATCTGATGCAACTGACTAACCGGCACATAGAGCGTCGCCTTGTCGGCGTACTCGAGGTGCAGCATCTCCTGCAGCAGCGGCTTGCCTTCGGCGTCGATACCCTGGCCGAGGTCCATGTGAATGAGCCCACGGTAGCGGCCGATGCCGTGTGCCGAGTGCACGACCGGGTCACCAACCTTCAGCTCCGACAAATCCTTGATCAGCGCCTCGACATCGCTGACCTGTTCCTGCTTCTTGTTGCGGCGGCGCGTGCTCGGCGCGGTTGCAAACAGCTCGGTTTCGGTGACGAAGTCGATGCCCGACTCACGCCATGCGAAGCCAGCGGCGAGGGCCGCCGTGGCAATGCCGATCCTCTCGTCGGGCGATGCCTCGAATTCGGCGAGTGAATCGAACGATGGTGGATTGACACCGCTGGCCCGCAAAAAGTCGAGCAGGCTTTCACGTCGGCCGTCGCTTTCAGCGATGAGCAAGACTCGATGCGGCGTCGCGGCGATGTGCGCCTTGAGGCCGACCAGCGGGTCGTCGGCGCCCCGCACCACAGCGAAGGGCGGCAGCTTGTCGAACTCGGAGTAGGGCACGCTGTTGTCGACCGAGCGGATGGCAAGTTGCGCATGCGGCTTGGCCCGCAGGTAGAACTGTTCTGCGCTGAGGAACAGCGTCTCAGGCGGGAGCGTGGGGCGCTCCGGGTCGCCGCGCACCAGCCGGTAGCGCTCGCCGGTGTCCTGCCAAAAATGCTGGAACGCCGGCTCCAGGTCGCCGTGCAAGACAACGGTGGTATCGACACCGAGATAGTCGAAAACCGTCGCCGTCTCTTCGAAAAAGAGCGGCAAGTAGTACTCGATGCCTGCGGTTGCGACACCGTTGCCCATGTCTTTGTAGATGCGGCTCTTGGTCGGATCGCCTTCCAGCATTTCGCGCCAACGACTGCGAAAACGCGCGCGGGCGTCGTCGTCCATCGGGAATTCGCGTCCAGGCAGAAGTCGCACTTCGGGCACCGGATAGAGGCTGCGCTGCGTGTCGGGATCGAAGGTGCGAATCGAGTCGATCTCGTCGTCGAACAGGTCGACGCGAAAAGGCACGAGCGAACCCATGGGAAACAGGTCGATCAGTCCACCGCGTACCGCGTATTCGCCAGGGCTCACGACCTGAGTGACGTGCGTGTAGCCGGCGAGGGTGAGCTGTGCCTTGAGCTTCGTATCCTGCAGCTTTTGTTTGGATTTGAAGTGAAAGGTATAGCCCGCCAGAAACGACGGCGGCGCCAGCCGATACAGCGCCGTGGTGGCCGGCACGAGGATGACGTCAGCCTCTTTCTGGCTGATGCGCCACAGTGTGGCCAGCCGTTCGCTGATGAGGTCCTGGTGCGGCGAAAAGCTGTCGTAGGGCAGCGTCTCCCAGTCGGGAAAAAGCGCGCAACGCAGCTCGGGCGCGAAGAAGGCAATTTCGTCGATAAGGCGCTGCGCGTCGTTAGCGTCAGCGGTGAAGACTGCGGTAGCGCGGCCCGCGTTTTTTTCGCGTGTCGCCAGCTGCGCCAACATGAGTGCGTCGGCCGACAGCGGAGGGCGGGGCAGCGTGAATCGCTTGCCCGCCGTAAGGTGGGGGAGGTCCATGAATCGCTTCGAGAAATGCAGTACACCCCGCGCCGGACGGCGAGGGGTGTAGCGCTAAAGAGATTCTAGAATGGGTGCTCCATTGCTGCTGGCGCGCTGGCGTATCCCCCATACGCTGCCGTGTCCAGCATCCCCGGCGCGCCGGTCTACAGGAGTTGCATGTCGTCTTCGCGCTTTTATGTGCTGATCCCTTGTGCAGGTTCCGGCCATCGCGCGGGCGGAATGCTGCCCAAGCAATACCAGAAGATTGCCGGGCGACCGACGGTGGCTCATACGCTCGATGCTTTTCGGGCGTTGACGGGTCGGTTCTCAGGACTGGCCCTGATCGTCGCCGAAGGCGATCGCGAAATCACGACCTTACTCCCGGACTTTCCGAGGACCGACGAGTATTTGTTCAACGTCGGCGGTGCGAGCCGTGCGGCAAGCGTGCGCAATGGCTTGCAGGCGCTTCGCGCGGCAGGCGCCGGCCCGCACGACTGGGTCCTGGTGCACGACGCCGCGCGCTGCCTCGTCACGCCGACGCAGATCGAGGCGCTGATCGCCGCCTGCGAGCACGATGCCGCCGGTGGCCTGCTTGCGCAGCGGCTGCCCGACACGCTTAAGGTCGCGTCACCCGAAGGCCGTGTGGCAGCGACCCTGACCCGGGCCGACAAGTGGCTCGCGCAAACACCGCAGATGTTCCGCATCGGCATGCTGATAGACGCCCTGGAGCGAGCCGGCGACAGCGTGACGGACGAAGCTAGCGCCATCGAGGCGCTGGGCCTGGCGCCCCTGTTGGTGCCGGGCAGTGCGCAGAATTTCAAGGTGACCTACGCTGAAGATTTCGCGCTGGCCGAGGCCGTGCTTCTGAGTCGGCGGAACAATGGGCAGGGCAACCCACAATGACGACTTTCGACATTCGCGTCGGCGAGGGCTGGGACGTGCACCAGTTGGTCGTGGGGCGCAAGCTGATGCTGGGCGGCATCGAGGTGCCGCACACTACCGGCTTGCTCGGCCACTCCGACGCCGACGTGCTGTTGCACGCCATCACCGATGCGCTGCTGGGCGCTGCGGGGCTGGGCGATATCGGGCGGCATTTTCCGGACACCGACGCCAGGTTCTACGGCGCCGACTCGGCCGCGCTGTTGGCTGAGGCTGCGACGCGTGTGCGTGCTGCGGGCTGGGCCATCGGCAACGTCGACAGCACCGTTATCGCCCAGACCCCTAAGCTGGCGCCGCACATCCCCGCGATGTGCGAGCGCATTGCGACCGTCTTGACGATCGAGGTCGACCGGGTCAACGTAAAGGCCAAGACGGCAGAGAAGCTTGGGCCGGTAGGCGAGGGGCGTGCGATGGAAGCACGGGCAGTGGTGCTTCTGTCTCGCTGATTCCGCGTGGCTCGTCAGGCCCAGGAACGGCCCCGAGTTTTCTTTATGGCCCGAACGCGCTGCCACCCTTTAGCGGAACTTCAACTTTCTTGCCCGATGGACCGGGACCGTCGGGCTTGATCGCCGCAGCGCGCGGCATGCGAATGTGCGCAGCCAAGCCGCGGCCAGGGGTGCTGGTGAGCGCGAAGGTGCCGCCCATGCGCTCGATGTTTTTTGCCACGATCGACAGTCCGAGACCCGCGCCGGCTGCAGAAGTGCGCGCCGCATCCCCGCGAAAGAAGGGCTTGGTCAGCTGCGAGAGCAGCGCGGGCGCCACGCCGGCGCCGTGGTCGCGAACCTTGATGAGCACGGCGTCGTTATGCGCCTGCGCCTGAATGTTGATATCGGCCACGCCAGTGGCGGGAGTCTTGCCGTAGCGCCGCGCATTCTCGACCAGGTTAGACATCACACGCTGTAGCTCGACCTCGTCAGCCATTACTCGCAGGTCAGGCGCAACATCGACCTTGATCTTCATGTCGTCGTGCTCCTGCACTGCGTAAATGCAGGCGTCGATCACATCGCGCAAAAGCACCGGCTTGAAGTCGACATGGTCGGGCCTGGCGTAGTCGAGGAACTTGTCGATGATCGAGTCGAGCTGGGCGATGTCGGCCGCCATGTGGTCTCGCGCATCTTCGTCCGCCACGCTCAATTCGGTTTCGAGCCGCAGCCGTGCCAGCGGCGTGCGCAGGTCGTGCGAAATGCCAGCCAGCATCACCGCGCGGTCCTGTTCTATCTTGGCGAGCTGATCGGCCATCCGGTTGAAGCCGATGTTGACGGCGCGAATCTCGCTGGTTCGCGCGCTCTCGTCGAGCCGGTGCGCCTCGTATTCGCCTTCGCGCACCTGCCGGGTGGCACGCGACAGTTGCTTTAGCGGCCGGTTGATGAAGCGCGTTATCAGGGCGGCGCCGGCTAGCGACAGAACCACGGCCGTAGCCAGCCAGACCAGCCAAGTGCGCCCTCCGACCCGGCTGAAACGCGTCGGGTCCAGCAGCAGCCAGTAGTTGTCGCTTTCGATCGTGAAGCCGATCCACAAGCCCGGCTCGTCGTTGACGCGGCTTGCCACGTTGGTACCTTCGCCGAGCTGGTCGATCAACCCCTCAGTTACGCGCTGATCGAGCGACCCACTTGTGTAGGCCTCGAAGCGGTCGTTCGGTTCACGCGGCAGGATGCGCACGCCTTCCTGGTCAGCCAACGTCTTGATGAGCGACACGCGAGTGATCGCATCCGAATACACAAGCGCCGCGCGCGTCAGGTTGACCAGCGACGCAATCTGGTGCGCAGTCTGAATGGCTCGCGGTTCGTATTCGAGTGCACGAAAGGTCTGCAGCCAAGCGAAGGTGCAGCCGAACAACAGCAGCGCCAGCAGGAAAAAAGTGCGCCAGAAGAGGTTAAAGCCTAGCTTGAGGCGTGCGCGGCCTCGCTGCGGCAACCCTTCCAGGGGGCTCGGCAGCGTTACCGCGCCGGTGTCCTCGCCAAGCGGGTTCGGCAGCGTCGACTTGGGGCCAGTGGCCGCCACGGAGTTCAGGCGGCGCCGTCCGGCACGAACACGTAGCCAACGCCCCAGACAGTCTGGATGTAGCGCGGTGCGGCAGCGTCGGATTCGACGAGCTTGCGCAGGCGGGAGATTTGTACGTCCAGGCTACGGTCGAAAGGCTCGAACTCCCGACCGCGAGCCAACTGCGCGAGCTTTTCGCGCGACAGCGGCTGGCGCGGATGACGCACAAGCGCTTTCAGCATCGCAAACTCCCCGGTGGTTAGCGACAACTCTTCGCCGTCTTTCTTTAGCGTCCGCGAGCCAAGGTCGAAACTGAACGGGCCAAAATTGACGGTCTCGTTGTCGGTCGACGGCGCGCCCGGCGCCTCGAGCGGTGGACGGCGGCGCAGCACCGCATGCACCCGTGCCAGTAATTCGCGCGGGTTGAATGGTTTACCGAGGTAGTCGTCAGCACCGACTTCGAGACCGACGATGCGGTCGACATCTTCACCCTTGGCAGTCAGCATGATGATCGGCGTGCGGTCGTTCGCGGCACGCAGGCGGCGGCACACCGAAAGGCCGTCTTCGCCGGGCATCATCAGGTCGAGCACGATCAGATCGACCGTATCGCGAAGCAAGATGCGGTTGAGCGCCTTACCGTCTTCCGCCACGATGACCTCAAAGCCTTCTTGCGTCAGGTAGCGACGCAGCAAGTCGCGGATGCGGGCGTCGTCGTCGACGATCACAATCTTGTCGGTGCGAGCTGGGTTTTGATTCATTTCTACAACACGAAATTTGTAACAGTGTCGATTCTGAATGCGTTAGCGGGCCATTGAGCCGGTTTTCGTATTGCTTTGACACTAAGTTACAAAACTTGCGACCGCACGCCGTCCAGACGTTTGCGCGTTGCGTACCGATGGCACAGTCACAGTATCTTGTCGCCTAGCCCCATGAATTTTTCACGTCAGACGCCGCCCCTGGTAGCTGTTTTGCTGTGCATGCCCGTCCTGCTCGTGGTGCCTGCAATGGCCTCGCCAGACGGACTGACGCCCGTGAATCAACAGCGCCGGAGCGAAATGCGCACTGCGGTAAATGTGCATCGCGCTTCACAACGCGAGGAAGTGCGACGCGAAGAGGCCGCCGCCGGCCGTCACCTGACGGCTGCTGAACTTGCGCAGTTGCGCGAACAGGTGCGACAACAATGGGCAACGCGGACCGAGGCGATCCGTTTTGCAGAATCGCAACCTGTCGAGCGTATGGTCCAAGCACCGGAGTCGCGTGCCGCACAGGTACCGGCACCGCGTTTGCAGCGGCCCTGACCGTAGCGCGCACGAATGCCGCATGACGAGGCAAGGTGGGCAGGCAATGCGCCGGCCGGTTTGCGCGCTCTTTTTTTATATGGAAGTTTTTGCTTTGAACGCTATTAAATTGTTGGCGGCATGTACCGCGTTGTGCGTCGCAGCCACGGCTTTCGCGCAGTCCACGACTTCGGCGCCGCCGCAGAACGTGCTCCAGTTATCGGCCATCGGCACCGTCGAAGTCCAGCAGGACTTGCTCAGCATGACGCTCGTCACCTCGAGAGACAATGCCGACGCGGCAATCGTGCAGGCGCAGTTGAAGACTGCCGTCGACGCCGCGCTGACCGAGGCGCGCAAAGCCGCGCAGCCTGGCCAACTCGACGTGCGCACCGGTAATTTCAGCTTGTCGCCGCGCTACACGCGCGATGGCAAGATCAATGGCTGGCAGGGTTCGGCCGAACTGGTGCTCGAAGGGCGCGACTTTCCGCGCATTACACAAACGGCCGGCCGCATCACGACGCTCAGCGTCGGTAACGTCGGCTTCGGCTTGAGCCGTGAGCAACGCTCCAAGGTCGAGGCCGATGCGCAGACGCTTGCGATTGACAACTTCAAACAGAAGGCCGTCGAGCTTGCCAAGGACTTCGGTTTTGCCGGCTACAGCCTGCGCGAAGTGTCGGTCAACGCCAACCAGGCGAGCCCGATGCGTCCACGCATGATGGCAATGGAGGCCAAGTCGATGGCGTCCGATTCGGCTGTTCCGGTCGAGGCCGGCAAGGCCAGTGTGGTGGTTACCGTGTCGGGATCGGTGCAGCTGAAGTAGCTCAGCCTTCTCCTGGTCCGGGGACAACCTGTTTCCGGATGACTTACGATGCAGCGAGACAATTGTTTGCATTCCGGAAGCCTGCTTTTATGACCGAACCGACCCTGCATCGCGTGGCTTGCCACGACGCCTGCGGAAGGCATCGCATGGCGTACTGGCAGTGGGGCGATCCGCGCAGCGCGCGAGTCGTGCTGTGCGTGCATGGCCTCACCCGCCAGGGGCGGGATTTCGATACGCTGGCAAAAGTGCTTTTGGCGCGGGCCGGAGGTGATCTTCGGGTCGTCTGCCCCGATATCGTCGGTCGTGGCGAGAGTGACTGGCTCAAGAATCCCGATGGCTATCAGCTCCCGCAATACGCGGCCGACGTCATTGCGCTGATTTCTCAACTACACGCAGAGCGAGCGATCCGCACGCTCGACTATGTCGGGACCAGCATGGGCGGATTGATCGGCATCGCCGTGGCTGGGAGTCCGAGTGTTCACTTGCCGTCGCCGATCCATCGGCTGGTGCTCAACGATGTCGGTCCGACACTCGATCCTGCTGCGCTCCAGCGCATAGGCACTTATGTCGGGCAGGGTGGTAGTTATGAATCTCTCAATGCGGCAGCTGAGGCCATTTGGGCGCTGTCGAGCACGTTCGGTCCGCACTCTGAGGCGCAATGGCTCGAACTGTCGCGGCATATGGTCGTTCCTGCAGCATCGCGCAGCCCGGCCGGCGACGTCAAGGTTGAAGCGAATGGCGATGCCGCCCCCTACGTGCTTCACTATGATCCGGCCATCGCCCTGCCTCTGCGTGCGATGACCGCCGAGGCCGCTACGCACGGCCAGGCAATGCTTTGGGGGTTGTACGACAACATCACTGCAAAGACCTTGCTAACGCGTGGTGCACAGTCGGATCTGTTGTCGCGCGAAACCGGCATCGCCATGACCGGGCGTGGCCCGTGTGCGCGGATCGTCGAGTTCGATGGTGTCGGTCATGCGCCGACCTTCGTGGCGGCAGTTCAAAGTGCGGCCGTTGCGGCGTTTCTGCTCGACTGACAAGTCAGGCCTTTTCCGTTTACCCCCGTTTTCTGGTTGTTCCTGTGTCTGAGCATCTCGTCGTCGACTATCCGCTGTCTGCCGCCACGGCCGATCGCACGCCCGTCATAGACCAGATGCTGGCGCGTGCGCGAGCCTTCGCCGCACCTTTGATTGCGGACGAGACGCTGGACACGGGCGAGAACACGCTGGCCCATGCCGACGCCGTGGCCAAGATCGTCGCGCACATGGGCGGTTCGGAGGCGATGCAGGCGGCGAGCTATCTGGTCTATTCATGCCAGCACCTGAACCGCCCGCAAGAGGTGATCGCCAAGGTCTTTGGCGACAACTTCGCCGCGCTGGCGGTCGAGACCACCAAGCTCGTTCATGTGCAAAAGCAGGCGCGATCGGCAACGGCCAGCACGCAACTGTCCGATGGCCTCGGCTCGCAAACCGAGAACGTCCGCAAAATGCTGCTGGCGTTTTCCCGAGACCTGCGCGTCGTCATGTTGCGGCTGGCCTCGCGGCTGCAGACTTTGCGGCATGCGGCGGCCTGCAGGGTGCCGGTGGCCGAGAACGTGGCGCGCGAGTCGTTGCAGGTGTTTGCACCGCTCGCCAACCGGCTCGGTATCTGGCAAGTCAAGTGGGAGATCGAAGATCTTTCCTTCCGGTTTCTTGAGCCGGAAACGTACAAGCTCATTGCCCGTCTGCTCGATGAAAAGCGCATCGAGCGCGAAGGTTATGTAGAGCAACTCCGCGCGACGCTCGAGCAGCAGCTGAACGAGCAAGGCGTTCAGGCCAAGGTTCAGGGGCGGCCGAAAAACATCTACAGCATCGTCAAGAAAATGCGCGGCAAGTCGCTCGACTTCGTGCAGGTGTTCGACATCCTCGCGCTGCGCGTGGTGGTGCCCGACGTCAAGGATTGCTATGCCGCGCTGGCGTGGGTGCACTCGCACTTCCAGCCGATCGACGAAGAATTCGACGACTACATTGCGCGGCCCAAGCCGAACGGCTACCAATCGCTGCACACCGTCGTACGCGCGGTGGTCGATGGGCAGGTCAGCAAGCCGATCGAGATCCAGATCCGTACCGAAGAAATGCACGACCACGCCGAGCATGGTGTGGCTGCGCACTGGGCCTACAAAGAAGCCGGACACAAGGGCTATGCAGGCGTGTGGGCCAGCGGCGAGTACGACGCCAAGATTGCAGTGCTGCGGCAACTGCTGGCCTGGGAACGCGACCTGTCTGGCGGCTCGCAAGGTCAGGGGCTGTTCGATGACCGCATCTATGTGCTGACGCCGGATGCGGCCATCGTCGAACTGCCACAGGGCGCGACGGCGGTCGACTTCGCCTACACCGTGCACACGAGCCTTGGCCATCGGTGCCGCGGTGCTCGCATCGACGGCGCCATGGTGCCGCTGAACACGCCGCTGCAAAACGGCCAGACGGTCGAGATCGTCGCGTCCAAAGAAGGCGGTCCTTCGCGCGATTGGCTCAATGCCGAACTCGGTTATCTGGCGAGCCATCGCGCTCGCGCCAAGGTGCGAGCTTGGTTCAATGCGCAGATCACGCACGAGACGGTGGCGCGCGGTCGCGAGGCGGTCGAAAAAGTGCTGCAACGCGAAGGCAAGACGTCCATCAAGCTCGACGACCTGGCATCGCAGCTCGGCTTCAAGTCGGCCGACAACCTGTTCGAAGTGGTCGGAAAGGACGAGTTCTCGTTGCGCAACATTGAAATGTTGTTGCGTCCGCCGGAGCCCGTGCCGGGTGCCGATGACGGCGCGCTGATTCGCAAGTCGCGCGGCAGCGAAAAGTCGGCCAAGGGCGGCGTGTTGGTGGTCGGCGTTTCATCGCTCATGACGCAGCTTGCCAAGTGCTGCAAACCGGCGCCGCCCGACGTGATTGGTGGGTTTGTCACGCGCGGCCACGGCGTGAGCATCCATCGCGCCGACTGCAGCAACTTTCGGCAAATGGCGAGCCGCAATGCAGAGCGCGTCATCGATGTGGAGTGGGGCGCGTCCAAGCCTGAGGACGGCGCCGTGTATGCGGTCGACGTGGCGGTTGAGGCATCGGACCGGCAGGGCTTGCTGCGCGATATTTCAGAAGTGCTCACGCGCGAAAAGATGAACGTCATCGGCGTGCTGACTCAGTCGATCAAGGGCACCGCGTGGATGACGTTCACTGTCGAGATAACCGATGCGGCACGGCTTTCGCACGTGTTGAAGGTCGTCGCCGGGGTTACCGGTGTCCGTTCTGCACGACGGCGCTGAACAACTCGATTTCTCGGGCTATAATCGCGTTCTCGAATGCATCCTTAGGCGCGTAGCTCAGCTGGTTAGAGCACCACCTTGACATGGTGGGGGTCGTTGGTTCGAGTCCAATCGCGCCTACCAAGTTTTCCCAATGAAGATGACCAGCTTCATGAAGCTCTGGGAGATTTATGGGAGATTGATCCGGGCAGCGAGCATCACTTCCATCTTGGCTTTCTCCCGGCCCCTGTCTGCCCCGTCGATCCACTTTGCGTAAACGGTGAACAGCATCTTGGGGTTTGCATGACCCATTTGCCGT
>JANXTS010000015.1 GCA_025352265.1 Variovorax sp. | reverse complement strand
ACGGCACCGAAACGGGCCACCGGCGCGCGCTGGCTGGGCTTTTCCAAGACGGTGTAGCCGGCCCGGTCGAGGCGGCTGCCGCCAGCCCGGGTCGACTTGACCCAGGCGTCGAAGTCGGCCTGGCTCACGCCGTGGTATTTGAAGCGCATGTCGGAAAAGCCGGCGCCGCTGTAGTTGGCGGAAAAGCCATCGTAGACGCCAGCCTTGTTGATGACGGCGTTGAGCGTCGTTTCCATGCCGGGCATGGCGTAGATCTGCCCTGCAAGCGCAGGAATGAAGAATGAGTTCATGACCGATGACGCCGTGATCTTGAAACTGATCGGTCGGTCGACCGGCGCGGCCAGTTCGTTCACCATGGCAATTCCTTGTTCGGGATAGATAAAGAGCCACTTCCAGTCAAGGGCCACCACTTCGACGACCAGCGGCTTTACGTCTGCCGGAATGCTGCGTTCGGCGTCCAGCCGAGCCAGTGGTCGATAGGGGTCGAGCGTGTGAGTGCTGATCCAGGTCATCGCACCCAAGGCAATCACGATCATCAACGGGGCAGCCCATATGACAAGCTCGAGTTGGGTCGAGTGATTCCAGTCAGGCTGGTAGTCGGCATGCACATTTGCAGCCGATTTTCTGTAGCGCCACGCGAAAACAATCGTCAGCACGATCACCGGGACGATGATGAGCAGCATCAGGAGCGTAGACGTGACGATCAGGTTGCGCTGCTGGATCGCAATATCGCCCGAAGGGTTCATGGACACCATGTTGCAGGCCGACAGGAGTGCAATGGCGGGCATAAAAAGCAATCCGCGGAGGTTCTTGAGCTTGGTCATACCAGACAATTTAAAGTGGACTCGGTCTTGATAATGAGCAGAATCTACGCCGATCGGGCTATTCTTGGCATTGGGCGTTTTGTCCTATGGCAACTTCTCCGAACCAGTGCGAATCTGTCGCATTCGAACGAATAAAACCCTTACACGAGCAAGCATGATGGCCAGCGTCAGTCAGCAACATAACGACCTTTCGCCACAGGGCATGGAGGACGACACCCGCCGCGTCACTGCCAACCATTCAGGCATCGCGCCGAGCGAAATCGCGGTGGGAGTCATCATTGGTCGTGCTTCCGAATACTTCGATTTCTTTGTATACGGTATTGCATCGGTTTTGGTTTTCCCGGCGGTCTTCTTTCCTTTTGCACAGCGACTCGAAGGCACTCTGTACGCGTTCGTGGTTTTCTCGTTCGCGTTCATTGCGCGGCCGATCGGAACCATGGCGTTCATGGCCATCCAAAAGCGGTTCGGACGAGGCATCAAGCTGACGGCTGCCTTGTTTCTGCTCGGCTTTTCGACGGCAGGAATGGCCTTTCTGCCGGGCTATGGGAGCCTCGGGTTCACGTCGATCGTGTTGTTGTCGATTTTGCGTTTCTGCCAGGGCATTGCGTTGGGAGGTTCGTGGGACGGTTTGTCGTCTCTGTTAGCCCTCAACGCGCCACGCAGTCGTCGCGGGTGGTACGCCATGATTCCGCAGCTCGGCGCGCCTATCGGCTTCGTCATCGCCAGTGGGCTGTTCCTGTTTTTGTACACCAACCTGTCGGCGATGGACTTTCTGGATTACGGCTGGCGATACCCTTTCTACGTGGCGTTTGCAATCAACGTCGTGGCACTCTTTGCCCGGCTGCGGCTCGTGGTGACCAACGAGTACGAGCATCTGTTGAAAGAGAACAAACTGGAGCCGGTGCCGGTCGGTTCGTTGTTGAAAGCGAGGGGTCCCAATCTGTTTATCGGCGCCTTCGCCGCGCTGGCGAGCTACGCGCTTTTTCACCTGGTGACCGTGTTCCCGCTCTCGTGGATGACGTTGTATTCGACCCAGACGGTCGAGGATGTGCTCGTGGTCCAGATTTGCGGCGCGGTGATCTGCATTGCGGGCGTCGTCGTTTCCGGTTGGATCGCAGACCGTTTCGGACGCCGAAACACGCTCGGTACGCTGGCCATCCTCATCGGCGCTTTCAGTCTGTTCGCGCCGTGGCTCCTCGGCGGCGGTCCGATGTTGCAAGACTTGTTCATTCTGGTCGGCTTCGGGCTGCTCGGCTTGTCCTACGGCCAGGCGGCGGGCGCGGTCACGGCCAACTTCGAGGCGCAATTCCGTTACACCGGGGCTGCGCTCACGTCCGATCTCGCGTGGCTTATCGGTGCGGCTTTCGCGCCACTGGTGGCGCTTGGCTTGTCGGCTCGCTTCGGACTGGTCGCCGTCAGCGTCTACCTGCTGTCCGGTGCGGTCTGTACCTTGATCGCCCTGAGGGTCAATCGCGCGCTCGAAATCCGGGACTGATCCCGGGACCGATGCCGATGCGTGCACCCGCAGTGGGCACAGTCGGCTCGCTTAAGCGGGAGCCGGCGAACAGTGCGATGCTCGGTACAGTCAAAATCGACGTCCAACAAAACAAGCACGGGGGCAGCGTATGGCGGGGTTCCAGGTAGACGAGATCGTGAGCGGCCTGAATCAGGTCCGGCGCAATTGGCGAGAGTCGCAAAGGCGTTCGCAAGAGGGTGGCGAGCGCGAGCTGCCCTCGCGCGACGTAATGGCCGAAGTGGTCGAAGCGCTGACCGGCGCGCTCTTTCCAATGCGGCTCGGCCCGACCGATCTACGCCAGGAGAGCGAAGACTTCTACGTCGCACACACGCTCGATGCCGCGTTGCATCAACTCCATGCGCAGGCAACGCTCGAGCTGCGACACACAAGGCGACATACAGCCGCCGAGCTGGCGGAACTGAGTACCGATGCGCAAGAGCGGGTCCGCGCCTTCGCGGCCGAACTGCCCGACATTCGCATGCTGCTCGACACCGATGTCATGGCAGCCTTTCACGGCGACCCGGCTGCGCGCAGCGTCGACGAGGTTTTGCTGTGCTATCCCGGCGTGCTGGCCATGATCCACTACCGCATGGCGCACCCGCTGTACAAGCTCGGCCTGACCTTGCTGGCGCGCATCGTGGCCGAGCGGGCGCATGCGCAGACCGGTATCGATATTCACCCGGGTGCGCAGATAGGCGCGGGTTTTTTCATCGACCATGGGACGGGCGTAGTGATCGGTGAGACGGCGGTCATCGGCGAGCGCGTGCGGCTTTATCAGGCAGTCACGCTCGGCGCCAAGCGCTTTCCGACCGATGGCGAAGGGCATCTCAAAAAGGGCTTGCCAAGGCATCCGGTGCTCGAAGACGAGGTCGTCATATACGCCGGCGCAACCATCCTCGGTAGGGTGACCATTGGAAAAGGCGCGACCATCGGCGGCAACGTTTGGGTGACCCAGGATGTGCCGGCAGGCTGCAGCGTGACGCAGGCGCAATCTCGGGAAGTTACGCGTGAACCGAATGTCGCACCGCCCGACCTGGTCAGGAACTGAAACAGAATCCTTCGGGGAGAGACGCAGGCGCACAGCGAGGTTCACAATAACTCGCATGAACGCACAAACAGCTTCCACCAAGGTCAATCCCCTGTTGGCGCCAGACAGCGCTACCGACCATATTCATGGTTCAAAGTCGGCTCGCGTCACGCTGGTCGAGTACGGCGATTTTGAATGCCCTTCGTGCGGTCAGGCGCATGCCGCACTGAAGATCATGTTGGCGCACTTCGGGCCGGACGTGCGATTCGTGTTCCGCCATTTTCCTCAGCGCGAGGTGCATCCCCGTGCGGAGTCGGCGGCAGAAACTGCCGAGGCTGCCGGCGCGCAGGGCAAGTTCTGGCAGATGCACGACCTGCTGTTCGACCACCAGCAACACCTCGACGAAAAGCACCTGCACCAGTACGCGAACCAGCTGGAACTCGACATACCGCGCTTCGAGAACGAGATGCGCGACCACGTCTACCTGCAGCGCGTGCAGGAACAGGTGGCCGGTGCGGAGCGCCTGCATGTGCGCGCCACGCCGACCTTCTACGTGAACGGCGTTTTTGCCGACGTATCGTTCGGCCTGGAGCATTTGCACCAGGCTATCGACAAGGCGCTTTCAACGGGTCGAGCGGCTGGTTGAGTTGCGCCGCGTAGGCACGTTTACACCCGTCAAACCAAACTTTGGAGATTCCATGAGCCAATACAAAATCGGTGTCGTCATTGGCAGCCTTCGCAAGGACTCGATGAACCGCAAGCTCGCGCTGGCGCTCGCACACCTTGCCCCTTCAGACTTCACGCTGGAACATTTGCGCATCGACGATCTGCCGCTCTACAACCAGGACGATGACGCCAACCAGGCCGCCTCGGTGAGGCGGCTCAAGACGGAAATCGCGGCCACGCAGGGCCTGCTCTTCATCACGCCCGAATACAACCGCTCGATTCCCGGTGTCTTGAAAAATGCGCTCGACCACGCGTCACGACCCTATGGTCAAAGTGCGTGGGCCGGCAAACCAGCGGCCGTCATCGGCATCGCTGGCGGGGCCATCGGCACCGCGCTGGCGCAGCAGCACCTGCGCAATGTGCTTGCCTACCTCGATGTGCCGACTTTGGGCCAACCCGAGGCGTTCATCCAGATGAAGGACGGCATGTTCGACGACAAGGGCCACATCGGCATCGAGTCGACTCAGAACTTCTTGCAGAGCTGGATTTACAAGTACGCAGCCTGGGTCAAGATGCATAACGGCTGAAGCGTGCACCCGGCGGCCTCACAACCGGGAGACGAAGAAGCCCGGAACGTTGTGCCAATCAGGCGGCGAGCGTCTCGCCTTGGACAGCTTCATCGATTTGTTTTCGTGCCGCTGCAATGGCGGGGATCTTGACTGCATCGCCCATCGCCAGGCCTTCAGCCCGGATGAACGTGATGTCGGTCACACCGAAGAAACCGAATATCGCCTTGAGGTACGACTCCTGGTGCTCGAGGGCTTGACCGCCTTCGGTCGTCGAATACACGCCGCCGCGCGTGATCGCAACGAAGACCTTCTTGCCTCCGGCCAGGCCGACCGGTCCCTTTTCGCCGTACTTGAAAGTGCGGCCTGGTTGGGCTAGGCGGTCGATCCATGCCTTCAGTTGCGTCGGCACCGTAAAGTTGTAGAGCGGGGCGCCGACGACGATGACGTCGGAGGCCAGAAATTGGCTCACCAGCTTTTCGGACACTGCGTTCTCGCGTTCTCGCGTGCTTGCGCTTCGGTGGGTTGTGCCTGCACGCCGATCTTGCTGCCCAGTGCGTCGGCAGTGAAATGATTGGGGGTATCGATGGCCAGGTCGAGGTATTCGACGGTGGCGTCGGGGTGCGACTCGCGGAATTCAGCGACCGTCTCAGCGCTTAGCTGGCGCGATACGGAGCTGGTGCCCAGGATGCTGGAGTCGATATGGAGCAGTTTCATGTTCAATCCTCGAAGTGATCCAATAATTCTATTTTTGAGTCGATTAGTTGATAAGTGCCAAAAATCGGCTTATATCGTTCTGTAAACAGGACGATGACATGCAAGATCTCAACGACATGGTGTTCTTTGCCGAAGTGGCGGAGCGTGGCGGCTTTGCCGCAGCTAGCCGGGCGCTCGGCGTTCCCAAGTCGCGCCTTTCGCGACGGGTGGCCGACCTGGAGGCGCAACTTGGAGTGCAACTGATGCAGCGCAGTACCCGCCGCCTTTCGCTCACGCCCGCAGGCGAGGTGTACTTGCGGCATTGCGCGGCCATGCGCGATGCCTCACAGGCAGCGGAGGAGGCAGTGGCACAGGTGCAAGCCGAGCCAAGAGGCACCGTGCGAATCAGCTGCCCGGTGACGCTGGCGCACAGCAGTGTCGGGCCATTGATCCCGATATTTTTAAAGCGCTACCCGGCGGTACGCATAGAGCTACGCGTACTGAACCGACCTGTCGATCTGGTCGAGGAGGGCATCGATATAGCCTTGCGCGTGCGGTCCACCATAGAAGACAGCGCGACGCTGGTCGCCAAATCCTTCGGTGTCAGCCGTGGCTTGCTGGTCGCCACGCCGGAGTTGTTGACGAAGCAAGGGCCGGTGGTCGTGCCGGCCGATCTGGCGCGAATCGACACCGTGGCGATGTCTGCGGGGGAGGGCAGAGCGCATTGGCATCTCGAAGGGCCGAAGGGCGCGGTGTACGACCACTCGCATTCGCCCCGGTACCTCGCCGACGACCTCGCCACGCTGCAGTTCGCGGTGCTCGACGGCATTGGCGCCTCCGTGTTGCCCGACTACATATGCAGAACCGATCTTGCATTGGGCCGACTCGTCGAGGTGCTGCCCAAGTGGGGTCCGACGCCCGCGATTTCGCATGCGGTTTTCCCAGCGCGCCGGGCATTGGTGCCGGCCATTCGAGCGCTGATCGACTTTTTGGCCGAAAACATCAACGGTGATGAGCCGCATGCGCTTTTTCTGACATGACTTTCAGATGTCGAACTCGGTAGGTGGTGTGCCCTTATGCGTAAACCACCATAACCAAACAAGGAGACAGTCGTTTGCCGATGAAGCAAAGCTCCAGACAATCGTCGGCTGACCCCTGAACCAGCTACCTCTAGGAGCGACCATGGCAACTCTGCGACTCGGCGACACCGCCCCCGACTTCACCCAGGACTCCAGCGAAGGTCCGATCGACTTCTATAAGTGGGCCGGAAACTCATGGGTGGTGCTGTTTTCGCACCCGGCCGATTTCACGCCCGTATGCACGACAGAGCTGGGCAAGACCGCTGCACTGGCCACCGACTTCGCCAAGCGCGGCGTGAAGCCGATCGCCCTGAGCGTCGACCCTGCGGCCAAGCACAAGGAGTGGATCGCTGACATCAACGAGACGCAGAACACCACGGTCAACTTTCCGATTCTGGCCGACGCCGATCGCAAGGTGTCCGACCTGTACGACATGATTCATCCGAACGCGTCGACCACGGCGACCGTGCGCAGCGTGTTCATCATCGATCCGAAACATGTGGTGCGCACCACCTTCACCTACCCCGCGAGCACCGGCCGAAATTTCGATGAAATTTTGCGTGTGATCGACTCGCTGCAACTCACAGATGGCTACAAGGTGGCAACGCCGGTGAACTGGAAAGACGGCGACGACGTGGTCATCATCCCGAGCATTCAGGACCCGGCCGAGATTGCCGAGCGCTTTCCAAAAGGCTTCAAGGCCGTCAGGCCTTACCTGCGGATCACACCTCAGCCGAACAAGTAAGCCTGCGGCAAATCCTCGCCCGTGAAGCAGCCTCGCATCGTCATCGTTCCCGGTTGGCGCGACTCCGGCGCTTCCCATTGGCAAACGCTATGGGAAGAGCGCATGCCGGGCGCTCAGCGCGTCGTACAGGACGACTGGGTCTCGCCGACACGCTCGGCCTGGGTCGGTGCGCTGACGAAGCTGGTGCTCGACGGTGACGAGCCGGTCGTGATCGCGGCGCACAGCCTGGGCTGCATCGCGGTCGCACATCTGCCACCGGAAGCCGCAGCGAAGGTGCAGGGCGCATTGCTGGTAGCGCCCGCCGACCCCGAACGCCGCGCCGTGTTGCATGACTTCGCACCGGTCCCCTATGCACCGTTGCCATATCGCAGCATCTTGGTGGCGAGCAGCAATGACCCGTTTTGTCCGGTTCGCCTGGCTGGCGCTTATGCCCGCGCCTGGGGCAGCGAGTTCGTCCGGATGCAAAATGCGGGCCACATCAATATCGAGTCGGGGCACGGGCCCTGGCCGCTCGGCTTGGCACTTTTCCAGTCGTTGTATTCAGAAGAACTTTTGGCAACCTCATGACTTTCAGATTCAAGACCCTCGTCACGGTTTTCGCGCTCGCGGCTACTACGCTGGCCGCGCCGGCCTTCGCCCAGAGCACGACGCTGCTCAATGCCTCCTACGACGTGGCCCGCGAGTTCTACAAGGACTACAACGCCGCCTTCGTCGCGCACTACAAAAAAGTCAGCGGCAAGGACGTGAAGATCGATCAGTCGCACGGTGGCTCGAGCGCACAGGCCCGCAGCGTGGCCGACGGCCTCGATGCCGATGTCGTCACGATGAATACCAGTACTGACATCGACTTTCTGGCTGGCGTCGGCGTGGTCGCCAAGGACTGGCCGAAGAAGTTTCCGGACAATGCGTCGCCGACCACGTCGACCATGCTGATCCTGGTGCGCAATGGCAACCCCAAGGGCATCAAGGACTGGGACGACCTGATCAAGCCGGGCGTGCAAGTGGTCATCGTCAACCCCAAGACCGGCGGCAACGGCCGCTACGCTTACCTCGCAGCCTGGGGTTACGTGAAGAAGAAGGGCGGCACCGACGCGCAAGCGGCCGAGTTCGTCGGCAAGCTCTTCAAGAACACGCCGGTGCTGGCGCGCGGTGGCCGCGATGCGACCACGGCTTTCCTGCAACGCAACATCGGCGATGCGCTGATTACCTTTGAATCCGAAGTGGTCGCCATCGATCGTGAGTTCGGCGCCGGCAAGGTCGACGCCGTCTATCCGTCGATCAGCATCGTGGCTGAAAACCCGGTTGCCATCGTCGAGCGCACGACCGCCAAAAAGGGCAGCGGCGAACTTGCCAAGGCTTACCTCGACTGGCTGTACTCTGACGAGGCGCAGGAGATCGCTGCCAAGCATGCGCTGCGCCCGCGCTCGCAAGCAGTCCTCAAGAAGTACGCCGACACATTCAAGCCGGTGCAGCTTTTCACGGTGCAAGAACTCTTCGGCAGCCTCGGCGACGCACAGAAAGTGCACTTCAACGACGGCGGCCAGTTCGACAAGCTCTACACGCCCGGCAGCAAGTGACCGCCGCGTCTTCAGCGTTGCCATCCGCGGCAACGCCGCTCGCACCAGCGACGGCCCGGGGTACTTCCAAAAAGGTGCTGCCGGGCTTTAACTTGACGCTCGGCTACACGGTGATGTACCTCAGCATCATCGTGTTGATCCCGTTGTCGGCGCTGGTCTTCAAGACCTTCACGCTCACCTGGGACCAGTTCTGGGTGGCGGTCACTGCGCCGCGCGTTATGGCGTCGTATCGCCTGACTTTCGGTGCGTCGTTCATTGCGGCACTGGTCAACCTCGTGTTCGGTTTGCTCGTGGCGTGGGTGCTAGTGCGCTACAAATTTCCAGGCAAGCGGATCGTCGATGCGCTGGTCGATCTGCCCTTTGCGCTGCCCACCGCAGTAGCCGGTATTTCTCTCACTGCGCTGCTGGCGGGAAACGGCTGGATCGGTCAGTTCCTGGAGCCGTACGGCATCAAGCTGGCCTTCACGCCCGCGGGTATCGTGATCGCGCTGATCTTCATCGGCTTGCCTTTTGTGGTGCGCACGGTGCAGCCTGTGCTCGAAGACACCGAAAAAGAACTGGAAGAGGCCGCGTCATCGCTGGGTGCGACGCGCCTGCAAACCTTTATGCGGGTGATCCTGCCGGCCATCATGCCGGCGCTGCTCACCGGCTTTGCGATGGCGTTCGCGCGCGCGATTGGTGAATACGGATCCGTGATCTTCATCGCCGGCAACATGCCGATGATTTCGGAGATCACCCCGCTCATCATCATCGGCAAGCTGGAGCAATACGACTACGCCGGTGCAACCGCGGTGGCCTTGGTGATGTTGGTGTTGTCGTTCATGCTGTTGCTGGTCATCAATGGACTGCAGACGTGGCAGCGCAGGCGTGCAGGAGCACCGCTGTGAGCGCGCCGGCGAAAGTGATTCGCAGGGCGCAGGCAGGGACCACTGAGTCGCCGTGGGTCAAGTGGACACTGATCGCCATCGCGCTCGTATTCATGTTCCTTTTTCTGGTGCTGCCGCTCGCTGCAGTCGCCACCGAGGCGTTGCGCAAAGGCTTAGGTGCTTACCTCGAAGCCTTGAAAGAGCCCGATGCGTGGAGCGCGATCGAACTGACGCTCATCGTGGCTGCCATCACGGTGCCGCTGAACCTCGTGTTTGGGGTTGCCGCAGCCTGGGCTATTGCCAAGTTCGAGTTTCGCGGTAAGTCGTTGTTGACGACGCTCGTCGACTTGCCGTTCGCGGTGTCGCCGGTCGTCGCGGGGCTGATCTACGTGCTTGTATTCGGGGCGCAGGGCTGGTTTGGTCCGTGGCTCCAGGCGCACGACATCAAGATCATCTTCGCGGTGCCCGGCATCGTGTTGGCGACGGTGTTCGTGACCTTTCCGTTCATCGCGCGCGAACTCGTGCCGCTGATGCAGGCGCAGGGCACCGACGAAGAGCAAGCTGCAATCGTGCTGGGCGCGACCGGTTGGCAGACCTTCTGGCGTGTGACCTTGCCCAACATCAAGTGGGGCTTGCTGTACGGCGTGATTCTTTGCAATGCGCGCGCCATGGGTGAGTTCGGCGCTGTGTCGGTCGTGTCGGGCCACATCCGCGGGCAGACCAACACCATGCCGCTGCATGTCGAGGTGCTCTACAACGAGTACCAGTCGGTGGCCGCTTTCGCCGTGGCGTCGTTGCTGGCGATCCTCGCACTGGTCACGCTGGTTATCAAAACGGTGATCGAGTGGCGTCACGAACGGGAGATGAAGGCGATCGCGGAACTGCCGCCCGAGCGACCACAGGCCGCCTGATTAAAAGAAACGTATGAGCATTGAAATCAGAAATATCAGCAAGCAGTTCGGCGAGTTCCGCGCGCTGCGCGACGTGAGTCTGGACGTCGCGTCGGGCGAGCTTGTCGCTCTGCTCGGCCCATCGGGCTGCGGCAAGACCACATTGCTGCGCATCATCGCCGGCTTGGAAACGGCCGACGCCGGCAGCATCCTTTTCTCGGGCGAAGACACCACCGATGTGCATGTAAGGGAGCGTCAGGTCGGCTTCGTGTTCCAGCACTACGCTCTGTTCCGACACATGACCGTGTTCGAAAACGTGGCCTTCGGCTTGCGTGTCAAACCGCGCAGCACGCGTCCGGGCGAAGCCAAGATCAAGGAGAAGGTGATGGACCTTCTGAAGCTGGTGCAACTCGACTGGCTGGCGGATCGCTATCCGTCGCAGCTTTCGGGTGGCCAGCGTCAGCGCATCGCATTGGCGCGCGCGCTCGCGGTGGAGCCCAAGGTGTTGCTGCTCGACGAGCCTTTCGGCGCGCTCGACGCCAAGGTACGCAAGGAGCTGCGCCGTTGGCTGCGCCGCCTGCACGACGAGTTGCATGTCACCAGCATCTTCGTCACGCACGACCAGGAAGAAGCACTCGAAGTGGCCGATCGGGTCGTGGTTATCAACAAGGGGCAGATCGAACAGGTAGGTTCGCCGCAAGACGTGTGGGACAGGCCGGCCAGTCCGTTCGTATACGGCTTTCTCGGCGACGTCAATTTGTTCCACGGCCGTGCCGACCACGGCGAAGTGCAGCTCGACGGTGTGCGCTTGGATTCGCCCGAGCACAGCGGAGCGCGCGATGCAAGGGCGCTGGCCTATGTTCGACCGCACGATTTGAGCGTCGCGCGTTACACGCCTGGTGCGACTGGAATAGTCGCCACGCTGACACGCGTGATCGTTGTCGGCCCCACCGCACGACTGGAGCTTGAACCCAAGGAATCTAATCCAGATAATCCGGGCTCTGGAACCATCATTGAAGCGCAACTCCCTGCGCAACAGTTCCGGGACTTGGGTTTGCACGAAGGCGACATGGTTGTCGCCACGCCGCGCAAAGCCAAGGTGTTCGTCGAAGAAGACTGGGTTTCCCCTTGATCGATTGGTACCTCGGCGCACCACGCCGCGCTTACGCGCTGATTTGCCTTGCTTGCGTTTTGATGCTGGCCTTTGGCCTGTATCTGCAGCACGTGGTAGGGCTCGAGCCGTGCCCGATGTGCATCGTGCAGCGCTATGCGCTGGTACTGGTGGCGTTGTTCGCTGGGCTGGCGGCCGCGACGAACAACAAGGGCGTGCAAATTGCAGGCGGGGTGTTGATGCTGTTATCGGCGCTGGCCGGCGGCTACACCGCAGCCCAGCAGAGCTGGTTGCAGTGGTATCCACCCGAAGTGGTCTCGTGCGGCCGCGACTTCTACGGAATGATCGAGACCTTTCCGCTGAAGCGCGCGCTGCCGATGATCTTTCGCGGTGGTGGCGACTGCTCGCAGATCGACTGGACATTTCTGAAGCTGTCGATCGCCAACTGGTCGTTCATCGCGTTCGTGGGGTTCGCGGTACTCGCCGTGATTTTGCTGGCGCGCCGCAACGTGCCACGCGACTACAGCGGCAGGGTGTCGAAGGCGGCGTAAGCCGTCGACAGCCACGCCTTTACCCGCTGGCGTTCGAGCAGGCCAAGCGCGTGCGGTCCTTCGCGGTCGTTGACCGCCTTCCAGAAGCTGCTGTTCTGTGCGTCGATCTTGCGCATGCTCGCGTCGTGCAGTCGCGGCATCGCGATGACCAACGCCTTGTGCTGCATGGCCTTCGAAAGCGACTGGGACGCCAGCAACATGCCGAAGTCGCTGCCGCGGCCGTAGTTCTGCACCACGATGTAATTGGGCCGGTCGCCAAAGGTGTCGATCAGCGTGCCGAGCAGGTCGGTCGAGTCTTTGCCATCGTCCAGCACGTGCCAGAAATTGACGGTCACGCCAAGATCCTTGAAGACATCGAACAGCGCCGATTCCTTGATCCAGCGTGACAGCGGCGCCAGGGTTTGTGCGGCCAGATCGACGATTACGCTTTGCTGCGGGTTGTGCTCAAAACCGTTGACCACCGTGTCGAGACCTTCAAAGCTGTCGACCACGACTGGCGACGCGAAGCCTTCGTAGAAGCGGGTGAAGGAGCTGTGCGAGCGGTCGGTATCGAAGCCGACGAAAGGGCGGCTGTGGTCGATGAAGTACTGCGCGAGAACTCGTGCCGTGACCGACTTGCCGACGCCGCCCTTTTCGCCGCCGATGAAATTGATTGAGCTCATTGAGGTGCCAGTAGTTGTGGGATGGTGAAGACAGCGAAGCATTTTAGGTGCCATGCCCGCTGCCGACTTGTCCAATCGAGACTGACCGTGCCTCCGCAAAACGTATCTCTTGCCGAGTGTTTCAACTGAGACAAGGAGAGTCGAAACGACGAAGGCGCCAAGAGCGCGCTACGCGCTCGAATTCAAGCAGGAGGCAGTGCGGCTGGTCGAGGGCGGCCAGAGCATCGCGGCGGCGGCGCGCACATTGGGCGTGATCGAGGAGACCCTGTTCAACTGGGTCGAGGCCAAGCGGGAAGGTAAGCACCCGGCAAACACATCTTGACGCCGACCGCTGGTACACGTCCGTGCGGTAGTGATTCAGTTCGTGCCCGGCGCCCAGCGATGCGGCAGCAACTCCTCGACGCGGCTCATCGGCTGCGTCGGCAGCCGCATGAACACGTCCTTCAGATACGCGTACGGGTCGTGCCCGTTGAGCCGTGCCGACTGGATCAGACTCATGATCGCCGCGGCTCT
>JANXTS010000097.1 GCA_025352265.1 Variovorax sp. | reverse complement strand
ACGCATCAAGATCTCGCTCGGCGCACTCAGCCCGAACGAGTACCGCAAAAGCCTGGGACTCTTGGCATAACCAGTCCAAGAATTCCGCCGCACCCCCCTTTGGCCAACTTAGAGCAACACATCGTCAAGTTCTTACTTTGAAATTTCTAAACGAAATGACATACAGCGAGGTGTCAGTGCACAGTGGCATGCCCATTGGCACGGTCAAAACCTATGTAAGACGTGCATTAAAAAATTTGCGCGAAACGTTAACGGCTGATCTTGCCCCCGGAATCCATACCCCATGAACTAGTTCATGAATCGACCCGCTGTTGCTAGCCGGCAAGCCAGCCCTGCTCAAACTGCATTGGTCTGACAAAGTCCAGTGTCGAGTGCAGCCGGCCGCGGTCGTACCAGAGCAGACAATCGATGGTCTGATCCTTCGCCTCGCGCCGGATATTGAATCGTTTGCCGTCCTGTCGCGCTACCTTCAACGACTCGACCGCAATCTCACCCAAGCGTTGTAACAGCAGAGTGCAAGCTCCATAGTCACCGCCCCCATACCCGCTGTGGGCACCAGTACCAGCGTCAGCACCTTGGCCATGACGCGATAGCCACCGCTTTCGTGTAGCAGGCTGTACCGCAGGCGCTCCATCGCATGAGGCGGACCGGTTTTCGGCGCTCAGTTGCGCAACGCCGCCCAACGCCGCCCAACGCCGCAAACGATCTGGTGCGCGACCGAACTGCGTTTCGTGCGCCCGGCCATGTCATATCACCAGCCAAAACGCACAGCTTGCGCGTGAGCAAGTGTGAGGCAGCGGAAAAGTTTTGCCCAATGCCCGCGTCTATTTCACAAACGTGCCGGCGCGAACCCACTAAGCTGAAATCATGATGCAGCAGGATTGGGCCTCGGACGTCTCGGCTTTGCTATCTTGGTGGCAGGGCCCGGACCGGCCCCCGTGCCAGGCCGCTGCTCCACCGCTGCGATCGCACGCTCCAGCAGCGCCTACGTAGCCTGGTGTGCTTCCACTTCACTCGCAACCGCATTGTCCCGGTCCGCCATCCGCGCGGTCATTGCCTCAAACGCCATGCGCGTCATCGTAAGCTCACTCAGATGCTTTGCGATGATCAGCGAGCCCGTGACGATCTCCCGTTCGAGCGATGTCCGAGTGGTCTGAGCGGCGAGGGCGGCTTCGCTGGCCTGAAGCTCGACTGCCTGTCGACGTGCAACCTCCTTGACTTAAGCGGCGGTGGCTGCGCGAGCCTCCGCTCGGGCGCGGTCGATCTCCAGTAGCTGGCGGCGCTCCTGCGCGTCGTCAACTTCTCATCCTTTTCTACTATCCAAGCTTGACAGGGCATCCCTGACGGGAAAAGCCGTCCAGTGCTTGCTCAAATACATCGAACACGCACGACTTGCGCCAGAAGCCACGCTTCCCGGTGAGGGACGGATTGCTGAAACATTGGGAGTGAGCAGACCCGTCGTGCGTGAGGCTTTGCGTCCCTCGATTCTCTTTCCCGACAAGGGATGGAGCGACGGAAAACCAATCGAAGCCTTCAGCAGTATGGGACGACTATGCCGAACTTGTCGCGAGGATTTGCGAGGGCAATGTAGTGCGCGCGGGAGAGTCAATGCAGGCGCACATGAGTGCGGCGTTGCGAGCGTTGACTGACCTTACCCTCAAAAAACGTACCTCTCGCTGAGTGTTTCAATTCAAGCAGGGAGAGTCGAGATGTCGAAGACGGCAAGAGCGCGCTACACGCTCGAATTCAAGCAGCACGCGGCATCGGCTCCTGTGATGTTTTCAAAAAGTGCTGCGGAGTTCCTGGCAGTGGCGTCCGATCTAGATTTTTAGGTTCCGTTGCTCTCTAGACCTCGGATACGTCGCCTCTGACACGTCGATCTGGCGACACACATCGACGACTGGCGCACCCGACTCGGCCAGATTTAGCGAATAGGCAGTCTGCTCTTCACTGAATCGTGACCTTTTCATTGCGCCCTTTTGGTTCTGCTGGGAAGCAACCGTACCTCAAGTGTTTAAAAATCCGGAATTCGGAAGAGATGTCAGTTCAAGAGAGCGAACCTAGGAGGATCATGATTAGCGATGTTGCACTTTGAACGCTTAGGTACGGGTCCGCCGCTACTAATGGTCCATGGGCTAGGGGCAAATCTACGCACCTGGGACCCGCTCTTGACCGCATTGAGCGGCTCGCGCGAACTGATATTGGTCGACCTACCGGGACACGGGAGATCGACTCCGCTAGTGGGCCCGCAGACCGTAGAGGCTTATGTGGATGCCCTTGTCAGCTTTGTGCAGCTGCAAGGGCTGGCGACAGCAGACCTAGTCGGCAGTTCGGTGGGGGGCCGGCTGGTGCTAGAGCTGGCGCGGCGGGGCATCGGCCGGCACTGCGTGGCGCTCGATCCCGGCGGTTTCTGGCGCGGCTGGGAGACGCGCTGGTTTCACTGGACGCTTGCGGCATCGATTCGCCTGGTGCGGTTGCTACGCCCCCTCCACCCCAACCTGTCACGTCACGCTTTCACCCGTACATTACTGTTGGCTCAGTTGTCGGCCCGTCCGTGGCAGCTGCCACCGCCTCTTGTCGTGTACGAGTTGCAAAGCTTGGCGGCTACGTCAGTGTTCGATGCCACGCTGCGTGAACTGGCCCGCGGTCCACTGCAGCAAGGTTCGGCACTGACTCCCGGCCGGGTCACCATCGGCTGGGGCTGCCATGACCGCCTGCTGCTGCCGCGCCAAGCCGGACGCGCACTGGCAGCCTTCCCATCGGCCCATCTGCACTGGTTCGAGGGAAGCGGTCACTTTCCGCATTGGGACCAACCTGCCGAGACGGCGCGCGTGATCCTAGAGACGGGCGCCGGGACTGCCGCCTGAAAGCCGATTTGTTCCAGGATCCAGCAGCGAATCGATGACGCACTGAGCTTTTTCCGCCGTGGCTTTGGTCTGGACGTGACGCTCAAGTTGCGCAAGGCGGCCCCCCGGGTGAAGTCAGAAGTGCGTTTGTCTGCGCCGACCAAGAATTGGCCCACCGGGAATGCGGATAGAAGCTTGGAATGGTTTGATGTCTTGAGTCCGAGACTCTCTCGGTGTCCGATGGGGCTGAGACAGCCGAGGGAGATCTTTATCCGCTTGTCGTTGTAATAGCGGATCTACGAATTTACTGTAAGCGTCCCGTCACGGCATCTTGACGTCGCCCCAACGGCGATCGTTCACGTCAGCCCTGCGGTTTCCAGCAGTGCGGCAGCAACTCTTCGATGCGGCTATTGGGTTGCGTCGGTATCCGCTCGAGCACGTCCTTGAGATACGCCCAGAGGTCATGCCCGTTGAGCTTGGCCGACATCACCAGACTCATCACGATGGCAGCGCGTTGGCCTGCCAGTTCGCTTCCGGCAAATAGCCACGCTTTCCTTCCGAGGGCCCATGGGCGAATTTGATTTTCGCAATGATTGTTGTCCACGGCAACGTTGCCGTTGCTCAGGTTCTCGGTCAACGCGTCCCAGTGGTTCAGGCTGTAGTCGATCGCCCCGGCGATGCCACTGCCATTGGGCACACGTGCGCGTTCGAGCTGCAGCCACACGTGCATCTCTTTCCACAGCGGCTTCGATCGGCTTTGCCGCACGGCAAGCCGCTCCTCGATGCTCAGACTGTGAACCTCGCGCTCGATACGGAAGATCAGGGCGATGCGCTGCACCGCCTCAAGGGCCACCGGACTCTGGTTGTCCTTGATGAGCTCGTCGAATTTTCGTCTCGCGTGCGCCAGGCAACCGGCCGCCTTCCGTTCATGCAGCTTGACCACGCTGTCGTAGCCGCGGAACTCGTCCCTCACCAGCGTGCCGCACCAGTCGCCCAGGAACGCGACGGCGTACTTGCCCCCACGACCCAGGCAGAAGTCATAGGCGACGCCCGGCAGAGGATCGAATTTGCTCCTCGCATACGCCCAGACATAGGCTCTCTTTGTCTTGCCGGCGCCGGGGTCGAGCAGCCTGACCGGCGTCTCGTCGGCATGCAGCACATTGGACTGCAGGATGAACTCGCGGTGCACATCGAAGAGCGGCTGCAATGCAGCACCTCCTTGTCCTGACCACGAGGCGAGCGTCGAGCGCGGTGTGTGCACGTTCGAGCGCGCGTTGATGCTTTCCTGGCGGTAGTACGGCAGGTGGTCGACGAAGCGGCTGACCAGCACATGTGCGATCAGTCCTGAGGCTGGAATGCCTTTGTCGATGATCTGGGGAGCGACTGGCTGCTGCACCAGTATCTGGCAGCACCTGCAGGCCCACTTGCCGCGGATGTGCCGATGCACGAAGAACTCGGCCGGAACGACGTCGAGCTTCTCGGTGATGTCCTCGCCGATGCGCGCCATCGCCTGACCGCAACCCGGGGTCGGGCAGGTGGTGTTGGCAGGCTCGTGGCTGTAGTCGACGCGCCGCAGGTGATCGGGCAGGAGCGCACGCCGTGGCTTGAGTGCGGGCTTCTCATCGGGAGGTGGCGCCGAGGACGCAGCCTGCTCGCCCTGCAGCGCTGTCAGCTGTGCTTCCAGGCTGGCCTGATCTTCGGCCAGCGTCTCCTCGAACATCTGGCGCTGCCCGGCGTCCATGCGCTCGGTCCTGGCCCCGAACCGGTAAGCCTTCAGACGAGCGAGCTCGAACATGATGCGTTCGATCTTCACGTCCTTGAACTTGATCAGCTGCGCCTGCTGTGCGATGAATTCGCTCTGCTCGCCGATGCGAGCGAGCATCTGCGCGGCCACCTCGGCCCACGCATCCGGACTCAGACCCTGAAGGTCCTGTACGTTGAGTCCGGCGAGCGAATCGAGCATGGTTTCATTGTGCAGAGCCATGGCCTGCGTGACCATACGGACATGCTCGCATTGCCCTGGGCAAGCCCTCCGGGTCGCAATTCACATCCGCGAGATCGCCTTCATTTGTTCGAGTCGCTCCCACGGCAGACCGAGCACCAAGGCGTCGAACTGCTGCTGCGTCACGACCATCGCACTGGCATCTGCGCGCGCTTCGCGTGGCCAGACGAAGCGGCCCTCGTTGAGGCGTCGTGCTGCGCACCAGACACCGAAGCCGTCATGAACCAGCAGCTTGATTCGCGTCGTCCGTGCGTTGGCAAACAGGTAGCCATGATGGGCCTGGGCGCAACCGAAGACCTGCACCACGCGTGCGAGCAATCGATCGGCGCCAGCTCGCATGTCCACCGGCTGGGCGGCAAGCCACAACGCGTCGATGCGAATCACCGCAGCAGCTTTCGCAGCCACCCGGCGCACTCGGCGTTCGCCGACATCGGCCAGGTGACCGTCGCGGCGAAGGCGCCGCCGCGCAATTCAATGCGCAACTCCTGAGGATGCGCGTGTGTCGGTGGCTGCACCGTGGGCGCACCGATCACCAGCGGAATAAACGTTGGCGTCGGCATGGCGGGCGTTGCTGCGCTCCCGGTCGCAACAACTGCGCGCTGTGCAGACCGACGCCACTTGTGCACGAGATTGGCATTGATTCCGAACGCCATCGCCACGCTCGCGACCGACGCACCTGCACGGCACTCGTCCAGCACAGCCCGCTTCAACTCGGGCGTGTGCATGCGTCGCACAATCCTCTTTGTCTCTTCCATGGTGTCCACCTATTTTTTGTAGTGGACACCATCGTCGGCTTCTGGACACCAACTCTCAAGATGCCGTGGCTGGTCGCTTACAATTTGCTTCTTTGATGAATTGCTCGACCGTAGTGGCCTTCCAGCCCCTCGGGTAGAACAGTTCGGTTTTCAGGCGGCCGAAGAAGCCCTTGCATGCAGCGTTATCGGGCGAGCAGCCCTTGCGAGACATTGATCGACCCCGCTTCGCGTCACCGATCCTGGAGAGCCAACCAGGCCAGCGATAGTGGGCGGCACGATCAGAGTGAACGATAGGTAGGGCATTGCCATCGGCCACGGTCTCTATCGCCGCATCCAGCATCGTGTTCACGAGTTCAGCATTGGGATGCTCGCCAATGGGCCAGCTGATGACCAGGCCGTCGAAGCAGTCGATGATGGGCGAGAGGTACACCTTGCCGGTGGAGATCTGGAACTCGGCGATGTCAGTCAGCCACTTCTCGTTCGGCGCGGCTGCCTGGAAGTCGCAATCGATTCTTGGTTGGATAACCGAGCTGACGTATGGTCGCCCTGAAGGGTATGCCGAGCTTGATGTATAGCTCAACCGCTCGAAACCTGTCTTTGTATGAATACATAAACTACCCCTTGGGAGTCCAAGATTTCATCCGCATGCCTGGTGGACCGCCGCAACCGCACAAGGACACCGACTCACCGCAGGCACAGGAGGCGCCGCGACGCATCCGGGAGTTGTATGCGATCGAGAAGACCGTCTGCGGCAGGCCGCCTGACGAACAATGTCGGGTACGGCAAGAGCAGGCATTGCCGCGGATGCTGGGCATGGAGCCAAAGGGTGAAGAGCTCTCTTAAGCAAGCAAGCTACCCGGCAGCGCAAGACGCATAGTCGCTTTCTCGGATTCGCCGATCATCTCGGCGCAATTGAATTAGGACTCGTGGCCTTAAGCGCTGCCGCGCTGACCGTCTTGCGCACGCTCGCCACTTGCGCTGCCGTCACCGCGTCCGCCTCGTTGCCCCAACTTGTGCGCACGAAGCTCAGCATGTCGGCCACGTTGGCATCGGTGAGGCGCCAACCGAACGGTGGCATTGCCAACGCCGAAGGAGACTCGACAGTGCCCGGTCGCGCCGATCCCTCAAGCACGATGCGAATCAGCGAGGTCGGATCTTTTGCATTGGCGACGGTGTTTCCGGCCAGCGCCGGAAAGGCGTTATCGGCGCCTGCACCGCTGGATCGATGGCACGCATTGCAGTTGTTCAGATAGACCAGCGCGCCCGCGTCTGCCAACGTGCCCGACCGCAGTTGCTGCGTCGCTGGTTGCTTATCGGCTGCCGCGACAATCGCCACCTGCGGCGTGACGGCGATGGCTGGCATGCCTGCCGGTGCACCGATTGATTGCAAGTACGTCGCGATCGCGCCCAGGTCTTCCCTCGTCATGTACTGCGTGCTGTTCTCGACTACTTGCGACATCGGGCCGAAGGCCGCGGTGTGCACGGTGCGCCCGGTCTTCAAGTACATCACCATGTCATCGGTCGACCATTGCGCCGCGCTTGGCTGGTCCACGTGGCGCAGCGGTTGTGCCAGCCAGCCTTCGATCAATGCGCCTGCGAGGTATCGGTCGCCCTTGCGCTCGCTGTTGGCCTTAACGCCGCCGAGCATCGAGCGAGGCGTGTGGCATTCGCCGCAATGGCCAAGGCCTTGCACCAAGTAGGCGCCGCGGTTCCACGCCGCGCTGCGCGACGAATCCGCCACGTACACGCCCTTGTCGAGGTACAGGAGGTTCCAGCCGATCATCAGAAATCGCATGCTTAAGGGCCACGGTAAATCAGTGGCCGGCGGCTTGACAGCCGAGGGCGCAACACCTTGCTGGAAGTAGGCGTAGAGATCGTGCATGTCGGCGTCGCCGAGCTTGGCAAACGACGGGTACGGCATAGCCGGGTATAAATGCCCGCCGTCGCGCCGCACGCCCTCGCGTAAGGCTCGAGCGAAGTCGGCCTCGGTGTAGTCGCCGATGCCCGCGCTCTTATCGGGCGTGATGTTGCTCGACACAATGGTGCCGAACGGTGTCTTCAGCGGTAGCCCGCCGGCGAACGGCGCGGTGCCCGGGCCGGTGTGGCAGCTGATGCAGTCGCCCGTCTTGGCAAGGTAGCGACCGCGTTCCATAGAAGTGTCGGCAGAGGCTGCCGGTTCGGCCGCCGAAGTTACAGCAGTGGCAGACGCCGCTGCCGCCGCCTTCGATTCCGCTGCCGGTCGGGTGCCATTCAACGGCTCCGACTTCTGTGCGAACGCCCAAGCCGTCAACGCCGCAGCGACAACCATGCCAACGCCCGTGATGCGCAGGCGAGTCGTCGTAGACATCGGCCTTTTTTCGTCCTTCGGTGCACCGCTCATGCCAGTGCCCCCGGGCTCTTCAGATACCGTTCGCGTATTGTCTTGGCCGACCAGTAGGCCAGTGCAGCAACAACGGCGGTCGGGTTGTAACCAAAGTTCTGCGGGAAGGCGCTGGCGCCCATCACGAACACGTTGGACACGTCCCACACCTGCAGATAGCGGTTGATGGCGCTGGTGGCGGGGTCGGTGCCCATCGGTGCGCCGCCGGTGTTATGAGTCGACTGGTACGGCCGCACGTCGTAGTGCTCGCCCTTCTTCTTAAAGCCCATGCTGATGTGCTTGGGGTTCATCGCCTTGGCGATCTGTTCGACCTTGCCACCGATGAACTGCGTCATCGCCATGTCGTTATCTTTCCAGTCGAAGGTCATGCGCAGCAAGGGCTGGCCGAACTGGTCCTTGTAGGTTGGGTCGAGGTCGAGGTAGTTGTCTCGATAGGACATGACCGAGCCCTGTGCGCCGAGGCTGGTCTGGTAGATGTAACTTTCCTTGGCTGCCTTCTTCCAGCCCGCGCCCCACGTCGGCGTACCGGCCGGCAAGCTCAACTGCTGGATTGGTCGCCCGCCCGTGTTGATGCAGTTGATGCTGGAGCCGCCGATGAAGCCGAGCGGCCCGTGATCGAAGTTGTCGCCGTCGAAGTCGTCCATCGCATGGCCGCTGGCGCCCGAGCCGATGAACGGATTCATCGGCTGCTCCTTGTCGAAGTGCAGCGCCGCGCCGCCGTTGAGTTGGTACGCATAGTTGCGGCCGACGACGCCCTCGCCCGTCGCGGGGTCGTACTTCTTGCCGATGTTCGACATCAGCAGCAAACGCACGTTGTGCATCTGGTAGGCGCACAGCACGACCATGTCGGCCGGCTGCTCGACCTCGTTGCCCTGCGCGTCGACATAGGTCACGCCGGTGGCGCGTTTGCCGTCGGGCGACATGTTGACGCGCAGTACATGCGAGCGCGTACGCAGCTCGAAGTTGAGGCGCTTCATCAAGCCCGGCAGCAGCGTCGTCTGCGGTGTCGCCTTGGCATACATGTAGCAACCGAAGCGCTCGCAGAAGCCGCAGAAGTTGCACGGGCCGAGCTGTGCGCCGTGCGGGTTGGTATAGGCTTGCGACGCGTTGGCCGCGGCCTGCGGGAACGGATGAAATCCCAACTCGCGCGCTGCCTTCTCGAACAGCACTGCGCTGTTCGGCGAGACCAGTGGCGGCAGTGGATATTCATTGGCGCGCGCGCCTTCGAAGATGTTGCCGCCGGCCTGGATCTGGCCGCGGATGTTCCCCGCCTTGCCGGAGGTACCGCAGATCTTTTCGAACTGGTCGAAGTGCGGTTCCAGCTCTTCGTAGCTCACGCCGAAGTCCTGCAGGTGCATGTCGTCCGGAATGAACTTCTTGCCGTAGCGCTCTTCGTAGGCGCTGCGCAGCCGCAAGTCGTCGGGCAGCGCGCGCCAGTGGTGGCCGTTCCAGTGAACGCCGGCACCGCCGACGCCATCGCCCAGCAAGAACGAGCCGTGCTGACGGTAAGGCACCGCTGTATCGCTCGGCATATGACGGATCGTCACGGTCTCTTTGGACAGGTTCTGGAACAGCTTGCCGCGGATGCCGTAGCTCAACTCGTCCGTGATCCGCGGGTACGCGAAGTCAGGCACGGTGTCGCGTCCTTCGCCGCGTTCCAGCGCCAGCACCTTGAGGCCGGCGGCCGTGAGTTCCATGCCCATGATGGCGCCGGTCCAGCCGAAACCCACGAGCACGGCATCGACGATCGGCTTTTTGACGGTTGCCATGTCGCGCCTTTAGCCTTGCGGACCGCTGATGCTGACAGGGGGCAGCGTGTAGTGAACGCCGGGCTTGTCGACCCAGTCGAGGTAGTCGGCGCGGGCGCCCGGAAAGCCGATCATTTTCCAAGCGGCGGCGTTTTTGTTGCCGCCATGGATCGGGTCGCTGAAATAGCCTTCCTTGGTGTTCTGCAGCAGGAAGGTGAAGAAGTCCTTGGCACCGACGTTGTCGAACTTGATGGTCTCGCCTTCGAGCCCCTTGAGCACCTCGTCTTGCTGCGCCGCATCGAGTTGCGCGAAAGTCTTGCCGCCCTTCTGCGCCTTGCACCAGACATCGGTCGCGGCGATGCCGGCGCGGTACACCTCGCGCGGCAGCATCTTTCCTTGATACCCGAAGAGCGGCGAACTCGGTACGAATGGGCCTTGCATGTACCAGGTCGCGGCCTGGCCGAACGAACCTTCCATTTGCCTGTCGATGAACTCAGGCACCCCGGCTTCGATGGCGCCAGGGCCGATGTCGTCCGAGGGTATTAGTCGCGCGACCGCTGCTTTGACGAATGTCCATTCGTTGGCATGAAAGTAGACCGGTGTGAATGTCGCGGTGTTGAAGGTCGGGGGAGATGTGTCGGCCGAAGGCGGCGCAGCCCTATTGGCGTTTTGCGCAGTGACAAAGCCGGTGGCGGTGAGTGCGGTCGCTGCAGGAACGATCGCGATGGACCGGCGCAGAAAACTTCGCCGGCCAGGGTGGGGCAGATCACTCATGGTATGTCGGGCGAATGGGTGCGCCCAATTTTTGGGTATTTACACCCTGCACCGATCGTCGACTCTTGGCTGTCGGTAAATGTCCATGCCTATGATTTCAGTCGATAAAAAATCTCCTTGAGAAGCCAGCTCCGAGCCCTGCGTACACAACGCATCCTCGGCGAAGCACGCTATCGATTTCCTGGAAGCACTCTGCGCTTTCGCCCTTGCAGGGAGAAGCCAAATTCTGCGGCGAAGCGGGGCAACTGCGTGAGCACGCGTTCTCGATACCGACGGTCATAGAGGTCTTCGTCAGCGTCCTCGTGCGGCGTATCGAAACTCATGGCGTTGCAGAACAGCACCGCCATCTTTGTGAGCCGTTGCTGTGACTGCGTTTGCCTCTGCCTTTGCCTTGCCGAGGCCGTCGGCTAGTGTCCTGTTCCGGCGATACGCGAGCAAAGTCGATGCAACTTTTTCAGGATCGAGTCGATGGTCGCGGTCCAGTTGAACGACTGGCATTTGGCGTTGTGCGCGACCACGTAGTAGGCGATGCGTTGTGCAAGTTGCTTGACGCTTATAAGGGAGCAGCGGCGGATGGCCGTGTCAGTGATCAGCGCGAAGAAACGTTCGACCTGATTGAACGTGGAACCATAAGTCGGAATGAAGTGAATTTTCAGCGCGGTCATGCGGCCAGCCACGCCTTGATCTTCGGATTGCTGTGCGTGGCTTAGTTGTCCATGATGCAGCGGGTGTCTAGTTCTGACGGCGCCGCCTTGTCGACCGTAAGCGTCAGGTCCGCACCACATTGACGGTGCAGCATGCAACGCCCTTAAGGCGGCCAGTCGAAGTGCTGCTTCGTTGCGGGCAAGTTGTGCTGCGATGATCCATGGCAGTCCGTCATGAACACAGTTCATTGGATAGTCGGCAATGCGCTCGAGCACGTAGTGCAGATACGCTTTTGGGTCGATGCCGTTGAATTTGGCTGAAGCGATCAGGATGTCAAGCGCGTCAGCATGTTTGTCCCCGGCGTCGGAGCCAACATGCATCCAGTTTTGCCGACCCAGAGCGATCGCTTTTACTTAGCGCGCGGCGGCATTGTTGTCGATCTCGATGCGACCATCGCTTCTTCAACGACTGGGAAAAAGTGCAGCTTTTGGGACGGCGCTGAAATCCAGCCCACACCACAAGTGCTGCTTGATGAGGCGATGCTGGATTTGCATGAAATCCGTCATCGCTGGCGATCGGCGCTAGAGGTGCCTTTGCATGGCAAGCTGTGAAGCCTTGCAATGACCACATAAGTCATGGGCAGCCTGCGCTATCCACTCTTTCAAGGCCCCGCGGGTAACTGCTGTGATCTCAAATTGCGCGGGACGCTGCGTCTTGTGCTGCATCACGATGGCTCGGCTTGCCACTTGGTCGCCGTGGCAAATGTCCCGGACCTTGAGTGCCACAAGGTCACAGCCACGCAACTTGCCATCGATTCCTAGATTCAAAAGAGCGAGTTCTCGAACTCGGCTTTCAATCTGAAGGCGTACACGGAGTGCCCAGATGTCTTTGACCTTGAAGGGCGCCTTTTGACCGACCACCTTGTCCTTGTTCCACGGTTCGTGATTAACTGAGGCGAGGACGGATTCCATGATGAGCTCCCACTGAGTTGAGGGAGATAAACCACGCGCCGATTTAAATGAATACGTCTTGGACGTGGTCAAACTGGCGAAGTTCTAGCCAAAAGAAGAAGCGGGCTGCTCGAAGACGATCGTCATCGGCACCGCAAGCAGTTCAAGGCGTTCGCTCTGCTGCACGAAGCGATAAACGCAAATCCATGCTGCGGCGAGCTGGCCGCCGAAAAGCAACTCGAGAATCTTTCGGCAGGACTCACTGGCCGTGAAGTTCACGAGAGTCCCCGTTCTTGCCGAAAGGAAGGCGCCCATCGCGAGAGGAATGCGGTCTGATCGGCCAGGATTACTGTCCTGAAATTTCCCGCTATTTTTCCACCCGAAGCAACATCGCGGCTTGCTGCACTTGCTAGTTTCTTCGCCAGCTGAAGCCGCGGTGTTCCATAACGGCATCATTTACAAAAGGTGCGGTCGAGCGCTTCAAGCTCATCCATCACGAACGCCACACGCTGCGGCGAAAGGTAGTCATCGACCCGACCGCGCACGTGGCGGTCGAGATGCTGCTCGCTCATCGTGCCCGACCAATCCTCGCCGTCGACGGACAGTCGTCGGGGCTGCTGCGAAAGGACACGCCATTTGGCGCACCACGTCACCGACCATAGCCACATGGCCGCGCGCGCCAGCACCCATTCCCGTCCTTCTCCGGCGGCCGCTGCGCCGAGCGTCAGCGCCCAGTGGCGGTAGGCGGCGATGACTTCGGCCGCGCTCAATTCGGCGCTGCTTTCCACGTCCCACGTAGTGGAGGTCACCAGCGTGGTGTGGGCAACGTCCAGCGCGCCCATGCCGTAGCGAGCCTTCTCCAAGTCGACGAGAAAGGCGACGCCGTCGTCGCGCACCAGGAAGTTGCCGGGATGCGCGTCGAACGCGATCAGTCGCCTGGGCGCCAAGCGGGCAAGCGTGGCGCCGGCACTCACCCTTGCGCGCGCGGCGTCGATCCCGGCCCGGCTGACAGGCGCGAGGCCGGCCGCATCGAGGTGCGCTGCCTGCGCGTCGACTTCTTCAAGCAGGGCCTGCAGTGGGTCGGCAGGGTCCAGCAGCGGTCTGCGAACATTTGCCGGTGGCAATGGCAGCGCATGAATTGCCGCGAGCGCCTCCATGATGGCGGGCAGGTCCGCCGGCAGCCGCGCGGGTCGGCCGACTATCTCTTCCACCATAAGCGCTCCGCGCGGAAGGTGCGCGGACGGCCGCAACAAGCCCAGCATCTTCGGCGTGTGACCGCTCGGTGCGGCGCGCAGGAAACAGGCGGACTGGTACGCCAGGTTCGCCTCGGCGGGAAGGTCCATCTGGCTTTGCTTGGGAACGCGCGCGATCCATCCGGTTCCCGGCAGCCGGAAGTGCCAGTGGGCGAGCCCCTTGTCGGGCATCGGCTCCGGTACGCCAGCGGCGAGGTCCGGGCGCTCGGCCTGCAGCGCGGCGCGCACCTGCAGCGCGCGCCGGGTGCCGTCGAGTGCGGCGTTCGTTTCGCTCATTCGGCACCCAAGATGATCATCGGCCCGCCGGCCGCCTGCGCATCGGCTTCGTCGTGCGTGACGAGCACCGTGGGCAACCCATGACGACGGGCATGGCCGAACACGAAGTCCCGGAATTCGCCGCGCAGCCGCGTGTCGAGCTTGTTAAAAGGCTCGTCCAGCAGCAGCACGCGCGGCAACGCGAGCAGCGTACGCATGAGCCCCACGCGCGCACGCTGCCCGCCCGACAAGGTTGCAGGGTCTCGATGGGTCATTCCCTCCAGGCCGCACTCCGCCAGCGCGGCCTCGATCCGGGCGCGCCGTTCGCTCGATCCTCGCACTGCCGCAGGCATGGCGAAGGCCAGGTTGCCACCGACTGACAGATGGGGAAACAGCAGATCGTCTTGGAACAGGATGCCGACGCCGCGCCGTTCGGGCGGTAGCGGGGTGAGGTTCACTTCGCCTACGCCGACCCGACCCCCGGCTTCGAAGACCGTCGGCAACGTTCCCGCGAGGTAATTTAGCAGCGTCGACTTGCCGCATCCGCTGGGGCCCATGAGCGTCAGGCATTCGCCCGGCGCGATGACTGCGTCCAGCGGCCCGACCAGGATGCGGCCGTGCAGGCGGATCGACACGGCCTCCAGCCGGAGCGCTTGCGGGGCGTTCATGCCAGCCCTTTCCGATTGGCGTGCAGCAGGCGCGGCGCCGTAGTCGCCAGCAGGTAGGCCAGCAACGGGAACAGCGCCTGCAAGGCGGTCCAGGTTCCGATGACCCTGCGGTCGGCACCGGCAGATAAGGTCACGGCCTCGGTGGTCAGGGTCGCGACGCGTCCGGCCCCGGCGAACAGGGTCGGCAGGTACTGCCCTACGCTGATCGCGAAAGCGACCGCGCTTGCGATCAAAAGCGGCTTCAGCAGGATGGGCAGCTTGACCCGCCAGAACACGCGCCAGGGCGACGCGCCAAGGCTCGCCGCCGCCCGCGCATACCGTGTGTCGAACGCGCGCCATGGTTCGGCCAGCGACAGAAAAAGGTACGGCAGGACGAACACCAGGTGGGCCCAGACCACGGCGGACGTAGTGGCATCGAGTCCGATGCGAATCAACAGCACTTGCAAGCCGAACAGGAAAGCGATCTGCGGCACCAGCAGCGGCAGGTACAGCAGCCAGACGCTGGCCGACACCGCTGACATCGCTGCCACCGCAGGCGCCGTGCGGCGCGCCGGGCCGGGCGTCACCGACTCGTTCTCCAGGCAAGCCAGCGTGAGCACCAGCGCCAAGACGGTGCTCACCACGCCCACGAGGAGCGTCGTCCAGGCAGGGCCGGCGAGTTGGCCCGATTGCCGCGTCCAAGTATCGAGAGTCAGTCCCGGCGGGAAAGCATCCGGATAGCGCCACGGTTTGGCGATCGACCACAGCAGCATACCCAGCATCGACATGACAGCCAGCAAAGCAAGCACCGCACCCGCCACGGCGCCGACGCCGGCGGCGGGCGCCGCGGCACCGCCCCGCCCGCCGCGCTCCATCCAGCGGCGGAACATCGGCTGCGCCATCCATTCGGCCAGCCACCACGCGCCGATGCTCGCCAGCACCACGCCCAGCAGCAGCGTGGCGGCCGCGGCAGCAGGAAAGTAGCGGGTGGTGTCCGGATCGGAGAACCAGCGCACGGCCTGAACCGCCAGCGTCGGCGGGTTGCCAGGCCCAAGGACGATCGCCACGTCCACCACCGACAGCGAGAACGCGAGCACCGCATAGATCGGCAGGCGGATTTGCGGATAGACCTGCGGCAGCACCACCTTGAACCAGGCCATGACGGGCCCGTAACCCATGGCTCGCGCTGCAGCGATCTGCGCCGGCGCACGTACTTGGTTGAGCGCACCGAGGATCATCAGCAGCAGGAAAGGTGTCTCCTTCATCACCAGCGCCGCGATCAGCGGCCAGCCGGACGCAGCCCCGACGGTGCCCACGTCCGGCGGAATCGTCCACCCGGTCAGCCCCGGCGAGACCCAGCGGACCAGCCAACCTGACGGCAGGATCAGGAAGGCGAAACCGATCGCGAGCGCCGAATGCGGCATCGCCAGCAGAGGGGTCAGCCAGCTTCCGAGCCGCTTCGCCTCCGCGCGGTGGTGCAAGAAGCCGGCCACGGCCAGGGCCAGCAGTACCGACATCAGCGTCGAGGCCCAGCCCACGACCAGGGTCAGCTGGAGGCTGGTCGAGAAACCCGGCGCGTCGCGCAGCACGCGCCACGGGTCCAGGCTCCAGCGGTCACCGCCGATGGCGGGCAGGTAGCCGAAGGCCGGCATCAGCGTGCCGACGAGGCCACAGGCGATTGGCACGGCAAAGGCCGCGACCGTCAGCACCGGCGCCAGCCGCAGCAGGTGGCGCGGCCCGCGTGCCGCCGTGCCTGCGGCTGCCATCAGCGCGTGTAGCGCTTTTGCCATTCGGCCTCGATGCGTGTCATCCAGGAAGCGTGCGGTTCCAGCAAGGGTGCGCCGAGGTCCGCTGCCGACGGAAGCGTGGCGCTCGGTGTAAGACGATCGAAGCGTCCCCGATCCGCCGACGACAGCTTGGAGGGGTCGAGCACGTTCAGGTTACCGAGGTACTGGATGTCTTGCGCGCGTGCCTGCGTCTCCGGGTCGATGAGGAAGTCGGCAAGCACCATCGCGCCCTCCTTGTGCGCTGCGTTGTACGGGATCGCCACGAAGCTCGTGTTGCCGATGGTGCCCTTGCGGAAAGTGAAGGAGCGCACCGTGGGCGGCAACAAGCCCGCGCTCACCGAGGCGGCGGCCTCGGCCGGGTTGAACGAAAGCGTGATGTCGATCTCGCCATCGTTGAGCAACTGGCGCTGCGCCGAACCGTTGTCCGGAAACTGCTGGCCCTGCCGCCACAGCGCCGGCTTGAGTTGCTCGTACCAGGCCCACAAGGGTGTAGTGACCTGAGCGAAGCTCACATCGGTGGCGGGCAACTGAAGCACCGCCGGATCGGCGATGAGGTCGACCAGCGCCTGCTTCAGAAAAGTCGAGCCCAGGAAATTGCTGACTTTCGGATGCGTGAGCCGCCCGGCATGGTTGCGCGCCCAGTCCAGCATCGCCGGCGCGGAGCGCGGCAGTTCCGCTGGGTCTCGAAGGCGGGCCGAGTCGTAGACGAAGACGATTTGCGCCAGGCTCCACGGCACCGCCAGACCGTCGACCGGCGTGGTGAAGTCGATCAGGTTGGAACGCTTGTGGGTCACGTCCACGTACCTGAAATTCGGCAGGGTCTGCGTGACCGGGCCGTACAGCAGTCCCTGTTGCTTCATGGCGAGGAAGTTGGGCCCGTTGATCCATATCAGGTCGACCGTGCCGCCTTCGTTGCGGCCGGCAGATTTCTCCGCGATCACGCGGGTCACGGCCTCCGATGTGTCTTTGAGGCGCGTGTGAATGACCGTCACGCCATGACGGGACTTGACCTGCTCTCCCACCCAGGCAATGAACGCGTTGGTCTTCTCGTCGCCGGCCCAGGCATTCCAATAAACGGTCTGACCACGCGCCTTGCCAAGCACCGATTCCCACGCAACTGGCGCTTGCGCCCTGACCCAAGGTGAAGTCAGGAGCGCAGAGGCGAGAAAAGTGAAGTCGCGGCGTTGGAGCATGGTGTGGCGGTTCGGGTGGGAGAGGTCGTGCTGCCTGGACGGCGCGAGCATCCGATTCTTACAAGCCAGACGCACTGGCGTGAAGAGTAGGTTGATTTCACGTCTAAGCTGGTGACCGGCTGCGCTACTGCAGCAGGTGCAAGCCATTTATTCCTGATCTCCATGAAACTTCGCGCCATTACTTTTGCCCTGTCGGTCGACAGAGCCTCGTGGGTTCGAGCGATTCAACCCATCGAGCCGCGTTCATGCGCATAGACAAGCGCTGGTGGGCGGTCGCCGCCCTCGCGGTAGCCGTCGTCCTGTTTTTCGCGCTGGACATCGGGCAGTACCTGCGGCTGTCCACCATCAAGAGCAGCCAGGCCCAACTGGAGGCATGGCGTGCGGCGCAGCCCCTGCGTGCCGCGCTAATCTTCTTCGCGATCTATGCGCTGACGACCGCGCTGTCGCTGCCGGGCGCTACCGTGTTGACGCTGGCCGGAGGCGCCATATTCGGGCTGGGCTGGGGCACTTTGCTGATCTCGTTCGCGTCGAGCATCGGCGCCACGCTCGCCTTCCTGGCTTCGCGCTGGCTGCTGGGAGACTGGGTGCAGGCGCGCTTCGGCGAGCGGATGGCCACGCTGAACGCCGGCATCGCTAGGGACGGTGCCCTTTATCTCTTAACGTTGAGGCTGGTGCCGGTCGTGCCCTTTTTCGTCGTTAACCTGGCGATGGGATTGACCCGCATTCGGCCGCTGACCTTTTATTGGGTGAGCCAGCTCGGCATGCTCGCCGGCACCCTCGTGTACGTGAATGCCGGCACGCAGCTCGCACGCATCGATTCGCTTTCGGGCGTCGTGTCGCCTGGGGTGCTGGGCTCGCTGATCGTGTTGGGCGTGTTCCCGCTGGTCGCACGCAAGGTGATCGACGTCATGCGCTCGCGCGAGGTCTATTCAAAGTGGCAGCGGCCCGGTAAGTTCGATCGCAACCTGATCGTTATCGGCGCCGGCTCGGCCGGGCTGGTGACGGCTTACATCGCCGCCGCCGTGAAGGCCAAGGTCACGCTCGTCGAAAAAAACCGGATGGGTGGCGAGTGCCTGCACACCGGCTGCGTGCCATCCAAGGCGCTGATCCGTTCGGCGCGCTTCTTGTCGCATGTGAAGCGCTCAAGCGAGTTCGGCATCCGGTCGGCCACGGCGGATTTCGAGTTCGCTGAAGTCATGGAGCGCGTACAGCGCGTGATCCGCGACATCGAGCCGCACGATTCCGTCGAGCGCTACACCGCCTTGGGCGTAGACGTCTTGCTCGGCCGGGCGCGCATTGCCTCGCCCTGGGAGGTGGAGGTAGCGCACGACGACGGAAGCAAGCAGGTGCTGACGACGCGCAGTATCGTGATCGCGACGGGCGGTCGCCCGCTCGTACCGCTGATACCTGGCCTCGAACAGATCGATTACCTGACTTCGGAAAACGTCTGGTCGCTGCGCGAGCGCCCCGATCGGATGATCGTCCTCGGCGGTGGGCCGATCGGCTGCGAGCTGGCCCAGACCTTCGCGCGGCTCGGATGTCGCGTCACGCAGATCGAAATGGGCGCGCGCCTGCTGCCACGCGAGGACGAAGACGCCGCCGGGCTGGTCACCCGTCGGTTCCGCGCCGAAGGCATCGACCTGCGG
>JANXTS010000073.1 GCA_025352265.1 Variovorax sp. | reverse complement strand
CTGTCGATGGGCGGCATGACGGCGCAAGCGCTCGCGGTGCGGCATCCTGAATTGCTGAAGACCGTCGTGATCGCCAACTCGGCGGCTCATTACCCCGACCAAGCCTCATGGACCGCGCGTGAGGAGACCGTGCGCACCGCCGGCATTGCAGCCATCGCGACGGGCGCCGTCTCGCGCTGGCTCACGCCCGGCTACACCAGCACCAAGGGTGGCGCGGCCGCCGCACAGTCGCTCAAAGACGTGCTGCTGCGCAACGAACCGCAGGCGTACATCGCGAGCTGCAACGCAGTGGCGGCGATCGACTTTCGCGAGAGCAACCGACGCATCGCGGTGCCGACGCTGGTCATCGGTGGCCTGCAAGACGAGGCCACGCCGATGTCGATGTCGGAGGCGATGGTGGCGGCCATCCCCGGCGCGCGGCTGGCGACGATCGATGCGTCGCACTTGAGCGCTGTCGAGCGCCCGGTAGAGTTCACGCAATTGCTTATCGACTTCTGGCAAAGCCTCTGAGCTAGTGCCACGGCGGGCCGTTTTGACTCCCCCCGACCGGCTGCCTTGCAGCCACTCGAAGTGCGCACCATCATGGACGGCCGCATCGGGTGGTCCATGAAAGGAGCGCGATGAACGCACTCAAACTTGCAATCGAACTCGCCGCTGAACCGAGCAAGCCGTACCCCACCGACAGCACCGGCTACCGCAAGGCGCGCACCGGGCTGCTGGTCAGGGAGATTGAACTCAGACGCGATATTGAACGCGTCGCCGCAGAACGTCACACCTTGCCGCCCGGCGGCGAAGCACGCGGCTGCGGATCCAAGGATGAGAACGGTATCTCTTTTCTTATGGCTGACCGCTTCGGCGAGCGCGACACGATGGTCACCTATTTCTGAATGGACGGCCCGGAGCGGAAGCAAGGCTGCCATGTGTGCGTTGCATTTCTTGGCGCCATCGACACGCCGGCGCGACATCTCGCAGAAGGTGGCGTTGGCTGCCATCGGGCGCTCACCGGTCGAGCGTCGACTGGCGTTTGCGCGCCAGCGAGCGCAGCTGGCGCAACCTCTAGTTCTACGCGACCGTCGGCAGCGACTTTGTTCGCGACTCCTAGACCTAACGATAGCGGGACGGGGCAATCACCGGTACCTGACGCTGGCGCATTGAAAAGGTCTGATTGGGCGGCTTGTGCTGAGGACTCCGCAGTCCGGAAAACTGATCTCCCTCACGCTGCCGGAAGGACCCGGAAAATCAGAATTTCCACGCCAGGTTTGCCCGTACTCCGTTGTCGCGAACGTGTGCGCCGAACTGGCCCGAGTACTGCACTTCGAGCGTCAGGTTGGTCTGCAACTGGGTCTCGATGCCAGCCTCCAACACGCCAACATCGCGCGCCAGCGGCACGCCGTAGACCGTGAACGCCGTGCTGCCTGCCAGTGCCTGCGTGTTGGTTACCGCCATGCCGCCGAAGCCATGGCGCCAACCCACCAGGGCACGCACTCGCGTGCTGTCGTCGAGCTTGGCGGAAGTGCGAACGCCGAGGGTTCCGAACGTCACGTCCGAGTTGCCGGCGTTGGAGGTGAGCGCCGAAAGCCCCACGCTTTCGTTGAAGCCACTGGTCCGGACCCTGACATATGCGAGTGCGGCAAAGGGTTCCAGGGCCACTTCTTCAACGTCCATCCGCTGGCCGACTTCGCCAAAGACCTGTGCTGTCGAAGCGTCGGACTTGGCATGAAGGTTGTTGACGAGGCCTGGGAATAACACGCTGCGCTGGGTGTCCAGCTTGCTCCATGTGTAGCTGGTGCCAAAGCGCAGGCTGGTGTTGTCCCAGTGGTTGCCGCCGTAAACACCGACGTGGTAGTCGTCGCTTGTGGCGGACGAACCCGCCGCGCTCGCGTCATAGGTGCTGTGGCCATAGCCCATCAGACCGCCCACCCGCCAGCTGCCGGCCACCGCCGTGTCGGCGCCGACGAAAACACCACTGGTGCTACGGTCGATCGAGGCGCTGTTGCCATCCCCTGACAGGCGCCCCTTGGCTCCGAAAACACGCCCCCAAGCAGTCGCGCCATCGCCTTGGGCGCAGTCCAACGGCACAGCCATCTTGCTGCCACCTACCTTCGCCGCAGTGTTGGTGCCGGGGGCACACAGGCCTCCCAGCAAACGGTTATTGGCCGCCTCGCGCACAAAGCGGCTGTCCTCCAGCATCGCGGTCTTGACGGACGCATGGATTTCACCGGACAACTGGTGAAGCGCGCTCTGGGCCGCCGCGTCGCTCGGCAGCCACGCGAGGGCGTTGGCCAGCGAACTGCTCGCCGGCAAGGAGTCAAGTGCGAGACCCGTCGCGAACTGGTTGACCGTTTGGCCGGCCGCGGCAAAGCTGCGGACCTTCTGCGCCGTCAGGTAGACATTGTTGGCGTCATAGGTGTCGGCGAGTTGCACGAAGGCAGTGCGGGTGGTACCTGTCAGCGTGTAGCGGCCAGTCACGCCGCTGCCGGTGGTCAGCACGGTGTACTTGGTGCCGAGCGTGTACAGGCCGGCGGGGTTTTGCGTCACGTTGAGCAAGGCCCCGCTCCCGATGGTGGCGTTGCCACTGGCGACGATGCGGTCGGACGCGTTGCTTGCGGCATTCACTTCGACCTGGTAGGTGGAGCCGGCGGCCTGCACGTAGTTGCCATGGACCGTCAGGGTGCCGATGCTGTTGCCTGGGGCGATCGTGCCGCCTGACAACACCGCCACGCTGCCAACCGTTCCGTTGCCGCCCAACACGGCGCCGTTGTTGACCGTCACGGCCGAGTTGGCGATCGACCCGTTGACCGACAGAGTTCCTGCGGCCACGGTCGTTGGGCCCGAGAGACTTCCCACACCGATCAAGTTGAGCCGGCCCGCGCCGGTTTTGACGAAGCTGCCCGTGCCGTCGATCGGGTTGGCGAACACGGCGTTGGTGGGCTGGTTGATGACCAGGGCCGCGTTGTCAGTGATCGCGCCGCTGCCGAAGCTGCCGGTTGAACCGACCAGCGTGCCGGCCGCGATGGTGGTACCGCCGCCGTATGTGTTGGCATTGCTCAGCGTAGTCGTGCCCGCGCCGACCTGTGCGAAGCTACCACTGCCGGAAATCGCGCCAAGAAAGCTCACCGCGTCGGTGTGGTTGACGGCCAGGGTGCCGTTGTCGAGCACGTTGCCCGTAATGGCGCCGGTGGTGCCGCCGTTACCGAGCTGGAGGGTGCCGGTAACGATCGTCGTGCCTCCGGTATAGGTATTGGCGCCTGACAAGGTCTGGCTGCCACCAGCCAGCACGAGGCCGCCGCTGCCGCCGATCACGCCGGCGAACGCGCCGCCG
>JANXTS010000040.1 GCA_025352265.1 Variovorax sp. | reverse complement strand
GGGTGTTTCGATGCGCAGTTCCCGCGATTCTCCGACACGCTCGAAGTGGCTCACGCGGCCGATGCCGTCGACGTGGCCGCTGACCATGTGGCCGCCGAGGCGGTCGTGGGCGCGCAGCGCTTTTTCGAGGTTCACGGCACCGGTGCCTGCGAGGCCAGCGGTCTTGTTCAGGCTTTCGGCAGAGATGTCGATCGTGAAGCTGTTCGCTGTGGCGTCGAAGGTGGTGACTGTCATGCAGGCGCCGTTGAGCGCGATGCTGTCGCCCAGGCCCACGTCGTCCAGGTAATTTGGGGGCGTCGCAATGCTTAGCCGCTTGCCGTGGGATGAAGAGCTTCCGAGGTCGTGGACTGCGGCGATGCGCCCCACGCCGGTAATGATTCCGGTGAACATTCCCTGATTTTCGCAGAACACGAGAGCCGCGTTCGCGCAAAGCGCAAGAACGGCGCCAAAAGGGGCCCCTGAACGAAGCTAGAAAACGTCTTTTCCGGTTACGCGGGCGACGATCCGTAGGTCGGGACCAATCAGTTCCACAGAGCGAAATTCCAGTGGCAACGCATCCGTCAGCGCAGTCAGAGGACCGCCGGCATGGGGATGGCTGGCCATGCTGAGGCCGCTGCCGATGAACTTCGGCGCGAGATAGATCACGAACTCGTCGACCAAGCCTTCGCGGATCAGCGAGCCGTTAAGTTTGTGACCGGCCTCGACATGGAGTTCGTTGACTTCCCGCACGGCGAGGTCTTTCAGCAGGGCAGCGAGATCGACTTTGCCCTGTGCGTTCGGGAGGCAGGTGACGGTCGCGCCGTGCGCTTCCAGTGCCGCTGCCTTGGCATCATCACGGGCCGCAGCGTAGATCCACACCGGGCGTTCAGCTTCGAAAATGCGAGCATCCAGCGGTGTTTGAAGTTGGCTGTCGACCACGACCAGTGGTGGTTGACGAGGTGTGTCGACCAGCCGAACGTCGAGGCGGGGGTTGTCTTCGAGCACCGTGCCGACACCCGTCAGCATTGCGCCGGAGCGTGCCCGCCAGGCGTGACCATCGGCCCGAGCAGGCCGCGAGGTGATCCATTGGCTCGTGCCGTTCTCGAGCGCCGTTATTCCGTCGAGCGATGCGGCGACCTTGAGGCGAATCCAAGGTGATTTTCGGATCATTCGGCTGAAGAAGCCAATGTTGAGTTCGCGAGATTCAGACGCACCGGGGCCGATTGCGACATCGATTCCAGCGGCGCGGAGCTTTGCGAAACCGTGGCCGGCCACCAGCGGATTCGGGTCGGCCAGCGATGCAACGACTTTGGCGATGCCGGCAGCGATGAGCGCATCGCTGCAAGGTCCAGTTCGGCCGTAATGGGAGCAGGGCTCTAAAGTGACATAGGCTGTGGCGCCGCGGACCGCATGGCCTTTGGAGGCGGCGTCGCGCAACGCCATGACTTCGGCATGCGGGCCGCCGGTGCGCTGGGTCTGCCCGACCCCGATCACTTCGCCGCTCGGCGTCACGATCACGCAGCCGACGGCGGGATTGGGCGGGACCACCCATTGCGCTGCGCGGGCCAATGAAAGAGCGAGTTGCATCGGCTCTGCCGTGTCGCCAGGGGCGGGAGCTGAAAGCGGGGCTGAAGAAGAGGCGGGCGGGGAAGTCAACGTTGGTTCGGTGCCGAATTGGTGTCGAATTGATGCTGCGCAGTGGCGAGTGAATTTAGCCATTGAGCCGCGGGCTGGCAGCGAGCAAGGGTCAACGATTCCAGCAGTCGGCTATCAGGTCGACGCTGCCAGCCGTCGCAGCGAAGGTGATGCCGCGAACACTGGCTTGGTCCAGCGTAAACGTTCCGCATTTGTCGTCGGCCTGCGTGCCCGAAGGCACTGCAACCAGAGTGTAGGCGGAGTCGGTGGCTGTCTTCAGCGACACGGCGTACCGCTTACCGGGAACGGTTGTCAGCGACACGGGCAACGGGGTTCCATCGACGCCGTTCTTGGGTATCGACGCGGGATAGACGCCATTGGCCGTCGCCACGCGCTCCATCCACTGCGCGGCCTGCAGCAGTCCGGCGCGCGCTTCGGCCCTGTGACCACGGCGCACGTGTTCCTGGAAGCTGGGCAGCGCGAGCGCGGTGAGGATGCCGATCACCGTGACGACGGCCATCACTTCGATCAGGCTGAAGCCGCCCTGTTTTTCAAGTCGTTGCGCGCTCATTGCATTTGGCGCCATGACGGTCGTAACGCGGTGCGGGCAAGCAGCTTGCGATCGGTGCAGATCTGGCCGGCCGCACAGATGGCTTTCTCCGTGTTCGTCGCGCTGTCTCTGACGCTGGATCGAACGCCGGTTTCGCTTCGAGAAGCAACGCCCGCTGCGCCTGTCGTGCTAACTGTGCCGGCGTAGGCGTAGATATCGGACTTCGGCGCGCTGCAGTTGATGGCGTTGATCGTCGTCAGGAAGTGACGTGCACCTGTGATGTTGGGGGAGCAGGTTTCGCGCGTGATGTCTGGACCGGCGGCGGGCACAGTGCTTGCCACGTCGATCAATTGCCCGTCGAACCAAGTCAGGTTTCCGAGTACGCGTTCACCCGGTGGCAGATCGATGTACCAACCGCGTTTGGGGGGCAAGCCGGCGTAGTCGACGGGGTTGGACGACACCGCCCAAAGCGGGCTCGTGCTGCCCGGCTCGGATGCGGAGGCCGCTGTGACTGCGGTGGCAATGGAACCGATGGTCTGCTGCACCAGCGCGCCGCGACCGACGGTGAGGACACTGCCACCAGTCAGCGCAAGCTTGCCGGCACTGCGCGTCACCACGGTGTTGTCGTAAACGCCATAGACCGTTTGCACTGAGGCGTCGGTTCTGTCGGCATCGGTCAGATTGGCGCCTGTACCAAAGACCACCATGACGCCGCCCTTCGGGTGCGGCAACCATACCGGCGCGCTCGTGATGGGCTGAGGCCGGCCCTGCACGCTCGCGGTTGCCGCGGAAGTCGCCGAATAAAGCGGCGCGCCGTTGAAAGCGGTCTTCCATTCAGACGGTGCGCTGGCGCTGAGATCGAACTTCCACAGGTTGCCCAGCAGGTCGCCGGCATAGGCAACGTCGGGTACGTTGTCGCCGTTCAGATCGACGAGCCGAGGGGCTGATAGGCCGTTGCCAGTCAACCCGTTTTCAGTCGTTGCATGGATCTTTCTCAACTCGCGAGCACCGTCGAGGTACTGGACCAGCAGCACGGCGTTTTCGCGCGCGCTGTTGTAGCCGTTGCCCGTAACCAGCGCCCAGCGGCCGTCGTTGAGCTGGGCGATTTGACGCGTGACGGCGGTATCGCCCTGTTCGCGAACAGGTTCGCTGAAGATGTAGCCCATGTCCGCGTCGGTAGACGTTCCAGCCGATGCGGACTGGTCCAGCACGACGATGTTTCCTGCGTTGCCCGCGACGAACGCGCTCGAGTCGGTTACGTCGAGCACGAAATAGCCTTTGCCGCCTGCACCCATGAAGCCCGCCAGATAGGTCTTCCAGCTTCCGACCACGAATAGATCGCCTGCTAAAGGCGAGCCATCGACGAAGTAGCGATGGGCATAGCCGGGTTGGGTCAGTTGCGACAAACCTTCATAAACCGCAAGCGGCACGTAGGCGAGCTTCTCTTTGCCGTTGGCAACAGAAAAGCCGTGCAGCATGCCGTCGTTGGCGCCGACATAGAGCATGGATGGCCGCGAAGCGCTGGCTGCCCTGAATGCGGCGTAGCCATTCGCGGTATACCCAGCGCCCGCCTTGCCGGTCACGTGCCAGGGCTTGGAGTTCACGACATCGCCATGGCGCGAATCGCGGTTGCGAAAGCTGCCGCCGTTCGATTCCTCGTCGTCGCGAAAACCGCGTACGAAGGCGAGCCGTTCCTTGCCCAGCCCATCGACGGTGGCGTTCGATGTGTCCAGAGCGCGTTGCTGCGCAGTCGCCAAGGCGCTCCAGACGAACGAGATGCCGTTGACGGTGGTGCTGGCGCCGGCCGCTGGCGGTCGCCGCGCGGACATGACGACACGAGCGCTTGGCGAGAAGCCTGGTGCGTCCAGCAAGATGTCGGTCGAAACCGGCTTCGCGGCACTGGTCGCCGTCGCCGGTACTGTGCCCCAGAGCCCGTCTGGTGACGCGACACCCGTACCGGCGGCCAGCTTGTGCGCAGTGATGGCGCCGCTCCAACTGGTCGGGTGATAGGAAGAAGTGAAGACCGCGGCATTGAGCCTGGTCGAACTGGCGCTGACAGACACTGAACTGACGGGGGAGGACTTGTCGGCGGCGATCGAATCGAGGATGTCTTTGAACGCTACGGCGAGTGAACTCGCAGTCGGCGCAGGTACGAATTTGCCGCGGCCATTGAGCGCCATGTGCCAAAGCTCGGGCATTCGGGTGGTGTCGTCGCCGCCAATCGCGTCGGTCCAGTGGGTACGTCCGGTCATCAGGGCCGCGTAGTCGCCACCGGTCCATGTGTCGAGACCGAACTTCGGCGTAGCGCGCGTGTCATTCCAGTTAGCCGCGGCGTTGAAGCCGACCGTATAGGTCGTCATGTGTTGCCACGTCGCCGGATCATTGCGGGGGTTCCAGAACTCGGGGATCGTTTTGGTGATGCGGCCATCGATGCCATCGCTGGTGAAGGTCTGGTCGCCTTTGTGGATGATGTTCGCGGGGACATCGTTTGCGAGCGACGGCTGCAGATCGGTCGCCCAATAGTGGAAGGCGAGGTCTGAAAGCGTCGGCAATGGGCTCGTGCCAAAGCGATCGCGGTAGATCGCCGTGCCGTCGCTCGCGACGTCGTAGACCGTCTTGCCGTCACCTAACTTGCCGGTTGTCCCATCCCTGTTGCCAATCGATTGCGCAGCGGGGCTGTCGGCTGCGTCCCATGACGTCGTGTTGTTCCAACCGCCGTCGGTCATGAACAGGTTGTAGGCCTTGCGGCAGCTCAGCATGGGTTCCTGGATGCTGCCCGGCACGCTGGCCCAGGGACTGTCGACGCCGGGCGCCGACTTCAGATACTGGCCAGCGTTGAAAATCATGCGGTGCGATGGCGTTGCCCCCTGAGGCACCAAGGTATCGACCCACAGCTGGAAGCGGCCGCGCTGTGCGGCGTCGAGCACTTTCAACGCGTTCTGGTTCTTGCAATCACCACCGGCAGGGATGGTGTAGCAGCCCGTCATCGCTTGCCAGGCGAGGCGGATCGATCCGTCCGGCACGTTGGTCGTCGAGAACGTGTCCCTCAAAGCGCTGCGCAGAGTCGCCATGCCCCGCACACCCATGCTGCGCGAGTCGTCGACCGACACGATCACGTTGGGTGCAGGTTGTCGATACGTGGTGCCCGCCGGCGACGTGCTCAAAACCAGCGGGCTGCCGTTGGCATCGAGGGTGACCCCGATATTAAAAGCAACGAGCATGGTGAGGCTCAACGTAGACCGCGCGAGCAGTGATTTCGTTCTGATACTGACTCCCCTGATTTTTCGCGAGGCACGGGTGCCCGGCGCTACTCACGAACTGACTTTTTTCCAGACGAAGACCGACTGCACGACGGCCTGCGTGCCCGGCTTGAGCCCCTGTGCCACAGCGGTGATGCGATAGATGTTGGGCCGCGTGCTGTCGGGCGCGAAGGTCTGTGCCGGCCCGGCGGTGATTGCAGAGGCGGTGTCATAGGGAAGCACCTCGACCCAATACCAGGCCTTGGTGTCAGCGTTCGCCCTCAGCAGTGGGTTGCCGACATCGCCGGCCAGCGCGCCCGTGTATCGGCCGTAGGTCGCGCCCGACGCCTTCATGGCGCTGAGTGCCTTCGCCGTTGTCCAGAATTCGGCGGCTACGTTGTTAGCGGTACAGATGCCGGCGGCGCACGAAGGCGTCGTGGCGCTCAAGGCGGCGTCGAGGTCCTGGAAGTCGTTTGCGCTTTCCGGATAGAAGGCCTGGCCTTGGCTCGCGTCGATACTGGGAGATCGGCAAAAGGAGCCGCTGCACGCGGACCCATCGGGCTTTTGGCCCTGAATGTCGAACTCGGCATCGCGCACCATGGCTTGAGCGGCTTCGAGCGCACGCTGGTAGTCGCTGTCGGTGCCCGTCAGCAGTTCGTTGAAAAGGGCAGTACGCGATGACCACAGCACGAGCAGCATCGACAGCAGCAACACCACCATCACGATGAAGAGCGAAATGCCCTGTTGGCTGGAGCGTGACGTGCGCATCACGTGCCTTGCGTCCGCAAGTCGAAGACATTGCGAAAGACCAGATGCAGCCGACCACTTCTCGGAGAATCCGCGCCCTGGCAATTGGTGTAGCTGCCGACGTCGGGCTGGCCGGCTTCATCGCCTTGCAGGTCGAGACATATTTCGATCGATTTGACCGAGCGCCAGAGCCCAGCGGCTTCCACCTGTTTCGCGGTCATGCGTTGCGTGGTGCTGGCAGCCGAAAGGATGCGATACCAAACCTGAAAGTCGACGACGTTGCCGATCACGGCTTGGTTCTTTGCGCCGCTTTTGCACTTGAGTTCGTGGGCGTCGCCGTCGACCCAGAAGGTGCTGTCGATGCGTACACCGCTTGCCTTTTCGCCCAGGCAGTCCCGGGGGCGCGTGTCGATGTTGCCATCGAGCGGCTCGTTGCTGACCGATACGGTATCGGCGCTGCTTCCGCCGCCATCCGATCCCGTCACCACGCTCGAATTTCCGCCGAAGCCGATGAAGGTGTCGCCAAAACTGTAGAGCGAACTGATCGGATCCTTGATGGGAGCGACCGAACCGGCTTGCCGCATCTGGACGCCGATCACACGCAGCGCGTAGGCGCCTTGTTGCTGCAGCTGGCTCAGGTCACCGACTGCGCCGGAGGCGGCACGCGAGACGATCAGTGTTCCGATCGCGGCCGCAACGACCATCAATCCGAGCGTCAGCCCGACGAGCAGTTCGGCCAGGGAGGCGCCGCTCTGACGCCGGCGACTGCGCAGGGATGAAAAATTATGGTTGTACATAGACGAGATGGCAGATCAGTCCCTTGGGACAAACGACACCCGCAGCATCGACCTTCAGATCGAACGGAGAGGCGTCATCGCCGGTTCGCTCATTGGCGCGCCAACCCACCATCACGCCAATCTGTCGCCTGTCGCCAAGCGCGACGGATTCGTCGGTGAAGACGTTCGCTCGCCCCAGCGGTAAGGTCCGGGCGATCGTCTTTCGCCACTGCACGACGTCCGATCGGGCCAGATCGGATGGGCTGCATGCATTGGTATCGCAGGCGTCCGGGGCGGCGTTGGATGTCGCGTCCCATGGGCTTGCGTAGGCGCCAGCGCGAAGCTGCCCGAAGCCGTCCGGGTTGGCCTTGATGCGCTCCGCCAGATCTTCGATGGCACGAACTGCCTGTGCTCGATACACGCTGGTTTGCGTTTCGACCAAGGTGCGGATCTGAACCGTGAGAAGGCTCAGGATGCCGATCGCCAGGACCGTCGTCGCGACCAGAGATTCGATGAGCGTGACGCCACCTTGTCTCTTCAAGCCTGGCATGAAGTCACCCCCCTGCGCGTCGCCAAGCGACCGCCGCTGCTCATGCACAACGCCGTTGCGCTGGCGGCCGACGCGTTGCCCGAGGGACGCACGACAAAGCCGAAGGAGCCGGCCCCGCTGAACTGTCCCCAACGGTCCACCGAGGCCAGCGCGTTGTGAAGCGTGAAGACGATGGAGACGCCGTTTGCTGCCGGCGCGGTTTGAATCGTTTCTTCGCCTGGGTCGATGACCTTGTTGCCGTTCGAATCGATGAAGACGACCCAGCCGCAATCCCATTGTTCGAGCTGCGTCGAGCCGTTGCAACCTGCCGCACCTGCCTTGCGAAGCACGACACCGCCGCCGCGCTTGATACCTTCTGCGCGCGCCAGATAAATGGTGGAGATGAGGTCTTCGGTAGCGCGTCGGACGCGGTAGTTTTCGACCACGCTATGGAAGCTTGGTGCCGCGAGCGCCGCCAGGATGCCGATGATCGACACGACCACCATCAGCTCGATGGCCGTAAAGCCGGAGCAAAGGCCGATGGTCCTTGAAGGGTCGTTGTGAAGCGCAGCGGTGCGTCGCATAGGGCCCGAATGCTACGGGCCGTTACACATAAGGGGGAGGAAAAAAAGCCCCGCCGGTCGCCTTAAGTGGACAAGCGGACAACTACTACGACGATGCGACTTTTTAGAATCTTTGCAAACTCGAATTGACGAAGCTGCCATCAGAAACGACGTTTGATAACGTCGATGCGACACTAAATGTCGCGAAGCAACTGCCTGAACTCGTCCACGTCTTCGAAGCTGCGATACACCGACGCGAAACGGACGTACGCGACTTTGTCGAGTCGCTTGAGTTCGCGCATGACCAGTTCGCCGACCTTGGCCGAGTCGATCTCACGCAAGCCGCTCGAGAGCAGCTTCTGCTCGATGCGCATCAGCGCACTGTCGATTTGCTCGATGCTCACTGGTCGCTTGCGCAGCGCCAGCACCATCGACGCACGCACCTTGCGGGAATCGAAGTCAGCGCGGCTGCCGTCCTTTTTGACGACGGCAGGGAAGTTGACCTCCGGCCGCTCATAGGTCGTGAAGCGCTTGTCGCAGTCGGCGCACTGACGCCGCCGGCGGACGAAATCCGCATCTTCTGAAACGCGTGTCTCCACGACTTGCGTTTCGAGATGACCGCAAAAAGGACATTTCATGCGGTCACCGCGTGTGCGTTCAGCGGTAGACCGGGAACCGGCTGGTCAACGCATGCACCTTGGCACGCACCGCGTCGATGTTTGCCGCGTCGCGCGGGTTCTCCAGCACGTCGGCGATCAGGTGAGCCGTCATGCGCGCTTCTTCGTCCTTGAAGCCGCGCGTCGTCATGGCTGGCGTACCGATGCGAACGCCGCTGGTGACCATCGGTTTCTCAGGGTCGTTAGGAATGGCGTTCTTGTTGATCGTCATGTGCGCGCTACCGAGGACAGCTTCGGCTTCCTTGCCGGTTATTCCCTTGGCGCGCAGGTCGACCAGCATGACGTGGCTCTCAGTGCGGCCGCTCACGATTCGCAAGCCGCGCTCGATCAGCGTGTCCGCAACTATTTGCGCATTCTTCAACACCTGCTGTTGGTAGACCTTGAACTCCGGCGTCATCGCTTCCTTGAAGGCGACGGCCTTGGCGGCGATCACGTGCATCAACGGGCCACCTTGCAGGCCCGGGAAGATCGCGCTGTTGATGGCCTTTTCGTGCTGCGACTTCATCAGGATGATGCCGCCGCGCGGACCACGCAGGCTTTTGTGGGTGGTCGAGGTCACTACGTCGGCAAATGGAACCGGGTTTGGGTACACGCCTGCCGCGACCAATCCGGCGTAGTGCGCGATGTCGACCATGAAGATCGCGCCGATGTCCTTGGCCACCTTGGCAAAGCGCTCGAAATCGATGCGCAGCGAATATGCCGAGGCGCCAGCGATGATGAGCTTGGGCAGATGCTCGCGCGCCTTGCGTTCCATGGCGTCGTAGTCGATCTCTTCCTTGGCATCGAGGCCATAGCTCACCACGTTGAACCACTTGCCACTGATGTTGAGCGGCATGCCGTGCGTCAGATGGCCGCCTTCTGCCAGGCTCATGCCCATGATGGTGTCGCCCGGCTTAAGAAAAGCCAGCATGACGGCTTCATTGGCAGAGGCGCCGCAATGGGGCTGCACGTTGGCGGCGTCGGCGCCGAAGATCTGCTTAATCCGATCGATCGCAAGTTGCTCGGCGATGTCGACGAACTCGCAGCCACCGTAATAGCGCTTGCCCGGGTAGCCTTCAGCATATTTGTTGGTGAGCTGTGAGCCCTGGGCTTGCATGACAGCTGGCGATGCGTAGTTTTCGCTGGCGATCAGCTCGATGTGCTGTTCCTGGCGGGCGTTCTCCGCTTGGATGGCGGCCCAGATTTCAGGGTCGGTATGTTCGACCAAAATGTTGCGCGGGTACATGGCAGTCCTTTGAAGACGATGTCCTTGTTCTTCAACCAAACAAGGGCTGCCCAGGCGAACGGCTAAACACCTGCTGAAGGCCGCAGGCGGTACGCTTCCCAGTGGTATTCCACGTCAGCGCGCGACCCGGAAGCGGGGCGCGCCTATCGCCAGTCGCGTACCGCGCGAGTGTAGCCGACGATGAAAGATTTAGCGCCCAGGAGCGCCGCATCGCCTACAAATCGCCCAGCAAGGCCAGCTTGTCTGCAGCGGCTTCAGCGGGTTTTGCCAAGGGAGCCGGGGCCGGTGTCGCTTGCGCACGCAAGGCTGGTGTGGGTGCGGTCGTTGTCGGTGGTGAGCGCCCGTCGGCGACCTGACGCAGTCGTCCGTGCTCGGCCATGACCTTGCCAGCATAGCCGCCGTCGTCTTCTAGATTGGCCGCGCCCACGTAATAACGCAAGCCGCCCTCGAGCGAGCCGGCGCGCGCGATGCATTCCTGCAGCACCTTGACGCCGACACGCATGTTGGTCACCGGATCGAACGCCGTCAGCGTGCCGCCGGCGCTCTCGTACTTATCGCCGTGCACCCGCGTCATGACCTGCATCAGCCCTTGCGCGCCAACCTGGCTCTGCGCAAACGGGTTGAAGCTGGATTCGACTGCCATGATCGCGAGGATCAAGGTCGGATCGAGCTTGCTTCGCTTGCCGAGGTCATACGCCTCGGCGACGAGCGCGCTCAAGGGCTCTGCCGCAACGCGGTATTTCTTGCTGAGCCAGTAGGCCACTGCGGCCTGCTGCTTGGGCAAGTCGAGCGGACTGGTCGCCGTCGTGCGCTCGATCGCGGTGGGATCGAGATCGCTCACGAGGACTTCAGGCACGGCGGGCACGGGCTTGCGCGCCTGGAGCCAGCTCATGAGCTGCTCTTCGCCTTGTTCACGCAAGTCGGGCCGGGCTACCAAGGCGATCGCTGCAAACACGATGGCCAATCCCACCAACGCAAAACCGTTGTGGGTCATCTCGAAAAAACCGTCGGCCACGTCGGACACGAATGTCCTGAACCCTTGGGCTGTGGCTTCGAATGCCAGTTTCATCGCTTTTCCTTTCTGTGCGGCGCCGGCTGGCGGTCCCCCCCAAGAGGCGGAACCGGGACAAAAGGCGAAATCGCTGGATTGGTACGAATCAGGTCCGCGCGAGGAGGGGGGAGCGCGGGCGACTGATCAAGCCGAGAAGTTCGGCGGCGTATTTCATGGAGGCCCGGGCCCTTGGCATCACGGGAGCAGCCGATTCTAGGAGTGGCTAAATACACGGTCAAGAATAACGCCTAGGTATGTCATTCCAAAATAGATCTAACAAAACGTGGTAAGTAATTCCAAAGTATTGCTGCTAATAGCGGTTTGCAAGAAATTGCAAATGCGACTTGCACTAATCCGGGGCAAGGCCTAATCTGCAATCGCCAGTTAATTCAGGCATCGCCAAAGTCCAGTGACCAAAGAACAATTCGGCGGTCCAGCGGTAGAGGCACTCTCGGTGGCAATCTCTTGCCGCCAGCTTGGCTGGAACGATTGAACTTCCTGTCGAGCGAAAAGATGGCATGAGCCTCGTGCCCGCCATCGAGCCCGGTAGCAAGACAGCATGTCATGCCGCCGGGCTTTCTTGCTTCTGGGTCGGCAATGGGAACGACGAGCCTTTGCGGCACACTCACTCCAAATGAATGCTGCATCGCTTGGACAAAACAAATGGGTGCGACGTGGGATCGTCGCTCTGGCATCGTTGCTCGGACTTTGGTTCGTCGCCTGGTTGGCGGTTCCGCCAATTGCAAAAAACCAGATTCAAAAGATCGCCAGCGAGAAGTTGGGCCGAAAAGTAACTGTCGGAAAAATAGATTTCAAGCCGTGGACGCTTGAGTTGACGGTCGACGATCTGAGCATCGCCACCGCTGACGGCAGCCAACCTCAGTTTCATGTGGCGCGGCTCTATGCTGATGCGGAGCTCCAGTCCGTCTTGCGTCTTGCGCCGGTAATCGATGCCGTTCGAATCGAGGCACCGGTCGTCAAGCTAACCCATCTGGCCGATGGTAAGTACGACATTGACGACATCCTCGCCAAGCTCGCGAGTCCACCTGCGACACCCAAGAGCGACCCGCCGCGTTTCGCTATTTACAACATTGCGATTTCCGGTGGCTCGGTCGACTTCGACGACGAAACGGTCAAGCGCAAGCACACGCTGCGCGACCTGGTGCTCAACGTCCCGTTTTTGAGCAATCTGGCGTCCAAGCGCGAAATCAAGACAGAGCCCAAGCTCGCCTTCGTGCTGAACGGCAGCAAGTTCGACTCGACCGCGTTCAGCACGCCATTTGCCGACAACCGAAAAACCGACGCGCAGCTTCAATTCAAGGGGCTCGATCTAGCCCCGTATCTTGCTTACATCCCGGCCGGTTTGCCGGTCAGATTGCAAGCCGGCACGCTCGATGCCGACCTCAAGATCGACTTCGAGCAGGCCGCGACGGCCGGGCTCAAGCTGAGCGGAACGATCGAAGCGCACGGTATGAAGTTGGCCGATGGCAAGGGGCGCGACCTGCTCGGCTTCGACTCGTTGAAGGTTGACCTCGCCGACGTGCGACCGCTTGATCGCATGGTGCATCTGGGTGAGGTTTCGCTTGTCGCACCGCGTCTGGTGGTGGCGCGCGATGCATCGGGCCAACTCAACCTTCTGGCGACCGACCCATCTACCGGTACGACGCAGAAGGTCCTGCCTCCGGTGGTGGGCGCCAGCGCTACTGCTCGCACCGACACGCCGGCAACGGGCTGGAAAGTCCAGGTCGACAAGATCGCCTTGAATGGTGGCAACGTCGGTTGGCGTGATGCCACCACGCAACCGGCCGCTGTGATCGATGCCAGCGAATTGAGCATCCAGGCGACCGCGGTGACATGGCCGATGGCAAAGGCCGCACCCTTCAGTGGCTCGATGACGGTGGCCGGCGCACGCCTCAAGTTCAAGGGCGATGCAACCGACAGGGCGGCCACCGTGCAGACCGATGTCGAAGCGCTGCCGCTGTCGCTCGCTGCGCCCTATCTGGCGCAAAGCCTCGAGCCGACGCTGGATGGCAGGCTGAGCGGACAAATCGATGTGGCCTGGGCCAAGCCGGAGCTCAAGTTGAAGGCCGTGCGTCTGGCGCTTGACGGACTGGCCTTGACGCAAGGCAAAGCGGCAGTCGCCAGCGTCGGACGCTTCGAGTTGACCGATGCCGAAGTCGACATCACGAAGCACACGGTCGCCATTGCATCCTTCACTGCAACCAATCCCAAGGTGGTGGTCGAGCGCGACAACGAAAAGCGATGGATGTTTGAGCGCTGGCTGAAAGCGCCGGCGACGGGTAAGCAGGATGCGGACGTGGCCAGGGTCGCTGCGCCGAAGCCGGTCAACGCGTCGGCCACGCCCGGGACGCCAGCGGCCGACACCACGCCCTGGGCGCTGACCATCGCCACCATGGCAGTCGACAATGGCGCAGTGTCTTATTCAGACAAGGCCGGCAGCACGCCCGTGGCCATTGAACTGACCGCCCTCAAGCTTAGCGCGCAGAAGATCGCACCCTCTACCGCGACCGTGTCGCCGCTTCAGGTCTCGGCGCGTATCGCGGTCACGGGCGGCCGTGCCGATGCGGGTCGCTTCGACTATAAGGGCAACCTGGTGCTGAAGCCGCTGTCGGCCGAAGGGCGCGTCGAAGTGGCTGCCTTTCCGGCGCACGCCTTCAAGGCGTACTACGCCAGCGCGCTTAACGTGGACATCCGGCGTGCTTATGCGAGCTACCGCGGTACGGTGAAATACGCTGCAGCGCCGGCCGGCATGAGCCTGAAGCTGGCAGGCGATAGCGTGCTCGAAGACTTCCGCGCCAACAGCGCGAGCCTGACGCAGACGCCCGGCATCGACCGCACCGATCAGTTGCTCAGCTGGAAAGCCTTGAGCTTGCGTGGCCTCCAGGTGACGATGGCGCCCGCTGCGGCGTTGGGCGTCGATGTGCGCGAGACCACCCTGACTGACTTTTTTGCGCGCGTCATCGTCGATCCGACCGGGCGCATCAATCTGCAGGACCTCGCCAAATCGCCGGAGCAGGTCGCCTCGGGCTCGGCAACGCCGAACGGTGCTGCCGCGGCTTCGACTGATGCGCCCACCGTGGCCATGCCAGCCACAGCCGCCGCGCCCGCCGCAGCGGTCACGACACCTAAACCCGGTGGTGGGACAACGACCACAACGGTGCGCCCCGTCACACCTTCCGGCCGGACGATTTCGGCCGAAGAGATGGTCGCTGGCGGTCCGGTCGCAGTCCCTGCGCCGAAGCCGGTGGCCGCGGCCTCGCAGTTGAGCGACGCTTCGACCGGACTCAAGCCGATCATCCGTTTCGGACCCATGAGCCTGATAAACGGTAAGGTCGACTTCACCGATCAGTTCGTCAAGCCAAGCTATTCCGCCGACCTGACGGAACTCACCGGCAAGCTCAGCGCGTTCTCGTCGCAGCCGGAATCTGGCGCGGGCGGCACACCCGCATTGGCCGACCTCGAACTGCGCGGCAAGGCAGAGCAAACGGCGTCGCTTGAAATCGTCGGCAAACTTAATCCGTTGGCCAAGCCGCTCGAACTTGATATCACCGGAAAGATGCGTGATCTCGATTTGCCGCCGCTGTCGCCGTACTCCGTGCGTTATGCCGGCCACAACATCGAGCGTGGCAAGTTGAGCCTCGAAGTCAACTACAAGATCTCGCCCGATGGCCGGCTTACCGCCACCAACAACATGGTGCTCAATCAACTGCAATTTGGTGAAGAAGTGCAGGGCGCGCCCAATAGCCTGCCGGTGCGTCTCGCCGTCGCTTTGCTGGCCGATCGCAACGGCGTGATCAATGTCGACCTGCCGCTGTCGGGCTCGATCAACGACCCGCAGTTCAGCGTGGGCCCGCTGATATGGAAGGCGCTGGTCAATCTCATCGTCAAGGCAATCACGTCGCCCTTCAGCCTGCTTACTGGCGGACTGGGCGGCGGCAGCGGCGAGTCGAGCACCATCACCTTCGACGCCGGCAGTTCGTTGCTGTCGGACAGCGCAAGGCAAGGTCTCGACAAGGTAGCCAAGGCGTTGACGGATCGGCCGGGCCTGCAGATGACCGTGGTCGGCACCTCCAGCCTCGACAAGGAGGCCGAAGCGTTCAAGCGTCAGCGACTGCGTCAACTGGCCCAGGCCGAAAAGCGCCGTATCGCAGCACGCGCGGGGGCAGGCGCGAGCGCAAGCGCAAGCGCAGACGCGGACGCTGCCAGCGCGAGTACGGCTGCGGCTGCGGCCGCTGACGCGCCCCCGGTGACGGATGCGGAATACCCGGCACTGCTGACTGCGGTGTACAAACGCGCCGACATCACCAAGCCGCGCAACATGGTCGGCCTCGCCAAGGACTTGCCGTTGAAAGAAATGGAAGACTTGCTGATGGCCAGCGTGACGGCCGACGAAGAAACGATGCGCAAGCTCGCCGTCGAGCGCGGCGCGGTGGTGCGTGACTACCTGCTGGAACGCAAGGTGCCGAGCGATCGGCTGTTCCTCGGAGCGGTGCGAACGCGTGCTGCCGATGCCAACTGGAAACCCGGCGCAGAACTCAATCTGGCGACCCGATAAACCCCTTTCCGCCAACTCGGTGAAAATAGGGGGTGCGCCGGCCTTTGCCGGCGCCTTCGCTTATCCAATCCAACAAGACAAAACGTTCTCCGCGCAGTGACTTCAACCTCTTCCAAGCCCCACGACCTCCAAGCCCTCGACAACCTCACCGGCGGCGCATTCACGGCGTCAACTTCTGGCGAGCGAGCGGGCCGCATCCGTGATTGGCTCGCGGGCAATCCTTCGACCGAACAAATGCAGGAGGTATTCAAGGAGCTGAGCGGCCGCGACAAGGGTGCCGCCCGCCTGCTGCGCGAAAAGCTCGACGAACTAAAACGTGCCAAAGGCCAGGAAGCCATCGGTGCCGAGTGGGCACAAAAGGCGCAGACACTCCTCGGCCAGCCCAAGCTCAACATCGCCGACGCACTGGCATGGCAACGCGACGCGGCCAAGGCCGGCGCGCCTTTGTCTCGCGAACCGTTGACGGGCTTCAAGAGCCAACTGGCGGAGCGCGTAAAGGGCATTGAAGACTTGCAGCATCGCGCGCAGGTGCACCGTGAAGCCGCGGTGCTGCTGGCGCAGCGCTTCGAAGTCTTGTCGACCAAGTCGTGGCACGACGCGCAGGCGGCTGAAGAAGGCCTTCGCGGCGACGTCGCTCACTGGAAGGAGCAGGCCGACGCCATTGCTGCCGATGCCAACTGGAACAGCCTCGACGCGCGCTTTGCACCGCAGCTCGATGCGTCGAAAGCGCAGTTGCTCGTCGTGTCCGATGCTTTTCATGGTGCGCTGATGCAGGCGCAGACGGCGGCTGCGGACGCTGCGGCGTCGCTGCCGCCGGTGCTGGTATGGGCCGATGAACTGCGTGCCGCGCGCGGTGAAGCCGTCCCACCCAAGGCAGCGCTGGCCAAGCCCGCCGGGCCGAAGCTCGATCCGACTGTGCGTGCCGCAGCGCAAGAAGCTGTTCAGGCTGCGCTGGTCAAGCTCGAGCAGGAAACTGCAGAAGGCCATGGTAAAGGCAGTGCCGGTGCCGCCGCTGCCCTGCGCGCCGTATTAAAGCAACACGGCAAGATGGTCGAGTCCGAACTCGAGTCACGCGTGCATGCGGCCTTGGTTGCCGCCGGTGAGCTCGAAGGCTGGCAGCGCTGGAGCGCGGACAAGGTTCGCGAAGACCTGGTCGCCAAGGCCGAAGGTTTGCTGAAGCGCCCCGAAGGCCAGGCCCTCGGTGGCCGAAAGATGCAGGAAATCCTGCGCACGCTGCGCGACCAGTGGAAGCAGGGCGACCAGGGTGGCGTGCCGAATCATGGGTTGTGGAAGCGATTCGACGAAGCGTGTAACGAAGCGCACAAGGTGGTCGAAGCTTGGCTCGACAAGGTGCGCGCGGATGCCGCGGAGCACCGTGCCCAGCGCATCGCGTTGATCGACGAGGTAAAGGGATGGGCAGAGGCGCACGCCGACGCAGCAGACCTAAAGGCGCACAACCGCGCGCTGCATCAGTTTGCCGACCGTTGGTGCGATGCGGGCCACATCAGCGAGAAGGTATTCGCAGAACTGCAGCCGCTGTGGAACGCGGCGTTCGACGCCGCGCGCGCGCCGTTCGAGTCGGCTCAAAAGGAAAGTGTCGATCGCCGCCAGGTCATGATCGCTGAAGCCTCTGAACTCGGGGGGCAGCCGATGTTGCGCATCGACGCGGTCAAAGCGCTGCAGCAGCGCTGGCAAGCCGAGGCGCAAGCCGTGCCGCTCGATCGCCGGCATGAACAAAAGCTGTGGGATGCGTTCCGTGCGCCCATCGACGATGCGTTCAACCGCAAGACGGCCGAGCGCGAGAAGGCGTCGTCGGCCATGAGCGAACACGACCGCTACGTGCTGGATGCGTCAAAGGCGCTCGATGCTGCCAACGCGGCTGGCGACGTGCAGAAAATTCGCGCTGCAATTACTCGGCTCGAGGGAGCGATTCGCGGCGAAGCGCCGCCGCCAGCCCCGGCAGCGACACCAGCGCCCGCAGTAACGCAGCACGCGACGCCGATCGAGGGGCCGGACGGACCCAATGTCGGTGCGACCGAACAGGTCGGCGTCGAACAGGCTGCTGTTGAGTTTGGCGAGAGTACGCAGCTCAGCACACCACCGGCCGACGCTGCGCTCGAAGGCGGCCGCGAAGTTGCTGCCGAGGCGCAAAGTGAAGTGCCGGAGGTGGCGACTGCGCCTGCTGGCCCGCGCGACCTGATCGCACCCGCCGACAGTTCGGACGCCTCCTCGCGCGCCGACAACGAAGTGCGTGCGGAAGAAGTTGCGGAGGAATCAGCAGCGGTCGAGCCAGTCGAGCCCGCCGCACCGCCCAAGCCTGCCCCCAAGCCCGTGGTGGCAGCACGTCGCGGTGACGATCGCCCGGGCAGCAAGCGAGGCGATGTCGCGCCTGCTCCGCGTGGCGGTGGCAAGTTCGGCGACCGCCGCGACTCACGTGGCCCCGGCGGCCCCGGTGGTTCGAACGATCGTGGACCGCGCTCGGGCGATGCCCGTGGCGGCGATCGCTTCGGCGACCGCGCCCCTCGCTTTGAAGACCGTGGTCCGCGTCTCGGCGATGCCGCATTCCGCGCGCAACGCGAGGCGCTCGAACGCGCCGACATGGCGCTGCGCAAACTTGCAGCACAAGCGCACGGCGAGGCGTTGTCGCAAGTGATGGGCGCATGGGAAAAGCGCGACGCGTCGCAGCTGCCCTCGGTGCAGGAACTGGGTCGGGCTGTGTCGCCAGCGGTGCGAACTGCCTGGTCGCAGTCGTTGACTGGCGCGCCCGCAGCCAAGGCCGATGAAGCTTCTGAAGCCCTGCTGCGCCTGGAAATGGCGGCCGAGGTTCCAACGCCCGCCGACCAACTCGACGCGCGTCGCGCACTGCAACTCAAGCTGCTCACCAAACGCGGCGACCCGGCACCAGCACAGACCTGGGGCCTGGATGCCGGCAAGGTGCTGGCGATGCCTCACGAAGTTGCAGCGGCTCGCCGTCTGCAAAACGCGTTGAAGGCGCTCCTGCGCAAGTAACCGTTAGGCCGGTCAGGCCAGGTTGGCCTTACCGGCACGGAAGAATTCGTCGAATAGCGCGAGCAACGTTGGAAACTCTTCGGCGAAGCGAGTCCTGTTGACGAAGTAGGCCTCGCACGCGACCGCGAAGAACTCGCTGATCGACTCGGCGCCGTAAGCGTCGAGCCATGGCGACTCGCCGCCGAATCGTTCTGCGACGATGGTTTGTTCGCGAAAACCTTCATAGGCTGACTGCAGCGCGCCGAGCCACATGGCGCGCGCCGCGCGCGCGCTCGGGCTCCCCGCGAAGCCCGGAGGCAGTGGCGGACAGCCGTCTGCGATGCCGCTGCGCATATCGATTTTGTGTGCGAACTCGTGAATGACGACGTTGTAGCCGGTGTCAGTGGTGATGCTGCTTGCGAGTACGTCTTGCCAGCTGAGCATCACCGGGCCGCGGTCCATGGCTTCCCCTGCGACCACTTCTTCGTATTCGTGAACCACGCCGGCGACGTCGGTAGTCGAGCGTTGCGCCACGACTTCGGATGAGTGCACGACGACGCCGACGAAGTCGTCGTACCAGGACAATCCGCCACCAAGATACAAGAGCGGCAAGACGGCTTGCGCGGCGATTGCGAGCGCAACTTCGTCGGTGATAGCGAAGCCGTGCGCGCCATGAAATTCCTTCTCGCCCAGGAAGCCCGCGGTGAGCGTGCGTAATCGATCTCGTTCGGTGCCGGTGCGGTCGTTCAAGAACGGATACCGCGCCAGCGTGGCGTGCCAGGCAGCGTCGGGAATGTCGGGAAGGGCGCGTAGACGGCGCAACCAGCGAAACATCAGCTCACCGTGTTAGCGACGCTATTCCAGAAAGCACAGAGGTCAGCACCTCAACGCAAATCGACACGTTGGGCGCCCGCAATCGACAGACAAAGCACCTGCGCGCGAGGTGGATGGGCTGCGGCATCCCAGTCGCTCAACACGATACGTCGCAGGCCATACCCAAGATCGTGTTCAGCCGGCCGATGGGTGTGGCCATGCACCAGCGTGTGTGCGTGAGCTTGCCCCAGCCAGTCGCGTGCGGCGCCAGCGTCGACATCCGCCCAGACCACATCAGGTCCATGCTTGTGATCTTCGCTCTGCGCACGCATCGATCGAGCCAGCGCGCGGCGTTCAGCCATCGGTTTGGCGAGCACGTTTTTTTGCCATTCGGGGTTTCGTACCTGTGCGCGATATGCAAGATAGTCGGTGTCGTCGAGGCACAGCAGATCGCCATGGCTCAAGAGCCAGCGTTCGCCGTGCAGCACGAGTACCGTGGGGTCGTCGAGCAGGATCAAGTTGGACTGCGCCGCAAGTCCCGCGCCGACCAGAAAATCGCGGTTGCCGTGCATGAAGTAAACCGGCAAGCGCGCAGCGGTAAGGCGAAGCAGCTCAGCGCATTGCGCCTCGAAGCCGGGCTGCGTGGCGACATCGTCGCCGACCCATGCCTCGAACAAATCGCCAAGGATGAACAGCGCGTCGGCCGAAGAAGTCTGCAGATAGCTACGCCAAACGTCGACAGTCTCGGGCTCACCCGGCTGCAGGTGTAGGTCGGAGATGATGTCCACCGTGCGCCAACCGATGGGCGCGATGATTTCGGGGAACGTCGAGAAGGAGCTCACGCGATCGCCGCCCCACTCATCATTCCGCTCGCTCCGTTTGGTCCATTGGCTTCGTCTGTCCACCTATTCTGCGGTGATGACTGCCTTTTCGAGGAGGACGTCTTCGAGCGGCACGTCGTCATGAAAGCCCTTGCGGCCGGTCTTTACGGCCTTCATCTTATCGACGACTTCTTTGCCTCCGATGACCTTGCCGAACACGGCGTAGCCCCAGCCCTGCGCCGATGGTGCGGTGTGATTCAGGAAGGCGTTGTCCGACACGTTGATGAAGAATTGCGCCGTGGCCGAATGCGGCGCACTGGTGCGTGCCATGGCAACGGTGTAGTTGTCGTTCTTCAGGCCGTTGTTGGCTTCATTCTCGATCTCCGCGCCGCTGGGCTTTTGCGTCATGCCGGGCTCAAAGCCGCCGCCTTGCACCATGAAGCCGGGGATCACGCGGTGGAATACCGTGTTGTCGTAGTGGCCCTTCTTGGCATACGCAAGAAAGTTGTCGACCGACTTCGGCGCCTTCGCACGGTCGAGTTCGAGCGTGACGATGCCGTAGTTCTTGATGTGCAGTTCGACTTGGGGGTTGCTCATGGTGGCTCCTTCAAAAAAATGGGGATGCGCCAGTTACTTGACGATGCTGGCCGACTGGATGGTGATGGTGTCGAGCGGCACGTTTTCCATGCCACCCTTGGTGCCGGTGCGTGCGGCGCGAATCTTGTCGACGACCTCGGTGCCGGCAACCACTTTGCCGAACACGGTGTAGCCGTAGCCGTCAGGGTTGGGCGCGTTCAGCATCGCGTTGTCCTTGACGTTGATGAAGAACTGCGACGTGGCCGAATCGGGGGAGCCGGTGCGCGCCATCGCGATGGTGTACTTGTCGTTCTTCAAACCGTTTGCGGCTTCGAGTGCGATCGGCGCGCGCGTCGGCTTTTGCTGCATGTTGGCAGTAAAGCCGCCGCCCTGGATCATGAAGCCGTCGATGACGCGATGGAACACCGTGCCGTCGTAGTGCTTGTCTTTGACGTACTGCACGAAATTCTCGACGGTCTTGGGCGCCTTGGCCTGATCGAGTTCGACGATGATGTCGCCCGCCGAGGTGGCGAGCTTGACGTGCGGCGCTGCCTGCGCCCAAGCCACGCTCGACATGGCGATTGAGCCAGCCAGCGAAGCGGCAAGCATGAGGGCGGTGCGGCGTGGCAGGGCGCCTGTTGCGCGTGCGCATCCATTTGAGCGTGATTCTTTGAGCATGTTCTGTCCGGTGAAAAGAGGAATCGGTAGGCGCGCATCCGGCCGCGGTCAGCCCGCCGGCGACAGAAAAGTCTACTTCGCTCGGACAGGCTTTTTGACGGGCGCGGGTGCCGCTGCGACCGGGGCTGGGTCCGCGCTCGCTGGAGCCGACCCGAATAGTTCGCGAACTGTCTTCAGTTTGAGCGTTACGCTCGGGTTGGTCGAGGCGAACTGCTGTGCACGCACATATTGCTGGATCGCGAGACGGGCGTACACATCACCCAGATTTTCGTAAGCGGTCGCGTATCCGGGGTTCAGCTTGATCGCCATTTCAAGCGCAGCGCGCGCTTTGTCGAATTGGCTCTGCGATGCATATAACGCGGCGAGGTTGTTGTAGGGCTCGGGTAGTTCTGGAAAGTCTTGCGTGAGACTGGTGAATGCAGCTGTGGCGTCGGCTTGCTTCCCCTGTTCGGTCAGGATAACGCCGCGCAAAAAGCGCATTTGAGGATCGCGCGGTTTGCCGGCGATGTAAGCATCGGCTTTGGCCAGCGCTTCAGGCGCTTTGCCTTGTCGCAGCAGTTGGGTGACGTCGCCATAGTCGTCGGCATGCGCTGCGCCTGCCGTCAGGCAAAACAGCACCGCAACCAAAGGAACGGAAAGAAGACGGACGATGGGGAATGAGAAAAACGCGACGTGCTTCATGAAGCCTCGTTAGGTAGGTGCTTTCAGCGCCTTGAACAGACTCGAAAACACCCGAAAAATATGCGGCAAGGGCCGTTTATACTGAACTCGATTGTAACCGAGGGGTCGTTTCCAGCCTCCGGTGCAACCCCACTTCCATCCCTGAAAATTACTCTCGCGCACCCGCCCCGGCCGGCCGCGAGTCCGATGCTTTTCGAATCTTCATGAGTCTGCGAATTTACAACACGCTCTCGCGCCAGCTGGAGGAGTTTCTGCCGTTGCAGGCAGGCCATGTTCGAATGTATGTCTGTGGAATGACGGTCTACGACCTCTGCCACATCGGCCATGCTCGGATGATGATGGCTTTCGACGTGGTGCAGCGCTGGCTGCGTGCGAGCGACTATGCCGTGACCTATGTGCGCAACATCACCGACATAGACGACAAGATCATTGCGCGCGCGCTGGCACGTGGCATCACGATCAGGGCATTGACGCAAGAGACAGTGGCGGCCATGCACAAGGACATCGGGGCCTTGGGAATCGAATCGCCCACCATCGAGCCCCGCGCGACCGACTACGTGCCCCAAATGCTCGACATCATCCGTACGCTGGAACGCAAGGGACTGGCTTACCGGTCGCCCGATGGCGACGTTAACTTCGCAGTGCGTAAGTTCCCCGGCTACGGCAAGCTCTCGGGCAAGTCGCTCGACGAACTGCATGCAGGCGAACGCGTGGCAGTACTCGACGGCAAGGACGACCCGCTCGACTTCGTGCTCTGGAAATCCGCCAAGCCGACCGAGCCCGACGACGCCAAGTGGGACAGCGACTTTGGCGTTGGCCGTCCCGGCTGGCACATCGAGTGTTCGGCGATGAGTTGTGCCACGCTCGGCGAGACCTTTGATATTCACGGGGGCGGTGTCGACCTTCAGTTTCCGCACCATGAGAACGAGATCGCGCAGAGCGAGGGTGCACACGGCAAGCCGCTGGCGCGCTACTGGGTGCACAACGGTTTCGTACGTGTCGACAACGAGAAAATGTCCAAGAGCCTGGGTAATTTCTTCACCATTCGCGAAGTCCTGGAGAAATACGACGCTGAAACGCTTCGCTTCTTCCTTGTGCGCACTCACTACCGAAGCGACCTCAACTACAGCAACGTGCACCTGGACGACGCGCGCAATTCGCTCAAGCGCCTGTATACCGCCCTTGCCAGCGTGGCGCCGGCGCAGCTGACGATCGACTGGTCACAGCCGCATGCCGTGCGGTTCGCGGGTGCAATGAATGAAGACTTCGGCACGCCAGAGGCGATTGCCGTCTTGTTCGAGCTGGCAGGTGAGGTCAACCGTACGCGGTCGCCCGAACTGGCGGGCTTGTTAAAAGCACTGGCTGCGACGCTGGGTCTGTTGCAGGGCTACCCCCAAAGCTTTTTGCAGGCCGGCAGCATGCTCGACGATGCACTGATTCAGGTGCTCATCGCGCAACGCGCTGCCGCCAAAGCCGCAAAGAACTTCGCAGAAGCCGATCGCATCCGAAAAGACTTGCTTCTGCAAGGCATCGCGCTGAAAGATTCGCTCGCCGGTACGACTTGGGCTGCCGCTCAGTAAATAACGCAAAAAGAAGCCACCCAAGCGCCCATGCCGTCGCCCAAGAAACCGCCGCCCGTCGAAATCTTCACGCCCGATTACTGGGAGGAAGCCTGTAAACATCTCGCCAGGAAAGACCGCGTCATGAAGCGGCTCATTCCACGCTTCGGAGACGCGTGTCTGGAATCGCGTGGCGATGCTTTCACGACGCTCGCGCGCAGCATCGTCGGTCAGCAAATCGCGGTTTCGGCCGCCCAGGCCGTATGGGACAAGTTCGCCATGCTGCCGCGCAAGATAACGCCCGCTAACGTCCTCAAACTGAAGGTCGACGACATGCGCGGGGCCGGTCTTTCGGCGCGCAAGGTCGAATACCTGGTCGACCTCGCAATCCACTTCGATGCAGGCGCAGTGCACGTGGACGCCTGGAACGCGATGGCGGATGAACTCATCATCGAAGAGCTGGTCGCCATTCGCGGGATCGGGCGATGGACGGCCGAGATGTTCCTGATCTTTCACCTCATGCGGCCCAACGTCTTGCCACTGGACGACGTCGGCTTGCTCAACGGTATCAGCGTCAACTACTTTTCGGGCGACCCGGTCAGCCGCAGCGATGCGCGCGAAGTCGCGGTTGCCTGGGCGCCGTATTGCAGCGTCGCGACTTGGTATATTTGGCGATCGCTCGACCCGGTACCGGTCGCTTATTGAATAACAGGAGAAGACGTTGGCGAAACGAACTTTTCTCGACTTCGAACAGCCCATTGCGGAACTCGAAGGCAAGATCGAAGAGCTGCGGTATGTCCAGACCGAATCTGCGGTGGACATTTCTGAAGAAATCGATCAGCTTGGCAAAAAAAGCCAGCAGCTCACTAAAGACATCTACAGCGACCTGACTCCTTGGCAGATCACCAAGATTGCACGGCATCCCGAACGGCCTTACACGCTCGACTACATCAGGGAAATCTTTACCGACTTCGTCGAACTGCACGGCGATAGGCATTTTTCTGACGACCTGTCGATCGTGGGCGGGCTGGCTCGCTTCAACGGCACGCCTTGCATGGTGCTTGGCCATCAAAAGGGTCGCGACACCAAAGAGCGCACGGCGCGCAACTTCGGTATGAGCAAGCCCGAGGGCTATCGCAAGGCGTTGCGGCTGATGAAGACGGCCGAGAAGTTCAAGCTGCCGGTGTTTACTTTCGTCGATACGCCGGGCGCCTATCCGGGCATCGACGCCGAAGAGCGCGGCCAATCGGAAGCGATCGGCCGCAACATCTTCGAGATGGCGCAGCTCGAGGTGCCGATCATCGTCACCATCATCGGCGAGGGCGGCTCCGGCGGCGCGCTGGCGATCTCGGTGGGCGACCAGCTCGTGATGCTGCAGTATTCAATTTACTCGGTTATCAGCCCTGAAGGTTGCGCCTCGATTCTCTGGAAGACCAGCGACAAGGCGAAGGAAGCAGCGGACGCATTGGGCATCACGGCCCATCGTTTGAAAGCTCTCGGACTGGTCGACAAAATCGTGAATGAACCGGTCGGCGGCGCGCATCGCGAGCACCGCCAGATGGCAGCTTTTCTGAAGCGCGCACTCAACGACGCCTTTCGTCAGGTCAGCGACCTGAAGGTCAAGGAACTGCTCGACCGCCGCTACGACCGACTGCAAAGCTATGGTCGTTTTTCGGACACCAAAGCCGACATCAAGTAGGGCGCCCAGCGCGCTGAGGTGACTGCTTCCGGACGCGCCTTCGAGCAGGCTATCGCCGCGTTTGAGCCTGAGTTGCCCTTGGCAGTCGGCTACAGCGGGGGGGGCGATTCGACTGCGCTTCTGGCGGCCTGCGCAGCGCGTTGGCCCGGTCAAGTCCACGCCTTTCATGTGCATCACGGCCTGCAAGCCGCAGCCGACGATTTCGAGCGACACGCCGCCGACGTTTGCGCGCAGCTGGCCGTGCCATTTACCAGTCGCCGAGTCGATGCACGTCATGTGGCGGGTGACAGCCCCGAAGCGACGGCACGCGATGCGCGCTACGCCGCGTTCAGAGCAATGGCCGGCGCGCACACACAGAGCCCGTCGGTGCGGTCTATCGCCATCGGCCACCACGCCGATGACCAGGTCGAAACTTTGTTGCTGGCGTTGTCGCGCGGTGCAGGATTGCCGGGCTTGGCCGCCATGCCGGCCATGGCCGTACGGCAAGGCTTGACCATCTATCGTCCATTGCTTGGTGTTTCGGCGGCAGACATTCGCGCCTGGCTGAGAACGCGTGGGTTGCCGTGGATCGACGACCCGACCAACACCGACGCGCGCTACACCCGCAACCGGATTCGCGCTGTTCTCTTGCCTGCACTGGAACAGACCTTTTCGCAGTTTCGATCGACCTTTGCGCGCAGCGCCGCGCACGCTGCGGAGGCGCAGGAGTTGCTGAAACAACTGGGCTCGCAAGACCTCGTGCAAGTCGGCAATCCGCCGCGCATCGCGGCCCTGCAAGCGCTCCCGCGTGCGCGTCAGGGCAATGTGCTGCGCCACTGGTTGCGGGAGTCGCACGCGCGCACACCGAGCACGACGCAGCTCGATCAGCTGCTCGATCAGATTGCCGCCTGCACCACACGCGGCCACCACATTCACATCAAGGTGGCCGACGGCTTTGCAGAGCGGCAGGGCGAGCACCTGCATTGGTACAATTTCTCGCCCTTGCCGAAGGCCTAGCGCCCGGTTTCTTTCTCTTCCCAATTCACCCATGGCATTGATAGTTCACAAATACGGCGGCACGTCGATGGGCTCGACCGAGCGTATCCGCAACGTCGCCAAGCGCGTTGCCAAATGGGCGCGCGCCGGCCACCAGATGGTCGTCGTCCCCAGCGCCATGAGCGGCGAAACCAACCGTCTGCTCGGCCTCGCAAAAGAGCTGGCATCCAAGCAGACCGGCAGCAAGAGCCACGACCGCGAGCTCGACATGCTGGCCTCTACCGGCGAACAAGCCTCGTCGGCGCTGTTGGCCATCGCGCTGCAGGCCGAGGGCATGGAAGCGGTGAGCTACGCCGGGTGGCAGGTCTCGGTGCGCACCGACAGCGCCTACACCAAGGCGCGTATAGAGAGCATCGACGACCAGCGCGTGCGCGCCGACCTCGATGCCGGCCGCGTGGTCGTCATCACCGGCTTCCAGGGCGTTGACGACGCCGGCAACATCACCACACTTGGACGCGGCGGAAGCGACACATCGGCCGTCGCCATTGCGGCCGCAATGAAGGCGCACGAGTGCCTGATCTACACCGACGTCGATGGCGTCTACACCACCGATCCGCGCGTGGAGCCGGACGCACGCCGCCTGAAAACCGTGAGCTTCGAAGAGATGCTCGAAATGGCGAGTCTCGGCTCAAAAGTGCTGCAGATTCGCTCGGTCGAATTCGCGGGCAAATACAAGGTGCCGCTGCGCGTGCTTTCGAGCTTTACGCCTTGGGACATCGACATCGTTCAAGAAGCCAAGTCCGGCACGCTCATCACTTTCGAGGAAGACGAAAAAATGGAACAAGCCGTCGTATCCGGCATCGCGTTCAACCGTGACGAGGCCAAGATTTCTGTGCTCGGCGTGCCCGACAAGCCGGGCATCGCGTATCACATCCTGGGCGCCATCGCCGATGCCAACATCGAAGTCGATGTCATCATCCAGAATCTGAGCAAGGACGGCAAGACCGACTTCAGCTTCACGGTGCATCGCAACGAGTTCGCCAAGGCGATGGACCTGCTTAAAGCCAAGGTGCTGCCGACGCTCGGCGCGGCCGAGATTGTCGGCGACACCAAGATCTGCAAGGTCAGCATCGTCGGAATCGGCATGCGCAGCCACGTGGGCGTTGCAAGCAAAATGTTCCGCGTGCTGAGTGAAGAGGGCATCAACATCCAGATGATTTCGACCAGCGAAATCAAGACTTCCGTTGTGATCGACGAAAAGTACATGGAACTTGCTGTGCGCGCGCTGCATAAGGCTTTCGATCTGGACAGCCCCCCGCTTGAATAGCGACAGAAGCTGGCATAATACGAGCTTCTTTCAGGAACTGTGACCGAGTGGCCGAAGGTGCTCCCCTGCTAAGGGAGTATGGGGTGTAGAGCCTCATCGAGGGTTCGAATCCCTCCGGTTCCGCCAAATAGCTAGCAAAACGCGCCTTCCGGGCGCGTTTTGCTTTTATACACCCCTTGATAGCCCCCTCTAAAACTGTTCACTCCTAACGTAGCGTCGCCGACAA
>JANXTS010000028.1 GCA_025352265.1 Variovorax sp. | reverse complement strand
GGAGGACGACATGCACCGCGGTCTCGAGATCATTGAAGCGCGCTCCGAGGGCCTCGCGCGCTTCATGCACGCCTACGCCCGCCTCGCCCGCCTGCCTCCGCCCGTGCTCGCACCCTGCGACCTCCCGGCGCTCATCGGCCGCGCCACCGCCCTGGAGCGCCGAGGTCCATGTTGCCGCCGTGTTGGTCTGGCGTGAGGGTGTTGATGGAGTCGATCTCGGGCGAGCAGCTCAAAGTACCGATGTGCGGCTTGTACGGCAACGTGACGCGCTTGCTCCAGTACACGCCATGTTCGTCGAGGTCGATCTTGCGCACCTTCTCGGGCAACGATTCGTTGAGCAATGCGGTGAAAGCGGTGCCACTGAGCGCACCGAAATTGGGGATCATGCAGCAGGTGCCGCGTGGGTTGTCGCCACGCGGCGCCATCGACTCGATGTGCACTGCCACCGTGTCGCCGGGCTCGGCGCCCTCGATCATGATCGGCCCGTTTTGTGGATTGACGAAGGGCATCGTCAGCACTTTCGATGGCAGGTCCTGCTCGGTCTTGACCTTGCCGTTGAAGGCGTCACGCGTCTCGACCACGATGCGGTCACCGGGCTTGACCGTCATCACCGGCTGTGAGTACGGGCCGATAGTGAAATGAAAGATGCCTTGCTTAGCCTCGGTAAGTTCGTGCGTTGCAATGCTGTTGCCGCGGCCGACGCCGCGCGTTTGCATGATCGATTTTTCAAGCCAGCTCATGTCGTGCTCCTTGGTTTTGTTGGGTTGCAGTGCGGTCGAGCGGGGCGGCGGTGAGCGCAACCGCGCACGCACCGTGCGACAAGCTCAGTTCGTCTTGGCCCCGGCCAAGAACCACTTGCCAAGCAAAGCGCGCTCCGCATCCGTAATGCCGGTCGCGTTGTTCATCGGCATGATCTTCGACACCACGACTTGTTGATAAACATTTTGCGCATGCTGCGCCACCAGTTCGGGCGAGTCGAGCCGCACGTTCTTCATCTGCATCGCGGCACCGTGGCACATGTAGCAACGTTGCTCCAGCACCTTTTGAACATCCTGGAATGCGACCGTCTGCACCGCAGCACCAGCCACCGGGGCAGCAACCGGCTCGGGCTTCATCCAGACGATCGTCAGACCGAGCACCACGACGCCGACCATCGCATACGCAATCGGGTTGCGCGCATTGCCCAACTTGAAGCGGTGTCGCACCACGAAGAACTGACGGATTGCAGCGCCGCCCAGCATGATGAGCAACAGCACGACCCAGTTGTACTTGTGCGTGTAGGTAAAGCTGTAGTGATTGCTCAGCATCGCGAACAACACCGGCAACGTGAAGTACGTGTTGTGCACGCTGCGCTGTTTGCCACGCACGCCGTGCGTGGGGTCGACCGGCCTTCCTTCGCGTAGCGCCGCCACGTTCTTGCGCTGGCCGGGGATGATCCAGAAGAACACGTTGCCACTCATGGTCGTCGCCATCATCGCGCCGACCAGCAGAAATGCCGCGCGGCCGGCGAACCAGTGGCAGGCCAACCAGCTCGCGAAAGCAATGAATACGGCGATCAGCAGACCGACGACCGTGTCGCCGTGCTTGCCCTTGCCGAACAGCTGGCAGATGCCGTCGTAGACCATCCAGAAGACAACGAAGAAGGCCAGCGCCACCGCGATAGCGGCACCGGGCTGCCAATCCATCTTGCTCTTGTCGATGAGGTACGTGCTGGCATTCCAGAGGTACGACATGGTGAAGAGCGCGAAGCCCGTGAGCCACGTCGAATAGCTCTCCCAGTAGGACCAGTGCAGGTGATCGGGCAAGACCTTGGGCGCCAGCCCGTACTTCTGCATGTTGTAGAAGCCGCCGCCGTGCACCGCCCATTGCTCGCCGCTCACTCCCTTGGCGAGCGACTCTTTGTCTTGCGGCTTTTCGAGGCTGTTGTCCAGCATCACGAAGTAGAACGAGGCACCGATCCATGCAATCGCAGTGATGACGTGGGCCCAACGCAGCAACAGGTTGGCCCAGTCTAGGTAATAACTTTCCATTTGCTCTCAACCCCGGAATGGTTCTGGCCTGCTCACCACCGCGGGCACTGTAAGCAGAGAAAGTGCCGCGAACGCCGTTCCGTGGGTGGAACTCGCTCCGCTGCGGCTTGTTGTGAACTGAAGTGTATGCACGTTCGAGGTACCGTGGACTTGTTTTTGAAGGCCTTCCTCAAGGGTCAGCCCATCGATTGCAACAACTGTGCCGCCACCGCTACAGCGATCACCTCCGGCTCCTTGCCGTGGATGCCGGGCGTGCCTATCGGGCAGGTGATGCGGCTCATTTCTGCTTCGGTAAAACCACGCGCTTCAAGCCGATGGCGGAAGGTCGCCCACTTCGTCTTGCTGCCGATCAGGCCGACATACGGCAGGTCGTCGCGCTCCCGCAACCGGCGCAGGCACGCGATGACGATGTCGAGGTCTTCGGCATGGCTGAAGCTCATGATGAGCACGCGCGAGTTGGGCGCGAGCTGGGCGACGGCGTCTTGCACCGGCTCCGAGTGTTCGGCGTCGATCTGCGCCGGCAACGCCGAGGGGAACACGCCGTCACGGCTGTCGATCCAGCGTACGGAGAAAGGGAGCGTTGCGAGCAACCGCCCGAGCGCAGCACCGACATGCCCGCCGCCGAACAGCGCGACCGGCGGCAAATGCGCGACCAGCTCACGCTTGAGCGCCACCGCATCGTCGGCACCGATCACCTGATACGACAGGAACATGACCCCGCCGCAGCATTGGCCCAGGCTCGGGCCGAGCGGGTAGCGCCGCACTCCCTCGATAGCCTGTGCGCCGGCCAGCACAGCACGCGATTCCTCGGTCGCCTGGAACTCGAGTTGGCCGCCGCCGATGGTGCCGGTCAGGCCATTTGCCCATACCGCCATCCAAGTGCCAGCTTCACGCGGCGCCGATCCTTGAGTCGATGTGACACGCACTAGCACCGCGTTTTCGATCGCGAGCCGCGTCAGCAGTTCGTCGACTGCGCCGATCAAGACGGAAACCTCCGGTTGCCAATGCGCATCCCGTCCCACGGGTTCGTGCTGCCGTCCACGGTATAAATCCGCCGATGAACTCCCAGTCCCTCTCGCCTTCCGGTTCGCCCACTTTTCTGCGCCGGGTGATGACCCGCCACAGCGGTTTTGCTGCCGTGATCCTCGGCGCCAGCTGGCTGGTCGGCTGCGGCAGCACCAATCCGACCGCATCCATCACCTCGCCCGTGCCGGGCCAGCTGAGTCGCGCCGCCGCCGACGGTACGGCGGGAAAAATCCCCCGCCCTTCGGTCGCTGCGACGCCGCGTGACTACCGCAAAGACGCCGCGCGCCACATCTACGACGGCAACAAGGACCGTATCTACGACGGCAAGCTGCCGCCGATGCTCTATGCGGTCGGCACGCTGCAGGTCAACCTCGACGCTAACGGCAAGGTGCTCTCCATGCACTGGATGCGCGCCCCGAGCCATGCACCCGAAGTCATCGCCGAGATCGAACGCACCGTGCTGGAGGCCTCGCCTTTTCCGGCGGCCACGCGCATCGGAAAAATCACCTGGACCGACACCTGGCTGTGGGACCGCGGCGGCCACTTTCAGCTCGACACGCTCACGGAAGGACAGCTCTAGGGTCATCGGCTTCATCGGTTCCGCACTCAAGAGCCGCGGTAGGTCGAATACGCCCAGGGGCTAACCAGCAGCGGCACGTGATAGTGCTGGTCGGTGTGCGCGACGCCGAAGTCGAGCGACACGCGGTTCAGGAAGTTGGGTTCGGGCAGCTTGACGCCGAGCGTCTTGAAGTAGCCCGCCACGTCGAACACCAACCGGTAGGTGCCGACCTTGATGGTGTCGTTGTCGTAGAGCGGGCCGTCGCTGCGGCCGTCGGCGTTGAGGACGATGCGCCGCACCAGCGTGGCGGTGTCGCCTTCGGTGGTGTACAGCGCGACGGCCATGCCGGCGGCAGGGCCACCATGCATCGTGTCCAGTACGTGTGTGCTCAGGCCCATGAGTGCTCCTTCAATTTGCGCCGATTCGTTTGGTGGACAAAAGTGTATACAGTTAATGGCTTTGGGTCTATCATGAAAAAAATGGACGCCCCCGCCACCTTGTCGAGCACTCGTGCCATCGTCGATGCGCTCACCAAAGCCATAGTGGAGCACCGTCTGCAGCCCGGCAGCAAGTTGGCCGAACAAAAACTGGCCGACCACTTCGGCGTTTCGCGCACGCTGGTGAGGCAGGCTTTGTT
>JANXTS010000093.1 GCA_025352265.1 Variovorax sp. | reverse complement strand
GACGGACTACCTGCACGCGGTCTCGGTCATTCACCCCGACGACCAGCCTGCGGTGCTGGAGGCGGTGGCAGCGGCAACCCGGCTGGAGAATCCGACGCAGTTCGCAATCGAATACCGGATCGTCCACCCGGACGGCTCGCTGCGCTGGATCCAAGCCAATGGTCAGGCTAGCTTCATGGGAATCGGCAGCGCGAGGCGGGCAACAAGTTTCGACGGCACCGTGGCCGACATTACCGACCGCAAGCGCAGCGAAGAGGAGCGTGAGCGGCTGGTCGTCCGCCTTAAAGAGCAAGACCAGCGCAAAGACGAGTTTCTTGCCACGCTGGCGCACGAACTTCGCAACCCGTTGGCCCCGATTCGCAATGGCTTACAAGTAATGCACCGGGTAAGGAGCGACCAGGGAGCAACCGAGAAGATCCGGTTGATGATGGAACGACAGGTTGGGCAGCTGGTGCACCTGATCGATGACCTCCTGGACTTGAGCCGCATCAGTCGGGGCAAGATAGATCTTCGCAAGGAGCGGATAGAGCTGGTCAGGGCGATAGAACAGGCCGTCGAGGCCAGTCGGCCGTCCATCGAAAAGGCAGGACACGAGTTGCTAATCGAAGCGCCACCCGAGCCGATTTATGTGGACGCCGACCTGACCCGGCTGACTCAGGTTTTCTCGAACCTGCTCAACAATGCTGCAAAGTTCACAGACCATGGGGGCCAAGTGCGATTGGCTGTGCAACTCATGGGAGCCGAAGCCGTCGTCTCGATCACAGACAACGGAATCGGCATTCCGACGCATATGCTCCCCCACGTCTTCGAGATGTTCACTCAGGTTGAGGGCAGCCTGGGACGGTCGCAGGGTGGATTGGGAATTGGCCTTTCTATCGTGCAGCGGCTAGTCCAAATGCACGGTGGGTTGGTCGAAGTTCGCAGCGACGGCCCCGGCAGGGGCAGCGAGTTCATCGTGCGCTTGCCGGTGGCCTTGTCGCTCGTCCGGAACGGGCCTGTCGACGAGGCCAAACTCGTCTGTCCTACCGAATGTCTGCGCATTCTGGTCGTGGACGACAACCTGGACGCCGCCGAGACCCTGGCGATGTTGCTGGCGGCCGAGGGCAATGAGACGCGGACGGCGAACGACGGTCTTGAGGCGCTGGACGTGGCGGCGGCGTTTAAACCGGACGTGGTACTACTGGACATCGGTTTGCCGAAGCTAAACGGCCACGAGGTATGCCGGCGCATCCGACAGCAGGCATGGAGCAAAAATACGGTGGTGATCGCCCTGACCGGGTGGGGCCAGGATGAGGACAAACGCCGGACGCGTGAGGCTGGTTTTGACTTTCACCTCATCAAGCCTGTTCTCCCTGAGGCCCTCGAAAAATTGTTGGTTGGTGTGACGGCCTCGAAAGGTGCTGTCGATAGATACGTTTGATCATTCGCCAGCAAACTGCAGCGGGTCTTCGCTATTTTTGGAAGATTTTCGATGTGTTTCGAAACCTGCATTAACCTAACAATTCAAGAAAGACTGCTCTCAGTCTGAAGCCGACGTCGGTTTGTGCGGGGACGTCATTAAAGCAACACCGTGAGACCCGGCAATCCCGCTTCCGCCCGCCCAATCACCATTGCGCCCCCAAACCCCTCGCCCGTAAAAATCTCCAACACCGCGTCTACTGCTTCAGCAGAACAACTCACCAACAACCCCCCCGAAGTCTGCGGATCACTCAACAAACTCTGCGCAGTCGCCGGCAACCCCACCGCCATTTCGACATCCTTCCCATACCCCTCCCAATTCCGCCCGGAAGCCCCGGTCACAAACCCCTCGGCCACCATCGCTTCGACGCCCTCCAGCAGCGGCACCTTCGACCATTCGATCACCGCAGTCAGCCCGGCCCCACGCGCCAATTCAAGCGCATGACCAGCCAGCCCAAAGCCCGTCACATCCGTCAACGCATGCACACCCTCAAGCTGCGCCAGCGCAATGCCAGGCGTGTTGAGTTGCGTTGTCGTGGCGATCAGTTGGCCGTAGCCGGCCTCTGACAACTGCTCCTTCTTCAGCGCCGCCGACAGCACGCCGACGCCCAAGGGCTTGCCAAGAATCAGCACGTCGCCGACCTTCGCGCCCGCATTGCGACGCACACGATCCGGATGCACCAGACCCATCACGACAAGCCCATAGATCGGCTCGACCGAATCGATCGTGTGGCCGCCCGCGATCGGGATGCCTGCCGCGCGGCACACGTCCTGGCCGCCGCGCACGATCTCGCCGATGACTTCGATGGGCAGCTTGTCGATGGGCATGGCGACCAGCGCCAGCGCCATGATGGGCTTGCCGCCCATCGCGTAGACGTCGCTGATGGCGTTGGTTGCTGCGATGCGGCCGAACTCGTACGGGTCGTCCACGATCGGCATGAAGAAGTCGGTGGTGGCGATCAGCGCCTGGCTGTCGTTGAGCTTGTAGACGGCGGCGTCGTCGGCGGTTTCGATGCCGACCATCAATTCCTTCGGAATCAGCCCGCTGCCGCCGCTCTTTAGAATTTGCGACAGTACGCCCGGCGCAATCTTGCAGCCGCAGCCGCCACCGTGAGAAAAGCTCGTGAGGCGCAGCGGCGCCAGCGGGTTCATCAGCGTTGGTTTCATGACGTGCATTATCAAAGCAGGACATTCCCTTTATGAAGACCTTCACTCGCCCCGCGCTCGCGTTTTTCGTTTCACTCGCCGCCTTCGGTGCGCTCGCACAGAGCAGCAACGTGCTGCGCGTGTCTGCCATCCCCGACGAGGCACCGACCGAACTGCAGCGCAAGTTCACGCCGCTGGGTGACTACCTGAAGAAAGAAACGGGCATGGAGGTGGTCTTCACGCCCGTGACTGACTACGCCGCCGTGGTCGAAGGCCTCGCCACCAACAAGATCGACATGGCATGGCTGGGCGGCTTCACCTATGTGCAGGCACGCATTCGAACCAACGGGGGCGTGGTGCCGATCGTGCAGCGGGCCGAAGACGAAGTGTTCACCAGCAAGTTCATCGTGCCGCTCGACAGCACCGCCAGAACACTGGTCGACCTCAAGGGCAAGACCTTCGCTTTTGGCGCGCCGTCGTCGACCTCGGGCAGCCTGATGCCGCGCTACTTCTTGCTGCAGGCCGGCATCGACCCGGAGAAAGACTTCAAGACGGTCGCGTTCTCCGGCGCACACGACGCCACGGTGGCATTCGTGGCCGCATCGCGTGCCGAGGCCGGCGTGCTCAACGCTTCGGTGTGGGACAAGTTGGTGGAAAGCAAGAACCCGAACGCCGCCAAGGTGCGCGTGCTTGCGACCACGCCGACCTTCTACGACTACAACTGGACAGTGCGCGCCGGCATGGACCCGGCGCTGCAGAAGAAGCTGACCGATGCCTTCCTGAAGCTCGACCCGGCCAACCCGGCACAAAAGGAAATCATGGGCCTGCAACGCGCCAGCAAGTTCATTGCAACCAAGTCGTCCAACTACGACAGCATCGAGACCGCGGGCAAATCGGCCGGCCTGATCAAGTGACCGGTCAAGGGGTAAGGCGATGAGCTTCGCGCTCGACGGCGTCGGCTTCGTTCACGTCAACGGGCATCGGGCGTTGAACGGTGTTTCGCTGTCTGCGCGGCGGGGGGAAAGGCTGGCGGTGATCGGGCCTTCGGGTGCGGGCAAAACGACGCTGTTGCGCGTGCTGGGCGCGGCACTCCGTCCGATTGAGGGGCAAGTGGCGGTGCTCGATGTCGAGCCCTGGAAACTGTCGCCCCCTGACTTGCGCCGGCTGCGTGCGCGCATCGCGACCGTGCATCAGGCGCCGCCCATTGCGCCGCGGCTGCGCGTGGTGACGGCGGTGTTGTCGGGCCGGCTCGGCGAATGGACACTGCCGCGCGCCATTGCGTCGCTGCTACATCCATCGGACATCGCAGGCGCGCATCGGGTGCTCGCTCGCATGTCGCTCGAAGACCGATTGTTCGATCGCTGCGACAGGCTCTCCGGCGGGCAGTTGCAGCGCGTCGGCGTGGCGCGTGCGATGTACCAACGCCCTGCTCTGCTGCTGGCCGACGAACCCGTCTCCGCGCTCGACCCGACGCTCGCCGATGCCACGCTGCGCGAGTTGGTGGGGCAGGGCGACGAAAGCGGCGCCACCTTCGTCGCCTCGCTACACGCGGTCGACCTGGCGCTGCGCTGGTTCCCGCGCATCGTCGGCATGCGCGAAGGGCGCGTGGTGTTCGACAAACCGACCGCGGAGGTTACCCAAGACATGCTGACCGCGTTGTATGCGAACGAACACGTCGCGCAGGACGCGGGTGATGACGCAGCGCCAATGCATCTGGCGGTGGGTCGGGCATGAGCGCTGCTGCGGGCTCTGCGGCACGCGCCCTGCCCACTGATGCGGCTGGCGTTGCCGGTGCCACGCCACCGCCGCTGCGCGATCCGCTGGCGCGTCGTCGCCTCGGCTGGCTCGTCTTCGCGCTGGTCTTGTGCTGGCCGATGCTGCAGCTGGCGGAGTTCGATCCACGGGCACTGTTCGCCTCGGGCAACCTGTCGGTGATGGGCGGCTTTCTGGCGGGCTTCTTCCCGCCATCGGCCGAGCCGGACTTTCTGAAGCTGCTGCTGAAGGCGACGCTTGAAACCGTGGCGACGGCGACGACGGGCACAGCGCTCGCTTTCATCATCGCGCTGCCGCTTGCCATCACCACGACACGAGCGTTGTCGGTGTCGCGCATCGGGCCAGGGCCGGGCCGGGTGCGATCGGTGGTCGTACGGCAAGCCGGCCGATCGGTGTCGATGGTGCTGCGCGCCATTCCTGAAATTGTCTGGGCGCTTATCTTCGTGCGCGCACTTGGGCTAGGCCCGGCAGCAGGCGTGCTGGCGCTGGCTATTACCTACGGCGGCATGCTGGGCAAGGTGTACTCGGAAATCTTGGAATCGACCGACACGCGGCCCGCGCGTGCCCTGCTCGAAGGCGGCAGCGGGCGCATCGCCGCGCTGCTCTACGGCCTTTTGCCCAACACGGGGCAAGAGCTGGCGTCTTACACGGTCTATCGCTGGGAGTGCGCGGTGCGCGCGTCGGTGGTGATGGGCTTTGTCGGTGCCGGTGGCCTCGGCCAGCTGATGGATCAGTCGATGAAGATGCTGGTCGGCGGCGAGGCCAGCAGCATCGTGCTGGTGTTCCTGGCGCTGGTGTTGTTTGCCGACATGCTGAGCACGCTGCTGCGAAAGCTGCTCGCATGACCCGCGCGCTCGTGCCTTCTGCATTACCCAAAGCACCATCGCCGTGTCTGCGTTGCTGGACGGCCATCGGCCTGGTGGTCGTGGCGGTGGTCGCGAGCTTCGTCTACCTGGGCATCGACTTTCGCGCGCTGGGGTCGAACGAATCGTTGCGGCTCATGGCGAAGTTCATCGCCGAGTTCTTTCCGCCAGACGTGTCGGCGGCTTTCCTGGGCAAGGTCGGCTGGGGCGCTTTGCAGACGCTGGCGGTGTCTGCCCTCGGCACCTTGCTGGCCGCATTGGTCGGCGCGGTGCTGGCCTTGCCGGCCTCACGCCGATGGGGCGTGGTGCCGCAGGGTGCGACGCGCTTCGCGCTCAACTTCTTGCGCAGCGTGCCCGAGCTGGTCTGGGCCGCGCTGATGGTGCTGGCCGCCGGCATCGGGCCGTTTGCCGGCGCGCTGGCATTGGCACTTCACACCAGCGGCGTGCTCGGTCGTCTCTTTGCCGAGAGCCTTGAGAACGCACCGCGCGAGCCGGAGGAGGCGCTCACGCTGGCCGGTGCGGGAGCGGTTGCTGCCTTCGGCTATGCCAGCCTGCCGATCGTGTTGCCGCAGTGGCTCGCCTATACGCTGTACCGTTGGGAGATGAACATCCGCATGGCCGCAGTGCTCGGCTTCGTCGGCGGCGGCGGGCTGGGTCAACTGCTGTACTTTCACTTGTCGATCTTTCAACAACAACAGGCGATGACCGTGCTGATCGCGATGTTCGCGCTCGTGGCCATCGTCGATTTCGCCAGCGCCCATTTGCGGCGTGGTCTGGGTCCGGCCTATGCATAAAAAACCCACCGATGTCGGCGACCGGAAGACCTTTGAAACGGTCATCGATGCACGCTCGCCAGCGGAGTTTGCCCTCGACCATATTCCGGGCGCCATCAACTGCCCGGTGCTCGACGACGAAGAGCGCCGCATCGTCGGCACCATCTACAAGCAGACCGGCGCTTTCGAGGCCCGGCGCGTGGGCGGCGCAATGGTCGCGGCCAATCTTGCAAAGCACCTGCGCGAGCAATTCGCCGACAAGCCGCCCAAGTGGAAGCCACTGGTCTATTGCTGGCGCGGCGGGTTGCGCAGCGGGTCGATGGTCAACTGGCTGCGGCTGGTCGGCTGGGACGCCAAGCAGCTGGCCGGCGGCTACAAGAGCTTCAGGCGCGAGGTGCTGACGGTGATCGAAACGATGTCGCCGCAGCTCGAGCTGCGCATCATCTGCGGGCCGACCGGTAGCGCCAAGACGCGCGTGTTGCAAGCCATGGCCGCGCGCGGTGCGCAGGTGCTCGACCTGGAACATTGCGCTCGCCACAAGGGCTCGCTACTCGGCGCGCTGCCGGGTGTAGAGCAGCCGTCGCAAAAGCACTTCGAGACGCTCATCGCGACGGCGTTCGAAGCGCTCGATCTGTCCAGGCCGCTGTATGTCGAAGGCGAGAGCGCGCGCATCGGGCGGCTGTCTGTGCCGATTCCGCTGGTCGGTTGCATGCGAGCCGCCCCGTGCATCGAGATCGAGGCCAGCGCCGAGGCCAGGCTCGCCTATCTTCTGCGCGACTACGCCTACCTCGGCGACGACGCCGAACTGCTGGCGACCCAGCTCGGCAAGCTGAAAGAAATGCGGGGCAAGGAAACGGTGGCGCGCTGGCAGGCGTGGGCACACGGGGGCGAGCTGTCTCCGTTGTTCGCGGAGCTAATGTCGTTGCACTACGACCCGCTATACGACAGGTCGCAGACGTCTCATTTTCAACAGTGGCCGGAGCGCAGCAAGATTGCCGTCACTGATTTGTCCGCAGAGCCCGAAGGCGGCATCGAACGGGCGGCCGAAGCAGTGCTCGCCATCCACGGCAAGTAATCACCCCGCCTTCCGAAACCCGGCTGCGCCCGGCGCATAGAGCACCGCGCGCGGCGCCCGGCATAGGCCCCAGAGCCGCAGGCCGGTCAACTCGGCCATGCGCACGCCCATCGCGGTGGGTGCCGAGATGGTCGCCATCGCGCTCACGCCGAGCCGCGCGCACTTGCGCACCAGTTCGTGGCTGCCGCGGCTGGACATTAGAACGAAGCCGGGCTCACCCAGGCGCCCGGTCTGCGCGAGTCGGCCGAGGAGCTTGTCGAGCGCGTTGTGACGGCCGACGTCTTCCATCACCTCGACAAGCTCGCCATCGACCGTGGCCCAGCCGGCCGCGTGAATGGCGCCCGCTTCGCGGTTGAGCGTCTGCCGCGGCGGCAGCGCCTCGAAGGCCCGAAGAACGGTTGCGAGGTCGATGCGCTCGGTCCAGTCACGTGCCGGCAACGGCAGCGGCGTGAGGTCGAGTGCAGCAAAACTTTCGACACCGCAGATCCCGCAACCGGTACGGCCAGCCAGGCTGCGGCGGCGGTCTTTCAGGCGCTCGAAACTGCGCGTCGAAATATCGAGCTGCACTTCGATGCCAGGCATGCCGTCGGGCAAGCCGGCGTCGCGTGCCGAGATCGGGACGACTTCGACACCGCGGCAATCGGCAGCGGCGTCGAGGATGCCTTCGCTCAGCGCAAAGCCGAGCGCGAAGGCTTCGAGGTCTTGAGGCGTGGCCATCATCACCGCGTGCGAGACGCCGTTGAAGACCAGCGCCACCGGCACTTCGGCGGCGAGCGTGTCGTCTCGCACGACGCCCTCGTCGGGTACGGACTTTTCGCCGTAGACCCGAACAGCGCGACGCTCGATCGGCGGGATTGCCAGCTCGCCGGACGCGTCGCGTCGTGCGGTGGCAGAAGTGGCGGCGGAGGGAGCGGTGGCTGGAACTGACATCGTCGTCACGATAGCCGAACGGCGCATCGTCTGCTAAGCGTCGAGCGCACCGCTGTGCTGCGCGATCTGCGCCTTCCACTCCGGCGTCTGCAGCAGTTCAAGCGCCGCGCCGAGCGCACGCGAAGGCCGCACGCCGTCTTGCGTCAAAAAGCCGATCGAAGTACGTACTTCCGGCTCGATCAGCGGCAGCGCTTCGAGCTCGCGCAAACCGCGCACCGCAGCAACCATGGCGCCTGGCAACACACTGCACACATCGCCCGCGATCACCGCGAGCGCCAGCGTCAACACAGAGTTGGTCTCGATCGCCGGTGCAACTTCCACGCCGGCCTCACGAAATGCCTGGTCGATGATCGTGCGGTTGTGCATGTCGGGCGTGAGCAGGCACAGGGGCAGCGCGCCGGCATCGGCCCATCGCATCGGTGCGCCGATGGCGAGCTTGTCCTTCGAAGGCTTGGCCGCGCGGCGCAACAGGTAGTAATGCTCGATGCTTTGCGGCCACGCGGTGAGCTTGACGCTCTTCAGCCGCATGCGCTCGGTGTAGCCAAGTGCGAGGTCGAGCGACAGGTTCTCCAGCCCCATCTCCAGCTGCTGCGAGCTCATCGAAAGCGCCGTCGGCACGATGCCCGGATGGTGCCGCTGCAGCATCGCGGCAAAGCGCGCCAGCATCGGTATGGCGGTGGGCACAGCGGCCATGTGCAAGTGCCCGCGCGGATGCGCCTCGTCGCTGCGCAGCTCCTGCTGCAGCACCTCGTTGTCGCGCAGCATGCGTTGACCGGTGGCCAGCACGCGCTCGCCCTCGTGCGTGAGGCCGACATATGCGCGGCCCCGCTTCACGATGACCACGCCAAACTCTTCTTCGAGTGCGCGCAATGCATTCGACAACGCCGGCTGCGTTATGTGCGACGCCTCAGCCGCACGGCCGAAGTGGCGGTGCTCGTTCAACGCGACAAGGTAGCGCATCGAGGCGAGCAGGTTCATTTTTCGGTCAGGTGTTTTTGCTGATCGAGATGGTCGGGAACTTGGCCGAGAAGTCCTTTGCCTTTTCCGCGATACCGACCGCGACCTGCCTGGCCACCGCCTTGTAGAGCCCTGCGACTTCGCCGTCGGGATCGGCAACGACCGTCGGCTTGCCACTGTCGGCCTGCAGCCGGATGTTGATGTCGAGCGGCAGTGCACCGAGGTACGCCATGTCGTATTGCGCTGCCATCTTCTTGCCGCCATCGGCGCCGAAGATGTGCTCCACGTGGCCGCAGTTGGAACACACGTGTACCGCCATGTTTTCGACGATGCCGAGGATCGGCACGCCGACCTTCTCGAACATCTTGATGCCCTTTCGCGCATCCAGCAGCGCGATGTCTTGCGGCGTGGTGACGATCACCGCGCCGGTCATCGGCACGCGCTGGCTCAGGGTGAGCTGGATGTCGCCGGTGCCGGGCGGCATGTCGACGATCAGGTAGTCGAGGTCTTTCCAGTTGGTCTGGCGCAAGAGCTGGTCGAGCGCCTGCGTCGCCATCGGGCCGCGCCAGATCATGGCTTGGTCTTGATCGACCAGAAAGCCGATCGACATCACCTGCACGCCATAGTTGCGCATCGGCTCCATCGTCTTGCCGTCGATGCTCGGGGGCTTGCCTTCGATGCCCATCATCATCGGCTGGCTCGGGCCGTAGATGTCGGCATCGAGCAGGCCGACCGAGGCGCCTTCGGCTGCCAGCGCCAACGCCAGGTTGGTGGCAGTGGTGCTCTTGCCGACACCGCCCTTGCCCGAGGCCACGGCGATGATGTTCTTGACGTTGGGCATCAACTGCACGCCGCGCTGCACCGCGTGGCTCACCACGTTGAGCGTGATGTTCACCGACACGTTGTCGATGCCCGCCAGCGACTTGGCTGCAGCGACGAGCGACTTGCGCAACGCGGGGTATTGGCTTTTGGCCGGGTAGCCGAGTTCAAGGTCGAACGAAACGTCGCCATCGGTGATCTGCACGTTCTTCAGCGATTTGCTGTCGACGAAAGACTTGCCGGTGTTCGGGTCGACCACCGGTTTGAGCGCGGCGATCAGCGCCTCTTGGGAAACTGCCATGGATAACTCCTGATTCGCGGGTAGTCTAGTGTGGGGCGCCGTCTTGGGCGCCCTGCCCTCGCCATTCCTCGCGGTGCGATCAGGTCATCCCCAGCTCTGAGCAAATGCGGGAGACGAGCGCCTTCAGGTCGGCCACTTCACCTTCGAGCCGCGCCACGTTGGCCTTGAGCGCCGCCACTTCGCCCAGCGATACGTCGCCGCCGGCAGCAGACTCTGGTCGCGCCGCGTCTTCCGCTGGTATTGCACTGAGCAGATGCGCCCATCGGCTTTCGCGCGCACCTGGCAAGCGCGCCAGCTTCATCACCAACGCGCCGGCGGGTCGCGCTGCAAGTTCGTCCAGAAATCCCTCGACCGACGAGATGTCGGCAAAGTTGTGCATGCGGTCGCAGGCAATGCGCAACTCGCCCGGCGTTTGCGGGCCGCGCAGCATCAGCACCGTCAAAAGAATGATCGACTGCGACGGCACCTGCAGCACACGGTCGGCGTTGTGCGCATACCGAAAGCTCCGGCCGCCACTGGTCTCGCTCACCAGGCTGTAGCCCTTCAAGCTGTCGATGGCGCCCTGCACCTCGGTGTCGGTCGCCTCGATCACCGGGTTGCGACTGGTCTTCTGGTTGCAGCCCGACACCAGCACGTTGAGCGTGAGCGGATAGCTGTCGGGCACGGTGCGCTGCTTTTCGGCCAGCACACCGAGCACGCGGGTTTCAAGCAAGGACAGCGTCGGCAAAGGTTGTGCCATGCGCTTCAACCTGCCTTGATGCGGCTGACCAGCGCCTTGGTGAACTCCACCGTCCGGGCAGTGCCGCCCAGGTCGCCGGTGCGCACCTTGTCGATGTTGAGCGTCTGGTCGATCGCGATGCGCAACCGCGTCGCCAGCTCGGGCAGCTTGCAGTGGTCGAGCATCAAGGCGGCGGCCAGCAGCAGCGCGATCGGGTTGGCGATGCCCTTGCCGGCGATGTCGGGCGCCGAGCCGTGCACGGCCTCGAAGATCGCCGCATCGGCACCGATGTTGGCACCCGGCGCCATGCCGAGACCGCCGACCAGCCCCGCCACGAGGTCGGACAGGATGTCGCCGAAAAGATTGGTCGTGACCAGCATGTCGAACTGCCACGGGTTGAGCACCAGCTTCATGGCGCAGGCGTCCACGATGATGGTGTCGAGCTCGAACTTGCCCTTGTACTTCGGGTCTTCGTACATCTGCAGGCCGGTCTCAAGGAACAGCCCGGTGAGCACCTTCATGATGTTGGCCTTGTGCACCAGCGTCACTTTCTTCCGGCCAGTGGCAATGGCGGTGTCGAAGGCATATTTCAAAATGTGGCGACAGCCCTGCCGCGTGTTGATGCCGGTGGCCATGCCGACCGCGTGCGGATCGTCGTCGATGCGCACAAAGTGCTCGTGGCCGATATAAAGGCCCTCGAGGTTCTCGCGCACCACCATCAGGTCGATCTTGTCGAAACGACCGCCGGGAATGACGGTGCGTGCCGGGCGCAGGTTCGCATACAGCTGGAATTCTTCGCGCAGACGCACGTTCGACGAGCGGTAGCCGCCGCCCGACGGCGTTTCGAGCGGGCCTTTGAGTGCGAGGCGCGTGCGCCGGATGCTGTCGAGCGTGGCGGCCGGCAGCGGGTCGCCGGCCAGTTGCACGCCGCCCAGGCCTGCGACCTGGCGGTCCCATTCGAACGGGGCTTGCAGCGCATCGAGCGCGGCCAGTGTGGCGTCGACGATTTCGGGGCCGATACCGTCACCGGGGATGAGGGTTGCGGGGATGGAAGTCGTCATCAGGTAGCTCTCTTAGGTCGGCGTAAAGCGCTGCGTCCGGACGGACGCATTGACCGTTAGCATACGCCGCGTCTTAGGCCGCCCGGTGCGCCGCCCCGCAGCGCACCGCGTGCTCAAACGAGCATCAAGCCAGCTTCGCAGCCACAGGAATCCGGCGACCCGTGCTCCACTTTTTAAGCCTTGTCATGACCGGCAGCTCGAGGCAGATATAGGAGACGCTCGCCAGCGCAACGACGACCGCCGCCACGCCGCACATCGCAAGTCCATAACCAACCATACCGAGCGAGCTCAGCTGGCCGCTGGCCCGCAGCGCCGACAACGTCGCGTACAGCACGAGCCCATGGATCAGGTAGATGCCGTAGCTGATATCGCCCAGCCACAGTGCGGCGCGCGTATGGAGCAGTCCGAACACCGACAGACCGCCCACTACGGCTGCAAAAAGGCACAGTGTGATCACGATGGCGATGCTGCCGTTGGCCGTGACGAGCAAATAGAGCAACAACACCGATGCGCCAGCCACCCAACGGAATGGCGCGCTCTGTATCGATGCCAGCCAACGCGGCTGGCGATAGGCGCACGCGACCACGATGCCGCACAAAAAATGTGTCGCAAAGAGCAGATGGCCTTCAACCTGCTGCAACTCGAAGCGCACGAGCAGCAATGCGGCAAGCGCTGCCAGCGAAAGCAACAGCATCGTGCGCGACGTGAGCCAGCGCGACGCGATGAACAGTGCCGGCACCGCGACCGCGTAGAAGAACACCTCGTAGCGAAGGCTCCAGTTGACGCCGGCGATCAAGGTCTGCGTCATCGGAAACGCGTTGATGTCAGGCCGTCCGAAGCAGACGAAGGCCAGCCACTGCAGGAGTTCCTTGAAGAGCAACATCGGCGGCTGGCGCAGCACGCCACCTGACAACGCCATCACCGCGGCAAAAACGACAAGCACGATCAACGCGTAAAGTGGAAAAAGCCGCGCGACTCGCGAGACATAGAGCGCCTTCCAGTCGATGCGCGGAGACATCGCCTTCAGCGCGAAGAGGAAGCCGGTGATCATGAAGAAGAGTGCCACCGTCGTCTGGCCCAGATGATTCAGAACCGGACTCGTCGTCCATTCCCATTGACCGGTCGTGAAATACACGTTGGCAACGAATGAGTGATGCACAAACACACCTACGGCCAGCACACCGCGAAATCCGTCCAACGCGCCATAGCGGCCTTTGCCCGTCGTGATGTCTCGCGCTACGGCAGGGAGCCGGGCCAGCACAGTTGCGACGAGCAAAGCGACCGCATACAACGCGACGGCGTACAGGGTAGCGAGTGAGGAATGGCTTGCAAGCTCATGAATCGACATATTCGGCGGTGGTACTCTCTGGCAAAGAGAACTTTTGAGTTACATCTTGTAATGTAATCGCCGATCGACGCGCTGTCGACCCAAGCCGCAGGTCCTGTCGCGCCCGCCGCCTAAAATTGCAAGCTTCACACCCGGAAAGCGCCCTCTTCGATGTCTCCGCGCAAGCTCTTCGTTACCACCGCCCTGCCCTACGCCAACGGCAAGTTCCACATCGGCCACATCATGGAATACATCCAGGCCGACATCTGGGTGCGGTTCCAGCGCATGCAGGGCGCGGAGGTCAATTTTGTCTGCGCCGACGATGCGCACGGCGCCGCCATCACTATTGCAGCCGACAAGGCCGGCATCACGCCGCAGGCTTTCGTGGCCGAGATCGCGGCAGGCCGCAAGCCCTACCTCGACGGCTTTCATATTGCCTTCGACAACTGGAGCACGACCGATTCACCAGAAAACCACCAGCTCGCGCAGGAGATCTACCGCGATCTGCGCGACAAGGCCGGCCTGGTGACGGTGAAAACGGTCGAGCAGTTCTACGACGCGGCCAAGGGCATGTTTTTGGCCGATCGATTCATCAAGGGCGAGTGCCCGGTGTGCCACTCGAAGGACCAGTACGGCGACAACTGCGAGGTGTGCGGCGCGGTGTATGCACCAACCGAGCTGATTGAACCGTACTCTGCGCTGTCGGGTGCGAAGCCGGAGTTGCGCAGCTCCGAGCATTTTTTCTTCAAGTTGTCAGACCCGCGCTGCGAGGCCTATCTGAAGAACTGGACC
>JANXTS010000021.1 GCA_025352265.1 Variovorax sp. | reverse complement strand
CAGAGAGACGGGTACTCCCCACGGTGCTCCTGCACCATCCTCACGGCCCGCTCACGGACCTCGGGTGAGAACTTGTTCGACTTGTTCATGGCTCAATCCTCTCAGAGTGTTGAGCCTCCTCAAAAGCCGGGGCGATTCAGTGAATGCTTAAGTGTTAAGTGTTAAGTGGATCCTCGAATGCTGCCCCTGACCCGTCTCGCTTCCCTTCTCAGGCCGCAATCGCACCGTTACGCACTCGAAAGCCGTCAACTGTTCGACGGTGCCGCGCTCGCAGTGGCCGCCGCCGCCCATCCGGCAGATTCCATCGACGGTCATCACGCCGAAGCGCCAGTGGCGGCACCCCACGTGCCGCCGGCACCTGTCGCTGATCAAAACGCTGGCCATGCGCCCGAGCGCAGTGCGTTGTCAGCCACCGAATCCGCTGACCGCACCTCACCCAAGTTGGCTTCCGCAGAACCGTCGTCGGATGCAACACCGCATGTGGTGTACGTGGTCGACCAAAACGTGGCCGACTGGCAGCAGATCGTCGGCGCGTTGCCCAAGGGCAGCGATTTGATCCTGATCGACGCGAACTCCGACGGCGCAACGCAACTGGCGAACGCGCTGAGGGGTCGCACCGACATCAGTGCGCTGTCGATCGTGAGCCACGGCGCTGCCGGTGAAATCACCCTCGGCAACAGCACGATCACGACAGACAACATCGACGAACATGCCGCGGCGTGGCAAGCCATCGGCGCCAGCCTGACCGCCAATGGCGACATCCTTTTGTACGGATGCGACGTGGCCCAGCAAGGCAACGGGCTGCTGCTGCAGATGGCCAGCCTGACCGGTGCCGACATCGCGGCGTCGACCAACGCGACCGGTGCTGCGCGCCTGGGCGGCGACTGGACGCTCGAAGCCTCGGTCGGCCACATTGAGGCCAAGGCATTCACCGACGACGCGTACGACGGCCTGCTGGCGCAGCCGACGCTCGACACGACCGTGACCAAGCTCAATGTCGCCGAGCCGAGCACGCTGAATGCACCCGGTGCCGACGCGGTGCAGTTGAGCGGCTGGACCATTGCCGATGCTTCGGGCAACGTGTCTGTCACCGTTTCCGTCGATAGCTTGGTCAACGGCGTGGCGGACGGCAATCCCGACACGATCGTCGGCGGCCTGACGGCGGGCGCCACCGGCACCGCCGCGTCGTCGCTGACCTTCACCGGGACCGTGGCAGCGGCGAACTCTTGGCTCAACGGGATCGTCTTTCATGCGACCGACACCGAACTCGGTCTGACCGCCGCGCAGGCCGTGATCAAGGTGACGGTGACCGACTCGGCGCAGCCGCTGTCGGCGACCAAGACGCTGTCCGTCACGGTCACGCCTTCAAACGACCCGACCGTTCTGGGCGACTCGTCGCAAAGCGTGGCCGAGGTCGGCAGCACGGTGTTGACGGTCGCGACACTCAATGCGCTCGATCCGGAAGTCGATGCCGCGACACCGACGCAAACGCCCGGACAGATCGTCTATTCGGTCACGGCCAATCCGAGCTATGGCTATCTCTCGCTCGACGGCAACCGACTCGGCGTGGGCTCGGTCTTCACGCAGGCGGACGTGATCGCGAACCACGTGATCTACGTGCACACCGGCATCGGCGCCGACCAGAACACCGCCGACAGCTTCGCCGTCAAGGTGAACGACGGCGCGACGCCGGCCAACCGTTCAGACCCCGCCACCATCACGCTGAACATCGCGCCGTTCAACCAACTGCCAACGGCCTCGGGCTCGGGAAACATCTACGAAGGCCAGCCTGCCAATGCGCACGACGGGGCCACGGCGCAGTCGGATGTCGGCAGCTTCATCACTGCCTCGGGCGGTGGCGACGATGCCGATGGCACGCTTACCGTTCGCCTCACTGCGCTGCCGACAGACGGCACGCTTTTCTTCGCGGGCACGGTCACGCGGACCGACGGCTCGACTGTGACGTACGCCACCGGCCACCTCGTCACGCCGGACGACATCACGGCCGGCTTCACCTTCGCCTACACGGCTCGCAGCGGACTCACCTACAGCAACACCGGCAATCGCGACCAGAACCCTTCGACGCCCTATCCGTACGCGGATGGCTTCGATGTGGTGGTCGCCGACGGCGGGGGCGGCACGGGCACGCCTGGCGTCACCGGAACGACGCACATCGGCATCAACGTGCGCCCGATCAACGACGACCCGGTTCTGACGTCGTCGCCGACGCCGGTCGCTACGGTGACGGCGGCCGGGGATACCTTGGGAACTTACAGCGGGCCTTACGCCGTCACGCTCACGACCGCGCAGCTCAATGCGACGGACGTGGACTCGAGCGACGACCGACTGACCTTCGCCGTGACGTCGCAAGCCGGCCTCAACCAGGGCTCGCTGTTGCTCAACGGCAGGTTGCTACCCATCGGCGGCGTCTTCACCATGGCCGACGTGCGTGCCGGTCGCGTGCAGTACGTGCAAACGGCAGGCGCGGTCGCGGGCGATACCGACACCTTCGATTTCCAGCTGGTCGACAACACCCAGAGCCTGCGCTGGAACAGCGACGGCACCAGCCTGCAGCGCGTGGGCGGTGTCTACGACGACCGCGGTACACCGGGCAATCTGGCGGACGACAAGCTGCACACCTTCAACTTCACCATCGACCTGCAGCCGACACCGACCGGAAACACGACCCAGTTCACGGCGCCCACCTACGTTGCGGCGCACGCCGATTCCTCGTACGCCGGCACCAACACATCAGGTTCAGCGCGTGGCACGCTGGACGAAAACGGTTCGGTGGTTCTGGGCGGGACCGGCTCCGACTTCACGGCCGCGCCGGGCTTGAGCTACACCGTAGACGGCGTGCCACCGTCGCAAGTGGTCTACACCATCCTCGGGCTCGACGGCGTCAGCGATCCGAACTGGAACGGTTGGGTCGAGCGTCTTGTCGGCGGCAACTGGATCAGGCTCAACGCCTACGACACCTTCACGCAGGCCGACCTGAACAACGGTGCGGTGCGCTACGAACACAACCCCGACAGCGAAGACTTCGAGTCGAGCGTGCGACTGTCTGCGTCGGCCGGCGTGCTGGTGGCGGACCCTGCCAATCCCGGTACCGTGCACCCCGACAACTGGACCACCACCTTCAGTTTCTTCATCAAACCGGTGAACGACGCGCCGGTGGTGACCGGCGGGTCGGCCGCGGTGGTCGCCGAAGGCGCAACGGTAGGCATCACGACGGGGCAAATCCGTATTTCAGACCCGGACGACGCGACCAGCGAACCCTACCTTGAAGGCACCACGACGCTTGCGGACGGCGGTACCAACTACGCCGTCAACAACGATGCGACCGGCGCCAACGCGCTGAAGTTCGTCATCGACACTGCGCCAGCAGGCGGCATCCTGCAGTACTCCACCGATGGCGGCGGCCAATGGAACAACGTCGTCGTCGGGTCGACGCTCATCGATGCATCGCTGATCACCGGCGACGCCGGCACCACGGGCCTGCGCTTCGTCAGCAACGGCTCGGAGACGCGCAGCGCCTCGTTCAATTTGCACGCCATCGACCGCTGGGGCGCTCCGTCGAACACCGGCCCGGTCAATATCCAGATCACCAACGTCAACGACCCACCGACGATCGCAGCGAGGCCTGATCTGGTCGATCCGGTGGTGCCTTCGGACTCGCCCAATGCCGTCGCAGCCCCATCCAACCATGCGCCGACCAACGATCCGCTTCATGTGAACGAAGGCGGCAAGGCCGTCATCAGCTCGGCGCTCTTGCAGGCCTACGACCCCGACAGCACCGCCACACAGGTGCAATACCGCATCACGAGCGCGCCGACACACGGCTACGTCGCGTACTCCACCGATGGCGGCGCGACGGTCAAAGTGCTCGGCGTCAACTCGTCGTTCACCCAGGCCGACATCGAAGCCGGCCGGGTTTTCTACGTGCACGACGGCACCGACACCGCCGGGACGGCGTATGCCACGGGGCAAGACGACAAGTTCACTTTCGCGCTGTCCGACGGCGGTGGCGAACAGGCGAACAACGAGTTCTGGATCTACGTTGCGCCGACCAACGACGCGCCAGTCGTGACGGCACCGGCCGGCCCGATCGCTCTTGCCAGCACGATCGCGGCCGACAACCCGGTCGCAGGCTTCAGCGTGGCCGACCCCGACCTCGTCGCGATCACGGCGGGTGAGCAGGACTTCATTCAGGTGACGGTGCGGTTGCTCGACAGCACCGGCGCGGCGTTCAGCGCCGGTGATTACACGGGCGTCACGATCGGCACCACCACATTGGGGAGCGCCACACGCGACGGTGACAAGGACGGCGCAGGCGACTACCTGACATTGAGGGGCACGCGCGCCGAGGTGAATACGGCGCTCGCCGGCCTCACGGTCACCTTCGGCAGCGACCGCGACGCGGTCTACCAAGTCCAGGTGATCGCCGACGACCGGTTGCGCGATACGTCGGGCGTGCTTACGGCGGGCGCCAACGGCGGCGCGTTGAACGACACCGTCGAACCCCGGACCACCAATGCACCGGTGCCCACTACCGAATACACCTGGTACGGCAACGCCGTGCCGATTACCGGCGACATCGTCGGCAACATCTCGGCGTCCTCGGTGCGTGTGTATGCATCGGACGTCAATGAGCCGATCGTGACCGCTGCGCCGTCGGCGCGGACCGTCTATGAAGATCAACCCACCTACATCGGCGGCGGTTTCACCGTTTCTGATCCCGAGTCGGCTGCATTCGACACACCGGTGAGCGTGACCTTTTCGGTGCCCAGTGGCACCTTGGGCGTGGGCGGCAACGCGACGCAGGGAAGCGTCACGCTGAGCGGCCATCAGGCGGTGACGGTGCAGGGAGACAACACCGGCGCATTGGTGCTGACCGGCCGTGCCAGCGACATCGAGTTTCTGCTCAACAGCGGCGCGGCGACCGGGCTCACTTACCAGAGCGCCTTGAACGTCAACAACGACCTCAATGGCACTGCTGCTGGCGATGTCACCTTGCGCATGTCGGTCGACGACAGCGGCTCACGCATCGGTGGGAACGTGGGCAACGGCAGCGTTTCGAACGTGCCGGCAGACCTGACGATCGCGCTGACGATCGTGCCGGTCAACGATGCACCTGTCGTGTCGCTTACCGGTGGCGCCGTGGCCGACACGCCGCTCTTTCTCACGGGCGGCGCCGTACCTTCCGCCGTCACCGGCTTCGACGTCAACGACCTCGACATCACCAACGACATCGACAACGGTGCCGGCAACACTTCAGACGTAACCACTGGCGAAGTCGACTTTCTGCAAGTGACGGTGCGCATTACCGATACCAGCGGCGCACCGTTGGCCGCCGGAGCCTACGTTGGCACGGTCGTCATCCAGTCGGACCATGCGGTCGCGGGACTGACCGTCGATGGCGTCTACAACGGCACTGAAAGCGCGCTGGTTATCCGTGGAACCCGAGCGCAGGTGCAGAGTTATCTGGATGGGCTGCAGGTGGCGCTGGAAGGAACGCTCGCCAATTCCGACAAGGGTTATCACGTCGAAGTAATAGCCGACGACCGCTTGCGCGATGCGTTGGGCAACCTCACCGGCACGGCAGCCAACGGCGGCGAGGACGCGAACCTTCCCGCCAACGGGACGAAACCGGTGCCGACCACGGCGGTGGACCCTTATGCGTCGACGTCGACAGACATCGCGGCACTGAGCGACAACGTGAGCCGAGGCTACCGCACGGTGTTTCCGTCGGCCCTCAACGACCCCTCGCACATCGACGGCACACCGCTCACGGTGGCCGAGGCCGGTGGCACGGTCACGCTCAACAACATCGACATCAGCGACCAGGATGCGCAGGCCACGAGCATCCTGACGGCCACCGTCTCGGTGCCGTCGGGCTTCGCGATCACGGCCGTCGGCGGGGCCGGCGGCACGGCCGTCATTTCCGGCGACGGCCTGTCGGTCGTATTGACCGGCACGCTGACCGAAATCAACAGCCGTATCGAAGCTATCGTCGTGCGGCTGCCGGACCCCGATGCGGGCGGCCCGGGCACCTCGGCCGACTGGAACGGCACCTTCGCGGTGACCGTGGTGGTCGACGACAACGGGAACACGGGCTCGCGGCCCAGCACGCTGGCGCCCAGCAGCAACAGCGACCACGGCGTTTATTCGTACGAGAACGGCACGGACAACCATCTGGTCACGACGCGCACGTTCGACGTCACCGTCACGCCGACCAACGACGCGCCGGTGCTGGGTGGCACCACGGGCGTTCGCAACGTGGCCGAGTATCCCAATGCGGCCAATACGCCCGGCGTGCCCGAGGTCCGGCTGGTCACTGCCGGCTCCGCGACCCTGTACGACGTCGACCTGTCGACCACGCCGGGCCTGCCCACGTTCGGCTCGGGCAGCGTTACCGTCAGCCTGGGCGCGACCTACTTCACTGGGGATGAACTGGTCGTCTCCGGGCTTTCCGGCACGCCACTTCCGGCAGGCTTCTCGGTCAGTGGCGGCACCGGCGGCACACCGTTGGTCATCACCTTCGGCCCGAGCACCACGGCGACACAAGTCCAGGACGCCATCGAGCGCGTGGCCTATCGCAGCAGCAGCGACAACCCGACCAACTTCGACACGCCGGCCAATCGCGACCGCAGCTACACCATCGTGGTGAACGACGGAAACAACACGCAGGTCGGCGGGGCCAACGCAGGCGGACCCGCAGCGCTCGACAGCAACGTGCTGGCCGGCACCATCCACATCACGGCGGTCGACGATCTGCCGGTCGCGCACGACGACACACGCTCGGTCGGCGAGGACACCGCACCGATCACCGGCAACGTGATCGCGCTCGGCGCGGCCGGCGATGTGGCCGACACCGACGTGGACAACCGCACCACGGATCTGCTGATCGGTGCGGTGCGAACCGGGTCCGAAGCCGGTACCGGCACGGCAGGCACGGTCGGGTCCGGCTTGGCCGGCGCGTACGGCACGCTGTTGCTCAACTCGAATGGCAGCTACACCTATGCCGTCGACAACGCCAACCCGGTAGTCAACGCCCTGAAGACCGGGCAAACGCTCACCGAGACGTACACCTACACACTGTCGGATGGCTCGGGCGGTACCGACACCGCACAGCTGACCATCACCATCCAGGGCCATACCGATGGCGCACCGGCCATCACGCCGATCGATGGCAACGGCGCTGCCACGGGCCAGGCGACGGTCTTCGAATCGGGACTGACTGCCGACGGTCCTGGCGGGCAAAGCCGCACCACCACCGGCTCGATCGCGGTGAGTGCACCAGACGGACTGAAGAGCGTCGATGTCGGTGGCGTCGACGTGACTGCAGCGCAGCTGGCTGCCCTGACGCCGGCTGCGCCGATCGTCATCGACACCGGCAAGGGCACCTTGTCGCTCACAGGTTTTTCAGGCGGCAGCCTGGCCTACAGCTACACGCTGAACGCCACGCAGGCGCAACCGGCGGGCGCCACTGAAAGTGTCGACGCCATTGCCTTGGTCGTTACCGACCTGGCCGGTGCGCCGAGCACCGGCACGGCCGGTGGCACGCTGACCGTTCGCATCGTCAACGACGTGCCCACGGCCCGGCCCGATACGGCCACGATCACCGAAGACGCGACGCCCGGCACGGTCGGTGGCAACGTGTCCACGAACGACCGCATCGGTGCGGACGGCCCCGCCGCGGGCGGCCCGGTGACGGCGGTCGGCTTCGGTGGAGTGAACGGCACCGTGGGCAGCGCGCTCACGACCGTCTACGGCACGGTCACGCTGAACGCAGACGGCAGCTACGTCTACACACTTGACAACGCCAACCCGACTGTCAATGCGCTGAAGACCGGCCAGACGCTGACCGAGGTGGTGAACTACAGCATCACCGATGGCGACGGCAACACGTCGCCGACGACGCTGACCATCACCATCCAGGGCCACACCGATGGCGCAGGCGGACCATCGATCGTGCCGGTCGATGGCAACGGTGCAGCCACCGGGCAAACCGATGTGCTCGAGCATGGACTGGTCGACGGGCCGGGGGGGCCCGACACGAGCGAGCGCAACACCGGCACCATCGCGGTCGCCGCGGCCGACGGATTGCGGTCGGTCACGATCGGTGGCACGGTCGTTACCGCAGCGCAGCTGCAGGCACTCGGCACCACGCCGATCGCGATCACCACGCCAGACGGCACGCTGACCCTCACCGCCTTCAACGGTGTCGTGCTGAACGGTGCGGTGCCGATCGCCGGCAACATCGTCTACACGTACACGCTGACCGGCCAGGTTGCGCAACCGGGAGCAACCGAAAGCGTCGATGCATTGGCGCTCACGGTGCTCGATGCGGGCGGCGGCACCAGCAGCGGTGTGCTGCAGGTGCGCATCGTCGACGACGTGCCGGTTGCGGCCAACGACGTTGCAGCCGTGACCGAAGACGGACCGACCACGGCGTTCGGCAACGTGAAGACCAACGACGTGAACGGTGCCGACGACGCCAACGGCGTGCCGGTAACCGGCATCGCTTTCGGCGGCACCAACGGCACCGTCGGCAGCCCACTGACCACGGCGTACGGCCGCATCGTTGTCAACGCCAATGGCAGCTACAGCTACGTGCTCGACAACAGCAACCCGGCAGTGCAACACCTGATCGCCGGCGAAACGCTGACTGAGATCGTGCGCTACACCATCACCGATGCAGATGGCGACGCTTCGACGGCCACGTTGACCATCACCATCAACGGGACGAACGACATTCCCACGCTCAACATCCCCGACAGCGGCGGTGCTGTCAAGGGCGAGATCGTGAGCGATCGTGCTGCAACGGCCGGCCAAGCAATCGTCAGCGAACACGGCCTGGGCGATGCGGCCGACACGAGCGAGACGACTATCGGCCGCTTCGTGATCGGCGCGCCCGATGGGCTCGACAGCATCTTGGTCGGTGGCACCAGGGTGACGCCGGCGCAGCTCGGCAACCTGGGCTGTGTACCGGTCGTTATCGACACCCGCATCGGGCAGATCACCCTGACCGGTTACGACGCCGCGACCGGCGTCGTCAGCTACAGCTACACGCTCGGCAGCAACCAGCAGAACGGTGCCGGTTCGGTGACCGATCCGATCGCCATCACTGTGCGTGACCGTGACGGCTACACGACCAGCGGCACGTTGACCGTGCTGATGATCGACGACGTGCCGACCGCTCGCAGCGACGCCGCGTCGATCGGCACCGCCCTGCCGGGCGCCACGGTGTCGGGCAACCTGGTCGGCGGCGCAGGTCACGGGCCTGGCGACGTGGCTGACCGTATCGGTGCCGACTTCACGCCGACGCCCGTTACCGGCTTCTCGTTCGATGGCCGCGCCGGCGTGGTCGGCGGTGCGCCGCTGGCGGGAGCCTACGGTTCGTTGCGGCTAGCCGCCGACGGCAGCTACACCTATGCAGTGAACGGCAGCAACGCCCGCGTCGCAGCGCTCGGCGAAGGTAGAACCTTGACGGAGGTGTTCAGCTACACCATCACCGATTCGGATGGCAGCACCAGCACCGCGCAATTGGTGGTCACGATCAAAGGCGCGTCGTCGCGGCTGCCACTGGCCGGCGACCAAATCTGGACGAGCGACTTCCGCACGCCGGTGCGCACCATCACGCAGGGCATGCAGCCCGCGCTGTTAGTGCAGTTGGCGGTGCGCGAGTCGCAGCGCCTGAGCCAGGCGTTCACGGACGGTATCGCGACACGGGTGGCGGGCGGCATGGGCCAGCCCTACGAAGAAGATCGCCGCGACGTCAGCACCTACAACTTCGGCATCACGCAGTACATGGACCCGGCCGAACATGTGAGCCGCGACGGCGTTGCGTTCTCGCTGGCGATGGTGCGCGACATCGAGTTGACGCTGGCGAAGAAGGGCCTGGGCGCAAGCGCGCGCGACGGTGAAGGCAATGCCCTGGCAGGTCAGTTCAACGGCCTTTCCGGCGAGCGCATCTTCATCGCGGGTGCGGATGCATCGACGCAAGCGGTGGTGCCGCGCAGTGCTGCAGCAGCCCCGCCCGCGCGGTCTTTCACCGACCGGCTCCGCGCCAACGCCGTTCAGCGCGGCACGGTGCGCGACCGCGTCAAGGTGCATCAACAGCAGCGGGAATTGGCACTCGCCAACGTGCCCGCGGCACCGCGATGAAGCAACGTGCCCTCGTTTTTCAAGTCCCCGGAACCATGAGCAAAAACAACATCGTGAAGACAAGAAAATCTCCGTCGAAGCAGACATTGGCCGCACTGGCCGCGGCACTGTGGCTGGCAGGTTGCAGCATGAACCCCGTCAAGGTCACGCCCGAAGAAGTGGCGCAGCGCGTGCGAAGCGACCAGGAGCAGATGTACAAGGACCAGGTTCCGATGAGCGGACGCATCAGCTACTCCGATGCCCTGGCTCGCGCGCTCAAGTACAACCTGGACTACCGCCTGAAGATGATGGAGACCACGCTGGCGCGCGGCCTGCTCGACGTCTCTGCGATGGACATGCTTCCAAAGCTCGTGACCGAGGCCGGCTACAACGACCGAAGCAACGATTCTGGTGGCACCAGCGTCGGCATCGAAGACCGCGTGATCAGCCTGCGGCCGTCGACCTCGGAGACGCGCTCGCACTACTACGGCCGTGCCACGCTCTCTTGGAACGCGCTCGATTTCGGTCTCAGCTACTTCCGCGCCAAGCAGGCCGGTGACGAGGTGAACATCGCCGATGAGCGGCGCCGCAAGATCCTGCAAAACATCGCGCAGGACGTGCGCAACGCCTACTGGCGAGCGCTCGGTGCGCAGCGCCTGCTGGCCGATGCCGACCAGCTTGCAACGCGCATCGACGACGCGCTCGGCAAGTCCCGCGAGGCCGAACGCGCCGGCGTGCTGCCGCCGACGCAGGGCCTGAGCTACCAGCGCGCGTTGCTCGATGCGATGTCGCTGGTCAACGCCAAGCGGCAGGAAATGCAGTTCGCCAAGCGCGAGCTGGCGGCCCTCATGAGTTTGCCGCCCGGCACCGAGTTCATGCTGGTCGAAAGTGCCGAAGACAGCCTGGCGCCGGCGCCTGTCGACATCGACAAGCTGGAGATCGCGGCTCTTACCAACCGGCCCGAACTGCGCGAAGAAGACTACAAGGCGCGCATCGGCGTGTATGAAACCCGAAAGCAGATCGCGGCGTTGTTTCCGAGCCTCAACCTCTTTGCGGGCGCACGCTACGACTCCAACAGTTACCTCTACAACAGCAACTGGTCCGACACCGGTCTGAATCTGTCCATGGACCTGCTTCGACTGGCGTCGATACCCGCAATCAACCGCACGAACGAAGCGCGCCAGAAGACCGACGAGGCGCGCCGCCAGGCGCTGGCAATGGCCGTGCTGACGCAAGTGCGCGTGGCGGTCGAACGCTACAAGCTCGCGGTGGTCGACCAGGATCTGGCAGCCGAATCGAGCCGTGTCGACCAGCGACTGTCGAGCGTTTCGCGCGCCGGCGCCAGCAACCGGCTGGAAAGCGAACTCGAGTCGCTGCGTACCGATTCGCGTGCGCTGGTGTCGCGCTTTCAGCTCGCCACCGCCTACGCCTCGACGCAGGCCGCCTATGGTCGAGTGCTGAATTCGGTGGGCGTCGACCTGCTGCCAGATGCCGTGACCGGCACCGACATCCCGACGCTGGCCAAAGCGATCGACGCGAGCCTGCTCGACGGCGAGAAGAACGTCTTCCTGAAGCCGATCGGCTTGCAGCTGGCGAGCCGCCCGCTGTCGGTTCGCATCCTCGACCTGCCGCGCGGCGTGAGCGAGGCGGCGGTGCGCAGCGCGGTCGAACGCATCGTGGTGCGCAACGAACTGATCTCGGGCCAGGGCACCGACGCGCTGGTGCTGACCTTGAGCTTTAAGCGCATGGAATCGAAGGAGACGATGCGTGCGCAGTGGCGCATGACGCTGGCCGACGCGGCGGGCCAACAGCTGCTGCAACAGAACTACGTGAGTTACCTTCCGACCGAGGCCAGCGACCGTTCGCTCGGCGCCTTTGCCGAGGCGGCGACCTTGTCGGTGATTGCGGATGTGCGTCGCGCCGCACGCACCGAGTCGACCGTGGCGCAGAAGCAGTGACGGTGCTTTGTTCGGCGGGGCCGTCCAAGTTTGCCGCGGCGCTGGTGCTTTGGGTTGGTGGTGTTTGCCTGGGCACTTGTGCGTTGGCACAGACGAAACCGGCTGCGGCTGCGGCATCGGTCTTGGCGTCGACCAACCTTGCACCTGTTCGGTTCCTGGTCGTCGCGGCACAGGAGAGCATCCTTTCGGCCTCGGTCGCGGGCCGCATCGCGAAGGTACCGGTTGGTCTGGGCGACAGCGTGCGCGCCGGTCAGGTGGTGGCTTCGTTCGATTGCGCCGAGATGCAGGCGCGCCGTGGTGCTGTACGGGCGGAGCATGAAGCAGCGCGCGTGCAGTACGAAGCCAAGCAGAAGCTGCAGGGTCTGCAGTCGGCAGCCGAGGTCGAAGTCGAACTCGCGGCGGCCAACGTGAACAAAGCGCAGAGCCAGGTTCATATCTTCGATGCGCAGGTGGCGCAGTGCGTCATCGTGGCGCCGTTTGCAGGCAAGGTCGCGCGTGTGCACGTCAAGGTGGGTCAGGGCGTGAATCCGGGGGCGCCGGTGGTCGAACTCGTCGGCAGTGGCCCGCTCAAGGCGCGCATGAACGTGCCGTCGCAATGGCTTGCGTGGCTGAAGGCAGGCGACAAGCTCGACGGCAAGGTCGACGAAACCGGCGGCACCGTTGCCTTGCGGGTCACCCGCATCGCCGCCCGCGTCGATGCGGTGAGCCAGACTGTCGAGATTGAAACGGAGCTCGCCAGCACGACCGGCCAGGTGCTCCCCGGCATGAGCGGACAGGTGCGCGCACCGTCGGCCTTGTGAGAGCGCGCGCCAACCGGCCTTTCGGAAATCGTTCGTGACCGATCTCGCCTTTCATGCCCTGGCGGGGAAGGTGCACGCAGCGAGCAGCGCCGCCGACCTGGCCTTCATTTTTTGTAATGAGACCCATGGGTTGGCAAGCTATCGCCAGGCGGCGCTGGTGGGTTATTTTGGTGCCCGACGCACGCGGCTGGCAGCACATTCGGGCCTGGCCGACATCGACGCCAATTCGCCCTATGCGCTGTGGCTCGCCGACGTGGCCAACCATGTTCGAAAGCCACTCGACGCCTTGCCGCTCAAAGCGCGTGTTCTTGCGTTGTCGCCAGCAATGCTGCCGCCTGCGCTGGCCGCGCAGTGGGCCGACTGGATGCCCGATCACGTCTGGGTGATGTCGCTCGCGGGGCCCGATGGTCGGTCACGTGCGGCACTTTTTTTGGGACGCGAAACCCCCTGGCCTGCCGAAGTCGATGGCGATGCGCCCGAATATCTTTTGCTGCAGGCCGCAGCGATGTACGGCCATGCCTGGTGGGCGCTGACCGAGCGGCGCCGATCGATCGGCACGATGTGGTCGAGTTTGTGGGAGCGGCGTGCGTTTCGCTGGACTCTGTGCGCTTTGCCGTTGGCCTTGCTCATACCCATCCGTGAATACGCGCTGGTGCCGGCGGAGGTGGTGTCCAACCGCAGCCAAGTGATTTCATCGCCGCGAGAAGGCGTCATCAAGCGCATGGTGGTGAAGCCCAACACGCCCGTCGAAGCCGGTGCGGTGCTGGCCGAGCTCGACGACAGCACGCTCTACAACCGCCAGGCGGTGGCGCAGGCGGCGTTGGCTTCAACGCGGGTCGATCTGCTGCAGGCGTCGCAGCGTGCCATTGAAACGCAGGCGGCCAAGGCCGAACTGAACATCGCCGAAGGCAAGGCGCGCGAGCGCCAGGTCGACGTCGACGCGCTGCAGCGTGAGATGGGCTAGTTGCTCATCAAGGCGCCGAGTGCCGGCGTGTTCGTGTATTCCGACCCGAACGACTGGGCTGGTCGTCCAGTACAAACCGGCGAACGCGTCGGCTTGCTTGCCGACCCGGCCGTGCTGGGCCTGCAGGCCTGGGCGCCGGTAAACGAAGCGGTTAATTTGAAGCCGGGCGCCGCCATGACGCTCTTCATGCGCGTGGCGCCGCTCGATCCGGTCGAGGCGCGACTCGACTACGCGGGTTACCAGGCGATCGAGGCGCCGAACGGCGTGGCGAGTTATCTGCTGCGCGGCACGGTCGAAGGGCAATCGGCGCAAGCCCGCATCGGCCTGCGTGGCACGGCGCGTATTTCGGGTGACTGGACGGTGCTGGGCTACCTGATGTTCCGCCGACCTTTTGCGGCGGTACGGGAATGGTGCGGGTGCTGAGCGCGGAGTTGCCGCGCGGTGCGCTCACGGCGCCGGTCGCGCAGCCCGTGCCATGGCCCGCATTGCGCGAAGAGCTGCAGATCCATGGGGCCGGATCGAACCGCGACGGATCGCCTGCATGGCACATCTGCGATCCGGTGCGCAACCTGTTCTTTCGCATCGGCTGGCTGGAGTTCGAGATCCTGCAGCGCTGGGAGATGGCATCTCCAACAGCCATTGCACAGGACATCGACGCTTGGACCGCATTGGCGCCAATGGCGGACGATGTCGAGCAGTTCATCCGCTTTCTGGCGCAGCATCAGCTGTTGCGCAGTGCGCGCAAGAAGCCGGCAATGCCGCTTTGGCGCTGGCTGCTCAACAACTATCTTTTCATCCGGATTCCGCTGGTGCGGCCGGCACATTGGCTCGGCGTAGCGATGCCGTGGGTGCATTGGTTGTTCAGTGGCTGGTTTGTCGGCATCACCGCGTTCGCGGCGCTCGCGGGCATCGTGCTCGCGGCGCGCCAACTCGACGTTGTCGAAGCCAATTTGCGCGGTGCGTTGAGTTGGGACGGCGTGGTCGGATTTGCTGCCGCGCTGGTCTTTTCGAAGCTGCTGCACGAACTGGGTCATGCCATCGTTTCGACACGCCACGGCTTGCGGGTGGGGCACATGGGCGTGGCGCTGCTGGTGATGTGGCCGATGCCCTACACCGACACAGGGGAGAGCTGGAAGCTGGAACGATCACGTCATCGTTTTGCCATCGCATCGGCCGGCATCGCGGCTGAACTGGTGCTGGCCGCGTGGTCGACGTTCTTGTGGGCCTTCATGCCCGATGGCAATTTCCGCAACGCGCTATTTTTTCTGGCGACCACCGCCTGGGTGCTGACCTTGCTGGTCAACGCCAGCCCTTTCATGCGCTTCGACGGGTATTACATGCTGGCGGACGCGCTGGATTTTCCGGGGCTGCACGAGCGTGCGGGCAAGCAGGCGCGGCGCGTGTTGCGCCGATGGATTCCAGGGCTGCAAGAGCCGTCGAGCGAGGTGCTGACGCCATCGTTCCGGCGCTTCCTGGTGTCGTTCGCTTTCGCTACATGGATCTATCGATTGGTGCTGTTCGTCGGCATCGCGGTCGTGGTCTATCACGCCTTCTTCAAGGCGTTGGGAGTTTTGCTGTTCATGGTGGAAATCGCGGTGTTTCTCGGCCGGCCGATCTACGCTGAATTACGCGTGTGGTGGCAGCGACGGCAGGAGATTCCGGGGTGGCGGTCAGTCGCGTGGGCACTCTTTCTCTTGGCCATGGCGCTCGTGCTTTTCCTGCCTTTGCTTTCCGGCATATCGGCACCCGGTGTATTGAAGGCAGCGTCGGAGCAGCCGGTGTACTCGCCGTATGCCGCACGGCTGGAAAACGTTTCCGTTCGCAATGGCGCCGCGATCCGCCCCAATGGTCTTCTGGTCGAGCTCGACGCGCCCGGCCAAGGCGAAGAACGCGACAAGGCGGTTGCGTTGTCGGCTGCCTATGCACGATCGGCGCGGGGCGCCCTGGGCATGGTCGAAGATGGCGCTGCGCGGCTTGCGGTGGCCGAACAGCTCGCGTCACGCTATGACGCTGAGCGTCGTGCGCGCGAGGCCGAACTGTTGCGCCTGCGCATCGTGGCAACGCGTGACGGCAACGTACGCGATGTCGACCCCGATCTGCGGGCCGGCACGTGGGTCGGTCCAACGCAGCTGATCGCCATGGTGGTCGACGGGCGCCGCTGGCGGGTCGAAGCGCTGGTGTCCGAGCATGATCGGCAGCGCTTGTCGACGGGCGCGAAGGCAGTCGTCATCGTCAGAGGCCGGACGCAGAAACTCGAAGGTACGGTGACAGCTATCGATAACAGTCCCGTCAACCGGTTGCCGCACCTGCTGCTGGCCCAAGACCATGGCGGACCGATCACGCTAAACCCGACATCGCCGAAGAAAGACCTGAAGCCGGCAGAGGCGTGGTTTCGGGTGCTAGTCGAAGGCGAGGGCGATGTACCGGTGCAGGCCGTGCATGAAGTGCGCGTGCATTTCGACGGCACGCACGAAAGCCTGGCCAAAGGGTGGATCGACAGCGCGTTGTCGGTACTGATTCAGCAGTCGGGCCTTTGAACGCCGTGCAGACCTGATGGGTGCCCCGACTACACCCGTTGGCTTCGAAGCCTGCTATCTTTAAAGAACACAAGGTACAACGACCGAACCAAGGAGTTCTTTCATGGCCCACGACGCCGCCCACGCTTTCTCTTCCGCCCTCAAGACGTTCAAAACTGCTTCGGGGAAATCCGGAAAGTTCTGGTCGCTGAAGGAGCTGGCCAAGGCATATCCGAGCATCGAAAAACTGCCGGTGTCGATCCGGATCATTCTCGAATCGGTGTTGCGAAATTGCGATGGCCAGAAGGTGACGCCGGTGCATATCGCCGAGCTGGCGCATTGGGCGCCCAACGCCGAGCGCACCGACGAAATCCCTTTCGTCGTCACGCGCGTGGTGCTGCAGGACTTTACCGGCGTGCCGCTGCTCGCGGACTTGGCCGCGATGCGTAGCGTGGCTGCGTCGCTGGGCAAATCGCCGAAAACCATCGAGCCTCTGGTGCCGGTCGATCTTGTGGTCGATCACTCGGTGATGGTCGACTACTACGGCACGCCCAAGGCGCTCGACCTCAACATGAAGCTGGAGTTCCAGCGCAACAACGAGCGCTACCAGTTCATGAAGTGGGGCATGCAGGCATTCGACACTTTCCGTGTGGTGCCGCCGGGTTTCGGCATCGTGCACCAAGTCAACCTCGAATACTTCGCGCGCGGTGTCTACACCAGCCCGAACGACAAGAGCGACGTGCCGGTGTACTACCCCGATTCGCTGGTCGGCACGGACAGCCACACGACCATGATCAACGGCATCGGTGTGGTCGGCTGGGGCGTTGGCGGTATCGAGGCCGAGGCCGCGATGCTGGGCCAGCCGGTCTACATGTTGACACCCGACGTGGTCGGCTTCGAGCTCACCGGCAAGCTGCGCGAAGGGGTGACGGCGACCGACTTGGTGCTGTACGTCACCGCGATTCTTCGTGGCGAAAAAGTGGTCGGCAAGTTCGTTGAATTCTTCGGCCCTGGAGCCGGTTCGATCGCGGTACCCGACCGCGCAACCATCGGCAACATGGCGCCGGAATACGGCGCGACGATGGGGTTCTTTCCGGTCGACGAAATGACGATTGCGTACTTCAAGGGCACCGGCCGCACCGCCCAGGAAGTCGAGTTGTTCGAGGCTTATTACAAAGCGCAGGGTCTGTTCGGCATGCCGGCGCCTGGCGAACTCAGCTACACCAAGATCGTTCGTCTCGACCTCGGGACCGTCACGCCCAGCCTGGCAGGCCCCAAGCGCCCGCAAGACCGGATAGACCTCGGTCACATGGCAACCAAGTTCTCGGAATTGTTCAGCAAGCCGAACGAAGCCAACGGTTTCAACCAGCCGGCCAATAAGTTGAGGATGCGCTATCCACTGGCGCACCACGACGAGGCAGTCGAGGAAAAAGAGCAGCCTCCGATACGCGCCGGCGCGCCACGCGAGGTGGTGGAAATGGTGGCCAACCGGTCAACCAAGGCCGCTGCGCACAGCGCGGCATCGGCCCCCAAAGCGCCACCCAGCGGTGTGACGATCGGCAATGGCGATGTGTTGATCGCGGCCATCACTTCGTGCACCAACACATCGAACCCGAGCGTGATGCTGGCGGCCGGCCTGCTTGCCAAGAAGGCGGTGCTGGCGGGGCTCACCGTCAAGCCGCACGTGAAGACGTCGCTGGCGCCCGGCTCGCGCATCGTCACCGACTACCTGATCAAGGCCGACCTGCTGCAGTACCTTGAAAAGCTCGGTTTTTACCTCGCCGGCTACGGCTGCACGACCTGCATCGGCAATGCCGGTGACCTGTCCGCCGAGATCAACGAAGTCATCAACGAGAACGACCTCATCGGTGCGGCAGTGCTGTCGGGCAACCGAAATTTCGAAGCGCGCATCCATCCGAACCTGAAGGCGAATTTTCTGGCGTCGCCGCCGTTAGTGGTGGCCTACGCCATCGCCGGCAACGTGATGGTCGACTTGATGACGCAGCCCGTCGGCAAAGGCAATGGCGGCAAGGACGTCTACCTCGGCGATATCTGGCCGACGATGGCCGAGATCGATGAGAACCTGCGCCATGCGATGGATGCCAAGGCGTTCCGCAAGAACTACGAGCAGATCAAGGAGAACCCCGGCAAACTTTGGAGCAGCATCAAGGGCGTGAGCGGCCAGGTGTATGACTGGCCCGAGTCGACGTACATCGCAGAGCCGCCCTTCTTTGCCGGCTTCAAAATGAAGCCGCACGCCGCCGATGCCGGTTTCAAGGCGGCGCGGGTCATGGCGCTCTTCGGCGACTCGATCACCACCGACCACATCTCGCCGGCCGGCTCCATCAAGGAAAGCTCCCCTGCTGGCATCTGGCTCAAGGCCAACGGCGTGCAAAAGGAAGACTTCAACAGCTACGGTTCGCGCCGTGGCAATCACGACGTGATGATGCGTGGCACCTTTGCCAACGTGCGGATCAAGAACCTGATGATTCCGCCCGACGACAAGGGCACGCAGGAAGAAGGCGGTGTGACGCGCTTCCAGCCCGGCAACGAGAAGATGTTCATCTACGACGCGGCGATGAAGTACATCGAGCTGGGGGTACCGACGGTCGTGTTCGGCGGCGAGGAGTACGGCACGGGTTCGTCGCGCGACTGGGCAGCCAAGGGCACGCAGCTGCTGGGCATCAAAGCGGTGATCGCGCGCAGCTTCGAGCGCATACACCGCGCCAACCTGGTCGGCATGGGCGTGCTGCCGTTGCAGTTTCGCGGCGCGGATTCGTGGCAAACGCTCGCGCTCACTGGCGACGAGCGCATCGACGTGGTCATCGGTGGCGCGCTCAAGCCGCAGATGGACGTGAAGCTGGTGGTGCATCGACCCGACAACTCGCAACAGGAAGTGACGGTGCGCCTGCGCATCGACACGCCGATCGAGGTCGACTACTACCAGCACGGCGGCATCTTGCCGTTCGTTTTAAGGCAGCTTTTAGCAGCCTGACCGAGGCCTGACGGAGGCCTTAAAACGCACATTTCACCTCGAGATTCCCTGTCTCGATAACCGTTCTCTCCACGTTGATCGAGTTTTCGAGAATAATTCTCGTTTTGATCTGTGGATATCCGGGTGACGACAACAACGATTGCTGCGGCGTCGGCGGCTTCTTTGCCGGCGAGCGCGCTGAGCCTCGACAAGCTTCCTAGCCACCAATGGGCCACGGTGCTGGACCTGCTGCGCCCGACGGGTGCGGAAGACCAGGAGCTGGTGCTGCGCCTGTCGGAGATCGGCTTTGTGCCGGGCGAAGCGGTTTGCATCGTTGCCAGCGGTTTGCCTGGGCGGGAGCCGCTCGCAGTGCGCCTGGGCCATACGACCTTTGCATTGCGGCGCTACGAAGCTTCCTTCATTCGCGTCACACCGGGCGCCGAACACCATGGTTGACGCCGTTATCAGCGGGCCGGGTGGCTTCGCTCCCAAAGGCCAACCGGGCCGCATCGCCTTGCTCGGCAATCCGAACTGCGGCAAGACCGCGCTTTTCAATCTGTTGACCGGCAGCCGCCAGAAGGTCGCTAACTACGCAGGCGTGACCGTCGAGCGCAAGGAAGGCACGCTGCGCACTGCTGCCGGCCGACGCATCTTCGTGCTCGACTTGCCTGGCGCTTACAGCCTTAACGCGTTGAGCGCCGACGAGGCGGTCACGCGCGACGTCGTTACCGGCCGCAGCAAGGAGGCTTTGCCCGACCTGCTGGTGTGCGTGACCGACGCGACCAATTTGCGGCTCAACCTGCGGCTGGTGCTGGAAGCCAAAAAGCTCGGGCTGCCGATGGTGGTCGCGCTCAACATGGCCGACATGGCGAAGAAGCAGGGCATCACGGTCGATACGGCCGTGCTGGCGCGTGAACTCGGTGTGCCGGTGGTCGAGACCGTCGGCGTGCAAAGCGACGGCGCCCAGGCGTTGTTGGCTGCGCTCGATGCGCCGGTCCCAGCCGCTACACCGAAGTCGTGGCAAGCCCCTGCGCTCGACGATGTGCTGGCGACCCAGCGCGAAGTGCGCCGCATCCTTGGCTTGGCCGTGCGCGAGCCGTTGGACAGCCTCGCCACCAGCGACCGCATCGACCGCGTAGTGCTGCACCCGCTGTGGGGCATGCTGGTGCTGGCGGTAACGCTGTTCCTGATGTTCCAGGCCGTGTTCAGCTGGGCCAACGTCCCGATGGACGCGATCAAGGCGGTCACCGAGGCTGCGGGCACGTTCGTGAAGACGCACCTGGCCGCAGGACTGCTGCAAAGCCTGCTGGCCGATGGTGTCATTGCCGGCGCTGGCAGCGTGATCGTATTTCTGCCGCAGATCCTGATCCTGTTCCTTTTCATCCTCGCGCTCGAAGATTCGGGCTATCTGCCCCGAGCTGCCTTCCTGCTCGACCGGGCGATGGGCACGGTCGGCCTGTCGGGTCGCTCGTTCATTCCGCTGCTGTCGAGCTTCGCGTGCGCCATACCGGGCGTGATGGCGACGCGCACCATCAGCAACTGGCGCGATCGACTGACGACCATCATGATCGCGCCGCTGATGACGTGTTCAGCCCGTTTGCCGGTGTATGCGCTGCTCATCGCCGCGTTCATTCCGGAGCGCGCCGTGGCAGGCGTTTTCAACCTGCAGGGCGTGGTGTTGTTCGCGCTGTATGTGTTTGGCATCGTGTCGGCGATGGCGGTGGCGTGGGTCATGAAGCGATTCAGGCAGAACGGCGGAAGCCAGTCGCACTCGCCGTTGTTAATGGAGCTGCCGGCCTACCGCTGGCCGAGCCTGCGCAATCTGGCGCTGGGCCTTTACGAACGTGCATGGATCTTCCTGCAGCGCGTTGGCACCATCATCCTCACGCTGACCATACTGTTGTGGTTTTTGTCGACCTTCCCGTCGCCGCCCGATGGCGCGACCGGGCCTGCCATCCAGTACAGCCTGGCCGGCATGATCGGCGGCGGGCTCGAACATATCTTCGCGCCCATCGGCTTCAATTGGCAGATATCCATCGCGCTGGTGCCCGGCATGGCGGCGCGTGAAGTGGCAGTAGGTGCGCTCGGTACGGTGTATGCGCTGTCCGCGACAGGCGAAGCAGTGGCCAGCCAGTTGCAGCCGCTGATCGCGCACACATGGTCGCTGGCAACGGCCTTGTCGTTGCTGGTCTGGTACGTCTTTGCGCCGCAATGCATCTCGACGCTGGCGGCAGTGAAGCGCGAGACGGCGAGCTGGAAGTATGTCTGGATCATGGCGGGCTACCTGTTCGCGCTGGCATATGGCGCCTGCTTCATCACCTACCGCATCGCGGTGCAATTGGGCTGGGGTTAAAAAGGTTGAGGTTGATATGACTCAAAACATAGTCGTCGCATTGATCGTCGCTCTTGCCGCGTTGTCCGCGACGTGGCGCTGGATGCCCGCCGGTTGGCGCCGCAGCGCGGCGCAGAAGCTGGCCCGCGGTACGCAGCGTGCAGGGCTGGTCGATCAGGCGCGTGCAGACCAGCTCGCGGCATCGCTCGCCAAGAATTCCGGCTGCGGCGCCTGCGATACCTGTGGTGCTTGCGGCAAGGCCGACGCGAAGCCGCTGACAACGCACTGAGGGCGATGCCCGCACGCATCCTCATCGCGGGCGGCGGCATCGGCGGATTGGCCAGCGCGCTGGCGTTGTCGCGCAGAGGTCATCGCATCGAAGTGCTCGAACAGGCCGATGCCTTTCATGAGATCGGTGCCGGCGTGCAGCTGGGGCCGAACACCACGCGACGACTGCAAGCGCTCGGGCTCGGTGTGCCGCTTGCCGCCATCGCTGCACGGCCGACGGCGCTCGTGGTGCGCAGCGCAGCCAGTCACGGCACCATCGCGAGACTGCCGCTCGGCGAGACGATGCAGGAGCGCTACGGGGCGCCCTACCTTTGCGTGCACCGGTCCGATCTGCACTCGATGCTGGTGAACGCCGTGCGCACGCGCGATGCAAGCGACGCTCTCAACGGCAGTGCACGCATCGCTGAAATCGCAACCGGCGACCACATCGTTTGCCTGGCGACCGACGACGCGCGCGCATGGGAAGGCGATGCGCTTGTCGGCGCCGACGGTTTGTGGAGCGTGGTGCGCAAGCAGGTCGTGCGCAACGACGTGGCGCCGCGCGCTACGGGTCACACGGCCTGGCGCGCTCTGATCGAGATGTCGTCGCTGCCGGTTGCGCTGCGTAACGTCGATCGCGTGGATGTCTGGCTCGGGCCGCGGCTGCATGCGGTGGCGTATCCGGTGCGCGGAGGTGCTGCGCTCAACGTGATCGTCGTCGCAGAGTCTGCACCCGCAGGCGACGTGCGCGACTGGGATCAGGCCAGCAGCCTCGACGCCCTGAAGCAAGCCACCGGCAACACGGGCGCGGCATTGCAAGCGCTGCTCGAAGCCATGCCTTCTTGGCGCGCGTGGACCTTGTTCGATCGCGCCCCGCTGACTTCGCCAGGCGACATGGCGGATGGCCGCATCGCCTTGCTCGGCGATGCCGCGCATCCGATGCTGCCTTACCTTGCGCAAGGCGCCGGCATGGCCATCGAAGATGCGATGGCGCTGGCCGATGCGCTGCGCGACGGCGGCACGCGAGACGTGCCGGCCGCCTTCCGCCGCTACGCCGAGGCACGCTGGCAGCGCAACGCACGGGTGCAAGCGAGGGCGCGGCGCAACGGCGACATCTTTCACGCGGTCGGGCCGGTGCGGCTTGGTCGCGATATGGCGATGCGCACGCTGGGCGCGCGTTTGCTCGATCAGCCTTGGCTTTATTCGGGATGACTCGCCTGCGGTCGGACGAGGTTCAAAGCTCGGTACGCAGTTTCCAGATCTCCGGAAACAACACCACGTCGAGCATCTTGCGCAGATAGCCCACGCCCGAGGTGCCACCGGTACCACGCTTGAAGCCGATGATGCGTTCGACGGTGGTGACATGGCGAAAGCGCCAGAGCCGGAACGCGTCTTCGAGGTCGGTGAGTTTTTCGCCGAGCTGGTACAGGTCCCAGTGGGCGTCGGGATCGCGGTAGACGACGAGCCAGGCCGCTTCGACGCTGTCGCTGGCCTCGTAGCCGCCG
>JANXTS010000004.1 GCA_025352265.1 Variovorax sp. | reverse complement strand
ATCGTTTCGGCCAGCGCGTTGTCGTAGCTGTCGCCTTTGCTGCCGACCGATGGCTCGACGCCCGCCTCGGCGAGTCGCTCGCTGTAGCGAATCGATACATATTGCGACCCACGATCCGAGTGAATCACCAAGCTGCTGTCGCGCTCGGGTTGACGCGCGTAGAGAGCCTGTTCCAACGCATCGAGGACGAAGTCGGTGCGCATCGAACTGCTTTGGCGCCAGCCCACGATGCGTCTGGCATACACGTCGATGACGAATGCCACCTATTGCCAGCCCTGCCAGGTGGAGACATACGTGAAGTCAGAGACCCAGAGCTGGTTCGGTCGCTCGGCCCGGAACTGCCGGTTGACCTTGTCCAGCGGACATGGCGCCTTGCTGTCGCTGATCGTGGTGCGCACGACCTTGCCGCGCATCACGCCACGCAGTCCGAGCCGACGCATCAATCGTTCGACCGTGCATCGAGCCGCCGGCGTCCCTTCCCGCGCCAGTTTCCGCCAGACCTTGTCGGCGCCGTAGACCTGCATGTTGGCCTGCCAGACCCGCTCGATCTGAGGTGCCAGGACTTCGTCGCGTCGAGCGCGTGCGCAGCGCTGTTGCGGGTTGCGCTGAAGCGCTGCATATCGTCGATAGCCAGACGGGGAGACCTGCAGAACCTTGCAGATCGGCTCGACCCGAAGGTGTCGCGGTGCGCGTCGACGAACGTCCTCTGGACTTGAATCGGCGGTCGAACTCCGCCTGAGCGAAAAACGCGCTGGCCACCTTGAGAATCTTATTGGCTCGGCGCAGCTCCTTGACCTCACGCTCGAGTTCCTTGACGCGCTGCGCCTCGGTCGTGGTGACGCCCTCGCGCACGCCGCTGTCGACCTCCTGGCGCTTGACCCAGTCCAGCAAGGTCTGCGGCACACAGCCGATCTTCGGTGCAATCGACTCCACGGCAGACCAGAGCGACGGGTACTCCCCACGATTCTCCTGCACCATGCGCACGGCGCGCTGGCGGACCTCAGGTGAGAACTTGTTCGACTTGTTCATGGCTCCATCTTTTCAAAGGTTGGAGCTTCCACAAATCCCGGGGCGATTCAACTGCTTCTGGCCGTCAGCTACCGCTACAAAACTAAAGCACTCATAGGACCGTTGCCGACACCCGTCTGATCCAATTCATTCGAGTGAACGCGCGACGCGGAAGCCACCGCCGGCGCTGCTGTAGCCCTCGAGCTTCGCGTCGGGGGGCGGACCAAAGTTGCGCGCGGCTGAACGAATCATCTGCGGGGTGTCTCCCCAATTGCCACCGCGCAGGATGCGATAGGCACAAGACGACTGTCCGGTTAACCCGTCGAAGTCTCCGAGCATCCGCAGCGGAACGTCCTTCTCATCCGCTGCGCCGGTAGCCACCCGATCCGCATAGGAATAGGCGAGGCAATCCTGAACCCATTGCATGGCATTGCCGTGCATGTCGTGCAAGCCGAACGCATTGGCAGGAAAGGAGCCCACCGGCGATGTGTAGACCCAGCGGTCAGCACCCTCGGCGAGACCCGAACAGCATCGGTCCGCGCCATAGTTAGCACGATCTCGACGGGCCTCGACTCCCCAAGGGTAGGGAGAATCGGTTCCTGCACGCGCTGCGTACTCCCACTCAGCCTCACTCGGAAGACGATAGCGCTTGCCCGTCTTCTTGCTGAGCCAGTGCACGTAGTCTTGAGCGTCGAACCAACTGATGCACACCGCGGGATGGTCATCCGTCTGCTCGAAACCGAGATTCTTCCATGAGGCGTCCGGGTTCGCCCCGTCGCGACGTGTGCCCGGCAGGGCACTCCAAGAACAATGTCCGCGGACTTCCCGGTTCGTGGCCGCCACAAACGCAGCCCAGTCGCCGCGCCTCACCGGATACTTGCCTATCGCAAACGCGCCGATCGCCAGATGGCGCTGGGGACTCTCTTCGATCGCGCGCGGACGATCGCGACCAGCTTCGTTAGCAGGCGATCCAATCAACAGGTCGCCGGCCGGCAAGGCGATCATCGGCAAACAGTCTTTGCAGTCACTGAACTCTTGGGGGCTGCGGGCGGAGTCAGACGGGAGTCCTGTGGAATTCACGCATGCCGACAGTATCGCGAGTAATGCGAGCAGCAACATGATCTTGCCGCTGTGCTTGACGTCGTCGATCATGAACTTTTCCGGGTGAGGAACTTCTCGAATGCGTTTTCTCGGAGAGATCGCGCACACAACATCGCTTGATCGGTCGATGCGCAGCGCGGCGCTACGGCATCGCGCTGATCGACCCTCCTTGGCCGGCCGATCTATCCGAACTGAGCAAGAACAGTTTGACGACTCAAATGATGATCGAAGAAATTGATTTCGACGTGATCGCCACCAGAGGTCATCGCGCCCGCGGCGTAACCTGGAAATCGCGCGCGCCTCACTGAACGCACGTGCAGATCGCACATGGGCGCACTGAGTACGGTCGTAGGTCCGTCCGTGGGTCGCGATCTATGAACCGCACACGGTTCTGGGTTAACGCGAGACACTACCGAGGATACGGCCTCGTAGCGCTGATGAGGTCAGGCTTGCTCGGCGACTTCGGACCGCGGCAATTCGCCGGCGTCGTTGATGAATTGGCCGAGGCCGATTGCCGCGTCCGTCACAACCATGAATCACCAGATTGTCGAGCGTCGTCAATATTCGTGAGCCGCGAGGTTGCCCGGTGCGTTGACGTTCCTCCACGGCAGGAAGCGAGCTTGACCTGCTCCCGCCCTGCCGTACCAGCCCAATGGAAGTGAAGTCCGTCACGATGGAGAATAACGGTAAGCGTCCAGCGAACGCAGGTTGACGCCGCGATCGAATGTTTCAGCCGGTCAGCCAGCGATGCGGCAGCAGTTCGTCGATGTCGCGAGCCTTGTGCGTCGGCAGTCGCGTCAGCACGTCCTTGAGGTAGGCATACGGGTCGTGCCCGTTGCGTTTGGCCGACTGGATCAGGCTCGTGATGGCGGCCGCCCGTTGGCCGGCCATGAGGGTTCCGGCAAACAGCCAGTTCTTCCGGCCGGTCGCCCAGGGTCGGATCTGCTGCTCGTCATGGTTGTTGTCGATCGGCAGTGCCGGGTCGTCGAGGTAGCGCGTGAGCGCGGGCCAGCGTTTGAGGCTGTAGTCGATCGCAGTGGCGGTCGCCGTCCCGTCGGTAATGCGGGTGCGCTGGCCGATCAGCCAGTCATGCAAGGTTGCGGCGATCGGAGCGGCGCGTTGTTGTCGCTCTGAGCGTCGTCGTTCGGGCGGCAGGTCCTTCACTTCTCGTTCGATGCCGTAGAGCTGGCCGATCAGGTCGATCGCAGTCGCGGCGATGGTGCTCTGGTTGCTGAAGTGCAGCTCGACGAACTTGCGTCGCGCATGCGCCATGCAGCCGGCTTCGATCACGCCATTGGCGAAGAGCGCCTTGTAGCCGCCGTAGTCGTCGCACACCGGGCTGCCTTGCCAGTGACCGAGGAAGGCGCGGGCATGTTCGCCGGCGCGGCTGGCGGTGAAGTCGTAGGCCACCGCCTTCAAGGGTTCGAACAGGCCGCTCGCATAGGCCCACAGGTAAGCGCGATGGGTCATGCCGGTGCCCGGTGCCAGCATCGCGACCGGCGTCTCGTCGGCGTGCACCACCGCGCAGTCGAGGATCTGTGCCTTGAGCGCATCGACCAGCGGCTGCAGGCGCACACCGCACACGCCGATCCACGCGGCCAGCGCCGAGCGGGGCAGGACCAGACCGGCCCGACCGAAGATCGCTTCCTGGCGGTACAGCGGCAGCGCATCGACGTACTTACTGGTGACCAAATGGGCCAAGAGTCCGGGTGCCGCATTCGTCCGGGGCAGGATCTGCGCCGGCAATGGCGCCGTTTTCACGCACTGCTCGCAGCCCGGGCAGGCATACTTCTTGCGCACGTGCTGCAGCACCTGGATTTTTGGCGGCACGTAATCGAGCTGCTCCGAGATATCGCTGCCGATCTCGATGAGCGGGCTGCCGCAGGCACAGTGCCGCTCATCCTTAGGCAAATCGTGGACGATCGCGACGCGGGGTAGATGAGCGGCGATGGCTTTGCGCCCCGGCTTGGTGCCGCCGGCTTTCTCCTCACGCTGCGGCGTAGCCTTAAGGCTCACCTCGGTGCCGAGCACCTCATTCAACTCCGCGATCGTCTCCGCTTCGTTGAACAGTTCGGTCTGGCCGGGGGCGACGTGCAGCTTCTCGCGACTCGCTCCGTAGCGATCAGCTTGTAGGATCCGAAGCGCCTCTTCCAAGAGCCGGATCCGCCGCTCGCGGGCGGCCAACTCGGCGCTGCGCTCGGCATCCCGGCGTCTTAAGAGCTCGAGTTCGCTTTCCAGCAACGCGATGCGTGCCGCGCCATCCATGGCTTCAGCAGGTGCACCGGAGTTGCTTTCCAACATGCAATAATTATCGCATGTGATCGTGCTCGATGCATGATTATATGTCTATATTTGTAGGCTTTTCACTCACCCGACACGCCGCAACAACAACTCCCGATGTCCCACGCGCCACAGATCAAAGCCGGCGAGCAATTCCTCCAGCTCATCACCGCGGATCGTCACCGTCTCGCCCTCGATGTGCCGCGGGAAGATGAACCGATCACGGCCTTCCAGCCGCTTGCTCCACAGGCACAAACCGTTGCGCTGCCAATAGACGATCTTGATCCGGTCACGCCGTTCATTGCTGAACACCCATAGCGCGGGCTCGAAGAT
>JANXTS010000038.1 GCA_025352265.1 Variovorax sp. | reverse complement strand
TGCTTAAAACCCTTGCTCAAAACCCTTGCCTAAAGTGCTGGCGGCACTCATGCCACAGGCGGTGGCGGCGGAGGGCGGGCCATGGCAGCAGAAGAAGAAGCCGGCCGCTGCTGCGCCAGAGCCTGCCCCGGATGGAGGGCCGCCTGCCGCCGGCCAGGGTGCGGCAGCGGCTGCGCAGCCGTCGGTTGCCGTTGTCAGTGCGGCCGATGTCATGACCACGCTCGAAAAGCTTGGTGAGCTCAAGGCCAAAGGCATCCTCACGCAGGAAGAGTTCTACGCCAAGAAGGCCGACCTGCTGAAGAAGCTCGTCTAGGCCCGAGACATGGTCATGACAGCGCCTGCGTGGCGCGCGTGCCGTGGCTGACGATACCGGCAGCCAGCGCTATTACCGTGCCCCTTGCCCGGGCTGCGGTGCGCCGGTCGAGTTCCGTTCCGCCCAGTCGACGTTCGCGGTTTGCCCGTACTGCCAGAGTACGGTCGTGCGACAGGGCGAAACGCTGGCGCGCATCGGCAAGATGGCCGAGCTGTTCGACGACTTCAGTCCGCTGCAGCTCTTTGCCGCGGGGCGCGTCCAGGACAAACCCTTTACGCTGGTCGGTCGGCTGCAGTACGCCTACGAAGGTGGCCGCTGGACCGAATGGATCGCTCAACTCGACGGCGACCGCACCGGGAGCCTGAGCGAAGATAACGGCGCCTACGTCTTCACGCTGCCATTCGAGCTGAAGCAAGCGGCACCCCCGGCCGGCGCGCTGGTCGTCGGCGCGACCACGGCGCTCAACGGCCAGAACTACACCGTCACGTCGAACCAGCAAGTGACGCTGGTGTCGGCGCAGGGCGAGTTGCCCAAGCTGCCCGATCTCGGCAAGCCGTTCGCTATGGTCGAGCTGCGCAACGACCAAGGCTTGGTGCTCAGCCTGGATTACGGCAGCATGCCGCCCGCGTCCAGCTTGGGTCGGTCTGTGTTGCTCGACGACCTGAAGCTCACCGGCTTGCGTGACGAGTCGGGCAAAGAAGAAAAAGGCCGCAGCTTCACCTGCCCGAATTGCGGTGCGCCGATCACCGTCAACTTCGCCGACAGCAAGACCATCACCTGCGGCGCATGCAACAGCATCATCGACCTGACGCAGGGGATCGGTGGAGAACTTAAGCACGCCGAGCAGGACGAGCCGGTGCGCCTGCTCATCGCGCTCGGTGCGCTCGGGCAATTGCAGGGCGCAGCGTGGCAGGTGGTCGGCTTCCAGCACCGCATGGGGGAGGAGCCCGGCGACGACGAGCGCTTTGGCTGGGACGAATACCTGCTCTACAACAAAAAGCGCGGTTTCAGCTTTCTGGTCGATGCGACCGATGGCTGGAGCATGGTGCAGCCGACCACCGGCGCGCCCACCATGGCCGAAAGCGGTTCCGCCGCCACGTACATGGGCAAGCGCTTTCAGCAGCAATCCGCCTACAACGCCGAGACGACCTATGTCGCGGGCGAGTTCTACTGGAAGGTCGAGCGCGGGCAGAAGACTTTCAACCGCGACTTCACGGCCGGTGCCACGCTGCTGTCGATGGAACGCTCGGCCAACGAGCTGACATGGTCTTCCGGCGGCAAGCTCGACAGCGCTACGGTGGCCAGCGCGTTCAAGCTCGACGCGAAGAAGGACATGTTCAAGCGCAGCGACGTGCTGCCGGTGAGCGCTGCGTTGGGCTCGAGCCTGGGTTGCGGCACGATCGTCCTCATCGCGGTGGTGATCATCGTTTTGTTGATCATCCTGAGCACTTGCAGCAGCTCGTCCGGCGGCTCGCGCAGCTCGGGCGGTTCGTACGGCGGTTTTTCCAGTGGCGGTGGCCACAAATGACACCCATTTTTTCCGGAGGTCCTCATCATGGGATTTGAATCGTTGAAACCGGGCGTGATCCTCGGATCGCTCGTCTACGCCATCATCGGCGTGGTCATCTTCTGGCTGTGCTTCGTCATCATCGACAAGATCACGCCCTACGACCTGTGGCATGAGATCGTCGAGAAGCACAACGTGGCTTTGGGCATGGTGGTGGCTGCCATGAGCCTGGGTATCTGCATCATCGTCGCCGCTGCGATTCATTGACCGAGGCTGCGTTGAGCAGGCCTCGCTCGACAGGCCCGAAGCCCGTCGAGATCGCGCTGCTCGCGAGTGTTTTCGTCGTTGCGGCGTGCGGACTGGTCTACGAGCTGAGCGCCGCGGCGTTGAGTTCGTATCTGCTCGGCGATTCGGTGCTGCAGTTCAGCACCATCATCGGCACTTATCTATTCGCCATGGGTGTGGGCTCGTGGCTCTCGCGCTACTTCGATCGACAGTTGCCTGCGCACTTCCTGCGCATCGAGTTGCTGGTGGCTGTTGTCGGAGGCTCGCTGCCGGCGATCCTGTTTCTCGCCAACGCGTACCTGCCAGGCTCGTTCCGGATGCTTCTGTATGGGCTCGTGATGGCGGTCGGCACGCTGGTCGGGCTGGAGATCCCGCTGGTCATGCGCATCTTGCGGCGCAACGTGCTGCTGAAGGATCTGGTGTCGCAGGTGCTGACCTTCGACTACCTCGGCGCACTTGCAGTGTCGATCGCTTTTCCGCTGCTGCTGGTCCCGCAGCTCGGCATGATCCGCACCGGCCTGTTGTTCGGCTTCATGAATGCGGCTGTGGCCGTGTGGGCACTCTGGCTATTCCGTCATGAGTTGCGCGGCATCGGTGCGCATGCAACGGCTTGTGCCTTGGCACTCGTCGCGCTCGGCACGGCCTTCGTGTTTGCCAATCACATCACGACGCTGGCTGAAGACAAGTTCTATCAAGACCGTATCGTGTTCAGTGCAACCTCGCCTTATCAGCGCATCGTGGTGACACGCGGCCTGCTCGGGCACCGCCTGTTCCTGAACGGCAATCTGCAGTTCGCCGAGCGCGACGAGTACCGTTATCACGAGGCGCTGGTGCACCCGGTGATGGCGGCGCAAGGCGCGCCCAAGCGCGTTGCGGTACTGGGCGGCGGCGACGGCATGGCGGTGCGTGAAATCCTGAAGTACCCGTCGGTCGAACAGGTCACGTTGGTCGAGCTCGACCCGAACATGACCAAGCTCTTTACCGACCACGAAACGCTGGCCGCGCTGAACGGTGGTTCGCTGAAATCGTCCAAGGTGAAGATCGTCAACACCGACGCTTTTCAGTGGCTGCAGCAACCCGGCGATATGTTCGATGTCATCGTGGTCGACTTCCCGGACCCGACCAATTTCGCGATAGGCAAGCTGTACACCAACAGCTTCTACGCGCTGCTCGAAAAGCGACTCTCTGCCAGCGGCTACGCGGTGATCCAGACCACGTCGCCGCTGGTGGCGCGCAAGAGTTTCTGGACTGTCGCGACCACTATCGAATCGGTCGGGCTCACGGCCACGCCGTATCACGTGCATGTGCCGAGCTTCGGCGAGTGGGGCTTCATCATCGCGAGCCGCAGGCCATGGCGCGCACCCGGTGCGTTGCCTGGCGGTCTTCGGTTTTTGTCGACGACGACACTGCCACTGATGTTCGACTTTCCACTCGACATGGCGCGCGTGCCGACCGATGTCAATCGGCTGTCGAACCAGATACTGGTCACCACCTACGAGAGCGAGTGGGGCAAGGTGGTCGCGCATTGAAGCGGCGCGATTTCATCGCTGCGACAGCCGGTGCACTGGCGCTGGCGGGCTGCGAAGCGCCTCAGTCGATTGAAGGCGGCTTTACCGGCATCGATGTGGCTCGCGGCCATGCGCTGCGGGACGGTGCGCTGAGTGGTGCGTCGAATAGTTCGACTCCGACAATGGTCCGCCGCACGCGCGTCGTGATTGCCGGTGGCGGCGTGGCGGGCCTGGCAGCGGCACGCGCGTTGCGGCAATCAGGCATCGAAGATTTCGTGCTGCTCGAACTGGAAGACAGCGCGGGTGGCAACAGCCGCGGTGGCACGCTTGAAGGCATCGCCTGCCCACTCGGCGCGCATTATCTGCCGGTGCCCGGCGATGACGCGAGCGAGGTGCAAGACCTGCTCGAAGAACTCGGTTTGCGCCAACGCGTGAGCGGTCGGTGGGAATACGACGAGCGCAACTTGTGCCACAGCCCCCAAGAGCGGCTCTTCTTCCAAGGCGAGTGGCAGGAGGGCCTGCTGCCGGTGCACGGCGTAACCGAGTCGACGCTCGCTCAATACCGCCTGTTTGCCCTTCGTGTCGAGGCGTTGCAACACGATACGCGCTTCGTCATTCCCATGGCAAAAATCGCCGCGACACCGGAGATGCTGGCGCTCGATGCGCTCAGCTTCGCGGCGTGGCTCGATTGCGAGGGCCTGGTTGATGCGCACTTGCGCTGGTACCTCGACTACTGCTGTCGCGACGACTACGGCGCCGGCCTCGCACACGTTTCGGCATGGGCCGGCATTCATTACTTTGCAAGCCGACATGGTTTTCACGCGCCGGGCGATGACAGCGGTGAACGCGATGCCGTCTTGACCTGGCCCGAAGGCAATGCGTGGCTCGCGCGCCGCATGGCCGCGCCGCTCGGCGACCGAATCAAGGTGGCCCATGCGGTTACGCGCATTGCCGAAACGCGGTCGGGCGTCGAGGTCGATTCGTTCGATGTCTCCACGAAGACGAAGGTGCGCTGGGAGGCCGAACGTTGCATCGTCGCACTGCCGGTGTTCATCGCGGCCCGCGTCGTCGAGAACCCGCCCGCTGCTCTTCGCAACGCGGTGGCCAATGTGCGCTACGCACCCTGGCTGGTCGCCAACGTCCACCTGCGCGCACCGCTCGCCGACAACGGCCGCGGCGCCGCACCAAGCTGGGACAACCTCGTCTATGGCACGCGTGGCCTCGGCTATGTCGATGCGCGTCACCAGGCGCTCGATCCGACGCCCGCGCCGACCGTGTTGAGCTGGTATCGCCCGTTGGGCCCGAGCATCAACGATATCGACCAAGGTGGCGGCGACGGCCGAAAATTGCTGCTTGATCGGCCATGGACAGCTTGGCGCGACGATCTGCTGGCCGAGTTATCGACGCCGCACCCGGACCTGCCCTTGCTTGCGACGCGCATCGACATCACTCGGTACGGGCATGCCATGGCGATACCGACGCCCGGGCTCTTGAAGCAACTAGACGCCGCACAAAAAAGACAACGCATCACAAGCGGCCGGCTGGCTTTTGCGCACGCCGACTGGTCAGGCTATTCGATCTTCGAGGAGGCCTTCACACGCGGGCACTTCGCAGGTGTTGCGACCTGACCGCGCGCCCACGAGTCAACGCATCAACGCTTCGATCTCGTCTCCATTCACCGGCACCCCGCGGGAGATCAGTTCGCAGCCCGTCGCCGTCACGATCGCATCGTCTTCGATGCGAATGCCGATGTTGTGGAACTGCTCGGGCACGCCTTCTCCTGGCCGTACGTAGATGCCGGGCTCGATGGTCAGCACCATGCCGGGATGCAGGATGCGGCTCGGCCGGTTCTTGATGATCTCGTTGGACAGCGGGTCTTTGCGTTCGCTGACTTCACCCACCTGCGTCGGTTCGACGTAGCTGCCGCTGTCGTGCACGTCCATGCCGAGCCAGTGGCTGGTGCGGTGCATGTAGAACGGAAAGTAGGCGCGCTTTTCGATTACGTCGTCGACGCTGCCGACTTTGTTGGCATCGAGCAAGCCGACATCGAGCATGCCTTGCGCGAGCACTTTGACTGTCGCCTCGTGCGGGTCGTTGAAACGGTTGCCGGCTTTGGTTGCGGCAACCGCCGCGTCCTGGCTCGCCAGCACCAGGTCGTACAGCGCGCGTTGAGGGCCCGTGAACTTGCCACCGGCGGGGAAGGTGCGGGTGATGTCGCTGGCGTAGCTGTCGAGCTCGCAACCGGCATCGATCAGCACCAAGTCGCCGGCATGAACCGGCGCCACGTCGGCGCGGTAGTGCAGCACGCAGGCGTTGGCGCCGGCCGCCACGATCGAGCTGTACGCGGGGTACTGCGAACCGCCGAGCCGGAACTCGTGCAGCAGTTCGGCATCGAGGTGGTACTCGCGTACATCCTTGCCTTCACGCAGCATGCGGGCGCTGAGCTGCATCGCGCGGATGTGGGCACGCGCGCTGATCTGCGCGGCACGTCGCATCACGTCTTGCTCGTGCGCATCCTTGACGAGCCGCATTTCGTCGAGGGGGCCGCAGAGGTCTCGTTGTTCTTCCGGGCACAGCGCACCAAAGCGCACGCGAGCGCGTACCGATTGCAGCCAGCCGTCGACACGCGTTTCGAGTCCCTTGTGCGTCGCGAACGGATACCAGACGGTCGATTTGTTTTCGAGCAGCTTGGGCAGCTTCGAATCAAGATCAGCGACCGAAAAAGCCTCGTCGATTCCGAGTGCTGCCGGCGCGGCATCGGGTCCGAGGCGGTAGCCGTCCCAGATCTCGCGCTCCAGGTCTTTGGGCGCGCTGAACAGCGTCGCGCGACCGTCTCCGGCCAGCAGCAGCCATGCGTTGGGCTCGGTGAAGCCGGTCAGGTAATAAAAATAGCTGTCGTGCCTGAACAAGAAGTCGCTGTCCCGGTTGCGCTGGCGCTCGGGTGCGGTCGGGACGATGGCGATGCCATCGCGTCCGAGTTGGGCGGCGAGCCGGGCGCGGCGACCGGCGTAGATCGATGTGTCTGTCATGGCGTGTCTTTCGTCATCTCGTGGTCATCGGCTGTTCAGCAGGGCGAGTCGCTCGGGCGTGCCGACATCGATCCACTGTCCGGTGTAAAGCTCGGCGCTCACCTGGTCATTGTCCATCGCGGCACGCAGGATCGGGGCCAGCGGGGCTTTGACGCCGCCTGAATTGCCTGCGGGAATGTCGCAGTACGGTGGTGCGAAAAGGGCGGCGCGGTACAGGGCGATGGTCGAGAAGGTGAATGCGGCTTCGGGCGTAATGGCGCGGCTCAACGCGCGGCCATTGGACGCGATGCCGAAGTCGCCTTTCAAGTTATGCGCAGGGTTCGGCACGAGCCACAAATGCGCGAGCTTGTCGCTGGCTGCGAATCGATCGAACGCTTGTCGGGTGAACGCGAATTCCGGCGCGAAGACGTCGCCCGCAGCAACCCAGAACACGTCGCCGAGCAGCGGCAGCGCGCGCACGATGCCACCAGCGGTTTCGAGCGCGCCACCAAAGTCGCGGCCCTCGTCGGAGTACGCGATCGATGCGGTACTGGCATCGTTCAACTGCGGCTGTGATCCGAAGTGGCGCTCAATCTGCTCGCCCAGCCAGTCGGTGTTGACCACGAGCCGGTCGAAGCCTGCGCGGGCCAGCGACTCCATCGGCCATTGCATCAGCGGCTTGCCGTGCACTTCGAGGAGCGGCTTGGGCGTGTGATCGGTCAAAGGTCGCATGCGCTCGCCACGGCCGGCGGCGAGGATCATGGCCGCCGCTCTGGGCGCGGCGTTCGCTTTCGGGTTTTCGATTGCGTCGTTCAAGATGGAAGGGTCGTCACTTCGCCGCGCTGCAGTGCGTGGCGTTCTACATGGCGCGGCGCCATCAAGGTGACCAGCGCGTTCAGCAGCGCGTGCGCTTTGGCCGAATGATCGCCGCCGAAATTGCAGACGTAGACGTCGAGCGTCACGGCGCGTTGCTCGGGCCACGTGTGAAGGCACAGGTGCGATTCGGCCAGTAGCAGGGTGGCCGTCACGCCGCCCGGACCGTGCTCGGTGGCAGGAAAGGTGTGGAACAGCCGGGCAACGCATTGCAGCCCCGAAGCTTCGACGGCCTCGACGCACGCCAACCCCAAAGCCTCGGCGTCGAGCAGCCAATGCGCGGCGCATTTGCAATCGTGGAGGTCGGCGGTGAGGTGCAAGCCCTGCATGGGCTTGAATGTAGCGCGCCTCGGGGACGACAGATGTTAGAGGGGCTGTCTCTGCGATCCGTGTATTCCGTCACGCGACGTGGCACTGGATGTTCGGCACCGTGGCTCAAGCATGGCCCGGCCACTTCCACCTCCCATAATTCGACGCCATAGCCCCATCCATGGGGCACCGCTTCAGGGAGAAGTCTCATGTCCGCATTCAGCGGTGCGTCGTCGCGCACGCTCGAAATTAGCAGCCCGGCCATTCCGGTCGTCCTCGGCCGACCCGCGCTGGAGCCCGTGCGGCTTAGCGGGGGCGAAGGCGTCAACAGCCTCTTCGAATACGAGTTGCTGCTCAAGACCCCTGACGCGCTGAACTTCGCCGTCACGGATGCGGCCGATTTCGATCTCGATGCGTTCATTGGCCGCGAGCTGAGCTGTTCGATCCAGCTCGATGGCATGGGTCAATTTCAGAGGGGCCGGGTCGGCGCCAGCGTCGACGGTGTGGGCGCTGGTATCCGCCAGATCAACGGCCTCATTACGGCCGCCTGCTTGTGGGGCGAAGAGGGCCGTCACGTTCAGTACAAGCTCACGCTGCGCCCCTGGCTGCATCTGGCGACCCTGAGCACCGACTGCAAGATCTATCAGGACAAGAGCGTCGTTCAGATCCTCGACGAGCTGCTTGCCGACTACGCGTTCCCGGTCGACAAGCGCCTGATCGACACGTATCCGGATCGCGACTATCAAACGCAATACAACGAAAGCGATTTCGAATTTTTCAGCCGGCTTTGCCAGGAGTGGGGCATCAGCTATCACTTCGAACATCGCGATGGCAGTCATCGCCTGGTGTTGTCGGACGCGATGGGCGCTTACTTGCAAAGCGACAGCGCCGCTTACCAGACCGTCGAGTACCACGCCCCCGGGTGGAAGACCGATGCCGAATATCTGCACAGCTTCGTTCCCTCGAATCATCTGACCAGTGGCCGCTATGCCACCGGCGACTACGACTACACGCGCCCCCGCGCTGACCTGTCGACCGGCCGCAAAGACCCGCGCCCCACGGGCCAGGCCGACCACGAGGTCTATCAATGGCACGGGGGGCAATCTGGCGCCGCCGCGAGCCACTACGCGCAGCCACGCGCCGGCAATGGGAGAGCCAACGATCCGTCGGATGAAGGCCGCCATCTGGCGCTGCTGCGCATGGAGGCATTGCGCACGCACGGCACGCGTGCTGCGGCTACGGGCAATCTGCGCGGAATGGTCCCGGGCTGCACCTTTCGGCTGCACAAGCACCCTAGGCAGGCGGCGAACATCGAATACCTCATCCTCGAGACGCGCTTGCTAATCGAAGACGTTGCGCAAGACAGCCAGACGCAGAACGCAGCCAGCGATCGCAAGCAGCACTGGAAGATCGAGGTCGATCTCACCGTGCACCCGACCACAGAACCTTTGCGTCCGGCGCTCGTGCAGCCCAAGCCGGTGACCCACGGGCCGCATGTCGCGCTGGTCGTTGGACCCCCGGGCGAGAACCTCTGGACCGACGAACTCGGTCGCATCAAGGTGCAGTTTCCATGGGACCGCATCGGCCAGAAAAACCAGAACAGCACCTGCTGGCTCCGCGTCAGCTCACCGTGGGCCGGCAACCAGCTCGGCGGCATGTATGTGCCGCGCATCGGGCAGGAGGTGGTCGTGAGTTTCATCGGCTGCGATCCCGATTTGCCGATCTGCACCGGGCGTGTCCATCACCAGATGAACCTGCCGCCATGGGAGTTGTCGAAGCAAAGTGCGCTCAGCGGATTCCGCTCGCGTGAGTTGACTAAGGACGGTGGCAGCAGCGCGGCAGGCCGCTCCAACCACTTGGTGATGGACGACACGCCAGCAAAGATTCAAGCGCAGCTCAAGAGCGACCATCAATCGAGTTCGTTGAGTCTCGGCTTCATCACGCGCATTGAGGACAACCAGGGGCGCACGGATGCGCGGGGTGAGGGCGCCGAGCTTCGCACCGATGGGCACGGCGTGCTGCGTGCGCAAGAGGGCCTGCTCATCACGACCGAGACGCGGCGGGATGCGGTCAGGCATGCAACGGACATGGGCGAAACCGTCGCGCGCCTGATGGCGGCACAAGCGCAACACGAAGGGCTTGCCCGCGGGGCGAGCATTGCGAAGGCACAGGTCGATGGTGAGGACCAGGCGGCAGTTGCGAAGGAGCTCAAGGCTCAACATGACGCGGTGAAAGGTGCAGGCACCGCAGGCAGCGCAACGCCTCCTAAAGACCGTGACGCCGAGCGTTCCCCCGAGCTGGCGGAGCCGCACCTTGTTCTGTCTTCAGCTGCGGGCATCGCTGCGACGACATCGGGCAGCGTGCACCTGCAGGCCGGTGAGCACATCGCCATTACCAGCCAGGGCCACACGAGCATCAGCGCGGCCAAGCGCCTGCTCGTGAGCGCCAAGGACGGCATCCGGTTGTTCGCGCTGAAGAACGGCATGAAGTTCATCGCCGGCAACGACAAGGTCCAGATCGAGGCGCACAAAGACCGCATCAACTTCACTGCCAAGCAAGCGGTGCGCATCACCAGCACCGAAGAGTCGATCTACATCACCGCGACCATCAAGGTGGTGTTCAACGGCGGCGGGAGCTTCACCGAGTGGAGCAGTTCGGGAATCCTGCATGGCACGGCGGGGGGCTGGGTGGAGCATGCGGGGAGTCATGTGAAGCGGGGGCCGGGGAATTTGGGGCTCACGGACCAAGTCTTCGAAGGCTGCTCGCTAGCTAACAGCAAGTCGGCCGCAGGCGGCGCGGGCGTGATTTGACATGACGGTGCAAAGCATGCCGGCCCAAACATCTGCCGCTTCAACACCGAAGGACTGGCCGTGGGATAGGTTGCCTGCCGAGATGGAAGGCTCGCTTTCTATCGCGCTCAGTGAACAGTTCGTTGACGGCCCGGTCTACCTGCTCGTCGACCCGCTGCTTGGGGCATTGGATGCACTGCCGTCGCACATTGCGCGACACGTCATACCCAGCGACGGCTTGGGTATCGCAATTGGCGAGGCTCCGTTTCTGGTCGAATTTAAAAAGCAGGACGATCCGTGGCTCGAAGAAAGTTTGCGGTGGGCTGCTACAGAGCACCTGAAGGCTTGCTTCGCTGGTAGCGGCGCGTATCGCGTTGGCGGTTGGCTGCAACTTTCTGAAGAAGGTGCTGCCGTGGATCTTGCAGATCGGATAGGAGCACTCATCAGCACATATGGGGCGCCGAACCGCGGCCGCTATTTGCGCTTGGCCGATCGCCGTGTGCTGGCCTTGCTTCACAGGGGTGCGCGGTTGTCCGACGCGCTGACGACGCCTCCCATCAATTGGTCGGTGCAGTTGCAGGGCATAGCGACCTGGTCATACCTGGATCACAACTTTGAATTGCAGAGTCTGCGCGGGCGCAAAGGAAGGATGGTCAATGAGCCGTTGCGCCTGGACGCTGAGCATTGGGATTTGCTAGCGCAAGCCGAAGCTGTCAATCGCAGCCTAATGGCCTGGCAGAGCACCACACATCCACTGCCCGATGACGCATTGATGCAGCTCATTCCTGCATTGGCGCGAGCGCGGCGGCATGGCCTACAGCTATCAGAAGATCAGGCCGCTTATGCGGTCGAAGCCAAGCGGTATCCAGCGTTCGAGCAATGGCCCGACCTACGAGGATGCATCGAACGGTCTCTGAAGACAAAGCAGCCTTTAGCCGATCGGCTTGCTGCGTTGCGTGGCCAATGGTGCAACGCCCCCGCAATCACACCCGCAAACCAGCTCAGTCTATGACCACTCCTTGCAAAATTTGTGAAAAAAGCGGCCTACCGATATTGCTGGTGCGCCCGAGTGCGGTCGCGGTCGATGCGGCCTTTGCGCCGCCCGGATCGGCTGTTCTTGAGACGCATCACGGCACCATTGCTGCCTTCGGCCTGCCGGCGCTCAAGAAGTCCAAATACACCCTGCGCCTGCTGCGCCGCGAGGGCTACGTCTACGTTTACTACCCTGGCGCCAAACCCAGCGGCATGATTAAACCCTGGGAGGTTTACAAGGTGCATGACCAAGGCGCGTTGCTGCAGCAAGGTGAGTTTGTTTTTGAGAAAAGCGACTTCGCGTGCGACAAGAAGATCACCCACCCGCACGATGTGCGCACCATCTGCATCCGCGAGCCCGAGAAAGTCCAGACGGTGTGGATCGGGTTCAGCATGAACCTGTGGAGCGACAAGATCAAAGGCGAGGTGATCGGTAACCTCAAAGCCGCCGGCATGGTCGAAGTCAAGCTGCTGGTCGGGCCACCGGCCAACGGCTTCAAGGCCGAAGCCGGGCTTATCAAAGAGCATGTGGCCGATTACGCGATCCAGGCCATGACGCATGCGGGTGTTGACAGCGCGACGCCGTTCTGGCCGGCCGGTAAGGTCTCTGCTTCGGAAGCGGCCCACATGATGGCCGAAGTGATGAACAAGCAAGCTGCAGGCAGCACTCTGACTAAAGACAAGCAGATAGTGGTGGCCTTGCCCGACCCGGTGGGGCTAGCGGCAGACTTGAATGGCATTCGCATCGCGCGTGACAAGGCGTTCAAGGATGCGCTGCTGAAATCTAGCGAAGCCTGGCCAACCGTCAGTAACGCCGCGCTGACCGGCCTGGTGTCCGCATTGAGGTCGTCGGGCACTCTGCGCGACGAAAAGTACGCTCACTACAAAATGTCGCAAAAAGCCTGGGACACGCTGCGCACCTCTACCTTCTTCCAGAACGACCGCACTTGGACTGCTTCGCCCGATGGCGATAAGGCTGCCGACGGCAGCGTCAACGGCATGGTGACGCGCCATGCTCGCAGCGTGATCAGTCCTCTGAATGGTGGCGAGGGAGACGTCCTCAAGCTCGAGGCCGAAGTTGACGGGCCAAGGCGCAAGGCATGGCAGGCACAGCGCAATGCGGCATTGAAGGAAGAGGCCGACGAACTGTATTTGTACGAGAGTGACTGGCTCGACCGGACCAAGGCACCCTCTGCATTGCGCTATTTCAAACTTCACTTCGACGAGGATGATGAGAGCCGGCTGACCGCTCTCGTTAGCGCCGGCACTATCTACGCACGAGAGAGTTACTTGGTGCATTTCCCTCAGCCTCTGAGCACGCAGCAGTGCGCCAAGGACTACCTCGCGCTGACGATGGACCTGCCCATCACGGCCCGAGAGGCCGTGGCCCTGCGCGCTATGTTCGGAAATCAGAAGGGTGCCATTGCGCAAGCGCATGCCATCCTGATCGGCGAAATGGACCGCTCCGGCGAGAACATGCGTGACAAGACCTACGACCTGATGAAGGGATTGGTTACCACCGAGGTGGGTCGCAAATACAGCTGGATGACTAACATAGTGGCCGCGCTCGCACTCGGCCAGGTGACGGCGCTGACAGCGGCGGCCACCAGTCTGGTGACCTCGCCGACCAAGGCGCCGCAGGCAGAGCCGTACCTTCGAAAACTGCCTAAGATTTGCCTGGCGCAACAGGGGTTCGAAGCTGCATTGGAAGCCGCGCGTACCAACCGCAAGGTGCTCGACATGCCCGTGTTGCTCGAACTCAAACTCAATGCGCGCGAGGCCGTCGCGATTTTGGCGGGAAAGACCGCAGCGGCGCGTGCCGCCGAATGGGTGATCCATGCCCAAAGTGGCGAAGTCAAGATGTGGGTATTGACCTCGATTGATGCTGTAGAAAAATTGCGCGATCCCAAATCCACCATGCCCGGCAGTGGCCCGGCGCGGCTGCCCTCTGCAGCGGGTGACCCTTTTGCAAACCTCAAGATCCGTGCGGCCAGTATGGACGCCACCCACCTGACACCTAACAAGGTCACGCGCATCCTGAACTACCAAAATGAGCGCGCCATCGGCGTGGTGCGCGAAGTTGGCATCGAGACCTTCAAGAGCAATGTCGATATGCGCTTGGCTGTTGGCAGCCTGATCGTTCAGGGCCTGGGCATGTACTGGGGCATCAAGGCGCTGCGCGAGGCCTATGCAGGCGAAGGCGCTGAAGCCGAGAAGAAGCGGCGTGAGGCGTGGCTGAGTGTCGGCGATAGCGCCTCCGGGCTGGCCACGGGTATCTTCGAACTGGCGCATGCGGGTCACAGCATGCGGCTCCTGTCACAAGGCGGCACGATGCTGACAAAGGCCAGCACTGTGCTGCCGATGCTGGAAATGGGTGCGGCGCTGGCGGGTGTGGGCGGCGGCGTAATCAATATGTGGATCTCGTGGGACAAGGCGAAGGAGGCGAGTGGGAAGGGGAAGGACGATGCTGCGCTGGCCTATCAAATTGCTGCGGGCGCATTTGCCGGCACAGCAGCAACCAGCTTTGTATTGTTCGTTCAAGCCGGTGCCAAATCCGCCCTCAAACGCTTTGGAGGTCAGCGCATCGTCATGGTCATCGCAGGCGCGATCACCGAGGCCAGCATCGGTGGGGTGGCGGTCGGGCTGATCGCCAGCACGGTGGGTTGGGTGTTCCTGGGCGCTGGCATCATCGCCACCGTAATCGCAATGCACGAGAGCACACCAGTAGAGAAGTGGGCCAATCGCAGCTACTTCGGCAAAGGCGGGCGCGGCATCAAGTTCAAGGATGGGACCGAGGAACAATTCGAACTGGGCCTGACGTTAAACCCGACGAGTCGGCTACCGATTTACGACACGCGCCCGATGGAGTCGGGTGAGGGGGCGATGGCATGAGCGGGCCGCTTGGCGTTGAAACACCAAAGACCCTACCAAGGCGCCGCATCGACTTGCTGCGCCAGTTCGCAAAGAAGAACCC
>JANXTS010000027.1 GCA_025352265.1 Variovorax sp. | reverse complement strand
CTGGTCTACACCGCGCTCGACGCGCTTGCTTGGGCAAGATACGGGGACGAAGTACCTGATGTGAAGGAGCGCTTCCTCCGGTTCTGCAACGAATACTTGCTGAACGACGGGCAGTTGCGGTGTGCTGCGCTGGACCTTTACTCTGCCCGCTGCGCGATGCTGCACTGCTTGGGCTGGGAGTCACGGCTGAGCGAGAAGGGGCATGCCAAAGCCGTTGTCTACGCGTTCGGCCCTGGGCAAAGTCGTGCGATCGAGATGCTGGAGCACAAGTCGCCGGGCAGGTTCGTTGACGTGAATGCCGACGAACTCGCGAGTGCGTTGGAAGTTGCCTACGAGCGCGTAAGGGCAGAAGCTGTCGCAAGCCCGAGTCTGCTTGCGCGCCTGCAACAGGCCGAGGGCAAGCAGTTTGCGAGCGTACCGCCCCAGCTGGCGCAGCTGATGGCCGAGCACCCAACGGGATTCCCGGTGGAGTTGCTTGCAGATCCGAGCGAAGCGACGAGCCTCTACAGAGCTTCGATTTCGTTCAGTTTGTGACTTGGGCTTTGTCGGGTCTGGATGTCCCCGGGGTGCTGCAGCAACTGCGCCAGATGGTCTTGAACTAGTACCAGTTGCGCCCCGATGTCTTCAACCTTCAACTCCACGTAGTGCCGGTCCAGCACGTCACCCCTTGGGGGCGTGTGGTTCAACAGCCGACGAAGCACCGCGTCGCCTACGCCCAGCCGCTGACCAACAGTCGCCAGCAGCTTTCGTAGGTCGTGCAGCATGAACGCGGGAGACCCGACCCGGGCGGCCATGTTCGACAGGTGCCCTGCAGCTACGCCCTCGAACAATTCGTCCTCAACTTGCAGCCCCGCGCACCGCCTCTGCAGAATCTCCCGCATTATCGGTGTGATGGGCAGCGAGTGGGGCTTGCCATTCTTGGTCATAGGAACGCTCAGGACGTCGCCAGACAGGTCAATCTGCTTGCGACGTAGCTGCCTAGCTTCATTGAGTCGGAGGCCCGTGTAGAGCGTCAGAAGCAGGAAGTCGCGTTGGGGCTCGCCGAGCTGCTGGACAGCATGCCACCACGCCGGCAGATCGACCTCCTGCAGCACGCGGGCACGGGGCTTGGCGCGGTCAGGCATGAGGCCGACGGTAGCCAATTTCTTGAACGGTGAAGCAAGGTCGAGGTCATAGACCGCGTTCGCGTACTTCATTGACGCACCGATGACGCCGCGCCCCAGCTCGACCAGAGCCGCCCCCTTGGTCTGCGCGAACGCCTGGCAGTGCTCGAAGAAGTCCGACCCAGCCATGTCGTTGATGGGCCGATCCAACCAACCAAAGAAATGGGTGCGAAAGAACGACGCATAGCGTTCCTGACTCGACGCCCTGATCCGTTTAGCGGCGCAGTAGGCGCTATGAAGTGCTCTCAAGGTCGGTAACGCGAACGGCCCTACAGATCGTTGCGGACGCTCACCCTTCCGACACTGAATCAGAACCTCGGTAGCCCTCGCACGCGCGTCCTCAACGCTCATCAGGGGCCAATAGCCCAGGTTCATGCGGAATTGCTTGCCGGCAACGCTGGTAGCTACTCGAAACGTCCGTTTCCTCGCGTTCATGCGAACGCAGAAGCCACTGAGCACGCGGTCGCGGAGGATGGTGCCGTCAGCCAGGCGGCTGCGGTTCATCAACGCTTCACTGATCGACACAATAGGCATGGGCCCTCCTTCGTCGCGGCCATCCTAGAACGTTGATCGTCACTTCAGGCTCTGCCTGCTTCCAACGGTCCGGCCGCCGCGGTGATTGCTAACCGCAATGCGTTCAACGGCTATCAACAGGGCCGCTGCTTCTACTGCAGCACCGGCCGCCGCTTGTGGCCACCGACTCCAACTAACATCAGCCTATTGGTTCAGGAGTCAATGTGAGCAAGACTTGGATGATTCGAGGGGAAGGCGGTCGCCTATACGACATCTTTCGGGAGCAGTCGATCGTCGCTATCGGCTGGCACGAAATTGCGGGCGAGATCTCGCCAGCGATGACCAAGAAGGACATCGCAAAGCTCTATCAGCAGAAGTTTCCGGAGCTTAAGAAAGGCACCGTGATCGCCGCTGCCTCGCAGGTTTGGCGCTTCATGAATGAGGTCAAGGTGGGCGATCAGGTCGTTACCTACTCCCCCGACAACCGAACCTACCTTCTCGGCGAAGTGCTGAGCGCTGCTGCGTATCAGCCCGAGAGAGCGTCCGTAGACCTCGTGCTCGTCCGATCGGTGAAGTGGCTTTCAGCCGAAGTAAACCGCGACCAGCTAACTCAAAGAACCAAAAACTCCCTTGGGTCAATCCTCACGGTCTTCGTCATCCCAGACACCGGCGCTGCTGAATTGAATGCAGCTGCTGCGAAACCGTCGGACGCCGCGGCCGCTTTCGTACAAGAAACCGCAGAGCTGGAGGAGGACGAAGAGCTTGAAGCGCCGAGCAACGTCTCTCTTGACCCGCTCGCCGGCGTTGAATCCCTTGCAGTAGAGCGGATCAAAGACCTCGTGGCGAGGCTTTCTTGGGACGACATGCAGGAGCTTGTCGCTGGCATTCTGCGAGCAATGGGCTACAAAACGCTGATCTCTCCTCCGGGGCCGGACCGCGGCAAAGATATCGTCGCGTCTCCCGATGGTTTCGGTTTCGAGCATCCTCGCATCGTCGTTGAGGTCAAGCATCGGAGTGGGCAAATCGACAGCAAAGCCATCCGGAGCTTCCTCGGTGGGCGACACCAAGACGATCGAGGTCTCTTTGTGAGCAGTGGAGGGTTCACCAAGGATGCTTACTACGAAGCCGACCGGGCGGCGGTCCCTTTGACGCTTTGGACGATGGACACTGTGGTTCGCGTCCTGATCGAGCACTACGACGGGACCGACGCTGAGACAAAACGCCTGGTCCCCCTCAAGCGCCTTTACATCCCAGCCTGATCACCCAACGATGGCGGGCTCCCACGGCGAGGACCTGGAAGTCAGCAACGGGAGCACCTGCCGCGGTGGGTGGCGATCCTGAAAGTCCGCCTGCGTGCGTTTATGCAGATGCAGAACCCGCCGACTACCCCGGTCGCGAAGGACGATTCCGTCGAAATCGCGGACCGGCGCAACGGTGAGTTGCTGATCAATACAATCGCCATCAGCATTTCCTCGGCAAAACGAGGACAAAACCCTCACCGTGCGACCCCGCGTTGTCGCGGCACGCGCAGGTTCCCGGCTCGATGCTTAGTGCGCGGATCGGGCACCTCGACCAGGCCGACATTCGGCTCGATGATGCGGAAGGGATTGATTTCAAAGGACATCCATGAGTTTGCAATGCGGCATCGTCGGCCTGCCCAACGTCGGTAAATCCACCCTTTTCAACGCGTTGACCAAGGCCGGTATCGCAGCGGAAAACTATCCCTTCTGCACGATCGAGCCGAATGTCGGCGTGGTCGAAGTGCCGGACCCCCGGCTGGCGCAACTGAGCGAGATCGTGAAGCCGGAGCGCATCGTTCCGGCCATCGTCGAATTCGTCGACATCGCAGGCTTGGTGGCCGGTGCGAGCACCGGCGAAGGTCTGGGCAACAAGTTCCTGGCGCACATCCGCGAAACCGACGCCACGGTGAATGTGGTGCGCTGTTTCGACGACGACAACGTGATTCATGTCGCCGGCAAGATCGACCCGATATCCGACATCGAAGTCATCCAGACCGAACTGTGTCTGGCCGACCTGGCGTCAGTCGAAAAGGCGTTGCACCGCCACGGCAAGACGGCGCGGTCGGGCGATAAAGAATCCATCAAGCTGGTCGCCCTGCTTGAGAAATGCCAGGCAGCCCTGAACGAAAACATTCCGGTGCGTGCGCTCGAATTCACCAAGGACGAGCAGCCGCTGGTCAAGTCGTTCACGCTCATTACCGCCAAGCCGGCAATGTTCGTGGGTAACGTGGCCGAAGATGGTTTCGAGAACAACCCGTACCTCGACCGCCTGCGCGAATACGCCGACAAGCAGAAGGCCCCGGTGGTCGCTATCTGCGCCAAGATCGAGGCGGAGCTGGCTGACATGGACGAAGAGGACAAAACCATGTTCTTGGCCGAAATCGGCCAGGAAGAGCCGGGCCTGAACCGACTCATTCGCGCTGCTTACAGCTTGCTTGGTTTGCAGACCTACTTCACCGCCGGCGTGAAGGAGGTGCGCGCCTGGACCATCCACATCGGCGATACCGGCCCGCAAGCGGCGGGCGTGATCCACGGCGACTTCGAAAAGGGCTACATCCGCGCTCAAACCATCGCCTTCAACGACTACCTCGCCTTCAAGGGCGAGCAGGGCTCGAAGGACGCCGGAAAGATGCGCAGCGAAGGCAAGGAATACGTAGTCAAGGATGGCGACGTGATGAATTTCCTGTTCAGCTCCTGAGCCGCATCAAACGTGAGCCCTGACGCCAGCAGCGTCGTTAGACTGCCGGTCCTTCCAGAATTCGTTCGCATCTTGCGACTCTCATGATCACCGTTCACCATCTCAACAATTCGCGCTCGCAACGCGTTCTCTGGTTGCTCGAAGAGCTCGCACTGCCGTACGAAGTCGTTCGCTACGAGCGCAATCCGCAGACGATGCTGGCTCCGCCCGAATTGCGCGCGGTGCATCCGCTGGGCAAGTCGCCCGTGCTCACGACCGACGATGGGCTGACACTGGCAGAGTCCGGCGCGATTGTCGAAACGGTGATCGAGCGCTTTGGTGAAGGCCGGCTCGCGCCGCTGGGCGGAACGCCGGAAGCGCTGCGCTATCGCTACTGGTTGCACTACGCCGAAGGCTCGGCCATGCCGCCACTTCTTCTGAAGCTGATCTTTGACAAGATCGAGGGCGCAAAGATGCCCTTTTTTGTGAAGCCGATCGCCAAATCCATCGCAGCAAGGGCCAGGGCTGGCTTCATCACGCCGAACATCAAGGCGCACCTCGACTTCATGGAAGGCGAGCTTGGCAAGAGCCGCTGGTTCGCTGGCGAGAACTTCACCGGTGCCGACATTCAGATGAGCTTTCCGGTTGAAGCCGCAAAAGCGCGCGGCGGCCTCGATGCAACGCGCCCCAAGCTCATGGCCTATCTCGAGCGCATTCATGCGCGCCCTGCTTACAAGCGCGCTCTCGAACGCGGCGGGCCGTACGGCCTGCTGAGCTGAGCCCTTTCTTACTCTGGCCAGATGTAGAGCAGCGCGACCGTCATCGTGATGTAGCGCGCAAACTTGCCGACCGCCATATAGAAAACGCATGGCCAGAATGAAAGTTTGAGCCAGCCGGCGACCGCGCACAGCGGGTCGCCGACCAGCGGCAGCCAGCTCAACAGGCAGGCCTTGGGGCCGAGTTTTTGGAGCCAGCCCAGCACGCGTGCGTGATGCTTTGAATGCGAGTACTTGTCGGCGACCCGGTGAGCGCCGTAGCCCATCCACCAGTCGACGACGCCGCCCAACGTGTTGCCGAGCGTCGCAACGCCGATGGCTGGCCAGAACATCGACGGATTCAGCTTGAGCAGCCCGAAGAGAAAGGGCTCGGACCCGACCGGCACCAGCGTGGCCGATACGAAAGCTGCGATGAAAAGCGTCGACAGCCCGAATTGCGGCAGCGCGAGCAGTGTGAGAACGGAGTCGAGCCAGGCTTGCATGGTCGCGAAGTATAGGAAGTGCTGCGGTTTGCGTCACGTGGGAGAAGTGCGTAAACAGGCACATCCGCCCAAGTGCAAATCTTTTCATTCAATGAAACGCGGGGTGGCTACAATCGTGCCTCATTTTTCAGCAGCCGAGCGCACACCGCCTCCATTTTCATGACCTTGCAGATCGGCAACATCACGCTGGAAAACCGCCTGTTCGTCGCGCCCATGGCCGGCGTGACCGACCGGCCGTTCCGCATGCTGTGCCGACAGCTCGGGGCTGGCTATGCGGTGAGCGAGATGGTGACCTCGCGCAAAGAACTGTGGGGCTCTCTCAAGACCTCGCGTCGCGCCGACCATGCCGGCGAGCCCGGTCCGATTTCAGTACAGATCGCCGGCACTGATGCGGCAATGATGGCCGAGGCAGCGCAGTACAACATTGACCGTGGCGCTCAAATTATCGATATCAACATGGGTTGCCCGGCCAAGAAGGTGTGCAACAAGTGGGCGGGCTCCGCATTGATGCGCGACGAGCCGCTCGCGCTTCAAATCGTCGAGGCTGTCGTCGCGGCGGCGGCGCAGCACGGTGTCCCCGTCACGCTCAAGATGCGCACCGGCTGGAGCGATGACCGTCGCAATGCGGTCAAGCTGGCGCGCGATTTCGAAGCCGCCGGGGTTCAGATGCTGACGGTGCACGGTCGTACCCGTGAGCAAGGCTACAAGGGTGCGGCCGAATACGACACCATCGCCGCCGTGAAGGCCGCTGTCCGCGTGCCTGTGGTGGCGAATGGCGACGTGACCAGTCCAGAGAAAGCACGTGACGTGTTGGCGGCGACAGGTGCCGACGCGGTGATGATCGGTCGCCGCGCAGGGCCGTCCGTGGATTTTTCGCGAGATCGCGCATTTTTTAAAGACAGGTGAGCACATGGCGCCGCCGCTGGTGGCCGAGGTAAGACGACTGCTGCTCGACCACCTGCAGGAACATCACGGGTTGTACGGCGAATACAGCGGTGTCCGTACCGCGCGCAAGCACATCGGCTGGTACGTTCGCGGCCTGCCTGGCGGCGAGGCGTTCCGCGCCTGCATGAACACCATCGAGGACAGCGCGCTGCAGCTGCGCGCGGTCGGCGACTATTTCGATGGACTAGCGGCCCGAATGGACTGCATGCCGAGGTACCGCCCTGCCGAAGAGCAGACGGACGTAATAGGGAACGAGGAAGCGGTCACCACCGCAGAATGAGAAGAGAAGCAGAGAACAAGCATGAGTAAAAAACACATTGAAGACTGCGTGCGCACCAGCCTCGACAGCTACTTTCGAGATCTGCGCGGCACCGAACCCGACGACATGTACGACATGCTCGTGCGCGTGGTCGAAAAGCCCTTGCTCGACGTCGTGATGACGCGGGCCGAAGGGAACCAGTCTCGCGCTGCGCAATGGCTCGGCCTCAACCGAAACACCCTGCGCAAGAAGCTGGTCGAACACAAGTTGCTCAAATGAGTGTGTGAGCACACCGCAGCAAAAGAACAAAGCACGAAGCAACAAAGCAATCAATGGCACTTACCGCACTGATCTCCGTTTCCGACAAGACCGGCATCCTCGAATTAGCCCAGGCGCTGCACGCGCTCGACATTAAATTGCTATCGACCGGCGGCACCGCCAAACTGCTGGCCGACTCCGGCTTGCCGGTAACCGAGGTCGCCGACCACACGGGCTTTCCCGAAATGCTCGACGGCCGGGTAAAGACGCTGCACCCGAAGATCCACGGCGGCCTGCTCGCCCGCCGCGATGTGCCTGCGCATGTGGCAGCCATCGAGGAGCATGGCATCGAGGCGATCGACTTGCTTGTAGTCAATCTCTATCCGTTCGAGTCGACCGTCGCCAAGCCTGGCTGCACGCTGGAAGACGCGATCGAAAACATCGACATCGGGGGGCCGGCGATGGTGCGCAGTGCGGCCAAGAACTGGAAAGACGTCGGTGTGCTTACCGATGTCGCGCAGTACCCGCAAGCACTGGCCGAGCTCAAGGCCGACGGCAAGCTGAGCGACAAGACCCGGTTCGCTTTCGCGGTCGCGGCTTTCAATCGCATCAGCCAGTACGACGCGGCAATCAGCGACTACCTCTCGGCCATCGACTTCGATGCCAGCGTTGGCCAGCTCGCGCCGACGCGCGCACTTTTTCCAGCCCAGACCAACGGTCGCTTCGTCAAGCTGCAAGACCTGCGCTACGGCGAAAACCCGCACCAGCAGGCCGCGTTCTACGGTGACCTGTTCCCGGCGCCGGGTTCGCTGGTCAGCGCGAAGCAGCTGCAGGGCAAGGAGCTCAGCTACAACAACATCGCCGATGCCGATGCGGCCTGGGAATGCGTCAAGAGTTTCGACGTGCCGGCCTGCGTGATCGTGAAGCACGCGAACCCGTGCGGTGTCGCACTCGGCAAGGACGCGCTCGAGGCCTACAGCAAGGCCTTCAAGACCGACCCGACCTCAGCCTTCGGCGGCATCATCGCTTTCAACCGAATCGTCGATGCGGCCGCAGCGCAGGAAATCAACAAGCAGTTCGTCGAAGTGCTGATGGCGCCCGGCTACACGCCCGAAGCGCTCGCGGTGTTCCAGGCGACCAAGGCCAAGCTCAATGTGCGCGTGCTCGAAATCGCACTGCCTCCGGGCGGTGCGACCGATTGGGACAACGGCCGCAACGCGATGGACGTCAAGCGCGTCGGCTCCGGCCTGCTGATGCAGACCGCCGACAACCGCGTGCTCGCTGCGAGTGAACTCAAAGTGGTGAGCAAGAAACAGCCGACGGGCGGGCAACTCGAAGATCTGCTGTTCGCCTGGAAAGTCGCCAAGTTCGTCAAGAGCAACGCGATCGTGTTCTGTGCCGGCGGTATGACGATGGGCGTCGGCGCAGGCCAGATGAGCCGTCTCGACTCGGCGCGCATCGCGAGCATCAAGGCCGAGCATGCGGGCCTGTCGTTGAAAAACACCGCGGTTGCAAGCGATGCCTTTTTCCCGTTCCGCGACGGGCTCGATGTGGTGGTCAATGCTGGTGCCAGTTGCGTGATTCAACCGGGCGGCTCGATGCGTGATCAGGAAGTCATCGACGCAGCCGACGAGCGTGGTGTCGTGATGGTGCTCAGCGGCGTGCGGCATTTTCGGCATTGAACGGGTATTGAAAACATGCGCCACCGGCCGGAGTGTGGGGTGCTGTCGATAGCCGGGCGATGGCATGTCGCGGTGGTGCTGGTGCTGGTGCTGGTGCTGTTGCTGATGTCCGGAAGCGGATCGGCAGTGCTGGCGCAGACAGCGGCGACAACTATGACGGCGACCACGGTCGCGACCGCGTCAGTGCAAGGACAGGCGCTGGCCAGCAAATCCGGCTGCCTGTCGTGCCACGGCCTGGTGCATACGCAGGTTGGCCCGGGCTTTGCGCAGGTCGCGGCGCGCTACCGTGACGATGCAGGCGCGCCAGAGCATCTGGCTGCCAAGATTCGCAGCGGGGGTGTCGGTATCTGGGGGCGCCTCATCATGCCGAGGCAACCGCAGGTCAGCGAGGCCGATGCGGCGCTCCTCGCGAAGTGGGTGCTTTCGCAGCCTTCGCCGCCCTGAGCGAGGCGGACTTCGGCACCGTTGGTCGCTACAAATGGGCCATGCTCATACGCAGCGATTGCGGTCCTTACGGTCCTTACCGATGGGCCAAGGTCCTGAAGATCTCGCGGGCAGACGCGAGGGTCTCTGCAATATCGTCTTCGCTGTGCGCCGCGCTGACGAACCCGGCTTCATACAGGGCGGGCGCGATGTAGACACCACGGTCTAGCAGGCCATGAAACAACGCGTTGAATTTGGCGTTGTCGGTCGTCATCACCGTCGCATAGTTTTGCGGCCGTGAGTCCATCAAGAAGAAGCCGAACATGCCGCCTTCGCTGTCGGCGTTGAAAGGCAAGCCCTCTGCTGATGCAGCCGCTTTCAGTCCATCGACCAACGAACGCGTCCTGTGGCCGAGCCTTTCGAAGAAGCCGGGCCTGGCCACTTCCTTCAGTGTCGCCAAGCCGCAGGCCGTCGCAACCGGGTTGCCCGACAGCGTGCCGGCCTGGTACACCGGGCCGAGCGGCGCCAGCTGTTCCATGATCGCGCGCGGCCCACCGAACGCAGCAAGTGGCATGCCGCCGCCGATCACTTTGCCCAGTACAGTGAGGTCGGGAGTGACGCCGAGCACGCCTTGCGCGCCGTGCAGGCCGACGCGAAAACCCGTCATCACTTCGTCGAATATCAGCAACGCGCCATGCTGCGTGCACAGCTCACGGCAACGCTTGGCGAACTCTGGCGTGGCGCGCACGAAGTTCATGTTCCCGGCAATCGCTTCGATCATCAGACAGGCGAGCTCGTGGCCATGCAGCGAGAACGCCTCTTCCAACTGGATGATGTTGTTGTATTCGAGAACCAGCGTGTGCTGCACGACTTCAGGCGGCACGCCGGCGGAAGTCGGGTGGCCGAAGGTTGCGAGACCGGAGCCGGCCTTGACCAGCAAGGCGTCGGCGTGACCGTGATAACAGCCCTCGAACTTGATGATGTATTTGCGGCCGGTGGCGCCACGCGCGAGTCGCAGTGCACTCATTGCCGCTTCGGTGCCAGAGCTCACGAGGCGAACCATCTCCATGGACGGGACCAGCGCGAGGATAGCCTCGGCCAGTTCGATTTCGCGCTCGGTTGGTGCGCCGTAGGAAAAGCCGTCGAGCATGGCCTTCTGCACCGCTTCGACCACCGACGGATGGCCGTGTCCAAGAATCATCGGCCCCCACGAGCCGATGTAGTCGATATAGCGCTTGTCGTTGGCATCCCAGAAGTAAGCGCCTTGCGCGCGCTTGACGAATCGCGGCGTGCCGCCCACGGCCTTGAATGCGCGGACCGGCGAATTGACGCCGCCGGGGATGACCGCGCGGGCGCGTTCGAAGAGGGTTTCGTTGAGATCGATGGCCATTTTTATCGCTGAATGTCAGTGTCGGGTGTCGTGCGGAGGCAGCCCGAAATCGGCGGCGTCTCCGATTTCGGGAATATCGTCATCGAGCTCTTCGTCTTCGTCTTGCGCCCAGAACAGGCGATCTGGAATCACGTGGCCCATACCGGGCCTGAAGCCGGCGTCGAGGCAGCGATCCATGTAGCTCAGAGCCTCGCCCGTGGCAGCGACCAGATCGGTGCCGCTGGCGAGCAGCGCGGCGAGCGCGGCCGACAGGGTGTCGCCAGCACCAGAGAACACTGCTTCGAGCCGCTCGTACTTTTCGCTCGCGAGCACCGATTGCGGCGACGCCAGCACGTTGTCGATGTGTTGGTCGGGCAGCATGATGCCGGTCACCAGCGTGTAGGGCACGCCGAACTCGCCTGCGGCCTTGGCGATGTCGCGCGCACTCGGCGGACGATCGCCTGACCAGTCGGGCAACAGCCAGCGCCATAGGGTGCTGTGGTTGCCGACCAGCACGGTGGTCTGCGGCAGCAGCAGTTCGCGAAAAGCGTCGAGGTACGGCTCGATCAGGTTCTCGTCCCACCACGACAGATTGGGCATGTAGGCGACGAGCGGCACTTCTGGATAGTCGGTTGCGGTTTCGGCGACGGTGCTCAGGATCTCCGGCGTGCCGACGAAGCCGACCTTGATCAACTGCACTTCGACGTCTTCCAGGATGGCGCGCGTTTGTTCGGCAACGGCCTCTTCATCGAACGGAAAGTGATCGAAGATCTCGGCGGTGTCGCGTGCATAGGCGCCTGTCACGACCGGCAACATATGGGCGCCGACAGACGCCATCGCGAGAGCATCGCCGCCCAATCCGCCGGCGCCGCTGGGGTCGCTCGCGTTGAAAACCAGGACGCATGGCGGATTGAGGTCTTCGACGTCCAGAGCCTCGTCGTCCTCGGTTGGCGGAGGGTCGTTAAGATCGGCTGGAAGGCGGGCGTTCTCGGGCGGTAGTAAGTAAGTTGTCATACGCCGTTTGGTGTCACGCGATGGTGGCATATGTGAGACGTTGGTCACGTGTAATCGTGATACGCCTAGATACAATCGTTGCATTCTATGTACAGGGACTTTAAGCTGCGATGAATACGAAAACCTGGATGTGCCTGATTTGCGGGTGGATCTATGACGAAGCGGTGGGAGTACCAGAAGATGGTATCGCGCCAGGTACGGCGTGGGCAGAGGTTCCAATGAATTGGACTTGCCCGGAGTGCGGGGCCCGCAAGGAAGACTTCGAAATGGTTGAGATGTGAAGCATGGCATAGGGCCGTGCTTCCTGCGCTGAAAAGTCGGCGCAGTCGTCTTCCCGGTGTGAGTCCAACGAGGAGTGCGAATGAGCACGAGCGGGTCCGGTTACAAGGTGTTGGTCATCGATGACAGCAATACCATTCGACGCAGTGCTGAGATCTTCCTGAAGCAAGGTGGTCATGAAGTGCTGCTGGCCGAAGATGGTTTCGATGCACTCTCGAAGATCAACGACCACAAACCGCACCTCATTTTTTGCGACATCCTGATGCCGCGTCTCGATGGCTATCAGACCTGCGCCATCATCAAGCGCAATGCGCATTTCTCGAACGTCCCGGTTGTGATGCTGTCCTCGAAAGACGGTGTCTTCGACAAGGCGCGCGGTCGCATGGTCGGCTCGCAGGACTATCTCACCAAGCCGTTCACAAAAGACCAGTTGCTGCAGGCCGTGCAGCAGTTCGGTCTGGTCCAACAGGAAGCACCTTAATGCCGATTCACAAAGTGCTGGTCGTCGACGACTCCAAAACAGAGTTGCTTTTTCTCACTGACCTGCTGCAGAAGAATGGGTTCGCCGTAAAGACCGCAGAGAACGCGGATGACGCGATGCGCCGCCTCGAAGAAGAGCAACCCGACCTCATCCTGATGGACGTGGTGATGCCTGGGCAAAATGGTTTCCAGCTCACTCGCGCCATCGCGCGCAATCCTCAGTACGCATCGGTGCCGATCATTCTGTGCACCAGCAAGAACCAGGAAACAGACCGCGTCTGGGGCATGCGCCAGGGCGCTCGCGACTACATCGTGAAGCCGGTCGACGCGGCCGAGCTGATGGCGAAGATCAGCGCGCTGGCCTGATCGTCCCGACGAGTCCATGGCCAACCGCGACGCCCTGCGCGCCTTCCAGTCCCGGCTTGCAAGTCGTCTTCAGGCAGCGCGCACATCGGGTGTGTCTGCTTCATGGCTCGCAGTGGAAGCGGGGGAACGCAAATACCTGTTTCCTCTCAGTCACGCCGGCGAGATTTTTCCGTGGACGCCACCGCAAGCGGTGCCCTATACCGAGCCGTGGTTTCTTGGTGTCGCCAACCTGCGGGGCGGCCTTTACGGCATCGTGCAACTTTCGAGTTTTGCATCAGGTGTCGCAACGCCGCTGGCCGCAACCGAATCTGCGCGCGCGCAATCTCGCATGGTCGCGCTGAACGAACTGCTCGAAGTCAATTGCGCGCTGCTGGTCGACCGCCTGGTGGGCCTGCGCGGCGTCGAAGCTTTTACCGCTGCGGAGTCGCCGGGGCCTGATGCGCCCGCGTGGCTCGGGCATGCCTACACCGACGTCGCGGGAGAGCGCTGGCAGGAAGTCAATCTGCAAGCTCTGTCGCAGCAACCCCAGTTTTTGAGTATTGGCGCCTAAGGGCATCGATCAAACAACAACCTGAAGGACCGACCGTGAGTTCGATCGCCGACAAGTTCAAGAAGTTTTTACCGTTGCGAAGCGACGATGTGACCATCAGCGCCAGCAACGCCGCAGCCATGTCGCTTGAACACACCGAGACGCTGCAGCCGACCGATGAGCGAACGGTGTTGTTGCGCCGCGAATCCGCAAACGAGGCGGCTGCGGTTGCCGAGCAAATACCCGAACCACCGGATACCGAAGTGTCACCGGATGGTCACGCGGACTTCGTCCCCAGCCGCGATTTCGACGACGTCCCGGAGCGCGCCGCAGCGGCGTCGACGGGTGGCGGTGCCGTAATACCGGCGGCGGAGCGTGGCGGCCTGCAACGTCAGCAGCGCATCCTGGCTGGTGTGCTGGCCGCAGTTGTGCTGCTGCTGCTGCTGGTGGCGGGCTCGGCCATTCTTCGCGCTGAGCGGCTCGCGCAGCAGGTGGCCTCCACTGGCCAGGCACTGATGCAGTCGCAGCGGCTGGCAAAGTCGGTCTCGCAGGCACTGGTCGGCAACGTGCCGGCCTTTACCGAAGTCAAGGAAAGCTCCGGCGACTTGGCGCGTCGCGTGCAAGGTCTAAGCACTGGCGACGACACGCTCAAGCTCGAGCGTGTCGGCAACCAGTACGACGCCGAACTCGAAAAAATCAATCCGCTGGTGGACCGCGCGGAAAAGAGCGCCAAAGCCGTGCTGGCGCAGCAGCAGATCCTGACGCAGGTCGGCGCAGCGCTTCGCAACATCAACCGCCAATCGTCCGACCTGCTCGAAATGACCGAGACGGTCGCTTCGCTCAAGATGCAGCAGAACGCGACAGTGCCCGAGATCTCCGCGGCCGGTCAGCTCGTCATGCTGACGCAGCGCATCGGCAAGTCGGCCAACGAATTTCTGACGGTCGAAGGCGTAAGCCCCGACGCGGTGTTCCTGCTCGGCAAGGACCTGAACACCTTCCAGGAAATCACGCGTGGGTTGCTCGACGGCAATGCCCAACAGCGCTTGCCCGGCTCGCGCGATGCGCAAACCCGCCAGCAACTCGAAGCCATCCTGAAGACGTATGAGCAGACGCGCGGCCAGGCCGGTGCCATTCTCGGTAATCTGCAAGGTCTGGTTGCAGCGCGCGAAGCGCAATCGATGATCCTGACCGACAGCGAGCCATTGCGCCTCGCGCTCGGCGATCTGCAAGACAAGCTGTCGCAGCGCACCGGCCTCGGCGCTGGCACCCTGGTCATGCTGTTCGTGCTGGCCTTGGCCGCACTGCTGCTCGCTGGCGCCATCGGTTTCGTGCAGGTGCGAGAAGGACGCGAGCGCGCCGCGGTGGCCGAGAACGAACGGCTCGAGGCCGAACGCATGCGCGAAGACGCGAGCCGCGTGAATACTGCCAACCAGGCGGCGATTTTGCGGCTCATGAACGAGCTGCAAACGGTGGCCGAAGGCGACCTGACACAAGAAGCGACGGTGACCGAAGACATCACCGGCGCCATCGCCGATTCAGTGAACTACACGGTGGAAGAACTTCGGTTGCTGGTGGGCAACGTCCAGAACACGGCGACCCGCGTGGCCGCCACGACGTCGCAAGTGGAAAGTACGTCGACCGAACTGCTGGCTGCCTCGACCGAGCAACTGCGCGAGATTCGCGAAACCGGCCAGTCGGTGCTAACCATGGCCGAGCGGATCAACGGCGTGTCGGCCCAGGCCCAGGAGTCGGCCACTGTGGCGCGGCAATCGCTGAAGGCGGCATCGTCGGGTTTGCAGGCGGTGCAAAACGCCATCGGCGGTATGAACTCGATTCGCGACCAGATCCAGGAAACCTCCAAGCGCATCAAGCGCCTGGGCGAATCTTCGCAAGAGATTGGCGAAATCACCGAGCTGATTTCAGACATTACCGAGCAGACCAACGTGCTGGCGCTCAACGCCGCGATTCAGGCCGCCTCCGCCGGTGAGGCCGGCCGCGGCTTCTCGGTTGTGGCGGAAGAAGTGCAGCGGCTGGCCGAACGGTCGGCCGACGCGACGCGTCAGATTTCGGCACTGGTGAAGGCCATTCAAACCGACACGCAGGATGCCGTCGGCGCCATGGAGCGCTCCACGCAAGGCGTGGTCGAAGGCGCCAAGCTGTCCGACAATGCCGGCACCGCACTGACGGAGATCGACCGCGTGTCGCGCCGCCTCGCCGAACTGATCGAGCAGATTTCGCAATCGGCATCGCGCGAGGCCGATTCGGCCAACGTCGTTGCCGCCAATATTCAGCACATTTTTGCAGTGACCGAGCAAACCGGCGAAGGCACGCGCACCACGGCGCAACAGGTGCGCGAGCTGTCGCACATGGCCGAAGAACTTCGCCAGTCGGTCTCGCGTTTCAAGATCGCTTAAGCCGTTCGACGTTCGACGTCCGACGCCCGTTAAAAAACACGCCGAGAAAACATCGTGTCGCCCCTAAGCCCCGCCACCGCTCATGTCGCCGGCAATGCGCCGGCCACCGAAGACCTTGGACCGCTGGCCTGGGTCCTGGGTGAAATCCAGAAATCGATCGACGGCGTCAGCAAATCGCTGCGCCGTTTCGCGCGCGAACCGGGCACGGTGCCCGAGCTCGATGCTGGACCGCTGCGACTTGCGCGCCAGCAATTGCATCAAGCCGTCGGCGCGTTGCAGATGGTCGGCCATGCTGCGCCGGCACTGGTGCTCGGCGCCATGGAATTTGCCGTGCAGAGCTTTGTGTCGGAGCCATCGCGCTGCAACGAAGCCGCGGTACAAAAAATCGACAAGGCCGGTTTTGCCGTCACCGACTTTCTCAGTGCCATGTTGTCGGGCAAGACGGTGTCGCCGATCGCGCTGTTTCCGCAATACCGTGATGTACTGGAACTGGTGGGCAATGAACGTGTTCACCCGGCCGACCTGTGGAGCCTGCCGTTTCGCTGGGTCGACATCGAGGCGTCTGATCGCCAGCCCACGCTGGTCTACGACCCGGCGGTGCGGTCCAAGCTCGATCGCGAAGTGCTCAAGGTCGTCAAGACCGGCGACGACGCTGCTGCGCGTCGCCTGAATGCGCTGTGCCTCGGGCTCGCGCGCGGCACCACGATCACGCGCGTGCGCAGCTTCTGGACGCTGGCGGCGGCCTTCTTCGAATCGCTTTCGCTGGCCTTGGTGCCGGCCGATGTGTACGTCAAACGCGCGGCCTCCCGCGTGCTGCTGCAGTACGCCACGCTGGCCCGCGGTGACAGCACCGTGTCGGACCGACTCGGGCAAGACCTGTTGTTCTTCTGCGCGCAGGCCGTACCCACTGCCCGTGACGAAGCCTTGACCTTGCGCGCCGTGCGGGCCGCTTGGGATCTCGAAACCGAGCAACACGTCGACTACACAGTCGAGCAGTTCGGCCGCTTCGACCCACTGGTGTTGGCCCAGGCGCGCAAACGCATCGAAGCCGCCAAGGAAATGTGGTCGGCCCTGTCGGGTGGTGACATGACCCGCATGCGGCAAGTGGCGGACACCTTCGCGCATTTGGGCGAATCGCTCGGCAAGCTGCATCCGCCCAGCGCACCGATGGTGCAGGCGCTGAACAACGCGGTTGAAGATTCATTGCGCGCCGGTCAACCGCCGGCCACCGTGCTTGCCATGGAAGTCGCGACCTCGGTGCTGTACCTCGAAGCGGCCTTCGAAGACCTCGACCCTCACGATCGGCAATTGACTGCGCGCACCGTGCAGCTCGCCGGCCGCATCGACCGCGCTCGTGAAGGTGGTCATTCGGAGCCGCTCGAACCCTGGATGGAAGAGCTCTACCGCCGCGTCAGCGATCGGCAGACGATGGGCACAGTGGTCGACGAGCTGCGTTCCCATTTGAGCGAGCTTGAAAAATCGCTCGACCAGTTCTTTCGCCGACCGGGCGACAAGAGTTCGCTGCGCACCGTGCCGAGCCAGTTGCTGCAGATGCGCGGCGTCTTCTCGGTGCTCGGGCTCGACCAGGCTGCACAGACGGTGCAGTGCATGCGCGACAACGTCGATCACTTGATGGCACGCGATTCGACCGTCGAAGAATCGACCGCAGAGGAAACCCGCGATTTCGATTCGCTTGGCAACAACCTGGGCGCGCTCGGTTTCCTGATCGACATGCTCGGCTACCAGCCTGCGTTGGCCAAGCGCTTGTTCGTCTTCGATGCGGCCTCCGGCGAGCTGAAGCCGTTGATGGGCCGGCAAGGGACCGACACGGTGCCAGAAGCACCGGCGCCGGTATCGATCGCGCCTGCCGCGGCACCCGCGCTGCCTGTGATTACGCCGCCTGCGGCAGCTTCGGCCCCGGTCGCTGCGAAAGCCGCGATCGACGCCAAGCTCAGCGTGGAAGAAGTCGACGCGCAGATCGCCGCCAAGCTGGCCGCACTCGCGGCGCCGAGCCGCAAGAAAATTTCGCCGCTCGAAGAGTTCAGCCGTGCAACCGACAGCTGGACGTCCAAGATCACCGGACCGGCGCCGCTCGAGCATTCGATGCCCGACACCGAGGTCACCGAACTCGAAGAAGAAGACCTGCAGAACATCTTTCTCGACGAGGCGCGCGAAGTGCTGCACAACGGACTGGCCGCGGTGTCGGCGCTGCGGCGCGACGCGGCCGAAGGCGGAGAGCTCACCGTGCTGCGCCGCGCGTTCCACACGCTCAAGGGCAGTTCGCGCATGGTCGGGTTGATGGACTTCGGTGAGGCAGCGTGGGCCTTCGAGCAAGTGCTGAATACTTGGCTCGCCGACCAACGCGCGGCCACGCCGGAATTGATCGAAGGCACCGGCCGGGTGCTTCAGGATTTCGCGAAATGGGTCGAGGCTGTCGCTTCTGGCGAGCCGCACAACTGGCATGCGGTGCCCTTTCGCACCATGGCCGAAGCGCTGCGGGCGGGTGAACCGATCTCGGCGATGCCGACGCGTGCGGCCGATGCCGATGCGCTGGCTATCGCAGCGCGCCAGATCGCGGCTGAAGTCACGCCAGCATTGTCAGTTCCAATGATTCCGACGGCCGAGCCGATGGCGGCCAGGACGCCAACGACAACGCCGCCGCCGCCGAGCGAACCCGACGTTTTGATGCCGGAGTTGCCTGATCTCGATTTCCTCACGACGACGTACGACTCGCCACTGGAGTTCGATTTTTCGAAGTCGCTGTCTGCCAAGGACGACGGCAAAGAAGTCGGTGGAGCGACCAAAGATCGTCACGTTGCATTGCGCCTGGACCACTCCGACGACGATTTCGCGTCGACTGACTTCCTTGATTTCGACGCCAAGCCGACGCAGATCGATCCGGAGCCCGAGCGCCATCCGGCTCGCACTGACGATCCGGCTTTCCTCCTTGGCAACGACGAAATCGATTTCTTCGCGACCGCCCAGTCGCCACTGGAACCGTCGGTCGAGACGGTTCACGTAGAAGCTGCGCAAGGAGCGGCCGCCGAAGCCGAAACTGTTGCGCACGCAGAGACATCGCCATCGCCTGCGGTCGCAGCGCCGATCAGCATCTACGCCAGGGCACCCGACCTCGATTCGACCACTGCGCCGAGTGCCGACGATGCCGTCAAGGCCATCGGCCCGCTGCGCATAGGCATCGCGCTCTACAACGTCTATCTGAACGAAGCCGACGAATGGTCGCGCCAGCTGGCCACCCAGGTCGGCGAGTGGGCGATGGAGCCGCACACGCAAGTGGCCGATTCGACCATCGGATTGGCGCACTCGCTTGCGGGCAGCTCGGCCACTGTCGGCTTCCAGAGCTTGTCGGGCATGGCGCGTCTCTTCGAAGCGGCGTTGCAGCATCTGCACATGCAGGGCAGCGGCACCAAGGCGCAGGGCGCGGTGCTGGTCGCGGCGGCTGAAGAGTTGCGACGGCTGTTGCACCAGTTCGCTGCAGGATTCCTGAAAGAGCCCACCGACGAAACCGTCAAGGCGCTGCGCGAAGTGGCCGAGTCGCTGATGCCGGCAGAGCCTGCGGAGGCCAGGGTCGATCGGCCCTCCGGCTTCTCGGCCTCGACCGAGGTCGACGAAGCGGCCCATGTGCCCCACGTCGCAATGGAGGATTCCGAAGACGCGATCGATCTGGCCGACGCGGTCGATGTCGACCTGTTCCCCATCTTCGAGGAAGAGGCGGCAGAGCTGCTTCCGCAACTCGGTAGCGCGCTGCGCGAATGGGCGCAACGGCCCGAAGACACGGCGCCACGTGCGTCGGTGTTGCGCACGCTGCATACCCTGAAGGGCAGCGCCCGTCTGGCAGGCGCGATGCGTCTGGGCGAGCGTGCGCACCGCATGGAATCGGAGATCGAATACGTCGGCAGCGCTGGCGCGGATACCGAATCGGTCGAGCGTTTGCTGGGTCGCTTCGACGGCCTGCAAGCCACTTTCGACGCACTGCGTGCGGACGATGCCGCAACGCAGGTGCAGATTGCAGAGAAGGCAGCGGCCGCTGCGGCGATGCCGTTGGCCAGCGCAGCCACGCCTGCCGAGTCGTTGCCGATGCCGGCCGACGCAGCCGTTACCGCGCTGTCTGCAGACGACGCCATGGCGCTGCCTGCGGCAGTCACTGCCAAGGCCGCACTACCTACGCCGTCTGCCCTGGTACCACTGCGCGCCTCGTCGACCCAGCAGGTTCGCATCCGCACCCAGCTGCTGGACCGTTTGGTCGCGCAGGCCGGCGAGGTCATCATTACGCGGTCGCGGCTGGAGGCCGAGCTGGGCCAGTTGCGCAGTTCGCTCGGCGACCTGACCGGTAACCTGGACCGCCTGCGTCAGCAGCTACGCGACATCGAAGTGCAGGCCGAAAGCCAGATGCAATCGCGTCTGGCCCAGGCCAAGGATTCGCAGCAGGGCTTCGACCCGCTCGAGTTCGACCGCTTCACACGCGTCCAGGAACTGACCCGCATGATGGCCGAGTCGGTCAACGACGTGGCCACAGTGCAGCGCACGCTACAGAAAACCGTGCAGGCGACGGAAGACGATTTGAGCGCTCAGGCGCGGCAAACGCGTGAACTGCAACGCGGCCTATTGCGCACGCGCATGGTCGAATTCGAAGGCCTGTCTGATCGCCTGTACCGCGTGGTGCGGCAGGCTTCGAAAGACACAGGCAAGCAGGTCCGCCTCGACATCATCGGCGGCACGATCGAGATGGACCGCGGCGTGCTCGACCGTATGACTCCGGCCTTCGAGCATTTGCTTCGCAACTGCGTGGCGCACGGTATCGAAGACGCCGCGGTGCGCGAGAAGGCCGGCAAGGAAAGCAGTGGCTTGATCGTGATCGACCTGCAGCACGAAGGCAACGACGTGTCGGTCACCTTCAAGGACGACGGCGCCGGGCTCCATCACCAGCGCATCACCGAGCGCGCTGTTGCGCTTGGTCTTGCCGAGCCAGGCGTCGAGCTCTCGCCGGACGAAGCCTCCGAGATGATTTTCAAGCCCGGTTTCTCTACCGCCGATCAGGTGTCGGAACTGTCAGGGCGCGGCATCGGCATGGACGTGGTTCGCACGCACGTTGCCGCACTTGGTGGTCGCATCGAAACGCGGAGTACGGCGGGCGCGGGCACGAGCTTCAAGCTGGTGTTGCCGCTGACCACCGCAGTGACACACGTGGTGATGATGCGGGCCGGTGCGGTGTCGATCGGCGTGCCTTCGAGTCTGGTCGAGCTGGTGCAGCGCGTCGGTGGCTCCGATGTGGAGTCGGCCTACCTGACGCAAAGCTACTCGTTCGGCGGCGAGCAGGTGCCGTTCTACTGGGCGGGTGCATTGCTGCAGTCGTCGGCACGCAGCGATAGGGCGCCGGGCAAACACAACACCATCGTCATCGTGCGGAGCGCGGCGCAACGCGTGACGCTGCATGTGGACGAAGTGCTGGGCAACCAGGAAGTCGTGGTCAAGAACCTCGGGCCGCAACTGTCGCGGCTGCCGGGCATGGCGGGCATCTCGGTGCTCGCTTCCGGCGCGGTCGCGTTGCTCTACAACCCGGTCGCGTTGGCGGCGGTGCATAGCGAGCTGGCGCGGCGACTGCAGGCGGCGGGTGGTGCTGCCGCCGGTCTGGGGGTCGAGGTTGGCGCGGTTGGTGGTGGCGCGGGTCAACTCGTGATGCTGCCGCAAGCGCCGGTGCAGGTGCCGTTGGTGCTGGTGGTCGACGACTCGATCACCGTGCGCCGCGTGACGCAGCGCTTACTGCAGCGCGAAGGCTATCGGGTCGCGCTGGCGGCCGACGGTCTGCAAGCACTGGAGAGGTTGCAACAAGAGCGGCCATCGGTGGTGCTGTCGGACATCGAGATGCCGCGCATGGATGGCTTCGACCTGGCGCGCAACATTCGCGCCGACGCGTCGCTGGCCGACCTGCCGATCATCATGATCACGTCGCGTATTGCCGAGAAGCACCGCGACCATGCACGCACGCTCGGTGTGAACCACTACCTCGGCAAGCCGTACTCCGAAGACGAGTTGCTGCGACTGGTGCGCAGCTACACCAGTGAGCCTGCGCTGGCGGCTGCGGTCTGACAAACTAAAAGATAAGCACCCGTACACGCCGCAACTGTCTTGCCACGCGGCTCATGAGGTCCGCTGGCTCAGGCCGCATTGAGCCCGCCTCAGCCCGTGGATGTCGCCTTGTTGCTCACCACGCCGTAACGCTGCAGCGTGCGTGCGCGCGCCTCGGCGTGGTCGACGACTGGCTTCGGGTAATCCTTGCCTAGAACAATGCCGGCAGATTCACGTTCCACTGGCGTGGCATTCCATGGCGCGTGGATCGACGTGTTCGACAGTTTTGCAAGCTGCGGCAGATAACGCCGGATGAACTTGCCTTCCGGGTCGAAGCGCTCGCTCTGCGTGACCGGGTTGAAGATGCGAAAGTACGGCTGCGCATCGCAGCCGCTCGAGCTCGCCCACTGCCAACCGCCGTTGTTCGAGGCCAGCTCGAAGTCGTTCAGATGCAAGGCGAAGTAGGCCTCGCCGCGGCGCCAGTCCAGCCCCAGGTCCTTGCACAGAAAGCTCGCGACGACCATGCGCAGCCGGTTGTGCATGTAGCCGGTCTGATTGATCTGCGCCATCGCCGCGTCGATCAACGGGTAGCCGGTGCGGCCCTGGCACCACGCGTCGAAGAGCTCGTCGGCATGCTTGCCGTGGTGCCAGATGATCTTGTCGTACTCGGGTCTGAAGCTCTTGCCCTCGGCGACCCGCGGATTGAACGCCAGCACCTGAAAGTAGAAGTCGCGCCAGATCAGTTCGCTGAGCCAGGTCGCAGCCCCGACGTCGCCTTGCAGCGAGAGTTGATGCGCCACGCCGGCCAGTTGCCGGATCGACACTGTGCCGAAGCGCAGGTGCACGCTCAGGTAGCTCGGACCGCGTACCGCAGGAAAATTGCGCGTCGCGTCGTAGCGGTCGATGCGCTGAAAAAAATCGTCGAACAGGGCCGCGCCGCCTTGCGTTCCGGTGGGGATTTCGAGTTCGGCGAGGTTGGTCTGCTCGAAGCCGATGGCCTTCAAGTTCGGCACACCGGCACGATACGACTCGGGCGGCGGCACCAGCGCGTCGGCGTAGTGGCGTACCGGGTGCGGCTTCAGATCAACGGCTTCGAGCTTGGCGAGCCAGGCGCGCTTGTAGGGCGTGAACACCGTGTAGGGCTGTCCGACCTTGGTGAGCACTTCGTCGCGCTCAAAAATGGTGTGGTCCTTGTGGGTGTGAAACGCGATTCCGGTGTTGGCCAGCGCACCTAGAATTTTTGCGTCGCGTTCCAAAGCCGTGGGCTCGTCGTCGCGGTTCGCGAACACCGCCTGCACTCCGAGCGCATGAGCCAGCGTGGCGATCTCCTCGGCTGCGACCGCATGCCTGACGATCAGCCCGCTGTGCAGGGTTTGCAGTTCCGCATCGAGCTCCACCAGCGATTCGCGGATGAATTCGACCCGCCGATCCGCGCTCGGCAAGGCGTCGAGGATGGCCCTGTCGAAAACGAAGACGCACAGCACCTGACGGCAGCTGCGCAGCGCGTGATGAAGGGCGGCGTTGTCGTCCACGCGCAGGTCGCGACGGAACCACATGAGCCCTTTGGGATAAATTTTGTCGACGGCCAGTAAAATCGGGGGCATATGCCAACAGATTCTGCCCCGATGAACCTAACGCATCATTTCCTGATCGCGATGCCCGGTCTGGCAGACAAGATATTCAGGCGCAGCGTTATCTATTTGTGCGAACACAGCGAGCGCGGAGCGTTGGGCCTTGTGATCAACAAGCCCAGCGACATGAATTTGAAGGGCCTGTTCGAGAAGATCGAGCTGCATTTGAGCCGACCCGAACTGGGAGAGGCACCGGTTTTCCAAGGCGGCCCGGTGCAAACCGAACGCGGCTTCGTGCTGCACGAGCCGGTGTTTGCAGAATGCGACAAGCCCGAGGAATCGGTTTATGCATCGACCATGACAATTCCGGGTGGCCTCGAAATGACGACGTCGAAAGACGTGCTCGAAGCGCTGGCGACCGGCGCCGGGCCGCGCAAGGTGCTGGTGTCGCTCGGTTATGCGGCGTGGGAGCAGGGACAGCTCGAGTCTGAACTGGCTGAAAACAGCTGGCTCACCGTCGACGCCGACCCCGCGGTGATCTTCGACACGCCGATCGAGCAGCGCTACGACCGCGCCTTGTTGCTGCTGGGCCTCGAAGCCTGGAAGCTGTCGCCCGACGCCGGTCACGCGTGAGCGCTTCGGTCATGCCAAACAAGGCAGACGATGCCGCTCCAACCTCCTCCGTTCCCGCTACCGTTCCTTCGCATTTTCAAAGCTTCCTGGCTTTCGATTTCGGCCTGAAGCGCACCGGCGTAGCGACCGGCAATCGCCTGCTCGAGACCGCGTCGCCTCAGGCCACCATCAAGGCCGAAGGCGACGCTCGGTTCGCCCATGTCGAAGCCCGCATTCGCGAGTGGCAGCCCGATGCATTGGTCATCGGTGTGCCCTTTCACCCGGATGGCGCGGCGCACGAAAACACCCGCAGGGCACAGAAATTTGCGCGCCAATTGCATGGCCGCTTCAATCTGCCGGTGTACGAAGTCGACGAGCGCTACAGCACGACCGAGGCGCTCGCCTCTGGCGCGCGCGATGCGGACGCGGCGTCGGCCTGCATCATCCTGGAGCAGTTCCTGAGGAGTCTTTCTTGAATCCGGTTCCCGAGGCAGAGTTGCTCTACACCGCGCTGGTTTCCGGCGTAAAGCCGTTGATGCGGCCAAAGACGCGGTTGGTCGGCATCACGTCTGGCGGCGCCTGGCTGGTCGAGCGTCTGCAAAAAGACCTGGACCTGCCGGGTTCGCCCGGCGTGATCTCATCGGCAATGCACCGCGACGACTTCGCGCGCCGGGGGCTTTCTGCAAGCGCGCAAACAGTGCTGCCGTTCGACGTGAACGGCGCCGACGTGCTGCTGCTCGACGACGTGCTCTACACCGGTCGCACCATTCGCGCGGTGCTCAACGAACTGTTCGACTTCGGGCGTCCGGCCTGCGTGCGGCTGGCGGTGCTGGTCGATCGTGGCGGCCGCGAACTGCCGGTAGCTGCCGACTTTGCCGCGACCCGGCTGACCTTGCCGGACTCGCAGTTGCTGGCTCTTGCGCGCAGCGACGGTGGTGCATTCAGCCTCAAGGTAGAAGAAAACCGCTGATGCTCTACAAACGCAACCCGCAGCTCAACAAGAACGGCGAGCTTATTCATCTGCTGTCGATCGAAGGCCTGCCTAAAAGCATCCTGACGCACATCCTCGACACGGCGGCCAACTTCACCAGCGTGAGCGACCGCGAGGTCAAGAAGGTGCCGTTGCTGCGCGGCAAGAGCGTGTTCAACCTGTTCTTCGAGAACTCGACACGCACTCGTACCACTTTCGAGATCGCGGCCAAGCGACTGAGCGCCGACGTCATCAACCTGGACATCGCGCGCTCGTCGGCGACCAAGGGCGAGTCGCTGCTCGATACCATCGCCAACCTTAGCGCCATGGCTGCCGACCTGTTCGTGGTGCGACACGGCGAATCGGGCGCACCGTACTTGATCGCGCAACACGTCGCGCCGCATGTGCACGTGATCAACGCGGGCGACGGCCGCCATGCGCATCCGACGCAGGGACTGCTCGACATGTACACGATCCGTCACTACAAAAAAGACTTCACCAACCTCACGGTTGCGATCGTCGGCGACGTGCTGCACTCGCGCGTGGCGCGCTCCGACATCCATGGCCTCACCACGCTCGGATGTGCGGAAGTTCGCGTGGTCGGCCCCCGGACGCTGGTGCCCGACGACATGGCCCAGATGGGCGTGCGCGTATGCCATACGCTCGAAGAAGGCATCAAGGATTGCGATGTCGTCATCATGCTGCGCCTGCAGAACGAACGGATGAGCGGCGCTCTGCTGCCGTCCAGCCAGGAGTTCTTCAAGACCTACGGGCTCACGCCCGAGAAGCTGCGCCTCGCCAAACCGGACGCCATCGTGATGCATCCGGGGCCGATCAACCGCGGCGTCGAAATCGACTCCGCAGTCGTCGACGGCAAGCAGAGCGTCATCCTGCCGCAGGTGACCTTCGGCATTGCAGTGCGCATGGCGGTCATGAGCATCGTCGCCGGGAACGAAGCATGAACATCCTCATTGCAAACGGCCGCGTCGTCGATCCGGCTTCGGACTTCGACCAACGAGCCGATGTTGCGTTGGCCGACGGCAAGGTCTTTGGCATCGGCGACGTTTCGGGCTTCCAGGCCGATCGCACCATCGATGCGGCGGGCTGCATCGTGGTGCCCGGTCTGGTCGATCTTGCAGCGCGGCTGCGCGAGCCGGGCTACGAGCACGAGGGCATGCTCGGAAGCGAGATGGCCGCGGCGGTCGCAGGCGGGGTGACGAGCTTGGTCTGCCTGCCCGACACCGATCCCGTGCTCGACGAACCTGGCCTGATCGAGATGCTGCGTTTTCGTGCTTCCAAACAAAACGGCGCACGACTCTTTCCGCTCGGTGCCCTCACCCGGAATCTGGCCGGCGAAGTGCTGACCGAGATGGCCGCGCTGACCGAAGCCGGCTGCATCGGATTCACCCAGGCCGATGTGGCCCTGGCCGACACGCAGGTGCTGCAGCGCGCGTTGCTCTATGCGAGCACCTTCGGCTACACCGTATGGTTGCGCCCGCAAGACCGAGACCTCGGAAAGGGTGTCGCAGCCAGCGGCCCGCTCGCGACGCGACTCGGGCTGGCCGGTGTACCGGTGGCGGCCGAGACCATCGCCATCTTTACCATCGTGGAGCTTATGAAGAGTACGGGCGCTCGCGCGCATCTATGCCGTCTGTCGAGTGCAGCCGGCGTGCAACTGGTGCGCGAAGCCAAGGAGGCCGGCCTGCCGCTGACCTGCGACGTCAGCATCAACTCATTGCTGCTGATCGACACCGACATTGGCTACTTCGACAGTCGTGCGCGGCTCAACCCACCACTGCGCCAGCAGCGCGACCGCGACGCGTTGTCGGCAGGGCTGGCCGACGGCACCATCGACGCACTGGTGTCCGACCACACGCCGGTCGATGCCGATGCCAAGACGCTGCCCTTTGCCGAAAGCGAAGCGGGCGCGACGGGGCTCGAATTGCTGCTGCCGCTGGCGTTGCAATGGGGGCAGCAGAGAGGTGTCGGGCTGATGCGCGCGTTGAGTGTCGTGACATCGGCACCGGCCCGATTGCTGACTGCGCCCGGAGCCGGCCGGTTGATGGCCGGCGGTGTGGCGGACGTTTGTGTGATCGACCCCGACATCGAATGGCAAGTGCAGCCGGAGACGCTGCGCAGCCACGGCAAGAGCACACCGTTTAGCGGCTATGCGCTGCGCGGACGTGCGCGCCACACGATCGTTGCCGGTCGCCTCGTTCACGGCTGAGGCGCCGCCTCAACGCATGCGTCAACTCTCTGCATTCTGGAAATTGCTTCGCGCCGTCGGTCATGCACTGGGTGGTTGGTGGACCATCCGCTTCAAGTTTCCGACAATGACGACGACGCAGCGCGAGGTCGCTGTGCAGCAATGGGCAGGGCGCATGCTGGCACTCATGGGAGTGCAACTCACGGTGCAGGGCAAGCCTCCGGCGAGCGGGCCGGTGTTGTTGGTCTGCAATCACCTGTCGTGGCTCGACATTCTCGTGATTCACGCGACGCGCCACGTGCGCTTCGTCTCGAAGTCGGGCGTCAGGCACTGGCCGCTCATCGGCATGTTGTCGACGGGCGCAGGGTCGCTCTACATCGAGCGCGAACGGCGCCGCGATGCGTTGCGCGTGGTGCATCACATGACCGATGCGTTGCGCAAGGGTGACCTGATCGCGATCTTTCCCGAGGGCACGACCAGCGATGGCCACGGGCTGTTGCCGTTCCATGCCAACCTGATGCAGGCTGCGATTTCAGCCGATGCGCCGATCCAACCCGCTGCGCTTCGCTTTGCCGATGCCGCCACCGGGGAGACCAGTCAGGCGCCGCGCTACATCGACGACGACAACCTCGTCACCTCGCTGTGGAACACGCTGACGGCGCCGCCGTTGCTGGCCATCGTCCGCTTCGGCGAGCCGCAATCGGCGTATGGACGGGAGCGTCGCAGTTGGGCGCGGTCGCTGCACGAAGACGTTCAACAACTTCGTCGCGAAACGTTCTGAGTAAAAAAAAGCGCCCCGAAGGGCGCTGTGGAACGGCGCCAAAGTGGCGCCGGGAGGAGGAACTCTTCGAATCTCAGAAGACGCCAAAAACCTTCAGAGCAATGATGACAATGAGCGGGACCCCGCATAGCCAAAGGATGAGGCTTTTCATGAAGGTCTCCGTGTGCTGGTGAATCCGTACGTTAACGGCCTGCGCTGCGTTGCGGCTGCCGGAAAACGCATCCCGCGCACGTGGGCGTGTGCCTACAGGCGGCCAGGTGTAGGTCGGCGCGAGCCTCAGGTCACCGTTGCATGCGGATGCAGCGGATGCGTCAGCGTATCGGCGACCAGCCGCAACGCCTGATCGCATTCTTCACGCGACATCGGCCCGCCGAGACAGATGCGCACTGCGTCCGGCGGCGCGCCGTCGGTCGAAAAGGCAGCACTTGCGACCACTCCGACGTTCTGGCTGCGCAGGTACGACGCAAACTCGACCGTGCTCCATGCGGAGGTCAACGGCAGCCAAAGATGAAAGCCCTCGGTCTGTTGATCGGAGCCGTTGATGCCGTGGTCGGCGAGGTGCTTCACGGCCAGCGCCTGGCGGGCGTTCGATTCGTTGCGCACTGCGACCAGCATTTCGTCGGCGGTTCCGTCTTCGACCCATAGCGTGGCAAGCGCGTTGGTGATGGGCGACGCCATGACCGTGGTGGCGCGCAACGCACCGGCCAGACGTTGCGACTGGCGCGCGTTTGGCGAGCGCACGTAGGCGTTGCGCAGCCCCGCACCCAGCGTCTTCGAAAACCCGGTGATGTAGTAGGTGAGATCGGGCGCCATGCTGGCGAAGGTGGGCGGCACCTGGCGCGGGATCATCGCGTAGGCATCGTCTTCGATGATCGGAATGGCGTAGCGCAAGGCGATGTCGGCCAGCGCTTCTCGGCGGGCACGCGAGATGGTGGTGGTGGTCGGATTGTTGAGTGTCGGGTTGACGTAAAGAGCCTTGGGCTTGAGCGTTTTGCATGCGTGCTCGAAGGCATCGCCCATCGGGCCTTCTTCGTCGAGCTGCAGCGCATGCAACTGGATGCCCAACTGCGTGGAGATCGCCTTCACCCCCGGATAGGTCAGCGCTTCGACGCAGATCAGTTCCCCTGGCCGTGCCAGTTGCGAGAACACCGCTGCCAGCACGCTGTGGATGCCGGGGCACACGAGCATCTGATCGAGCCGGCAGTCCGGTACGCGCGGCCGCAGCCACTGCATGCCGGCCTCGCGATCGCGCACGGTGCCGCCGAAGTCCTGGTAGCGCAATAGATCCCACAAATCCGAATCGGCCATCACGCGGGCCGCGCTTTCGTGCATCCGTCCGAGCAGGCCAGGGTCTTGCGGCTCGGGCGGGAGGTTCATCGTCATCTCCGCACCGCTGCCGCCACGTAAGGGCAGGGCGGGGCTACTGCCGCGAATGAAGCTGCCGGTGCCCGAGCGGGAGTCGATGAGTCCCCGCTTGCGCGCCTCGGCATAGCCCCGCGCCACGGTCGTGTAGTTGAGCCGTAAATCGGCCGCGAGATCGCGCAGCGTGGGAAGCTGGTCACGCGCCGTCAACCGGCCTGTGCGAATGTCGTCGGCAATCAGGTCGGCGAGCAACAGGTAAGCGGGCTTGCTGCTCGCTTCGAGCTTGCGTTGCCATTGTTGTGAGAGCTTGGTCATGTGTTCCTCGTGGCGGGTTCACGATGAATTGATCGCATCGGTTGATCGCATCGGATGCGATCGATGAATGCAGCTTTCGTGCCGACTGCCGGAGATGGTCACTCGCGGTGTGGAGCGATCAACGCCTCGAACGCGTGCATTCAACGCTATTGATCGGGTGCATTGATCGCATGAAGCGCGCATCAACGCTGTGCATGCAGAGGGCTCGAAAGCTCTGTTCTTGGCGCAGCCAGCCGTCAGAAACAGTAGTCGAAACTTTTTCGAAGCCTCGGATGGCGCGCTGCTGTTGATTGATTGCAGGTTGATCGCATCGACACGAATTTCGAGTGGCACAGAGCGTGCGAAACCGAAGGGCGCGCAGCACATCGTCCTATTCGTTTTCAGTCAACTTTTCAACCGGAACACACCATGCCCAAAGTCACTAAAGCACCGAACGTCACTGGCGATCACCTCGTCGACTACGAAGAAAAAGTCTTCGAAGACGTCAAGGCCGAACCCGGCGAAAAAGCGCTCGTTACCTTCCACACCGTGGCCTTCGAGGGCTCGATCGGCTTCGTCAATCTGCTGCAGGCCACACGGCTCAAGCGCAAGGGTTTCGACACCACCATCCTGTTGTACGGCCCCGGCGTCACGCTCGGCGTGCAGCGTGGTTTCCCGACACTCGGCGACGAGGCTTTTCCGGGCCACCAGAACTTCAACAAGCAGATCACCAAGTTCATGGAAGAGGGCGGCAAGGTCTACGCCTGCCGCTTCGCGCTGCAGGCGCTGTACGGCCACGGCGAAGGCTCGCTGATTCCCGGCATCGTGCCGATCAGCCCGCTCGACGTACTCGACATCGTGCTGCTGCACCGCAAGGCCAACGCCTTCATCCTGGATACGTGGACTCTGTAAGAGCCGCGCTGCCATGACCTCGCCCCGCATCGTCCGCGCCGCAGCTGTACAGATTTCGCCCGACTTCGAAAGCCACGACGGCACCTTGAACCGGGTGTGCGAGGCGATCGACGAGGCCGCGGGCAAGGGTGTGCAACTGATGGTCTTTCCGGAGACCTTCGTGCCGTACTACCCGTACTTCTCCTTCGTGCAGCCACCGGTGCAGCAAGGGCCGGCGCACATCCGGTTGATGGAGCGGTCGGTCGTGGTGCCGGGGCCGGTCACGCGGGCCGTGGCCGAGCGGGCGCGGGCGCGCGGGGTGGTGGTGGTGCTCGGCGTCAACGAGCGCGACCATGGCAGCCTCTACAACACGCAACTCGTTTTCGACGCCGACGGCACGCTGGCACTCAAGCGTCGCAAGATCACACCGACCTATCACGAGCGAATGATCTGGGGCCAGGGCGATGCGGCAGGCCTCAAGGTGGTCGACACCGCCGTCGGTCGCGTTGGTGCACTGGCCTGCTGGGAGCACTACAACCCGCTGGCACGCTACGCACTGATGGCGCAGCATGAAGAAATTCACTGCGCCCAGTTCCCCGGTTCGCTGGTCGGCCCGATCTTCGCGGAGCAGATGGAAGTAACCATCCGGCACCACGCGCTCGAATCCGGTTGCTTCGTGGTCAACGCCACGGGCTGGCTGACCGATGCGCAGATCGTCGCGATCACGCCGGATGCCAATTTGCAGAAGGCGTTGCGCGGCGGTTGCCACACGGCCATCGTCTCGCCTGAGGGCAAGCACCTCGCAGCGCCGCTGACCGACGGCGAAGGCATGGTCATCGCCGACCTCGACATGGCGCTGATCACCAAGCGCAAACGAATGATGGATTCGGTCGGCCACTACGCGCGGCCCGAACTGCTGAGCCTGGCGATCAACGAGCGTCCTGCCACGACCACGTTCGCCATGCCGGCCGCCGCCGAGCTTTCCAACGGTTCTTTCGGTTCTTCTTCTTCCACCGGACATCGCCATGACTACACCGACCGCAACGCCAACCTCTCCGTCGAGCCGGCAACTGATGACCGAGTTGCAGTCCTTCGGGTTGCGGCTGGTTGATCCTTCGGCCGGCGCGGCCAGCCGCCGCGGCGGTGCCGGCCCATCGGACCACAAGGCCGTCACAGTCGACGGTCACACGATCATGGTGCCGGTGCACACGTCGACCGCTTGGAACTCGCCCTTCACCGCGCAGGCGCCCGACGCGCAGGGCATGAGCACCATCACCCGTGGCGCGATTCCCATCGCGAACATCAGTTTTCCGAAGCAGCCGCGCTTCTATTCGATGCAGACCTTCGACGGCATACCGTACTCGCACATCGCAACGCTGCACGGCAGTGACGTGCTGGCCACCACGGTGCTGCAGACGTGCATCCGTTACGAGAGTCGCAAGAAGACGTGCAAGTTCTGCGCGATCGGTCAGTCGCTCGCAGCCGGCCGCACGGTGGCGCGCAAGACACCCGAGCAGTTGGCCGAAGTGGCGCGTGCCGCGGTGCTGCTCGACGGCGTCAAGCACATGGTGCTGACGACTGGCACGCCCAACGCGACCGACCGCGGTGCTGCCATCCTGTGCGAGAGCGCATTCGCGATCAAGGCCGCGGTCGACATTCCGATCCAGGGCCAGTGCGAGCCGCCGGACGACGACCAGTGGTTCCACCGCATGAAGGCGGCCGGCATCGACACGCTCGGGATGCATCTCGAAGTGCTGACGCAGTCGGTGCGCGAGGAGATCATGCCGGGCAAGGCCAGCGTGCCGATCTCGCGCTACATGAGCGCGTTCGAGGCGGCGGTCGGCGTGTTCGGGCGCGGGCAGGTCAGCACCTACATCCTCGCTGGCCTCGGCGACACGCGCGAAGCCATCCTCGAGATCTGCGACACACTGCTGGCGCTGGGTGTGTACCCGTTCGTGGTGCCGTTCGTGCCGATCAGCGGCACACCGCTCGAAGACCATCCTGCGCCGACGCCGGAGTTCATGAAGTCGATCCTGCAGCCGTTGGGGCAACGCGTGGCGGCGAACGACCTGCGTTCTAGCGACATCAAGGCGGGTTGCGGCAAGTGCGGTGCGTGCTCGTCGTTGTCGGTCTACGAATCCTGAATCGAAGACATCGGAATACGGAGTGCGCAATGAGCTGCATCGATGACATCGTCGACTTGGTAGAGCACTACACGCCGACGGGGTTCCTCGTGCGCGAAGCTGCGCAGCGCTGGGAGCGCGACGAGGCGCACGCGTTGCGCCACGCGGTGTTCTGCATCGAGCAGGGCATCTTCGTCGGCGACGACCGCGATGCGATCGACGACCGGGCGCAGTTGCTGGTCGCGATGTCGTGCATCGGCGGCATGCCCGATCAGGTGGTGGGTACGGTGCGCATTCATGAACCCTCCCCTGGCGTGTGGTGGGGCTCGCGGTTGGCGGTGCACGCGGCGTTCAGAAGCCAGGGCCATCTGGGTGCGACGCTGATCAAGCTGGCGGTGACACGGGCGCACGCGCAAGGATGCGACACCTTCATGGCGCACGTGCAGTCGCAGAACGAGGCGCTATTTCACAAGCTGCACTGGCGTACGACAGGGACGCTGACGATCCATGGGCGGGCGCATGCGGAAATGCAGCCGGACCTGAGTTTTTATCCGCCGTGCCGTGACCCGGTCAGCGGCTTCGTGAGCCGCGCCCGTCTGTCTGCTTCTTTGCCTTCTCCCGCTGGGACAGGGCAGGGTGAGGGCAGCAGTCGTGGATAGGGCACCTATGCTGCACGCCATCGTCGTCGCATTGCGCGAATCACGCGGCTTCGCGCACAAACGCGACATCGGCGACATCGTCACCGCGCTGGGCCAGTCGTTACCGGGGGGCATAGCCGACCTGTCGCAAGCCGTGCCGATCGGCGACGACTGTGCGGCGATGCCGGACGGTAACGGCGGCTATCTGCTCTTTGCCATCGAAGGCCTGGTCGAAGACTTCATCACGCGCATGCCATGGTTCGCGGGCTACTGCGGCGTGATGGTCAACGTGAGCGACATCTACGCGATGGGTGGCCGGCCGACGGCAGTGGTCAACGCGCTGTGGAGCGCGGGCATGCAGCCGGCCGACGACATGCTCAAGGGCATGGCGGTGGCGTCGGCCAAGTACGGCGTGCCGATCGTCGGCGGGCACAGCAACAACCGCAGCGAGCGGCCGCAGCTTGCGGTGTCGATCCTCGGTCGCGCCACGAAGCTGCTGACGAGCTTCGATGCGCGACCCGGCGATCGCCTCGTCATGGTCATCGATTTGCGCGGTGCGTACGAAGAGCCTTTTCCGTATTGGAATGCCTCGACCACGACACCCGGCGAGCGCTTGCGTGGCGATCTTGAAATCCTGCCGCTACTCGCAGAAGAAGGCCTCTGCGATGCCGGCAAGGACATCAGCATGGCCGGCGCCATCGGCACGGCATTGATGCTGCTCGAGTGCTCCGGTGTCGGCGCGACGATCGACATCAATGCCATTCCGCGGCCGGACGGTGTGCCGATGCTGCGCTGGCTGACATCGTTTCCGAGCTACGGCTTCGTGCTTGCCGTGCGGCCCGACAAGGTCGACGCGGTACTCGCGCGTTTCGAAGCGCGTGACCTGGCGGCTGCGGTGGTCGGTGATGTCGACGACACGCGCAGGCTCGTGCTCCGGCGAGGCCAGCAACAGGAGGAGCTCTGGGACCTGCAGCGCGACGCGTTTATCTGCGAGGCTGCAACCTCACAAGCCGACTCCAACGTGCAGGTCACCCATGCGTGAAGCGTTCGAGGAACGACGGCCGCTTCGCATTGGCTTGCTGACCCATTCGGTGAACCCACGCGGCGGCGTGGTCCACACGATCGAGCTCGCCCATGCATTGCACGATGCCGGCCACGACGTCACCGTGATGGCGCCGGCGACACCGGGTCAACGCTTCTTCAGGCCCGTGCGATGCGCGACGCAACTCGTGCCCGTCGGTGGCACACCGCACGACATGGTTGAAATGGTCGGTGGACGCATCGAAGCCTTCACGACGCATCTGTCCGCTCTGGTCGAGGCGAAGCCGTTCGACGTGCTGCACACGCACGATCCGATCGGCGGCAACGCGCTGGCCAACCTGCAGGACGAAGGGCTCATCGACGGCTTCGTGCGGACGGTTCATCACCTCGAAGTCTTCGCATCGCCGCAATTGATGTTCTGGCAGGCGCGGGGCTTTCGTCGGGCGCGCCAGGTGTTTTGCGTGAGCCGCTTGTGGCAGGACATCCTGGGTCGTCAGCATGGGGTCGATGCGTCCGAGGTGAGCAACGGCGTCGACAGCGAACGTTTTGGATCTGTGCCGCAAAGCGCCGATGCAGCGCTGGCGCTGCGGCTTGGCGTACGCACGGGGGCACCGGTCGTGCTGGCGGTCGGCGGCGTCGAACAGCGCAAGAACACGCTCCGTTTGCTTGAAGCCTTCATCGTGTTGCGGGAGCGTCGGCCCGGTGCACAACTGGTGATTGCCGGCGGTGCCAGCCTGCTCGACCATGCTCAATACACGCGTGCTTTCAAGGCACTGGCCGAGGCCAGTGGTCTGTCGATCGGTCGCAATCAGTCGGTCGTGCTGACCGGTCCGCTGGAGGATGCCGACATGCCCGGTCTCTACCGGCTGGCCGATGTCGTCGCGATGCCGTCCCTGAACGAAGGGTTCGGTTTGGTCGTGCTCGAAGCACTGGCCAGCGGCGTGCCGGTCGTGGTGTCGCGCATCGCGCCTTTCACCGAATACCTCGCCGACGCCGATTGCGAATGGGCCGATCCCGAGCAGTCGCAGTCGATTGCCGACGCTATCGATCGCGCACTGAACAGCCGCGACCCGACGGCGATCGCACGCTCCGCCGCTCGCCTGAGCGCGCGCTTCAGCTGGGCCGCCAGCGCCGATCGGCACGCAATGTTGTATCGGCAAGGCCTGTCGCGTGCGGCGACGCCTGCAATGCAATCCGCTAAGGAAATCTTCATGCCGGTGATGCACTTCAACGTTCGATGGCCCGACCACAGCGAGACGCGCTGCTACTCGCCGTCGTTGGTCGTCGAGGACTTCCTCGCGGTCGGCCAGAGTTACCCGTTGCCGGACTTCTTGCAGCGCTCGCGCGATGCGCTCGGCATTGCTTCGGAGCGCGTGCGCGTCAAGTACGGCTTCGCGTGTTCGCAGGCGATGGATCAACTGGCCGAGATCGAGCACATCGCAACTCGGTTCGACGCGCAACCCGATGCGCAGGTAACCGTCACCGCATTCGACTGACTGACCGAAAAGAAACACCATGCCCAAGACCACTCACTACAGCGTCGTCATCGTCGGCGGCGGCCAGTCCGGCCTGTCGCTCAGCCACTGCCTGCAGCAACGCGGCATCGACCATCTGGTCATCGAAAAACGCAGCTTGGTGCACAGCTGGCGCACACAACGCTGGGACTCGTTTTGCCTCGTCACGCCCAATTGGCAGTGTGATTTGCCGGGCTGGCCGTACAAGGGCACTGATCCGCACGGCTTCATGGTGAAGGACGAGATCAACGCGTGGCTGGCCGGCTTCGTCGAGCAGGTGCAGGCGCCGGCGATCGAAGGCGTCACCGTCAACAAGGTATCGCGCGCGGGCGAGGCTGACCGGTATACGGTCGACACCAGCGCCGGCCAGTTCACGGCCGACCAGGTGGTGGTGGCGTCCGGCGGTTATCACAAGCCGGTGATCCCGCGCATGGCCGAGCGCCTGCCTGCGGGCATCGTGCAGTACCACTCGGCCCAGTACCGCAACCCCGAGCAATTCCCTGCTGGTGCGGTGCTGGTGGTGGGCTGCGGACAGTCAGGCTCGCAAATCGCCGAAGACCTGCATCTGGCGGGGCGTGAGGTGTTCGTCGCCACTGGCAATGCGCCGCGCTGTGCGCGCTTCTATCGTGGCAAGGACGCGGTCGACTGGCTCGCCGACATGAAGTACTACGACATGCCGGTGACTGCGCATCCACTGCGCGAAGGCGTGCGCGACAACACCAATCACTATCTCACCGGACGCGATGGTGGCCGCGACATCGACCTGCGCGCCTTCGCCAACGAAGGCATGGAACTCTACGGGCTATTGACCGGCATCGAGGGCGACACGCTGCAGTTTCAGCCAAACCTACGCGAGCATTTAGACCACGCCGACAAGATCTACAACGGCATCAACGCTTCGATCGACAAGTACATCGAAGCCAACGGCATCGACGCGCCGCCGCCCGAACGCTACGCGCCGGTTTGGGAACCGAAGGAGGAGCGCACGTCGTTGAGTCTGCGCGCCTCCGGCATCACCAGCGTGGTGTGGTGCATCGGCTTTTTGCCGGACTTCGCATGGGTCGATGCGCCGGTGTTCAACGGCAAGGGCGAGCCGGTGCATCTGCGCGGCGTGACGCATCAGGCCGGGCTGTACTTCCTTGGGTTGCCGTGGTTGCACACTTGGGGATCGGGCCGCTTTTCAGGCGTGGCTCGCGACGCGTACTACCTCGCGGAGCAGATCGATAGCCGGCGCAAGAACGTGCAGGACTCGGCGATGTCTCGGGAAGAGAGTCTGGCTTCGATGAGTTGAAGTCGACCCTGTCGGCGAAATTGCCGGCGAGCGCCTCGCGTCAGGCCTGCGGCGCAGGCAACTCGAATTGCAGGAAGTGATGAAGCATGGCGAAGTGGTCGTCCATGAAGTGCGTCTCTTCCGCCACGAGTGCCGCGATAGGTGTCCAACTGGCCGACGCCGCATCGTCGTCTGCGCGCATCGCCGGCAAAGGACGGCCGCCCAAGTCGAAGTAGTGCGCATGTGTGATCGTGCGGCCGCGCTCGCTGCGATCGGGGGCGTCGAACACGGCTGTGCCCTTGAGGCAAGCCTGAAGATCGGCGTCGGGCACATCGAGATGCGTTTCTTCTTCCAGCTCGCGCAGGGCGGAGCGATGCGTGGTTTCGCGCTGCTCGATGAAGCCGCCCGGCACGGCGAGCAAGCCTTTGCCCGGTGCTTCACCGCGGCGAATCAGCAGCACGTGGTCGTTGCATTTCACGACGCAATCGACCGTGACCAGCGTGGGCGGCCAGGGTGCCACGGCCCAGGTGGCGCGGTAGTTCTGCAACATCGTCCATTCTTCATGCAACGCGGCGAAGGTTCGCTCGTCGCGCCAGATTGCGAGGAAGTCGAATACTGGCGGCGGCACCATCGCGCGCAAAGCGTCGTCGTCAGTCGCCAAGAACAAGGCGTTGCGCGCCGCACGGGCTGTTGCGGCGGAGGCGACAGATAGCGTCGTTAATTCCCATTCGGGAAACCAGTCGAGATAGGCGGTGGTCGCGTCCTTGCGATGACCGACGAGCAGCACCGACGTTGACGTCGAACCCGTCGCGGCGGTCGAGCCAGTCGAAACAGCCCTGATGGCCGTCGCCGCCGCCTTGTGTGCGTTTGCGACCGCCTGTCTAACCTCGGCGATCCACGGTGCGTCGGCGTGGTGATCGCGCACCGGCATGAAGGTGACGCGCTCGCGATCTGCTGCAGGCAGCGCGCGGCGGATCATGTCGGCACGCTGCTGCCAGTCGAACGGATGCCGCGGCGAACGCGCGTGAAAGGCCGAACCAATGACCACGATGCAGTGCAGCGCTTCAGATAGCGCGTGTTGCAAAAGGGCGAGGTGACCGTTGTGGAAGGGTTGGAAGCGGCCGATGAGGACGGCGAATTCATGCATCGCTCGAATGTAATGCCAGCGCGTAGCCCAAAAGAAAAACCCGCCAACGGCGGGTTCGGGCAGGGCGACGGCGGAGCCGCTCAGAAGTTCGTAACAGCCCACTCGGCGACGCGACGGACCGACGCCGAATTTCGCAAGCCGAACCGACGCTGCAGTCGTGCCGCACGGCATGCGCGTTCGCGGGCAACCGATTCCAGTGCGTCGGCAATAGCGGCTGCGGTGTGGCCATCATGTGTCGATTCGTTTCGTAGGGCGTTTGCGACCCCTTGAATCTGCTCGATGCTCAGTCGCTCGGGGCGCGGGGAAACGTTGAACATCATGATGCGATCAGCAGGCGAATCAACACGGGAATTGCGATGATCAGGAAACCGAGCATCACGTTGCGACGCCAACCGGCGGCGCGCTGCTCGCGCTGGCCCGAACGATAAGACTGGGTGAAAGCGGCTCGCTCGGTCGAGTCCGATTTGTCTTTCCACCATTCGTGAGAGGTTTGTGTGCTTTGTGCCATGTAAGCAATTGTGCCTACGTCATCCTTTTGGCGGGAGGAACTAGGTCACACTTAAGTACACAAAAAAACAAATCTCAAGCCCAGGGCCTTGGTGCCCTCGACAGGAATCGAACCTGTATCTGAGTCTTAGGAGGACCCCGTTCTATCCATTGAACTACGAGGACGGTGCACGCGGAGGCCGCTCATCAAAGGCGCTGCACAACGGCGGCGACTTTAACAGTTCAGTCGTATTTGAGCGTGTAGATCAGGTCGAGCCCGCTCTTCTGTCCGGCTTGGCCGCGCAGGGTCAGGCGCCGCGTGAGGTCGTAGAAGATGAAGAGCGTGCCGAAAGTGCCGCCGATGCTGCGTTCGTAGGTCACGTAGAAGTCGGACGACAGCCGCTTGCCCAGCGTCACCGCGGATTCGCGCAGGTCGCCACCGCTGCCAGGGCCCTTGAAGCCGATTTCGTCCAGTCCGAAGCGGCTCGCCAGGCTGCCGCCGGTACCGCCCTTGCCGAGCCCGCCGAGCAATGCGAGCGCGGCCTGTTGCAGCAGCAACGATTCGCCTCCGCTGCTGGCCTGCGCGCGTCCGAGGATCACCCACGACAGCGTCTCCGCGTCGGACAGCGCCGGCTCCGAATAAAGCCGCACGCGTGGCGATTGCGCAGTGCCGGTGATTTGCACGCCGGCGCGCTGGGTGATGTTCGGCCGGATGGCCAGGATGTCGAGCGACGGGTTGTCGAACGGGCCGTTGAAACGGGCCAGGCCACTTTCGACGTCGAGTTCCTGACCGTACGAGCGATAGCGCCCGCGCACCGTCTTGACTTCGCCGGTAATGCGCGGCGGCGCCGTGAGCGAGGTGCTGCGAATGTCGAGCTTGCCTTCGAGTCGCGTCGTGATGCCGCGGCCCTGCACTGCGAAGTCATCGCCGAGATCGAAGGTCACAGCGATGTCTGGCCGCTTGGCGGTCTGCGGTCGGGCAGCGTTGTTAGTCGACGTACTTTCAGCAGCGCGCGCGGTGGCGTCGCGCCTGGCTTGCGCTGCGGCTTCGCGGTCTTTGGCGGCGGAATGAACCACGACATCACTGCCCAGGCTGGGTGCAGTTTCGTCCGGCAGGATGATCACGGCACGATCGGTCTTGAGGTCGCCGCGAACGGTGAACTGGCCGTTGTCGAGGCGAGCCTGCACGTTGCCGGAAATCGTGGCCTGCCGATCGGTGCGCACGAGCACCCGCAATCGCGTCAACTTGCCTTGCACCGACATGCGTATGCCAGGACTCGTGGTGGTCGCATCGGCATTCCATCGCACTTCGCCGAGGGCCGACAAGGTGCCGCCATCGCTCGAGGCTTCGCTGGCTGCCGTGCTCCTGTTGCCGCTCTGGCCCGCAATGCGTGCCGTGCTGCCGGCGCCGCCCTTGAGCGTGAATTCTGTGATTTCGACGCGATCTCCCGAGAGCGCTACGCGCAGGCGGCCGTCGCGCAAATCGAGCCCTTCGACAGGCGCGCGCAACGCGAGCTGGTCGGCGCTCAGCGTGCCGTTCCAGCGCGGTGCTGCGCGGTTGCCCGACAGCGTCGCATCTGCTTGGAGCGTGCCTGCCACGCGCCAGCCGGGCGGCGCAAGAATCGACCAGACGCCCAGGCTCGGCAGCTTGGCGGTGAGCCGGCCGGCTAGCGGCGCGTCCGTGGCCCACTGCCATCCGCCGTCATGTTGCACCAGGCGGCTCGAGACCTCGGCGTTGAGCTGTCCGGCGCGCTCGCTGTCCCACGCCAACGTTGCCTTGATCGCATCGCCCCGGGCGTCGACTTTGAGCTCCGCCTGGCGTAGGCCGGCCGGTGTGCTGGGGCCGACGGCGTCGCCATCGGATGCCGTCATCGTGCGCTCGGTGGCCGTGCCAGTGCCACGGCTCGTGATGCGGGTGATGAGAGCCGCTTCGCCGGCCTGCACGCGGATGTCGCCACTTTGCCGAGCAAGCCGCACCTGGGCGCGAAGTGCGTCGCCGGCATCGATGTCCCAATCGCCGTCGAACAACAAGTCGCCAGTGACGCCGGCATCGGCGAGCGCCGTGCTGGCGCCTAGCGCGCTGGCCCAGACCATCGGCAAACCTTGCAGCTTGCCTTGCGATTGCAAGCGATACACGCGGTTGGTCGGCGTGCCGCTCTGGCTGAAGCGCAACGGCTGCCAGTCGATGCGCACCGTGCCAGGCACCGGGCCGCGCAATGTCGCACCTGCGGCCGAAGCTTCGACGTCGAGCCGCGCGGCCGTCTTGCCATTCGCGGCCGTGCTGCGGATGGTGGCGCTGATGGCGCGGCTCAGCTCCAGCGTCCAGGGGCCGGGCCGCGTGCTGTCCTGCGCCTGCAGATGCAGGCTGGAGATCGTTGCGCGCCATTGATCGGCGCGCTCGAGGCCGCCGCTGGCGCGTGTGTCGAGCGTGATCTTTTGCGTGCCGGTGCTGGCCTCGCCTTGCAGCGACAAGGTGGCTTGCGCGAGGCTGCCGGCCAGCTCTGCGCGGATGCCGCGCAGTTGAATGGTCGGCGAAGCAGAAGCAGAAGCAGAAGCAGAAGCGGGCGCCGGCAACCGAAGATCGAGCTTCTGCGCGATCAGCGTCGCTTGCACGGTCGGCTCCGCGGTGCCGCGCGGCGAAGGCGTCGTTGCGCTTTGCAAGCGCCGTTGCACAGCCAACCAGCCACCTTGCCAGCTGGCATCGAGACGTGCGGCACCTTGCGCGCTGCTGCCGGCAAAAGACGATGCAAGTCCGGGCAGTCCTTCGATCCACGTCTGCAATGTCGCCGCATCGTCGATGCGTGCCTTGAGTTCGCCGCCGCCCTGGTTCGGCGCGATGCGTCCCTGCAGTTCCGCGCTGGCGCCTGGCAAGACGACGTTCAGGTTACCGCTGCCCGCCTGCTCGGCCACACGCCATTGCAGCTTGCCGTCGACGCTCGCGCGCTCGGCATTGATGCGCAGCATGCGCAAGTCGAGTGTCTGGTTTTGAAAGAGCCACTGACCTCGGGCCACGGCGCGATCGAGCTTCAAGCCCTTGAGCGAGTTAGTACCGGCGCCGCCTTCGGCTTGTAGCGCCACGTCGAAGGTCAGCGCATCGCCATTTTGCTCGGCAGTAACGCGGCCATTGATGGGCGCGCCGGCCAGCTCGGTGTGCAGCTCGCCAGGCCTTACGCCGCTCACTGTGGCGGTGGCTCGCCATGGCGCCGGGGCAGGAGCCCAGGCGCCTTCGGCATCGATGCGACCGCCGCCAGCGTGCACCGTGGCGTCGGCGATCTTCCAGGTGGTGCCATCGAAACCGACATCGGCCTCCACCTGTTCGAGCGGCAATTTGCCGAGGTCCCAGGCGCCGGGCAGCGCGTTGCGGATGTTGCCCCGCGCCTGCCATGCGGCTGGGCCTACGGCGGCGTCGGGTTGCAGCGCGATGGTGCCGGTCAGTTGTGTTCGAGGTGCGCCGGGCCAGAGGCTCGCGGCGTCGACGTTTCGCAGATCGACATGCGCATCGATCACCGGCTGCGCTTGCCATGGCGCGATCTGGGCTTGCAGGGCGGCTTGCATGAGCTCACCCGCGACAGGCGTCGTGGCATCGGCCGGCTTCAATTGCGCGCCCACCCGCAGGCGTGCGGCTGCGCCACTCAACGTGCCCTTGATCGTGGCATCGGCCGCCACGTCGATGCTGCGGCCTTCGGCCAGCGGCGCCTTCACGCGACCATCGAGTGCCGCGTCGATCGCCATCGGCGTCGGGCCTTGCAGTGCAACGCGGGCGCTGTAATGCCCGTCGGCGATGTCGACGCCGGTGACGTCCAGCGCATGCTGCGCGTTGGCGTATTTGTAGAGGCCCGACAGGTTCGTGGCTTGCAGCGCCGGTGGCCCGGTCCAGCGCAAATCGTCGATGCGAAACGGCAACTCGACATCGATCGGCAGCGTCAGTTGCTCCAATGGTTCAGTGGGGGTCGTGTCCGGCGGACCGCGGCGCTCGATTAGCAATTGCGCCGCGTGAACTTCTCCCAGTTGGACCTTGCGCTTCAAAAGCGGCGCCAGCGCCCATCCGATTTTTACCTCGTGTACCTCAACTACCAACGTCGCGCCTTGCCATCGCAGCCAGCCGATGTGCCCACCTGTGCGCAGCGAGCCGCTGACGTCGCGGCTTTCAAGCGATTGGCCAACCGGCAGATGCTTTGCCGCTTGCGTGAGTGCAAAGGCCAGCGACTGGTTCGACCCCAGCCACAACCAGGCGCCCGCGGTCAGTGCGAGCACCAGCGCGATGAGCCCGACGAAGCTCCACGCCAGCGCGCGCACGGCACGCCGGGTGCGCGAACGTCGGACCACCGGCGTTCGGGTCCCCGCGGCTCCCCCGGCGACTGTCGCCTCGGACGAGTGGGGAGATTCGGCTTCTTTGCCCATCGTGCTGGTCGGGTAGCGCGATCTCAAAAAGTAAAGCCAAGCCGCAAGTGCAGCCTGAACTTCTTGATGTCGACGCCATATGCCACATCGGCCTGCACCGGCCCCACCGGGCTGCGCCAACGCACGCCGGCACCCAAGCCGACTTTCGCCTTCAACAACCCTGGCTTGTCGGCTACGGCACCGGCATCCACGAAGGTCACGCTCTCGAAATCCGTGAGCTTTCCGGCATAGACGACTGGACGTTGCCATTCAACGCTGGCGACCGCAAGGTAACGGCCCGCGACGATCGTGCCGTCGCTGCGAACCGTGCCGATTTGCCGGTAGCTGTAGCCGCGTACCGTGGTGTCACCGCCCGTCAAAAACATCAGCGTCGACGGAATCTGTGCGCTGTCTTTGGCTAAGACCACGCCGCCTTCGATCCGCAACTGCAATCGGCTGCGGCGTGCCTGCGTACCGTCTTCGGGCACGGCACCGATCGGCACGATGCCGAGCCAGCGCGCGTAAGTGCGGGTAAATGGGGTCTGTTCTCCGGTCAGCGCGTAGCCGAGCCCGACCTCGAGCGCAAGTGCCTGACCGCGCGTCGGTGCGGTGTTGTTGTCGAAGTAGCGCCCGGTCCAGCCCCAATTGGCACTTATCGCCGAAGCTGACGGCGGCGCGTTGGAGCCGCGGTTCTGCGCGTAGTCGTATTGCAGGAAATAGCTGCGGTCTATGTGGTCCCCTGCTTTGCTGCGGCCGCTGCGCAAGCGACCGCTGTCCACGTCGTAGGTGCCGGCGGTTTCGCGCTTCAGCTCTCCGCTCGCGAACCAGCGCCAGCCGTTGTCGCCCGGAATCGCGTTCCACTCGGAGCCGAGCGATCGGGCTGCACGGTCGACCGAAAGCCGCGATACGGCGCGCCAGCCGAGCACCGGCATTTTGTTGTCGATGTGGTCGACCGAAATGCGCGGTCCACTGTCGGTGGTGAAGCCCACGCCAAGCACGATTTTCTGCAGCGGTGCTTCGCGCAGTTGCGCGATCACCGGTGCTGCGGTCGGGTTGGTGCCTTCAGTGTCGAGGGTCAGAAAGACCGAGTCGTAGTAGCCGCTGCTGGCAAGGCGCTGTTGGGCATCGAGCAGCTTTTGCTGGTCGTAGTCGGAGCCCGTCGGCACTCGGGCCAGACGACGCGCGCCATCTGCGTCGTAGCGTTCGCTTCCGCGTACCTGGAGCGGGCCAAAGCGGTAAGCCGGTCCGGACTGGTAATCGACCGACAACTTCGCCTCCTGCCGATCGGCGTCGACATCGGCCAGGCTCGTCAGAATGGTGCCGGTCGGGTAGCGCTTGGCCGTCAGGTTGCGCAATGCCACGGCCTTGGCGTTGTCCCAGGCCAGCTGGTTGAACGGCTGCCCGGCTCGCAACGACCAACCGACTCGTACCGCGTCGCGCTGCGCTTGCGATGTCGGGTCGTTCTCGATCGGGCCGGCAAAGCCGATCTGCACTGAGCTGACATGTGTCACCTCGCCGGGCTCGACCGCGATGACGACTTCGCGGGGGGCTTTGGCGCCGGCGGCGGGGGTTTCCTTGAGTTCGAGCGTGAGCGTCGGCGTGAAATAGCCCCGCGTGCCGAGTAGTTCGCGCGCATTGGACTCGGCTGCGACCATCAACCGCGAGAGTTCGGCGGCGCCGAGGTCGTCGACCTGGCGGTAGCGCTGGATTTCGAGGTGCTGCTTAAGGTAGTCGCGGACAGTGTCGGGGCCGCGCACTTCGAGGGTGAAAGCGTCGCGCTTGTCGCCTTGCGCAGCGCTGCTGGCGACGGGTGCGCCTTCAGGTGCATCCGCGGGCGGCGTGTGGCCGGTGAGGCCCGAGAGCACGCTGCATCCCTGCAGAAGAAGGACACTCGCAAAAAACAAAGCCGGCATCCATGCCGGCGTTAAAAAAAGCACCCTCCTGACCATCGGGTCGATTCTGACAGCAAGGTCAGCCCGCCCGATATGCCCCACGGCACCGCATGGTCACATGCGCAACGGGGTGGTCAGCGGCCGGTGACCTTCTTGATGGTCGACCAGACGATAGGCGGCGTCAGCACGCGTGCCACCGCGAGGGCCTTGTCGATCGGACGGCGGTCCATAAAGATCGTGTTGAGCATGTCGCGGCTCGGTTTGCCGGCTTCGGGGCTGCTGTAGTAGTAGGCAGCGATCGAACGCCTCGGCCTGCCGTCTGGCGCGTTGAGCGGATCGGTATGCCCGTGGTAGCTGGCTTTGCCGTGCAGCATGAAAACGCTACGTCCGAACTCCGGTTGCACCTTGGTGACGCAGGCGTTTTTTTTCTTGTCCCAGAGTTCGAGCGCCGAGCCCCATGTCGGGTCCCAACCTTTGTTGAGATACGTGATGAAAACCATCTCGTTGACCAGTCCGGACTCGGTGTGGCGGCCGAAGTCGCGATGGATTGCGAACGAGGCGCCGGTGCGGCTCTCGTGCAGACCACCGCCATGCAATTGCGGGTCGGGCAGGAGGTACGGCCGGCTGGTGATGCTCGATACCCACTCGGTGAACCAGCCTGAGTTGACGACGTCGAAATAAAGTTGTGAGGCTGGCCCGAGGCGGGCGCCGATCACCGAACGACGAAACGACTCGTAGCGACTCTTGACGTCGAGCCATCCGCCGGTCGACAGCGTCTCGAACTCTTCGAGCACCAACTCCAGTAGGCGTGGGTTGAAGATTCCTTCAATCACCAGATGCGGGAACGGCGTTGCGGCTAGTAGCTCGTCGCGAAAGCGCTGTCGTTGTTCTGGCTCGAACAGCTTGTAGTTGACCAGCTCATCCAGTGGCAGCCTGACGCCGCGAATGGTCACCGTGTTGGCGACGGGAGCGCGCTCAAGCTGTTCCAAGGACGCGACCTCCGTGGCCGATGTAAAGATTTCGGGCGGGACGCTGATCGACATGATGTGTTGGCTTTGAGGGTCGAATGTGTGTACGTTTGTATTAATGTATCTGAAAGTAGCGAAATGCTCAAACTTTCGTTTTGGAATCGGGCCCGGTGTGAGTTGAAGCTATTTGGAAAGCAGCCGCATCGCCTCTTCGAGGCCCTTTAACGTCAGCGGATACATGCGGTTCGACAACAGTTGCTGCATGACCGTGATGCTCTGCCGGTATTGCCAGACGCCTTGGGGCTCGGGGTTGATCCAGGCGAATTTCGGAAACGCATGCGTCAGGCGCTGAATCCATTCGGCGCCCGCTTCTTCGTTGTTGTATTCGACGCTGCCACCCGGCTGCAGGATCTCGTAGGGGCTCATCGTGGCGTCGCCGACGAAGATGAGCTTGTAGTCCTTGTTGTACTTGCGCAGGATGTCCAACGTCGCGAACTTCTCTGAAAAGCGCCGCTTGTTGTTCTTCCACATGAAGTCGTAGACGCAGTTGTGGAAGTAGTAGAACTCGAGGTGCTTGAACTCTGTCTTGACGGCTGAGAAGAGCTCTTCGATGCGCTGTATGTGCTCGTCCATGGTGCCGCCCACGTCCATCAGCAACAGCACCTTGACGTTGTTGTGGCGCTCGGGCCGCATCTTGATGTCGAGGTAGCCGGCGTTGGCTGCGGTCGACTGGATGGTGTGGTCGAGGTCGAGCTCCTCTTCGTGGCCTTCGCGTGCGAACTTGCGCAGGCGCCGCAGCGCGATCTTGATGTTGCGCGTGCCTAGTTCCTGGCTGTCGTCGTAGTCTTTGTAGGCGCGTTGATCCCACACCTTGACCGCGCTCTTGTTCTTGCCGGCGCCGCCGATGCGAACGCCTTGCGGGTTGTAGCCGCCGTTGCCGAAGGGCGATGTGCCGCCAGTGCCGATCCACTTGTTGCCGCCTTCGTGCCGTTCCTTTTGCTCCTCGAAACGCTTCTTCAACGTTTCCATGAGTTCGTCCCAGCCCATCTTTTCGATCTTGGCTTTTTCTTCGGCAGTGAACTCGCGCTCGAGCGTTTTACGCAACCAGTCGAGCGGCACTTCCTTGGTGAAGTCGGTCAACATGTCGACGCCCTTGAAATAGGAGGCGAATGCGCGATCGAACTTGTCGTAGTGCTTCTCATCCTTTACCAGCGAGGTACGCGAGAGGTAATAGAAGTCATCGAGGCCGAAAGCATTGTCGGAGTTGGGCCCGACGACGTCGGCCTTCAACGCCTCGAGCAGCACCAGATATTCCTTGACCGAAACCGGCAACTTGGCCGAGCGCAGGGTGTAGAAAAAGTCGATCAGCATGACGGATCATTCCTTGTCGTTTGCTTGCGCACTTGGCTTGTCGAGCAGATAGAGCAGTTGCGCCTTGACCTCCGGCCATTCGCCCGAGCGCAGGCTGTACATCACCGTGTCGCGGATGGTGCCGTCGCGGCGCATCGCATGGCCGCGTATCACGCCGTCTTTGCGGGCACCGAGCCGCTCGATGGCGCGCTGCGATGCGTGGTTGAAGTTGTCGGTGCGCCAGCCCACCACGTTGCAGTCGAGCAGGTCGAAGGCGTGGCTCAGCATCAGGAGCTTGCAAGTGGTGTTGATGTGCGTGCGCTGGCAACGCTTGGCGTACCACGTGTAGCCGATCTCAAGGCGCTTCACCGCCGGCAGGATGTCGTGATAGCTGGTGCTGCCGAGAACCGTGCCAGTGGCTTCATCGATTACCGCAAAAGCAAAGCGATTGCCGGCCTCGCGCATTTGCAGCGCGGTCTCGATGTAGCTGTGCGTGTCATCCGGCTCGGGCACAGAGGTGATGCGCAGTTTCCACAACTCGCCGTCGGCTGCAGCAGCGCGCAATCCCGTTTCATGCATGAGCGCCAGAGGTACCAGTGCGATGCCGCGCAATGCAAGAGTGATCGGTTCGACAAAGCCCATCTGTTCAGCCTCTGGGGTTTCCATACCGGCGCGTGTACCAAACACGTGCCAACTGCAGACCACCGCCGGCACCGAGGCCCACCAGCAGGATGCCGACCATCTCGCGAGCGCTGTAGCCGGCGCTGGCAAAGGCATCGATGCCGAACGCCATGCCGATCCACCGGCCGAGCAAACCTCCCACGACGAACAGCACCGCCTGTGCGACGCCAAGAACGAGTAACTGGCTCGTCGGGTGCGGCGTTTGAGCCATCTGACTCAGCGATTGTTGCGCTGCATGAAGACGAGCTTCTCGAACAGCGTCACGTCCTGTTCGTTCTTCAGCAGCGCGCCGACCAGCGGTGGCACTGCCACCTTGGCTTCCTTACTTTGTAGCGCTTCGAGCGGAATGTCTTCGGCGACGAGTAGCTTGAGCCAGTCGAGCAATTCAGAGGTCGAAGGCTTCTTCTTGAGGCCTGGCAAGTTGCGCACGTCGTAAAACGTCTTCATTGCGGCGGTCAGCAACTCTTGCTTCAGGCCGGGGAAGTGCACGTCGACGATTTGCTTCATCGTGGTTGCGTCGGGGAACTTGATGTAGTGGAAGAAGCAACGGCGAAGAAACGCGTCGGGCAACTCTTTCTCGTTGTTCGAGGTGATGAACACCAGCGGCCGGTGCTTGGCGCGAATGAGTTCACGCGTCTCGTAGCAGTAGAACTCCATGCGGTCGATTTCTCGCAGCAGATCGTTCGGGAACTCGATGTCTGCCTTGTCGATTTCGTCGATCAGCAGCGCCACCGGTTCTTCGGCCGTGAAGGCTTGCCAAAGCACGCCCTTCAAGATGTAGTTGTGTATATTTTTGACGCGCTCGCCACCGTCTACGTCGGCCAGTTGTGAATCGCGCAGTCGGCTGACGGCGTCGTATTCATACAGGCCCTGTTGGGCCTTGGTGGTTGACTTGATGTGCCACTGGAGTAGCGGCAGTTCGAGTGCTTGCGCCACTTCTTCGGCCAGCATCGTCTTGCCGGTGCCGGGTTCCCCTTTGACCAGCAGGGGCCGTTTGAGCGTGATGGCGGCGTTGACTGCCAGCATCAGGTCTTGCGTGGCAACGTAGTTGTCTGAACCCTTGAATTTCATGGATGAGCTGGTGCAGGAGGGTGGATAAAAGAACACAGTCGAGTTGCGATGCAACCAGATCGGCGCGTTCCACGCGGAGCTGCGAAGAGCCGCCGCATATAATCGAAAGTTGATAGAGAAATTGAAATCTCCAAGAGATTGTGCGCGCAAAATGAACAAGTTGTTGACCACTATGTTTGCCTTCGCTGTCGCTTGCGTGACGGTTTCGGCTCAGTCCCAAACGCTCACCGGCAACGCAAAAGACGGCTCCAAAAAAATCGCTATGTGCGTGGGTTGCCACGGCATCGTCGGGTACCAGGCGAGCTTTCCTGAGATCCACAAGGTGCCGATGATCGCTGGCCAAAGCGCCACCTACATCGTGTCCGCGCTGACTGCATACAAGGGGGGCGACCGCAAGCACCCGACTATGCGTGCCATCGCCGACACCCTCAGCCCGCAAGACATCGTCGATCTCGCTGCCTACTACAGCCAGCTTGGCCTTAAAGAAGGCGACGCACCACCGGCTGCGCTGGCCAAGGCTCCCAGCAAGGAAGTCGGAGCACTCGTCGCTCGGGATTCAGCCAATGCCTGTACCAAGTGCCACGGGGCCAATTTCAACAGCCCGAACGACAGCACTGTGCCCAAGCTGGCCGGCCAGTACCCCGACTACCTGTTTGTCGCACTCAAGGCGTACAAGGCCGACAATCATCCGATGGTCGGTCGTGCTAACGCCATCATGGGCGGTCAGGCGAAGAAGTACAGCGTGGCTGAACTGAAGGAACTGGCCAGCTACATAAGCACGTTGCCGGGCGACGTCAAAACGATCCCCGAGTCGCTCATTCACCGCGCGGACTGACGCCAATTCGGCCAGTCCAACGCATTGAAAAAGCCCGCTTCGCGCGGGCTTTTTCGTGGGTGCGGATGTGCCGAGCTTCAGACGTCGAAGAAGACTGTTTCGCCATCGCCCTGCATGCGGATGTCAAAAAGATAGCGCACTGCGCCGTTCTGCGCGACGCGTTCTGCGATCAACGTGCCGCGGCGGTCGGCGGGCACGCTTTGCAGCACGGCGTCTTTGGCGTTGGCATCCGCCTCGTCGCTGAAATAGATTCGCGTGAAGGTGTGTAGCAGGAGGCCACGCATCGTCAGGATAACGTTGATATGCGGTGCCTCGCCTGCGGTCTCAGCGCCGGGCTTCACCGTATGGAACACGAAGCGATTGTCGCTTTCAGTGCCCGTACCGCAGCGGCCGAACCCGCGAAATCCAGAGGCGTGCGCCTCGTCGACGGTCTGCGGATAGTGGCCTTGGCCATCGGGCTGGCTGATCTCTACCAGCGCATCGCCGATCACATTTCCGTCGCCGTCGGTCACGCGACCTTCGAGGCGGATGCGCTCACCCTCGGCGTCTTCGAGTGCCAGTACCGCGTCGAAAGGTTGATCGAAGGCATAGCCGTATTGCGAGGCGGTGAGGCCGTAGGCGAAGTAGGGCCCGACGGTTTGCGAAGGGGTCTGCCCGAAATCGGCTTCCAGTGCGCTCATCATGGTGCGTGTCTCCTTGTCGGCATGTTTGTCTATTGCTCTATCAACGGGTTTCAAACGGGGTCTCGTCGGCACCACGCAGCACGATGTCGAATTGGTAACCCAGCGCGTAGCCTTCTTCTGTGACGTCGAGGCTGAAGTCGGCGATGAGCCGATTGCGATGGCGCTCCGGGGTGCCGGTGATCATCGGGTCGTACTGCATCAGCGGGTCGCCGGGGAAGTACATCTGCGTGACCAGGCGACTCGCGAAATGCTGGCCGAACAGCGACAGGTGAATGTGCTGCGGGCGCCATGCGTTCGGGTGGTTGCCCCATGGATAGGCACCCGGCTTGATGGTCAGGAAGCGATAGCGGCCTTCGCTGTCGGTCAGGCAGCGACCGGCACCGAGAAAGTTGGGATCGAGCGGTGCGTCGTGCTGGTCGACCTTGTGCACGTAGCGGCCCGACGCGTTGGCCTGCCACAGCTCGACCAGCGTGTTGGCGACCGGGCGTCGACGCTCGTCGAGCACCTGACCGGTGAGGATCATGCGTTCGCCCAGCGGCTCGCCGTTTTGGCGAGCATTGCGCGTCAAGTCATGGTCGAACTCACCGATGGTGTTGTGGCCGTAGACCGGTTGCTGCAGTTCGCCGAGCGACGCCTTGAGCGGTATCAACGGCTGTTGCGGACCGCGTTTCACGGTCGATTTGTAGCCGGGATAAACGTACGCGGGATGGCTCGCCCAGTCGCGCGGTGAGAGCGTTGGCAGGGATTTCTTGATGCGGTCGAGCATGGCTTGTCTTCAGTCTGGATGTCTCGTGGGTAACTCAACGGACGGTCAACGAAAAGCACCACTTTAGAAGTCGTCTTCGATCATGTAAATTGAAGATTCGATCTTTTTCGATAATCACAGGTAATTGAAAGCCGTCCCTCTTCTTTCCTCGCTGGCCTTCGCTCGCAACGTGCAGCTGCGTCACTTGCGCTGCTTCGTCGCGATCGCGCAGGAGCGCAACCTGGCGCGCGCCGCCGAGCGATTGGCTTTGAGCCAACCGGCCATCTCCAAGACTTTGGTCGAGCTCGAGACGCTCGCCGGCACGCGGCTGGTCGAGCGCAGCAGTGCCGGTCGGCGTGGCGTACAGGGCCTGACACCGATGGGAGAGCAGTTGCTCGGCCACGCGCTGCGCGTGCTGGAGGCGGTCGACGCCAGCGCGCAGGCGGTCGCGCCTGCTGCGGGTGGCCGGCTCGCCCGCTTGCGCATCGGCGCACTTCCGAGCGTGGCACCGGCGCTGCTGCCCCTCGCCCTGGCCCGCCTGCGCAGCCATTGGCCGGCATTGCAGGTGAGCGTGAAGAGCGCAGCCAATGCCGTGCTGCTCGACGCGTTGCGCGCGGGCGAACTCGACCTTGTGGCGGGCCGCATGAGCGATCCACGACTGATGACGGGCCTCAGCTTCGAGCTGCTCTATGCAGAGCCGCTGGTGTTCGTGGCTCGCAGCGGCCATCCGCTGGCCCGACGCGCGGCGTCGGTGCAGGCGGTGCTTGCCTATCCGCTTGTCGTGTTCGCCGAGGGCACGATCCCGCACCACAGCACCGAGAGCTTGTTTTCCGCGCGTGGCCTGGTGGTGCCGCCGAACGCATTGCAAACACTGGATCTGATGGTGGCGCGCGCTTTGGTGGCGCAGTCCGATGCGATCTGGATCACGCCGCTCGGCGCCGTCCACGACGACCTGCAGGTCGGCACGCTGGAGCGGTTACGCATCGATACGCCCGGGACCGAGGAGCCGGTCGGACTGCTGCTTCGCACCGAAGCCGAGCCGTCGGCTGCCTGCAGTGCGATGGTGGGGCTGTTGCGCGACGCTGCCCGGCAACGCAAGGTGCCGAAGCGCACGGGCAGGCTCAGTGCGTCTCGCACTCCTCGATAAAGCTTTCGAGCAACTTCTTGAGCTGGCTGGTCTTGCGCGGCCCCAGTGCCTCTTCCAGCTGACCGTGGTGCGCGTCGACGCTCTTCTTCAGGCGCGCCACCGTTTCGAGACCCAGGTCGCTGATGTAGACCAGCACGCGGCGGCTGTCCGAGGCGTCGGCCGCACGCTGCACCAGGCCACGGCTCACCAATTTGTCTATGTTCTTTGTTAGCGCCGGGTGGTTGAGCAGCACCGTCTCCGCAAGATCGCCCATCGAGCGCCCGTACTCGTCGGCAAGCACCTGGAGGATGCGCCAGTGCTCCTCCGTCACCTCTTCAGCAGCGATGGACTGCGCCAGCCCGATGCGCATGCGCCGGTTGGCGGAGGCCAGCAGATAGGCCAGGTACTGCGAGATGTCTTGCTCAGGCATGGGTGTGGCGGTAGGCTTTGTCATTAGGACTGCAGGGTATCTTTCCAGTTTAGCAACGATCGTTTTCCTTGGAAAGCATTGGCGCGATTTTTGCGACACTTCAATCCCTGCTGCCATCTTGGTGCAATGCCTGGGAGCTCCGATGTTTTTATCCCTTGAATCGGTCATGCGTCGGTCGCCCGTACTCGCGCCGAATGGCGGCACCTGGCACTTGCCGCGTCCCCCGCACCCACCGCTTGCGCGTACGGAACTCAACATCGCGCTCTGCGTGCCGCTCGGCGGATCGGCCGGTATCTGGGGGCCGTCGGCGCTCGCTTGCGCGAAGCTCGCAGTGTCCGAACTCAACCGCGAGGCCGGCATCGGGGGGCGGTCCTGCCGTTTGCTGACGGTCAACGCCGCAGACGACTCAGCCGACATCGAAGCCGCGCTGACCGAGCTGGTGCACGCTGGCGATATCGACGCGATCATCGGCATGCACACCAGTGGAGTGCGCCAACGCATCTTGCGCGCCGTTGGTGGCCAGATTCCTATCATCTACACCCCGCTATACGAAGGTGGAGAGTCCACCGCCGGCGTGTTCGCGATCGGCGAGACCACGGCCCGCCAACTGCAGCCATCCATCGCTTGGCTGGGCCAGCGAAAACGTCCACGACGCTGGTTCGCGATCGGCAACGACTACATCTGGCCGCAAATGTCGCATCGCATGGCGCGCGGCTACATCGCCGAGGCAGGCGCTGCCATGGTCGGCGAGAGCTACGTTCCGTTCGGCACGACGGATTTTTCAGCAGCGCTCGACGCGCTGCGGCAGTGCCGTGCCGACGCCGTGCTGGTGTCCCTCGTCGGCCAAGATGCCATCGAGTTCAACCGCGCGTTCGGCCGTGCCGGGCTGCACCGCGAAATGCTGCGCCTGTCGTGTGCCGTTGGAGAGAACGAGCTGCTGGGAATCGGCGCCGACAACTCGGAGGAACTCTATGTCGCTTGCGGCTACTTCGCCACCCTCGACACCGAGTCCAACCTGGCCTTCAAGGAGCGCTATCACGCGCACTTCGGCGAACGTGCGCCCACGCTCAACACCTTCGGACAGTCGACCTATGAAGGCATGCATTTTCTCGCGGCGCTGCTCGACGGCCATCTGCAATCGGACATTGACCGCGAGCACCTGGGCCACGCGCCGCTGGTTTACCGCAGTGCCCGCGACGCCGCATACGACGGCAGTGGCATCAACCGCGTGCCGATCTATCTTGCACGCGCCGAGGACAATACTTTTCGCGTGCTGACACGTTTTTGAAAGCGGCTGATCGACGTATTTTATTTTCCAAGGAAAACAAATTGCTTGACGTAGGAACTATCGACTCACAAAATTCGGTTAACCTTCAACGCAAAAGACGGACTCAGCCATGGCCATCAAGCGCCCCACCATCGACCAGTTGCAAGACGTTGCGCTGAGTCTCGGCATCCACCTCTCCGAATCGCAAGCGGCCAGCTATAACGCGCTGCTGCAGGGCAACTTCGATGCCTACGATGTGATCGACGCGATGCCCGACTACCAGCCCCTCGTGACCTATGCGCGCACGCCTGGCTACCGTCCCTTCGGCGAAGAAAACAAGTACGGTGCCTGGTACGTCAAAACCACGATCAAGGGCAAGCCGGGCGGCAAGCTCGACGGCAAGACCGTGGTACTCAAGGACAACGTGTGCCTGGCAGGCGTGCCCATGATGAATGGCGCCTCCACGCTCGAAGGCTACGTGCCAAACGTCGACGCCACCGTCGTCACTCGACTGCTCGACGCCGGCGCCACCGTGGTGGGCAAGTCGGTCTGCGAGTACTTCTGTTTTTCCGGCGGCTCGCACACCAGTTCGTCGGGGCCGGTACACAACCCGCACCGCATGGGGTATTCGGCGGGCGGCTCGTCGTCCGGCAGCGCAGCGCTGGTCGCCGCTGGAGAAGTCGACCTCGCCATCGGTGGCGACCAGGGCGGCTCGATCCGCATGCCCGCTTCCTACTGCGGTATCTATGGCATGAAGGCCACGCACGGACTTGTGCCCTACACCGGCGTGATGCCGATCGAGCTGACCATCGACCACACCGGTCCGATGACCAACAACGTCACCGACAACGCGCTGATGCTCGAAGTGCTTGCGGGGCCCGATGGGCTCGACCCGCGTCAGCATGCGGGCCAGGAATCCAAGCCCTACGCCGAACTCATGAAAGGCGGCGTCAAGGGCATGCGCATCGGCATCGTCACTGAGGGCTTCGGCTGGCCGCAGTCCGACCCCTTGGTGAACGAAAAGGTGCGCAAGGCGGCCGAGGTGTTCGCCGGGCTTGGCGCCATCGTGAGCGAAGTGTCGGTGCCCATGCATGCGGTCGGTCCCGCGATCTGGTTGCCGATCGCGGCCGAGGGCGCGACCCAGCAGATGATGAAGGACAACGGGCATGGCTTCAACTGGAAGGGCCTGTACGTCACCAGCATGGTCGACTTCCACGCGGGCTGGAAACAGCGGGCCGACGAGTTGTCGGAAACGCTCAAGCTCACCATGGTGCTGGGCGAGTATTTCATCCAGCACTACCGCGGCCACTTCTACGCCAAGTCGCAGAACCTGTCGCGCCAGTTGACGGCCGCCTACGACAGCTCGCTCGCCAACTTCGACCTTCTGCTGATGCCCACCCTGCCCATGACCGCCACGCCGTTGCCCGCCGCTGGTGCACCGGTCGAGGAAGTGATCGGCCGTGCGTTCGAGATGCTGCCCAACTGCTGCCCGTTCGACGTGACCGGCCATCCGGCCATGAGCGTGCCGTGCGGCCTGGTCGATGGCATGCCGGTCGGGATGATGCTGGTCGGCAAGTTCTACGACGAAGCCACGATCTACCGCGCCGCCTTCGCATTCGAGCAGGCCGGCGACTGGAAGGCCATCTGAACTCAGCCCCAGTCCTTCCAGTTTTCGTTCCGCAGTTCTTCTTTCAATAAAACCACGTCGGCACTGCCGTCAATCTTCGAGGAGTTTGTTCATGGATCGTCGTTCCTTTATCCACGGTTCCGCCGCCGCACTCGCCGGTTCCGCCTTGCCGCTGTTCCCAATGGCCGCCATGGCTGCCGACGAAATCGTGGTCGGCAGCATCATCGATATGTCGGGCGGGCTCGACATCTATGGCAAGCCGATGGCCGACTGCATGACGCTCGCGGTCGAAGAACAAAACGCCGCCGGTGGCCTACTGGGCAAGAAGATCAAGCTCGCCACGTACGACCCACAATCGAACATGCAGCTCTATGCGCAGTTCGCGCAACAGTCGGCGTTGAAAGACAAGTCGACCGTCGTGATGGGTGGCATTACGTCCGCGTCGCGCGAAGTGATTCGTCCGGTGCTCACCCGAAACAAGACGCTTTACTTCTACAACACGCAATACGAAGGCGGCGTGTGCGACCGCAACACTTTCTGCACCGGCGTGACGCCGGGCCAGACCGTTGCCAAGCTCATTCCGTACGCCATGAAGAAGTGGGGCAAGAAGGTCTACGTGGTTGCGGCCGACTACAACTACGGCCAGATCACGTCGCAGTGGGTCAAGAAGTTCGTACAGGAGAACGGCGGCTCGGTCGCATCCATCGACTTCTTCCCGCTCGACGTCACCAACTTCGGTCCGACCATCTCGAAGATCGAGCAGGCCAAGCCCGACATGATCGTCTCCGCGCTGGTCGGTGGCGCGCACATCGCTTTCTACCGCCAGTGGGCAGCGGCCGGCCTCACCAAGAAGATTCCGCTCGCATCGACCACCTTTGCTGGCGGCAACGAGCATATCGTTCTGTCGCCCGCCGAGGCGGATGGCTTCCTGGTCTCGTACAACTACTTCCAGAACGTCGACACGCCGGAGAACAAGGCTTTCAAGGAGCGCTTCTACAAGCGCTTCGGTGCCGACTATCCGAACATCACCGAACTCGCGATGGGCACCTACCAGGGCTTCAAGCTGTGGGCAGAGGCTGTCAAGAAGGCGGGTTCGATCGACCGCGAGAAGATGATCACGGCGCTGGAGAGCGGCATCACCATCGACGGCCCGAGCGGCAAGGTGTCGATCGACCCCGAGACGCACCACTGCGTGCTCAATGTGAGGATCGCCGAGGTCCGCAACAAGCAGCTCAACATCGTCGAGACGTTTGAGCAGCAGCCACCGGTCGACACCAGTGCGGTCTGCAATCTGAAGAAGAACCCGAAGGACAACCAGCAATACGTGATCAAGGCATAGGCCAAGGTCAGGCAAGGCAAAAGGAGAAGCGCGCCGACATGGATCTCGCAGTCATCGTCTTCATTCAGGTGCTCTACGCGGTTGCGAGTCTGGTCATCATCTCGGCCGGACTGGCGGTCATCTTCGGGATGATGAAGGTCATCAACCTCGCGCATGGCGAGTTCATGATGCTCGGTGCGTATTCGGTGATCGCCGCCCTCAAGGTGGGCATCAACCTCTGGGTCGCGATCTTCGTCGTCGCCCCGATCGCGGTCGGTATCGTCGGTGTGGTGCTGGAGCGGTTGGTGATTCGCCGCCTCTACGGCCGCATGGTGGACACCATGCTCGCCACGTGGGGGCTGTCGCTGCTGCTGGTGGGCATCGTCACTTCGGTGGCGGGCAACACCACTGCCGGCGTCTCGGCGCCGCTCGGCAGCTTCTCGATCGGTGCTTATTCGGTGAGTGGCTACACGTTGGTGATCATCGCGGTCGCCGTCGTGCTTTCGCTCGCCATCCGCTTCGTGCTGACGCGCACGCAGTTCGGCCTCATCGCACGCGGCACGATGCAAAAGCCCGAGATGGCCAACGCACTTGGCATCAGCCCGAGCCGCGTCTATTCGGTAACCTTCGCGGTCGGTGCGGCGCTTTCCGGCCTGGCCGGTGGATTGCTGGCGCCGCTCACTGGCGTGGTGCCGACGATGGGTGCCGCCTTCGTCGCAAAGGCCTTCATTACCGTGATTGGCGGCGGACCGGCGATCCTCGCCGGCCTGCTCGGTGCCTCGTCGCTGTTCGGCGCCATCAACCAGCTTGCCACCTTCGTCACCACGCCGGTGCTGGGAGAAGTGGCGCTGCTGCTGGCGGCCATCATCATGCTGCGCCTGCTGCCGCAAGGCATCACCGGCCGCTTCTTCAAAGGCTCTCTGTGAATCGATTCGCCAACTCCTGGGGGAGTGCCGCACTGTGCCTCGCGATCGGCATCGCGTTGATGCTCGGGCTGCCCGGCGTCATGGACGATTACACGCTGATCGAGGTCACCATCTATGCGGTGATGGCGATCTTGTCGGTGAGCCTGGCCTTCATCTGGGGCTTTGGCGGCATCCTGTGCTTCGGGCAGGCGGCGTTCTTCGGGTTGGGCTCGTACACCTACGCGATCGCGGTGGTGAACATGGGCGACAGCACCGTGCCATTTCTGCTCGCGATCGTGGTGCCGGCGCTGTTTGCCACGCTGCTCGGCTACGTGATTTTCTATGGCCGGTTGTCCGATGTGTACATGGGCGTGATCACGTTGACGGTCACGCTCATCCTGTTCAACCTGATCAACTCGACGGCCGGTCCGGAATGGCGCATCGGCAGCGCGCCGCTCGGCGGCTTCAACGGCATTCCGGCGATACCGACGCTCAACTGGCCCGGGCAGCAAGACGAAGTGCTGACGCCCAAAGACCTGTTCTACGTCACCTTCACCTGCCTGCTGATGGTCTACGTCCTGCTGCGCGTGCTGATCGCCTCCAAGATCGGGCGCGTTATCGTCGCGGCCAAGGAGAACGAGCAGCGCGTGCTGCTGCTGGGTTACGACGCCCGTGCATACAAGCTCTTCAGCTTCATGCTCGGTGGCGCCATCGCGGGGCTGGCCGGCTGCCTGTTCGCCAACTGGGGCGCGTTCACCAGCCCCACGATCTTCGGGCTCGCGCAATCGGCGCAGATCATCATCTGGGTCATCGTCGGCGGGCTCGGCACATTGGTCGGCCCGGTGGTCGGGGCGGTAGCGATCCAGTGGCTCACGTCGCAGATCGGCACGCAGCAGGTCTTCAACTCGAACCTGGTGCTGGGCGGCATTCTGGTGGTGTTCGTGCTGCTGGTGCCCAAGGGCATCGTGCCGAGCATTGGTCAGTTGCTCGAATCGGCATGGCGCCGCATGCGGCGGCCCGCGGTTTCGCCCGCGCCCAAACCTGCGTCCTACCTCGCATCAACTCCCGCGTCATCAACTGCCGCGATCGCCGCCATCCCGGTCGGGCCGCCCTGCGCGCTGATACCTTCGGAGCAGACGCCATGACGCCGCTGATCGAAACCCGCCGCCTCAACGTGCGCTTCGGCGGTGTGCATGCCACGCGCGACGTCAACTTCTCGCTGGCCGAGAACGAGCTGCGCTGCGTGATCGGCCCTAACGGCGCCGGTAAGAGCACCTTCTTCAAGCTGCTGACCGGGCAGGTCAAACCGACTTCGGGGCAGATCCTTTTTCGGGGCAAGGACATCTCCAATATGCAGCCGCACGAGCCGGGCCGTCTCGGCATCGGCATCAAGACGCAGGTGCCGAGCCTCTTCAACGGACTCAGCGTGTGGGAGAACGTGTGGCTGTCGGCGCGCCGGCTCAACAGCACCGCGCATGCCAATCGCATCACTGGCGAAACGCTGGAGCGCGTTGGCATGGCAGCTTACCGAAACGTGCAGGCCGGGCTGCTGGCGCACGGCATGCGGCAGTGGGTCGAGATTGGCGTAGTGATCGCGGCCGATCCGCCGCTCATCCTGCTCGACGAGCCCGCCGCCGGCATGAGCGACGCCGAGGTGGCGCGCACCGCCGAGCTCATCCTGGAAATCAACCGCCAGCATGCGCTGGTGGTGGTGGAACACGACATGAACTTCATCCGCATGATCGCGCGCAAGGTCACCGTGTTGCATCAGGGCGCAGTGATCATGGAAGACACGCCGGACCGCATCATGAGCGACCCGTTGATCCAGCAGATCTACCTCGGCAAGAAGCCGCACTGACCGGAGCCACGCATGCTGGAAGTCTCTGGCCTTCACGCCGGCTACGGCGCCATCCCTGTGCTGCACGACATCTCGCTGCGGATAGCGACGGGTGAATCGGTCGGCATCCTCGGCCACAACGGCATGGGCAAGACGACCATGCTGCGCACGCTGATCGGCGCGTTGCGCGCCACGGCCGGCACGGTTCGCTTCAACGACGCCGACATCACGCGCTACGCACCGCACGCGCGGGCCAAGCTCGGCATGGCCTACGTGCCGCAGGGACGCGAGATTTTTCCGACGCTGAGCGCGATGGACAACTTGCGCATGGGTCTGGTCAAGACCGGCGAGCGCTCGCTCGACACGATCGAGGCGCTGTTGCAGGACTTCCCGCGGCTCAAGCCACTGCTCGACCGACCTGGTGGATCGCTCTCTGGCGGTGAGCAGCAATTGCTGGCCCTGGCGCGCGCGCTGGCCGGGAAGCCGACGCTGTTGCTGCTCGACGAGCCGACTGAGGGCATCCAGCCTTCGATCATCGAAGAGATCGCGGAGACGTTGGCGTCGCTGCGCGACCGCATGAAGCTGACGATCGTGCTGGTCGAGCAAAACCTCGAATTCATCGCCGCGGTATCGCAGCGCGTACTCGTTATCAAGCGCGGTCAGATCGGCGAGGAGATCCCGCGCGAGCACTTGGGCGATTTCGAAATCATGAGTCAATACACAGGAGTTCACGGATGACAAACGATTTGCATTACCTCGAACTGGTCGACATCGGCCAACGTATTCAAAAGAAGGAAATCTCGCCGGTCGAGGTCACGCAGGCGCAGCTCGACCGCATCGGAAAAGTCGACGGTGCGCTTAAGAGCTACGTGATCGTGATGGCCGAGCAGGCACTGGCCGACGCGCGCAAGGCCGAGGCCGAGATCGCCAAAGGCGAGATCCGCGGGCCGCTGCACGGCGTGCCGGTGGCGGTCAAGGACCTATGCTGGACCAAGGGCGTGGCCACCGCCGCGGGCATGACGCTCTACAAGGACTTCGTGCCCGGCGAAGACGGCACGGCGGTGCGCAAGCTGCGTGAAGCCGGCGCCGTCATCCTTGGCAAGCTGCAGCTTACCGAGAGCGCTTACGCAGACCATCACCCGACCGTCACGCCGCCGGTCAATCCATGGAACGCAGCGCATTGGTCGGGCGCTTCGTCGAGCGGTTCTGGCGTGGCCACGGCGGCCGGGCTTTGCTATGGCTCGCTCGGCACCGACACCGGAGGATCGATCCGCTTTCCCTCGTCTGCCAACGGGCTCACCGGCCTCAAGCCGACATGGGGCCGCGTCAGTCGCTACGGCGCGTTCGAACTCGCCGCCACCCTCGACCACATCGGTCCGATGACGCGCAGCGCGGCGGATGCGGGCGCCATGCTCGGTGCCATCGCCGGTGCCGACGCCAAGGACCCGACCGCGAGCCTTGCAGCCGTGCCGAACTACCTCGCCGGCATGAAGCGGGGGCTGCGCGGCCTGCGCGTTGGCATCGACTCGCGCTGGAACGAAGAAGGCGTCGACGCCGCCACCCTCAAGGTGATGGTCGGCGCGCTGGCCGCCGTGCGCGAACTTGGAGCGGACGTGCGCGAAGTGACTTTCCCCGACCCGGCACAGGTCATCGTCGACTGGTTCCCGCTCTGCGGCATCGAAGCTGCAGTGGTGCACGAGTCGACTTACCCGGCACGCAAGGAGATGTACGGTCCGGCACTTGCCGGCCTGCTCGACCTGGGCCATGCGCAGACCGGCATGGACTATCAGAAGATCGTGCTCAACCGCCTGGCGTTCACCGGGAAAGTGCGCGCGATGTTCGAGGGCATCGACCTGCTGCTAATGCCGTCGCAAGGCGTAGCGTCTCCCACGCTCGAACGCATGCTGACCTTCGGCACCGACGCTGAAATGATGTCCGCGATGCTGCGCTACACCTGCCCGCTCGACACCAGCGGCAGCCCGACCATCACGCTGCCCGGTGGTTTCACGGACGCCGGCACACCGGTCGCGTTCCAGTTCGTCTCGCGTCACTTCGAGGAAGAATTGCTCGTGCGTGCCGGCTGGGCTTTCCAGCAGGCCACCGACTGGCACCAGCGGCACCCTGCGCTGTAAGTCGGCTCAATCGCGCGTTGCGCGACGTTGCACGCAGGCGATGTAGGCGTCGCCATCGGGAGGCTTGCCGGCCCGTTGGCTCTCCCACATCATCTGTCCGAGACACTCCATCGTTTCGTGGTGGGCGTCGAGCAACGAGTCGCGCCGTGCCGTCAGCAACTCGACTGCCTGTCGGATGCCGCGCGGCTGGTCTATCGAGCATTGTTCGCTGATCGACAGATGCATCGACAAATGCAGGAACGGGTTTTCGCGCCCGTTCGCACCGTCGTAGATGCGCGCGACGGCGGCGTCGGCATCGCTCAGCTCGTCGCTGTATTCCGGGTGCGCGTCGATCCAGCCGGCGGCAATGGTTTCGAGGGGCTCCATCGGCAAGCCATTGCGGTGCTTGGCATAGACGTCGCAAAAGAAGCGGCGAACTTCTTCTTGAGAGGGATTGAACATGACGTAGAGGCTAGCATTGCCTACCATCCCGCAATCCGGCTGCAGTTTTGCAACGAGACAAGAACAATGAGACAAGCACGATGAAAACCATCAAAGGCCCCGCCATTTTTCTGGCGCAGTTTCTTGGCGACACAACTCCGTTCGACACGCTCGAATCACTCGGCGCCTGGGCGTCCGGGCTCGGCTACAAGGGCGTGCAGATTCCGTGCGACCCGCGCCTGATTGACCTCAAGACCGCTGCCGCCAGCAAAACCTATTGCGATGAACTCAAAGGGAAGCTGGCGCGCCACGGCGTCGAGATCACGGAGTTGTCGACGCACCTGCAAGGCCAGTTGGTCGCGGTGCATCCTGCGTACGACGAGCCTTTCGATGCGTTCGCGGCGCCTGAGGTGCGCGGTAATCCGGTCGCACGTCAGCAATGGGCGGTGCAGCAACTCATGTACGCGGCGCAAGCCTCGAAGAACCTCGGCTTGACCGCGCATGCGACCTTTTCCGGCGCGCTCGCCTGGCCGTATCTGTACTCATGGCCACCGCGCCCGCCGGGACTCATCGAGACCGCGTTCGATGAACTCGCACGGCGCTGGAAGCCCATCCTCGACGGTTTCGACGATGCGGGTGTCGACGTCTGCTACGAGATTCATCCGGGTGAAGACCTGCACGACGGCGTGACCTACGAGATGTTTCTTGAGCGCGTCGGCAACCATCCGCGCGCTTGTCTCTTGTACGACCCGAGCCACTTCGTGCTGCAGCAGCTCGACTACCTGGCCTACATCGACCACTACCACGAGCGCATCAAGATCTTTCATGTGAAAGATGCCGAGTTCAACCCGACGGGCAAGCAGGGCGTATACGGCGGCTTTCAGAGTTGGATCAACCGGGCGGGGCGCTTTCGTTCGCTCGGTGACGGGCAGGTCGACTTCAAGGCGATCTTCTCGAAGATGGCTCAGTACGACTTTCCGGGTTGGGCGGTGCTGGAGTGGGAGTGCTGCATCAAGCACCCGGAAGACGGCGCACGTGAAGGCGCGAAGTTCATTGCCGACCACATCATCCGCGTGGCTGATCGCGCGTTCGACGACTTCGCAGCGGGCGAATCAAACGGGGACGATGGCGCAGGCGCTGCGATGAACCGGCGGCTGCTCGGCCTGGGCTGATCGAGTGCCTCGCCCTCTTCAGAGCATTTAAAGCAAACGCGAAATCTGCTGCGCCGAATCGAGCAGCGCCGGCAACATCGTCTCCTGCATCACCTTGGCGCTGGTGCGATTGGCTTGACCGCTGATGTTGAGCGCGGCCACCATGCGACCGGAGCGATTCACGATCGGCGCGGCAATCGAGATGAGGCCTTCTTCAAGTTCCTGATTGACCAGGCACCAGCGCTGCCGGCGCGCCTGAACGACCTTGGCGAGCAGGGCATCGATGTCGGTCACGGTGTGCTTTGTCAGCGCTTCGGGCGGTGCGGCTTCGAGCCGCGCGCGCACCTCGGCATCGTCCAGATCCGACAGCAGCAGTCGGCCCATCGAAGTGCACCAGGCCGGCAGCCGCGAGCCGACACCGAGGCTGATGCTCATGATCTTTTGCGTGGCAACCCGCATCACGTAGACGATATCGGTGGCGTCGAGAACCGCGGCCGAACACGACTCGTGCACTTGCTGCACCAGCGCCTCCATCACCGGCTCGGCACGGTTCCAGATCGGCATCGACGACAGATAGGCAAAGCCGAGATCGAGGATGCGTGGCGTCAGCGCGAAGAGCTTGCCGTCGCTCTCGACATAGCCCAAAGTCTGCAGCGTGAGCAGGATGCGTCGCGCGCCGGCCCGCGTGAGCCCGCTGGCCGCAGCGACTTCGCTGAGCGTCTGACGTGGCGCGGCGGCGTTGAACGACCGGATAACTTCGAGACCGCGCGCGAACGACTGCACATAGGTGTCACCGGGGCGAGGCGCTTCGGTTTGTTTCGCGGTGGTTGCCATGGCGCGGTGAATCTCCTAAAATTCATTATAAGAACAATTGTTCTATATGCGAACAGATTTTCGAGGGAACGACAAGTGAGTGCTTAGACGGATTTCTCGGTAATTTCCCTCACTGTTCCCCAAACACACAAGAGACAAATTCGATGATCAACAAGATCGCCCGCTCCGTCGCCGAAGCGATGGCCGACACCAAGGACGGCTCGACCGTTCTGATCGGCGGCTTCGGCACCGCCGGCATTCCCAACGAACTGATCGACGGCCTGATCGCGCAAGGCGCAACGGACCTGACCATCGTCAACAACAACGCCGGCAACGGCGAGGCGGGACTGGCCGCGCTGCTGAAGGCGGGCCGCGTGCGCAAGATCATCTGCAGCTTTCCGCGGCAAGCCGACAGCCAGGTGTTCGACGGTCTGTACCGCACCGGCAAGCTGGAGCTCGAACTGGTACCCCAAGGCAATCTGGCCGAACGCATCCGTGCAGCGGGCGCCGGAATCGGTGCTTTCTTTTGTCCGACGGGTTATGGAACGCAGTTGGCGGGTGACCGCGAAACGCGCGTCATCGGCGGCGTGCAGTACGTGCTCGAGTACCCGATTCAGGGCGACGTCGCCCTCATCAAGGCCGAGCGCGGCGACCGTTGGGGCAACCTGGTCTATCGCAAGGCGGCGCGCAACTTCGGCCCGGTGATGGCCATGGCCGCGAAGAAGACCATCGCCACCGTGCACGAGATTGCCGAGCTCGGCACGCTCGATCCCGAGACGATCGTCACGCCGGGCATATTCGTTCACAAGGTCGTGCAGATAGAGCGTGTCGCCACGCAAGCTGGCGGTTTCAAGAAAGTGGCCTGATCATGACAACTGCTACCTACCAACGCCGCACCAAAGACCAGCTTGCCGCCCGTGTCGCGCAAGACATCTTCGACGGTGCCGTCGTCAACCTCGGCATCGGCCAGCCGACGCTGGTCGCCAATCACTTGCCTGCGGGACGCGAGGTCATCCTGCAAAGCGAGAACGGCATCCTCGGCATGGGTCCCGCGCCGGCTGCGGGTGATGAAGACTACGACCTCATCAACGCCGGCAAGCAGCAGTCACGCTGCTGCCGGGCGGCTCGTTCTTTCACCACGCCGACAGCTTCGCGATGATGCGCGGTGGCCATCTCGACATCTGCGTGCTTGGCGCCTTCCAGGTTTCGGCCACCGGTGATCTGGCCAACTGGCACACCGGAGAAAAGGACGCGATTCCGGCCGTCGGTGGTGCCATGGACCTGGCCATCGGCGCCAAGCAAACATGGGTCATGATGGACCTGCTGACCAAGCAGGGAGCGAGCAAGCTGGTCAAGGAATGCACCTATCCGCTGACCGGCATCGCGTGCGTGAAGCGTGTGTATTCCGACCTCGCTACGCTGGAGTGCACGCCAGACGGCCTGAAGCTGATCGACAAGGTCGAAGGGCTTGGCCACGATGAATTAGAGAAGCTGGTCGGCCTTTCGATCGCCGCCTGACAACCCATTGAAAGAGACAAGATCATGAGCAACATTGAAGCCTTCATCTGCGACGCCATCCGCACGCCTTTCGGTCGCTACGGTGGTGCCCTCAGCAGCGTGCGGGCCGACGACCTCGGCGCCGTGCCGCTGCGTGCCCTCATGGAACGCAACAAGGAAGTCGACTGGCAAGCCGTCGGCGATGTGCTGTACGGCTGCGCCAACCAGGCCGGTGAAGACAACCGAAACGTGGCGCGCATGTCGTCGTTGCTGGCCGGCCTGCCGCTCGAACTGGGCGGCGCCACCATCAATCGGCTGTGCGGATCGGGACTCGATGCAGTGGGCTCGGCAGCGCGCGCCATCAAGGCCGGCGAGGCGGGCTTGATGATCGCCGGTGGTGTGGAGAGCATGAGCCGCGCACCGTTCGTGATGCCCAAGGCCGAGACCGCCTTCGGTCGCGCCAACGCGGTTTACGACACGACCATCGGCTGGCGCTTCATCAACAAGAAGATGAAAGAGCTTTATGGCGTCGACTCGATGCCCGAGACCGCCGAGAACGTCGCGACCGAATACAAAATCGAGCGCGAAGCACAGGACCGCATGGCACTGGCATCGCAGCAGCGTGCGGTCGCTTCGCAGAAGTCTGGCTTCTTCGACAGCGAGATCGTGTCTGTCACCGTGCCGCAGAAAAAGGGCGAGGCCATCGTTGTGAGCAAGGACGAACATCCGCGGGACACCACGATGGAAGCGCTTGCCAAGCTCAAGGGCGTGGTGCGTCCCGACGGCACGGTGACCGCCGGCAACGCCAGCGGCGTGAACGACGGCGCCTGCGCTTTGTTGTTGGCGAGCGAGTCGATGGCAGCCAAGAACGGCTTGACGCCGCGCGCTCGCGTCGTCGGCATGGCAACGGCCGGCGTGCCGCCTCGCGTGATGGGCATCGGCCCGGCGCCGGCCACGCAAAAAGTGTTGGCGCTCACTGGCCTCACGATCGATCAGATGGATGTGATCGAACTCAACGAAGCCTTTGCGGCACAAGGCCTCGCAGTGCTGCGTTTGCTCGGTCTGAAGGACGACGACGCTCGCGTCAACATCAACGGCGGCGCCATTGCTTTGGGCCATCCGCTGGGCGCCAGTGGCGCGCGGCTGGCGACGACAGCGGTCAACCAGTTGCACAAGGGCGGTGGCCGCTACGCGCTGTGCACGATGTGCATCGGCGTCGGCCAGGGCATCGCGGTCATCCTGGAACGCGTCTGACTTTCTCGTGTTTTCTTGTGCATCCTCCGCCTTTTGATGGGTGCGTTGCCCCACATCGCGTGCCGGATGCTGCGTGATGAGGTCTTAAGTCTTAAAGCCTGCGGGATGCGCCGAAAAGCATACGAGTGAGATAGCCATATGGCGAATAGGAACTGATCGCGTCGCGTGTGAAACTCGTTGCTCGATATATCGCTCATCGGCGCCAGGCAACGAAGAAAGATCATGGAACTTTTTACACAAGCGGAGTTTTTCGCAGGTCTTTTCTCAATCGTCGGCGCCGGAATTTTGATCGTCATCGTGGTCAGCCGCTCGCCCAAGCAACTGGGTGATGAGATGGCGAACCGGGTGCAGGAAACGGTGACGCTGCTCGGTCGGCTCGATGACTCGATCGACACCGGCGCGCGCCAGTTCGAAGCGGCAGGCGCCCAGGTGCGCCGCAGTGGCTGGACCGGCCCGGCTTCGCGTTAAAAAACTCGATCCCGCCAGCGTGCAACCAGCATCTGGCCCAAGCCGCCATCAGAAACGCGCCTAACCAACGACCGCGATAGTCCGGCACCTCTAAGAGCGCGCCTGTCCGCATCGTATCGGCGTACAGACGCGCGCTGCTGACATGGGCATGATGGTCGGTTTTCCTTTTCATGCACCGCCGATCCGGAGCCCACCCCATGACCACATCACGTCTCATTATTCTTACCGGTGCCTCGCGCGGCATGGGTCGCGCCATTGCCGGCCGCCTGCTGCAACCGGGCAACAAGCTGCTGTGTATTTCGCGTCGCAGCGATCCGTCACTCGCCGAACAGGCAAGCTCGCGCGGCACTGGCCTTGAGCAGTGGGAGCAAGACCTGTCCGATCCAGTGGCTGCGGCCGCACGCGTAGCGGCGTGGCTCGCACTGCAAGACGGCCAGGCGTTCGACGAAGCGACGCTCATCAACAACGCAGGCACCATCGGCGACCCGCGTCCGCTGGCCACGGCCGATGTGGCGGTGCTCGCGCAAGCCATGCGCGTGGGGCTCGAAGCACCGTTGCTCCTGACCTCCGTCTTCTTGCATGCGACCAAAGATTGGCGCAGCGCGCGCAAGGTGCTGAACATCTCGTCAGGGCTCGGGCGCAGCGCGATGGCGAGCCAGGCTTCGTACTGCGCTGCCAAGGCCGGCATGGACCACTTCACGCGCGCCGTGGCGCTCGAAGAAGCTGTGGCACCGAACGGCGCACGCATCGTGTCGCTGGCGCCGGGTGTGATCGACACCGACATGCAGGTGCAGATGCGCGCCACCGATCCGGCCCTGTTTGCTGATCGTGGTCGTTTTGTCGACATGCAGGAAAAGGGCTTGCTCGACTCGCCCGATGCGGCCGCTACAAAGGTGCTGGCTTACCTCGAACGGCCGGACTTCGGCAGCAAGCCCGTAGCCGACGTGCGCGACCCAGCCTGAGACGCGGCCGAAACCGGCGCCGACGCCTGCTTCAGGCTACAGATAGATTTTCTGCAGCAGCTTGATGAGCGTGTCGCGCTCGCGCGGGGTAAGCCTGGCGCTGGCCTCCAGTTCGAGCTGCACCACGGCCTGTTCGGCTTCGTGCACCAGCTTCTCGCCGGCGGGCGTCAGGTAGAGCCCGACGGCACGGCCATCGCGCGGATGTGGGCGCCGCTCGATGAGCCCGCGGCTGTCCATCGTCGCCACCAGGCTCACCAGGTTTGGCGGCAGGATGTCGAGCGTGCTGCAGAGCTGGCGCGAAGTCGCACCGGGGTTGTGCCCCAGCAGCGACAGCACGGAGAAATCCACCTGCTTCAGTCCGTAGGGCGCCATGCGCTCGGCGAACACCGCGCTGATCATCGACCAGGCGCGACGCGTGTTGTAGCCGACCAGTGCTTCGAGCACCCGGCTGTCGAGGCGATCGGCGCGGTCGTGGCGCGACGCGGCCGCGGGATGCGCGCCCTGCGCGGCCTGTGACGCATCGACCGCGGCTGATCTTTTCCGGGAGGTGGTCATGTGCCGAGCGTAGCGCCGGGATGTGCCTGCGTCACGCGGTCGTCTGAGCGGTCGTCCGCTCCGCATGCGCCGCGATCACGACGTCGCAAGCGCGCTTGACGATGCCGAGCCGCATTTCGAATTCGGGCAGTACCCAGCGCCGGAATGCTGCTGAAGGTTGCGACCAGCGGCTCGATTCGACGTTTGCCGCCGCCGCTGCCACGTCGATGCGCGCCCAGGCCCAGGCCAGCATCACGATCATGACGACGCGCAGGTAATCGTCGGCCACCTCGTAAGGCAGCACTGGATCAATGTGGGCGGCCATTGCCAGCGTGGTGGTGAGGTAGCGCAATTGGGCGAGACGTCGCTGCACGTCGGCATCGGTCTCGCGCGAGGCCTCTAGCTGGTCACGCATCTCGATCAGCACCGCCGACATGCCCGTGCCGCCATCGACCAGCACCTTGCGGACCAGCAGATCGATTGCCTGGATCTCGTTGGTGCCTTCGTAAATCATGGTCACGCGCGAATCGCGCACCACTTGTTCGATGCCCCATTCGCGCACATAGCCGTGGCCACCGAACACCTGCAGGCACTCGCTCGCACCGCTAAAGGCTTGCTGTGTACAGGCGGCCTTGAGCACCGGCGTGACGAGCGCACACCAGCGCTGCGCGCGGTCGCGTGTCTTGCCATCGGCCGCGTGCTTTGCAACGTCTAGTTGAATCGCGGTGCGGTAGCCAATGGCGCGGGCGCCGTCGATCCAGGCGCGCTGCGTATCGAGGATGCGACGCATGGCGGGGTGCTCGATGATCAGGTCGGCCGATTCAGCGCCACGCGAGGCTGGCGCTGCGCCGTTCGTTTGCACCGGCGCCCGCATCTGGCGCCGCTCAGTTGCATACGCATCGGCCTTTTGCCAGGCGGCATCGAGCAGGCCTATGCCTTGCAACGCGCAGTGCAGGCGTGCCGAATTCATCATCACGAACATCGCCGCCAAGCCGCGGTTCGGCTCGCCGACCAGCCAGCCTTCGGCCTCATCGAAGCGCATGCTGCAGGTCGAGCTGCCGTGCAGGCCCATCTTCTCTTCGATGCGGTCGCATTGCACCGTATTGCGTCGACCGTCGGGCAATACCTTGGGAACCAGGACGAGCGACAGGCCCTTTGGTCCGGCCGGTGCATCCGGTAAACGGCACAGCACCAGGTGAACGATGTTGGGCGTCAGGTCGTGCTCACCGCCCGAGATGAAAATCTTGGCGCCGCTGACGCGATAGCTGCCGTCGATTTGCGGCTCGGCGCGCGTGCGCACCTGGCCCAGGTCGCTGCCGGCATGTGCTTCGGTCAGGCACATGGTGGCCAGCCACTCACCGGTCGCGATTTTCGACAGATAGCGTTGTTTGAGCGCGTCGGTGGCGTGATGCTTCAGACATTCGTAAGCACCGTGCAGCAAGCCCGGCGCCATCGTCAGTCCGTGATTCGCGCCGCTCAGCCACTCGAACACGATGGCTTCGAGCACGCCCGGCAAGCCTTGTCCGCCGTCTTCGGTCGCAGCCGACAAGGCAGGCCAACCGCCTTGCTGAAAGCCCGCATAAGCCTCACGAAAACCGGGCGGCGTGATGACCTCGCCTTCGATCAAGCGACAGCCGATTTCATCGCCGGCCCGGTTCACCGGTGCGACCACTTCGGTGACGAACTTGGCCGCCTCGTCGAGCACCTGAATCTGCAGGTCGTCGTCGATGTCGGCGAACGGTGCAAGGGCGCGCAGTTGCGGCGTCGCGTCAAGCACGGCGTGCAGGACGAAGCGGACGTCTTCGGGGTTGGGTTGGTAGTTCATGACCGCGCAGCGCCCAGATAAGTATCGATGACCCGCGAATCACCGGCCAGTTCACGCGCTGCGCCTTGGAGGCTTACGCTGCCCATCTCCAGCACGTAGCCGTGGTCGGCCACTTCGAGCGCGGCACGCGCGTTCTGCTCGACCAGCAATATGGTCACGCCGGTCGCACGCAGCGCGCTTACCGTGCGAAAGATCTCCTGCACCACCAGCGGCGCCAGCCCCAGGCTCGGCTCGTCGAGCATCAGGAGCGAGGGCCGCGACATCAGCGCGCGTCCCACTGCCAGCATCTGCCGCTCACCGCCCGACAGCGTCCCGGCCAGTTGCGTGCGACGTTCCTTCAGCCGCGGGAACAACGAGTAGACCTGATCGATCTGATCGCGCCATTGCTTGTTGCCGATGCGCACCTGCCGGAACGCGCCCAGCACGAGGTTGTCTTCCACCGGCATGGTGCCGAAGAGCTCCCGCTTCTCGGGCACCAGCGCGATGCCCAGCATGACCCGTTCTTCGAGCGACAGGGCGGCGATCGACTGGCCGCGGTATTCGATGACGCCCTTGGACGGCAGCACGCCCATGAGCGCATTGAGCAGGGTCGATTTGCCCGCGCCATTCGGCCCGATCACTGTGACGACGCTGCCCTCGCCGGCCTGCAGGTCGATGCCGTGCAGCACCTCGGCGCGGCCGTAGCCGGCGTGCAGATCCCGGATTTGGAGAAGAGGAACAGAAGGTGGAGCAGAAAGGGGAGTGGTCATCAGTGTTCCGTGCCCAGGTAAGCCGCGCGCACCTTGTCGCTGCGCTGCACCTCGCCGGGCGTGCCTTCCATCAGATGCGTGCCGAACTCCATCACCACGATGTGGTCGCAGATGTCCATTACCAGGCCCATGTCGTGTTCGACCAGCAGGATGCTCATGCCGCCCGCGCGCAGGCCGCGCAGCACGTCGGCAAGGGCCTGCTTCTCTTTGTGGCGCAGGCCGGCGGCGGGTTCGTCGAGCAGCAGCAACGCCGGGTCGGCGCAGAGTGCGCGGGCGATCTCCAGCAGCCGTTGCTGGCCCATCGCCAGGTTGCCGGCCAGCTCGTTCGTCATTTCGCCCATGCCCACGCGTTGCAGCTGGCGTTCGGCCTCGCGAAACAGCGCGCGTTCTTCACCACGGTCGGTGCGCAGCATTGCGGCGATGGCGCCCTTGCGCCCGCGCAGATGGGCACCGAGTGCGACGTTCTCCAGCACCGTCATATCGGGCACCATCTTCACGTGCTGGAAGGTGCGCGCCACGCCGCGCTCGGCGATCTTGCGGGAGGGCAGGCCGCTGATGCGCTCACCGCGAAACTTGACCATGCCACCGGACAACCCGAGCACGCCGGTGACCAGGTTGAAGGTGGTCGACTTGCCCGCGCCGTTGGGACCGATCAGCCCGACCACTTGCCCGGCGCGCGTCTGAAAGCTGATGTCGTTGACAGCGACCAGACCGCCGAAGGTCTTCCGGATCGCCTGCACGTCGAGCACCACTTCGCCGGCGGCCGGCTTGGTGCGTGTGGACAACTCGGCGACAGTCGCGCCGCCACCCCAGTCTCGCGCCCGGTGCGGCCGCGGCAGGCGCCGGTCGACGAAGGCCCAGACGCCATCCGGCAGGTACTTGAGCACCAGCACGATCATGATGCCGAACACGATCAACTCGTAATTGCCGCTGGTGCCGATCAGGCGCGGCAACAGCACCTGCAACTGGTCTTCCAGCAGCTTGACGATACCGGCGCCGGCGATGGCGCCCCACACGTGGGCCGCGCCGCCGAGCACCGCCATGAAAAGGTACTCGATGCCCATCTTCAAGCCGAACGGCGAGGGATTCACCGTCCGCTGAAAGTGCGCATAGAGCCAGCCTGAGACAGAGGCGAACAGCGCCGCCAGCACGAAGATGCCGATCTTGAAGCGCAGTGTGTTCACGCCCATCGCCTCGGCCATTTGCGAGCCACCGGCCAGCGCGCGGATGGCGCGGCCGCTGCGCGAATCGAGCAGCCGGATGACGGCGAAGGAAGCGATCAGCACCAGCGCCCAGACCAGCGCATAGAAGATGCGCTGCTTGCCGAACTCGAAGCCGAACAGCGACAGCCCCTTGACGCCCAGGATGCCGTCGTACTTGCCGAGCGCATCGAGATTGCCCATGAGGTAGTACAGCGCCAGCGCCCAGGCGATGGTCGCCAGCGGCAGGTAGTGGCCTGACATCCGCAGCGTGATAGCGCCGATGAAGGCGGCGCTCAGCGCGGTCAGGCCCAAGCCGATGAACAAGGTGAGCCATGGCGACATGTCGAGGTTCACCGTGAGGTACGCCGTGGTGTACGCGCCGATGCCGACGAAGGCGGCCTGCCCGAAGGAAGTCAGGCCACCGACGCCGGTGAGCAGCACCAGGCCCAGCACGGGCAACGCGTAGATGCCGATGTAGTTGAGCTGGAGAATCCAGAAGTCGGGCAGCGGCAGCAGCGGCAGCGCGACCAGGATGAGGATGGCGAGCAGCGGGCCCCAGGTCCGCACAACGCTCTTGCGTGCTGGCCCGGTGGGTAGCGAATCGAGAGTGGAAGCAAGTGCCATGTCAGTGCTCCTCGTCCGATCCACCGCTGGCCAGCGAGCGCCATAGCAGCACCGGCAGGATGATGGTGAACACGATTACTTCCTTGAAAGCACTGGCCCAGAACGAGCCGAATGATTCGATGATGCCGACCGCCAGCGCACCGAGGAGCGCGCCGGGATAGCTCGACAGGCCGGCGATCACGCCTGCCACGAAACCTTTGAGGCCGATGAGAAACCCCGAGTCGTAGAAGATCGTGGTGGTGGGCCCGATGAGCAGGCCCGACAGCGCGCCGATGAGTCCCGCCATCGCGAAGGTGAGCTGCCCGGCGTTCTGCGTCGAGATGCCCATGAGCCGCGCACCGAGCCGGTTGACCGCCGTCGCACGCAGCGCCTTGCCGTACAGGCTGCGCTCGAAGAAGAGCCACAGCAGCACGATGAGCGCCGCCGATGCACCGAAGATGATGATGGTCTGCCCACTCAGGTTGAGCGGGCCGAGTGCATAGCGCACATCCCAGAACGACGGGTTGCGAAAGCCTTCGGCGCCGAAGAACAACAGGCCCAGTCCGGTCATCGCGAAGTGCACGCCGACCGAGACGATCAGCAGCACCAGCGAGCTCGATCCAGCCAGCGATTGGTACGCCACGCGGTACACCAGCGGCCCGAAGGCCGTCACGATGCAGATCGTGAGCAACGCCTGCGCCGCCAACGGCAGATTGCGCGGGCCGGCCCAGGCCGACACCGCGCAGATCACCGCCGGAATGACGAAGGTCTTGAGCGCTGCCTTGAAAGCCGGCGCGGCCGCTGCGGCATTGCCACCGCGATGCCGCCACGTCGTGACCAGCTCCATCAGCGCCGCGACCGTCGCCAGGATGAGCAGCAGCCACACCGTCCCCGGCACCTTGCCGGTCTGAAAGATGGCCAGGGTAAGCGCCCCGTACGCGACGAACTCACCCTGGGGAATAAAGATGACACGGGTGACCGTGAACACGAGCACGATGCCCATGCCCAACAACGCGTAGATCGCGCCGTTGGTGAGCCCGTCCAGCGTCAGGATGCTGGCGATCGAAAAATCCATAGCGTGGCGGAGCCGTCTTTCTCTTCGTGTGTTTTTTACTGCTCGACCTTGAACTTGCCGTCGATCACTTTCAGCATCACACCGGTCTCGTTGGTGTAGCCCCAATGGTCGGTCGGCGACCAGTTGATGACGCCGTGCGCGAGCACCGTGCGGCCCATGGTTTCGAGCGCATCGCGCAGCGCGGCGCGGAATTCCGGCGTGCCGGGCTTGCCCTTCTTGAGCGCGATCGGCACGGCCTTTTCGAGCACGACCAGCGCGTCCGACCCGTGGCCGGCGAACTGGTTGCGCGAACCCGGGCCGTAGGCCTTCTCGTAGGTCTCGACGAAGGCGATCGCCATCTTCTTCGACGGATGGCTGTCGGGCAGTTGTTCGGCGATCACGGCCGGTCCGGAGACCACGTAGGCGCCATCGGCATCCTTGCCTGCCGTGCGCATCAAGTCTTGCGTGGCGGCGGCGTGGGTCTGGTAGACCTTGCCCTTGAAGCCGCGCTCCATGATGGCTTTTTGCGGCATGCCCGCACCGCTGCCCGAGGCGACGATGAGGATGGCGTCGGGGTTGGCCGAAGTGAGCTTGAGCGCTTGCGCGGTCACGCTGGTGTCAGCGCGTGCGAAGCGCTCGGTGCCGACGATCTTGATGCCGTTCTTTTCAGCTTCTGCCGTGAAGTCTTTCAACCAGCCTTCGCCGTAGGCATCGGTGTAGCCGAGGAAGCCGACCGTCTTGACGCCCATCTTCTTCATGTGGCCGACGACCGCGACTGCCATCACCGCGTTCGATTGCGGCAGGCGGAACATCCACTTGTCCTTGCCAGGCGGCAGGGCGGCGGGCGCGGTCGAGATCTGCGGCGTGCCCGACTCGGCCGCCACTTCGGCCATCGGAATCGCGACCGGCGTGGCGGTCGAGCCGACCAGTACGTCGACCTTGTCTTCGGTGATGAGCCGCTGCGTCGCCTTGACGCCGGCCGTCGGGTCGCTGGCGTCGTCGAGCACGATGACCTTGAGAGTTTCACCGGCGATGGTCTTGGGCCACAGGGCGACAGCATTCTTGACGGGAATGCCCAGGCCGGAGGCCGGGCCAGTCAGGGGTTGCACCACGCCGATGGTGATGTCGGCATGGGCGGCTGCGGTCATGAACGCGAAGGCGGTGGCAAGGATGGTTTTGGTGAACTTCATCTGACTGTTTCCAGGGGGAACGAATTGAAATGCGAAGCCGGTGGCCGTGACTTCAGCGCGGCGCCATGCGCAGCGCGCCGTCCAGGCGAATCACTTCGCCATTTAAATGGCCGTTGGTGACGATGTGACAGGCCAGCTCGGCGAACTCCGAAGGCTTGCCGAGCCGCGGCGGAAACGGGATCGATGCAGCCAGCGATTTTTGCACCGGTTCGGGCAGCTCCATCAGCAACGGCGTGGCGAACAGGCCCGGAGCGATGGTGCACACGCGGATGGCGTGTTGCGCCAAGTCGCGCGCCATCGGCAAGGTCATGCCGACCAGGCCACCCTTGGATGCGCTGTACGCCTGCTGCCCCACTTGTCCGTCGAAGGCGGCGACGGAAGCGGTGAAGAGCATCACGCCGCGCTCGCCGTTGTCCAGCGGATCGAGTTTGGCGCAGGCCGCGGCAAACAGGCGAGCCATGTTGTAGCCGCCGATCAGGTTGATGTTGACCACGCGCACGAAGTCTTCGAGCGGCGCCGGATTGCCGTCTTTGCCGACGATGCGTTTCGCGCTGCCGATGCCCGCGACGTTCATCAGGATGCGCGCCGGACCGTGCGCAGCGGCGGCTTTGTCGAGCGCAGCGATGACGCTCGCGGTGTCAGTGATGTCGCACGCGCACGCCACCACGCGGCCGTCTCCAAACTCTTTTTCGATGTCGGCTGCGACCTTCGCCGCGAGTTCGGCATTGCGGTCGAGCACCGCGACCTTGGCACCCAGGCGCGCCAGCTCGCGTGCAGTTGCTTCGCCAAGGCCCGATGCGCCGCCTGTGACCAGTGCGGCTTGTCCTTCGATCTTCATTGTTTGTGTCCTTGGGGTGTCGGTTGCAAGGTGTACGGCAACGAGCCCGCATGCAGCGCCTCGACTTCCGCCGCGCGATGCTTCAGCACCGAGCGCTGGTTGATGGAACCCTTGTCTGTCACCTCGCCCTTGTCGATCGAGGGCGGGACGGCGACAAGATGCGCGCGGGCGATGCGATTGGCGCTGCCGGTCGCGTGCTGCGCCAGCGTGTCGATCACGTCCTGAAAGTAGGTCTGCACCGGCTCGCTCTGCAGCACGGCTTGCATTGGCGTATCGGTGGGCAAGCCGGCGAGTTTGCGCACCGCCTGCGTCGGGAAGATCAGCGCGCCGACTTCCTTTAGGTTGATGCCAGTGAGCACCACATCCTGGATGTAGGGCGTGCCGGCCGCGATGATCTTCGCGCGCAGCGGGCCGACGCTCACGAAGGTGCCGGTCGCCAGCTTGAAGTCCTCGGCGATGCGGCCGTCGAAGCGCAGGCCTTTGTGGATGTTGTCGGGGTCGATCCAGGTGACGGCATCGCCGGTGCAGAAGAAGCCTTCTTCGTCGAAGGCTTCAGCCGTGGCTTCCGGCGCGCGCCAGTAGCCGGGTGTGATGTTGGGGCCGCGGTAGCGCACCTCGGTCTTGCCGTCGACCTCGACGAGCTTCAAGTCGATGCCGGGTGCCGGCAGACCCAGATCGCCGGACGACACCTGGGGGCTGGTTATGTAGAGCGCGAAGGGCGACGATTCGGTCATGCCGAGCCCGGTGCCCATCACGATGCGTTCGCCGACTTCGGCTTCCTGCGTGCGATGCAGGCTGTCCCAGATTGGCTGCGACAGCGCGGCACCGGCGTAGAAAAACATCTTCACGCGCGAGAGCAGTTTCTTGCGCAGGACGGTATCGGTTTCCATCGCGTTGGCGATGGCTTCGAAACCGGTCGGCACGTTGAAGTACATGGTCGGCGCGATCTCGCGCAGGTTGCGCAGCGTCTCGGCCATGCCCGACGGCGTCGGCTTGCCATCGTCGATATAAAGCGTGCCGCCGTTGGCTAGCACGATGCCCACGTTGTGGTTGCCGCCGAAGGTGTGGTTCCACGGCAGCCAGTCGATCAGCACCGGCGGCTCGTCTTCCAGCGCCGGAATCGACTGGCGCAACTGCTGCTGGTTGGCGCACCACATGCGGTGCGTGTTGATGACCGCTTTCGGCAGCTTGGTCGAGCCCGATGTGAACAGAAACTTGACGATCGTGTCGGGCCCGGTGGCGCGCATCGCGGCATCGACAGCAGGGGTCGCGACGGTGGCATCGAGCTCGGCGAAAGACAGCGTAGCGCGCCCTTCGATCGAGCCTTCGCCCAGCACGACCTCGGTGTCGGCCGGCACCGCCGCAACGATCGCGCGACCGAAGCGCGCTGCGTCGCTCGCGAACATCAGGCCGGGCGTTAACGTATCGAGCACGTGGCGCAATTTTTCGAAGTCCTGGCTGACGACGGAGTAGGGCGGCGACACCGAGCAGTGCGGCACGCCGACGTAGAGCGCACCCAGCGCGAGGAGCGCGTGTTCGATACCGTTTTCGCTCAGGATGGCGAGCGGCCGATCGGCGCTCAGCCCGCGATCGAGCAGCGCCTGCCCGATGCGGCGCGCGTGCTGCAGTGCCTCGGCAAAGGTCACATGACGCCACTCGCCGGTGCCGCCCTCTGCGTTGCGTTCGCGGCGCGCGATGAAGGTGCGATCGGGCGCGACTTCGGCCCAATGCACCAGGCAGTCGGTCATGCGTTCGGTGCTCGACGCCAACGGTGCTTCGGCACTGAGATAGCGCGTGCCCGACGCGCCTTCGCGCAACACCCCGCGCGTGACGCCGAAGGCCAGCGAACGGTACTTGGGGGCTGCGCTCGTGCTCATGACTTGGCGACCTTGGCTGCGCGGCCTTCGAGGAAGTCGCGCACGCGTTCCTTGGCTTCGGGGGCGCTTTGTGCAATGCCGGCGATCAGCGCTTCGGTGAAGAAACCCTGGTCGGCAGGTTGTTCGGCGATGCGCGGCAGCGCGTGCATCAGCGCGTAGTTGGTGAGCGGCGCGTTCTGGGCCACGCGCATGGCGAGCTCGAGTGCCTTGTCGAAGGCAGTGCCCTCGGGTACCAGGTATTGCGCGAAGCCGGCGCGCTCGCCGTCTTCGGCGTTGTAGACGCGCCCTGTGAGCATCATGTCGGTCATGCGGGCCACGCCGATGAGCTTGGGGATGCGCACCGAACCGCCGCCGCCGACGAATATGCCGCGCGAGCCTTCGGGCAGCGCATAGAAGGTCGAGGCGTCGGCCACGCGAATGTGGCAGGCGCTGGCCAGCTCGAGCCCGCCGCCGACCACCGCACCGTGCAGCGCCGCGATGACAGGAACCGGCCCGTATTGCACACGCTCCAAAGCGGCGTGCCACATGCGCGAATGCTTCATGCCTTGCCCGGCATCCCGTTCTTTCAACTCGCTTAGGTCGAGGCCGGCGCAGAAGTGCGGGCCTTCGCCGTCGACGACCGCGGCGCGCACCGCGTCGGGCAGGCTTTCGAAGGCGTCGCGCAGGGCCAGGATGAGGCCGTCTGACAGCGCGTTGCGCTTGGCGCCGCGTGTGAGACGTACCACGGCGACGTCGTCGAGGATTTCGAGATGGAGATCGGGGTGAGTCATGATTGCAATCCGTGTTGGCTTCGATTATGGTTATGCAAGATAACCAATTCAAGGCGCAATGTAGACCGCGACATTGGGACTTACCCTCAGCCCGAACACAAAAGGAGACCGCGCCATGGATCACGCCAATCTCGTCGCCATCGACACCCATACACACGCCGAAATCAGCTGCTGGAACCCGTTCGACAACTACGGCGAGGAGTACGACCGCGCGGCCGATAAATACTTCAAGGCCGGCAAGCGGCCGACCATCCAGGAGAGCATCGACCACTACCGTGAACGCAAGATCGGGCTGGTGATGTTCATGGTCGATGCCGAGTCGAACACCGGTCGCCGGCGCATCCCGAATGAAGAGATCGCCGAGGCTGCGCAGAAGAACAGCGACATCATGATTGCCTTTGCCAGCATCGATCCGCACAAGGGAAAAATGGGGGTACGCGAGGCACGACGGTTGATCGAAGACTACGGTGTGAAGGGCTTCAAGTTCCACCCGACGATGCAGGCCTTTCATCCGTACGACAAGATGGCGTGGCCGCTGTACGAAGTGATCGCCGAATACGGTCTGCCTGCTGTCTTTCACACGGGTCACAGCGGCATCGGCTCGGGCATGCGTTGCGGCGGCGGACTGCGGTTGGAGTACAGCAACCCGATGCACCTGGATGATGTGGCGATCGACTTTCCGGACATGCAGATCGTCATGGCGCACCCCAGTTTTCCGTGGCAAGACGAAGCCTTGAGCGTGGCGACGCACAAGCCCAACGTATGGATCGACTTGTCAGGTTGGAGCCCGAAATACTTTCCGAAGCAGTTGGTGCAGTACGCCAACACGTTGCTCAAAGACCGAATTCTTTTTGCCAGCGACTACCCGCTCATCACACCCGACAAGTGGCTGAAAGACTTTGAAGGGGCGGGGTTCAAGCCGGAAGTGGTGCCGGGGATCTTGAAGGGGAATGCGGTGCGGTTGTTGAGGCTGGGGTGACTGACACAGGGCGGGTTGTTCAATACGACCGCAGCGCTGGTTGTCGGGGCTGGGGTCGTCGTCAAAGCAGTTCCACCCTTTGAAGGCCGGAAAGTCGGCGTCGCTGAATTTCCGGGTGCCTGGGGCGTTGAGGTCGGCCCAGACGGTGCCGACATCGGTGGGAATCTTGCGCCAGTGGGCCGCATTGGCGGGCAGAGGGTCGGTGCCGATGTTGCGCCCGAAGCGCAATAACTCATACCAGCCGCTGGGACTGCTGGTAGCGCCTGAGGCAAAGGCATGGGTGTGGCGCGTGTTGGCTTCGTTGTACAAGCCGTATTCGCCGTTGGGTTCAAGGTTGCTGTTGCCGATGGGGTCGCCGACCTCCTTGTTGAGCGCCGTGCTGCTGGTCGCGCGATAGCTGCTGAGGGTGGCGCTCCCGCGGTCATAACGGATTTCGACCCACTGGGCCTGGTTCAGCGTGTTGGCCACTGCGTGGCCAGTTCCTGCGGTGGCCCCGCCGGTTTGCAAATGATTTGTTGGCGCGGTGGTACGGCTGGGGGTGCCGGCTGGCAGGTAGACGTAAACGCTGCCGAATACGCTGTCGGTGCGCCCATCCGCAGTGGGAACTGTTTCGGGGTCGATCCATGAGGTGGCGCGTGCCGTACCCATCAGATTTTTCAGGTTGGTGGGGTCGAGGCAGATCTCGAAGTGAATCTGGTTGGGACTTCCGAGAATCTGGCCGCTCTCGCCGATCGCATCCTTGCGCCAGATGGGCTTGTTTTCTGCAACGGCAGCGCCGACGCTGGACAGGTGCATGTACACGCTGAAATAAGTGACAGCTGTGCCAGCCGTACCGGTCGCCCCAATCTCTGTGGTGTGGCGAACGATGACGATGCCGTTGTCGGTCCAGGCGGGTTCGATGCCGTAGGGGTTGTAGTTTTGAGGGTCGTTGGGTTTTTTATTTGCAGGGACCGGCTCTCTTTTGAAGATGACGGTGCCGTCTGCGATAGCGCGCACGGGCAACGCGCGGTTCACTGCGCGCGGGGCCGTGATGTGAAGGCCGTTGTGCCAGGTCATGGAGGTTGTCAGCGGGTAAGACCCCAGCGGGGCACCGCCCGATCCGGGCGCCTTGTCGATGGCATCTGGCATCGCAGCGGTCACAAAAAGGTCGTCTTCGACGTTAGGCGTCGGCAGAAAGGGCGGGCTGATGATCATGAGGGTGCTTTCTTCAGGCCGAGGGCGAGAACTTGTTTTTTGAATTGAATTCGCCGCGAGCAAATTGCGGCATCTCCACCACTCTCTGCATCGGTCCGACCTGCGCATGCAACGCCGCATGCTCCAGCCATGTCCCCGCCGTCCCGTGCGTGATCCCCGTCGCACTCCATTCGCTGTAGCTCCCACCACCGATCACCACCACCTTCTTCCTGGCCGTGACGTGGATCTCGCCGTTCACGCTCACCATGCGCACGTCCTTGTGCGCGATCAGCACCACCTCGTTCTTGTGTGCCTGGATCCCGATGGGGTCGTCGCTGGCAATGAGCTTGATGCCCTGCTTGTGCGTAAAGACGCGGATGCCCTCAGCCGCGCTGGCGAGCCAACGCTTGGCGATGCTCAGGCTGGTGTGGCCCTGGCTGGTGATCGCGGTGTGTTCGCCGGTGTGCAGGTGGATGCTGACGGGCGTAGTGACTTCGATGCCCGCCGGGCTGGACAGCACCAGGTGCGGTGCATTGAGTTCAGGGAAGGTGGCGGAGTCAGCGTCACCGCTTGCGGGCTTGCCTTCGATTGATTTGTTTTGTTCTGTCAGCGCGCGCTGCACCACGTCCTGGTCGTTGGCTTTGTCCTGCGCCTTGTGGGTCTGCGCGGCTTCGGCCAATTGAGCATGTTGGCCTTGTGCGGCCCTCAGGCGTTCGACCGTCTCGTCCATGTCCTTGACCGCCCCTGCCGCATTCCCCCTGCCCTCGGTCGTAATCAACAACCCCATGGCTGCCCGCACCGCCCCATGCCCATCGGTCCTCAACTCGAACCCTTCGCCGCGCGCGTCCTTGCGCCCCTGGTTGTCCTCGATGCGCGTGATGTGCCCCAGGCTGAGCGAGCTCGATTGATGATCCGACTTCAACTGCACCTGGATCTTGCTGTCCGTA